>CAMDAC010000003.1 GCA_945888325.1 Candidatus Sulfopaludibacter sp. SbA3
GGCGCAGACCTTCACATCAACAAAACCCCTCGGCAAGGCAATCCGGCGGATTCTGTCCTCAGTAATATCCGAAGCAATCCTCGCCGCCTTTTTCGGCCAGCCCATCCAGGCCGTGTCCGCAGGCGCGAGAATCGGCCTCAGCCCTTCAGCGCCGTGCGGACCGCCTCAAGGGCGTCATCCGCCTTGTCGATCTCGCTGCCGCCGGCCTGCGCCATGTCCGGCCGGCCGCCCCCGCCTGAGCCGCCCATGGCCGCGGCCGCGACCTTGACGAGATCCACGGCGGAATGCGTGCCCACCAGATCCTTGGTGACGCCGACCGCGATGCCCGCCTTGCCGCCTTCGATGCCGACGAACACGACGACGCCCGAGCCGATGCTGGCCTTTGCCTCCTCGACCAGCGGGCGCAGGTCCTTGCTGCCGACGCCTTCGGCGATCCGCGCGATCAGGTTTACGCCGTTAATGACTTCCGGGCCCGAGGCGCCGCCGCCGCCGCCCATCGCGAGCTTGCGCTTGGCATCGTTGAGTTCCCGCTCCAGCGACTTGCGCTCGTCGGTCAGCGCCGCCACGCGGCGTGGCAGGTCTTTCAGCGGAACCTTCAGGCTTTTCGCGACATCCGCCGCAATCTGCGCGCGGCCCTTCAGGTAGCTCAGCGCCTCGGCGCCGGTGGCCGCCTCGATGCGGCGCACGCCGGCGGCAACGCCGCCTTCCGACAGGATCGCGAACACGGCGATGTCGCCCGTGCGGGTCACGTGGGTGCCGCCGCACAGCTCGACGGAATAGGACCGCCCGCCATCGCCCGGCTCGCCCATCGACAGTACACGGACTTCCTCGCCATACTTCTCGCCGAACAGCGCGAGCGCGCCGGCCTCGATCGCCTTCTCGGGGCTCGTCACCTTGATGCCGGTCTCTATGTTCGCCCGGATCTGCGCGTTGACTTCATCCTCGACCGCTTCGATCTCGGCCGGCGTCATCGGCGCGCCGTGCGAGAAGTCGAACCGGAACCTGTCGGCTTCGACGAGCGAGCCTTTCTGCGTGACATGCGCGCCGAGCACCTTGCGCAGCGCGGCATGCATCAGGTGGGTCGCCGAATGGTTCGCCATGACCTGCTTGCGGCGCACGGCGTCGACTTTCAGCTGCGCCTTCGCGCCAAGCTTCACCGTGCCGGACACCAGTTCGCCGATATGCACATGCACATCCCCGGCGCGCTTCTGCACGTCGCGTACGATGAAGCGCGCGCCGCCTTCGAAGACGATCTCGCCGTGATCGCCCGCCTGGCCGCCGGATTCGGCGTAGAAGGGCGTCGTGTCGAACACCAGTTCAGCCTCGCCGGCCGACATGTCCTGCGCGAGCAGCCCGCCGGCAGCGATCGCCACCAGCTTGCCGTCGCCGGAGGTGGCGCCGTAGCCGCCAAATTTCGTCGCGCCGGTCTTGGCGCGGGCCTCGAACCAGATTTCCTCGGTGGCGCGGTCGCCGGACGTGAAGCCTGCGGCGCGGCTTGCGCCGCGCTGGACATCGAGCGCCGCCTCGAAGCCGGCCACGTCGACGTCGAGCCCGCGGCCGCGCAGGATGTCCTGCGTCAGGTCGAGCGGAAAGCCGTAGGTGTCCGACAGTTTGAACGCCACATCGCCCGGCAGCGCCGCGCCGGGCTTCAGCTCGGCGAGCGCCTTGTCGAGCAGCGACAGGCCGTTGCCCAGCGTGCGCTGGAAGCGGGCCTCCTCCTGCTCGATCGCGGCTTCGATGGCGACCTGCGCGCGGCCGAGTTCCGGATAGGCCTTGCCCATTTCGGCGACCAGCGCGGGCACCAGCTTGTGCATCAGCGGCTCGCGCGCGCCGAGCATGTGGCCATGGCGCATGGCGCGCCGCATGATCCGGCGCAGCACATAGCCGCGCCCTTCGTTCGACGGCAGCACGCCGTCCGCGACGAGGAATGCCGAGGTGCGCAGATGGTCGGCGATGACGCGGAACGAGGCGGCCTTGTCGCCGGCCGATTTCTGGCCGTACACATCTTCTTCCGCATTGATCAGCGTACGGAACAGGTCGATGTCATAGTTGTTGTGCTGGCCCTGCAGGACCGCCGCAATCCGCTCAAGGCCCATGCCGGTATCGATCGAGGGCTTGGGCAGGCTGGTGCGCTTGCCGCCTTCGTGCTGCTCGAACTGCATGAACACGAGGTTCCAGACCTCGATGAAGCGGTCACCGTCCTGATCGGCGCTGCCCGGCGGGCCGCCGGCGACCTTGTCGCCATGATCGAAGAAGATTTCCGAACAGGGGCCGCACGGGCCGGTATCGCCCATCGACCAGAAATTGTCGCTGGTGGCGATCCGGATGATCCGCGAATCGTCGAAGCCGGCGACCTTTTTCCAGATCGAGGCGGCTTCCTCGTCCTCGGCATAGACGGTGACCAGAAGGCGTTTCGGGTCGAGCCCGTAATCCTTGGTGATCAGTTCCCAGGCGAGGCGGATCGCGTCGTCCTTGAAGTAATCGCCGAAAGAAAAATTCCCCAGCATTTCGAAGAAGGTGTGGTGGCGCGCGGTGTAGCCGACATTGTCGAGGTCATTGTGCTTGCCGCCGGCGCGTACGCATTTCTGCGACGTCGTGGCGCGCGGCGCAAACGGGGCTTCCACGCCGGTGAAGATGTTCTTGAACGGCACCATGCCTGCGTTGACGAACAGCAGGGTCGGGTCATTCTGCGGCACCAGCGGCGCCGATGGCCGGCGGGCATGGCCGTTCTTCTCAAAAAAGCTGAGGAACGTCTCCCGGATCTCGTTAACGCCTTGCATCTCTGTTCCTTGCCAATCACCAAACGTTCCGGCGCCCGCCTTAGCCGAGGCGCGCGATGGATTACAGAGGCGATATAAAGGCCCCTTTGCAGCACGCCAAGACAAGGCGCGCCGCAAAGGGGACTTCTTCCAGTCCGGAGATCGGTAGACCGGAAGCTTGCCACACCGGTCCAGCGCGGATTTACCGCGCAGACCGTGGAGGCTTGCGGTTTCCCATGTTGCAAGTGGAAAACCGCAATTTCATGTCCCTGCCAGACCCGCCGGGATCAACCTTCGGCGGCGTCCGGCGCTCCGTCCTCGTCCTCGGCGTTCATGCCGGCGGCGAGCAGTTCATCGGCGAGCAGGCCCGCATTGCGGCGGATTGCATCCTCGATCTCGTTGGCGACCGGAATGTTGTCCTTGAGGAACTGCCGGGCCTTTTCACGGCCCTGCCCGATCCGTTCGCCATTGTAGGAGTACCAGGACCCCGACTTCTCGACGACGTTGGCCTTGACGCCGAGATCGACGAGTTCGCCGGTCTTGGAGATGCCTTCCCCATAAAGAATATCGAACTCGACCTGGCGGAACGGCGGGGCGACCTTGTTCTTGACGACCTTGACGCGGGTCTGGTTGCCGATCACGTCCTCACGTTCCTTGATCTGGCCGATGCGGCGGATATCGAGGCGGACAGAGGCGTAGAATTTCAAGGCGTTGCCGCCGGTCGTCGTCTCCGGGTTGCCGAACATCACGCCGATCTTCATGCGGATCTGGTTGTTGAAGATCACCATGCATTTCGACTTGGAGATTGATCCCGTCAGCTTGCGCAGGGCCTGGCTCATCAGGCGCGCCTGGGCGCCGGGGAGCTGGTCGCCCATCTCGCCTTCAAGTTCGGCGCGCGGCGTCAGGGCCGCGACTGAGTCGATCACCAGCAGGTCCACCGCGCCGGAACGCACCAGAGTATCGGCAATCTCGAGCGCCTGTTCGCCCGAATCGGGCTGCGAGATCAGAAGGTCGTCGAGATCGACGCCCAGCTTACCGGCATAGACGGGGTCAAGCGCATGCTCGGCGTCGATGAAAGCGCATACGCCGCCATTCTTCTGGGCTTCGGCGACGCAATGCAGCGCCAAAGTCGTCTTGCCCGAGCTTTCCGGCCCGAAAATCTCGATGATCCGGCCTTTCGGAAGCCCGCCGATGCCCAGCGCGATGTCGAGGCCAAGCGAGCCGGTCGACACCGCCTCGATATCCATCGATTTCTTGTCGCCAAGGCGCATCACGGAGCCCTTGCCGAAGGAGCGCTCGATGTTTCCGAGCGCCGTTTCGAGGGCTTTTTGCTTGTCCACGCCGGTTTCCTTCTGCACGAGGGCGAGTGCGGGTTTGCTCATAGGTCGTCTCCTTAGGTCTACCATGGGGGCCGGTTTGGCAAGGCCCCCGATTGCCATGCTGAGACGTTATGTACACTATTTGTTCCAGAGAACAAAGCAGAAACTTTTTGCCGGAACGTCTTTCCTTCCGGCGTTGTCTCAGGCATAGACCAAGCCATGCTCACACGGTCCGGAAATTCCGGCGGGGAAGCCCGCCTTCGCTATGGCGACAATGATTACGACATCCTCACGCCGGGGAGTTTCGTCACCTGCGCCGTGACCGGTAGACCGATTCCCTTGAGCGCGGTGCGCTATTGGAGCGTTGACCTGCAGGAAGCCTATTGGGACGCCGAAGCGGCCGCCCAGCGCCTCACCTATTCGAAGTGATGCCAGTCAGGCAGGCGCGCGCGCCGCAGGATTGAGCTGCCAGACGCGCAGGTTGAGCGCCGAGGCGATGGTCACCCAGGTCAGGTACGGCGCCAGCATCCCCGCCGCGAGGGCATTGATCGGCGCAAACGCGGCCATCACCGCCGCGATCGACAGCCAGAGCGTCACGACGATCACAAAACCCAGCCCCATCCGGCGCAGGCCGAAGAAGACGCCCGACCAGCTGGCATTGATCACGAGGCTGACGCCATAGAGCACCAGCGCGCCCGTGGCCTCCGCCCCGCCGGTCAGCCAGACCAGCCAGCCCGCCACCGCGTTCAGCACGAACAGCGCCGACCAGACGACCGGAAAGGCCCAGTTCGGCGGCGTCCAGGGCGGCTTGGACAGCGCCGCATACCAGGCGCCCGGCCGGAACACCGCCCCGCTGGAGGCGGCGGCGAGATTGGCGAGCACGAACAGCGCCAGCACGAGCAGGTTTCCGGATGTGAACATGAACGGGCGCCCTGCGATCTGACTTGCCTGGCCTATATGGGGCCGCTGAGGCCCAGAACGAAGCGCCCCGGCAAATGATCGCCCGCTGCGGCGCTCAGCGCCTCACATCCGTGCGCCAGACGACCTCATCCGCGCCAACAAGCCGCGCCAGCCGTCCCAGCTCCGCCTCCAGCTTGGCCTGCCGCGCCTCGGTCCACTTCACGCCCGGCTCCGGCCACAGCTGGTGCACGCTGATCTCGCCGGCCTCTCGGTCGGATTTCACTTCGATGCGCCCGACGAACCGGTCCCCTTCCAGCAGCGGGTAGACGTAATAGCCCCATTGACGCTTGGCCTCCGGCACGAAAATCTCGATCCGGTAATCAAAGCCGAACAGGCGCGTCAGGCGGTTCCGGTCGCGGATGACCGGGTCGAACGGGTTGAGGATGCGCAGCCGCGGCGCCGGCGCCGAGACCGAGGCCAGGCGCGTCTCGATATCCGGCAGCGCCAGCGCTCCGCTCCACTCGCCGCGCGCCGACTCGATCTCCACCGGCACCAGCTTTCGCGCCTTCGCCGCTGTCCAGGCTTTCACTTCGCCCAGATCCGCCGCGGCCCAGAAGCGCTGGATGTCGCCCTCGGTGCCGAACGCGAGCCGAGCCAGCGCCTCGCGGCACAGCCAGTCGACCTGCGCCGCGTCGGTGTGCTCGGCCGCGCGGTGATGATCCGGAATCACGCGCTCGGTCAGATCGTAGAACTTGGTGAAGCCGTCGCGGTGCGAGGTCGACAGCTCCCCGGCATACCACATGTAATCCAGCGCCAGCTTGTGCGGCGGCCGGCGCCACATCTCGCGCTTACCCACGATCTTGGTGTCGAACACCTTGGTGCTGAGCGGGCCTTCCGCTTCGATCCGTGCACGGATGGCGGCGCGCCCGTCCTCGTCCAGCATGCCCCGGTGCCATTCCCAGCCGCGAACCTTCTCCTCCATCCGGCGGAACTGGCGCCGCCACATCGGATAGAAGTCGATCGGGATCAGCGAGGCATCATGCGTGAAATGCTCGAAGACGTGCCGGTCCCGCGCGAGACACGTGTGCAGCATCGGTTCGCGGTAGTTCTGGTTGCGGCTCCACAGGATATGGTCGTGCGCACGCGCCACCACGCGAATCGTGTCGAGCTGCACGAAGCCGAGCTTGCGGATCGTCCCGGGCAAATCCACCGGCCCCGTCGGCGGCGCCGACAGTCCCTGCGCGTCCAGCCACAGCCACCGCGCGTCCCGGTTGGCAATTCTCAGCGCCATTCCCCGCCCCCGCCCCTCCCGCTGTAAGCTGCTGGCCAAGCCGGCAACTGCGTCAGTTTGCCGTGCCCGGCAAGGGCGGCGGCGGGGCCAGCTGGTCGTCGATGGCAGACTTCATCGGCTCCGGGAAATCGTCCGCAAGGCCGACGCAGTCACGCCGGAAACCGGCCTCGGCGGAGTCCACGCTGTCCGGCTTCTGCGGATCGCTCGTCAGCGAGACTTCCCAATCGAATTGGCAGGCGCGCGAGGCGAAGCTGCGCGTGCAGACCGCCATCGGCTCCGGATAGTCTTCGTGCGCTTCGCCGTAGGTGCATTCATAGCCCGCCTCGGCCAGCTGGGCGAGCGTGGCCGCCCGGCCTTCGCGGTGCGCGATGCGGCTGAACCCGGTCTCCATCGCAGCCATGAGGTCGGCGCCGGGCTCGTGCTGCCAGACATGCTGCTGGTGCAGCTCGGTCACCGTCTTCGGCCCCGCCATCCCGTGCGCGCACGCGCCGAGACCCAGAGCCAGTATCACCCCTGCCAAAGCTTTCATGTTCGTCTCCCCGTTTGTGGCTGAAGATTCTTCTCGGATTGCGGCGCAATCATGGAAATCCGTCAGGGCACCAGCAAGGTCGCCCCGGTCGTCGCGCCGCTTTCCAGCGCGCGGTGCGCCTCGGCGGCGTCCTTCAGCGCAAAGCGCTGGCCGATATCGGCGCTCAACACACCCTTCTCGATCAGGCTGAAGAGCCGCTTCGACGCCCGCGCCAGTGATTCCGGCGTGTCGGTGAAATTGAACAGTGTCGGCCGCGTCATCACCAGCGAGCCGCCGGCAGCCAGCCGCCCCGGCGGGATCGGATCGGCCGCGCCGGATGCGTTGCCATAGGTGATGAACCAGCCGCGCGGCCGCAGGCTCGCGAGCGAGGCCTCCGCCGAGATCTTGCCGACGCTGTCATGCACCACATCGACGCCCTTGCCATTCGTCAGGGCACGGACCTGTTTGGCCACGTCGTCATAACCGACCACCACCTCGTCCGCGCCGAGCGCTTTCGCGCGCTCCGCCTTCGCCGCGCTGGATGTGACCGCGATCACCCGCGCGCCGAGATGTTTCGCCCAGGGCGTCAGCAGCGAGCCGACCCCGCCGACCGGCGCCCAGACCAGCGCCGTCTCGCCTTTCTGCAGCGGCCGGATTTCCTCCAGAAGCATCCAGGCCGTCATGCCCTTCAGCAGGATCGCAGCGGCCTCCTCGTCGCTGATCCCGGCGGGCAGCGGCACGACGCCCGCCGCAGGCCCGGTATAGTGCGTCGCATAGGTGCCGCGCCCGGTATAAGCGACCCGGTCGCCCGGCTCCACGTGCAGCACGCCCTCGCCGACCTCCTCGATCACGCCCGCACCTTCCGACCCCGGAACAAATGGCAGCGGCATCTTGTAGAGGCCCGTCCGGTGATAGGTGTCGATGAAGTTCACCCCCACCGCGGTCTGGCGCACCAGCACCTCGCCCGGCCCCGGCGCGCGCGGCGGCGCTGTCTCCACCTGCAACACCTCCGGCCCGCCGGTCTGGTGCATGCGAATGGCATAGGCATTGGGAAGGGTCATCTGGCGCTCCATGAACTTTGCGGGATCACCAAGCCGGGACTGCACGGGACTGTCAAATCCCCGCCTCGCAGCGGACTCGACAAGCGCGAAAAGTTCTGCTTTTGTTCGCGTCTCACTGGAGGGAGAAAATCAATGATCGGCTATGTCACCCTGGGCACGCGCGACCTTGCGCGCGCTTCGAAATTCTATGATGCGATCGCGGCCGAGCTGGGCACTTCGCGCATGTTCACGATGGACAACTTCATTGCCTGGGGCACGCCGGAGGGCGGCGCGGGCATTGGTGTGGGCTATCCCTATGACGGCAACGCAATGAGCGTCGGCAATGGCGTGATGGTGGCGCTGCAGGCGAAGGACAAGGCGCAGGTGGACCGCATCTATCATCTCGCCCTCAGCCTGGGCGCGACCGATGAAGGCCCGCCCGGACCGCGCGGCGACACGTTCTACGCGGGCTACTTCCGCGACCCCGACGGCAACAAGCTGAACGCCTTCGTGATGGGCTGATCCGGCGCGGCCGCGCGAGTTCAGTTATGTCCCTCGCGCGGACGCGGCAGGATCATGCCTTCATAGAGATAGAGGTCTGGCCGCTCCATGTTGCCGGGGCGGATCCGGGCGAGCGCATATCGCGACAGCGATATCCGGCGCGGCGGCGCGAATGTCGTGCCGGGCACGGCATGGATCGCCTCCGCGAACGGCTCGCCGCCGACCTCGACGAGCAGGGCCACCGCATACGTCACCCCGCCGGTTTCAAGCGGCAGCGGGATCACCACAAGATCTTCGCTCATTACAGGGTCTCCGGCAGCTTAACCGTTTGAAGCCCGGCGCGAGCCTCGCGTCAAACCGGAACGCCGGCACGGAGGATGAAATCACAGCGCGCGCATGCGGTTGCCCCGCGCGTTGTGTTCCACTTCCGCAAGCCCCAGCGCCTCCATCAGCGGCGGCACGTACATCCCGAACCGCCCCCGCAATCCCTTCTTCAGTCCGTACCAACCGCCGACGGGATTGGACGGTGAACGGCCCCACGCTTCCACGGTGCCGTCCTTGGCGTCTTTCTGCTCGTCAGCCGAACCCAGCTCCATCCAGTCCCCATGCGCCTTCAGCATCGCCTGCAGGTCCTGCAGGCAGCGGGCGTCATAGAGGAGGACCGTCTTGCCCACGGTGCAGACCAGCACGTCCTTTCCGTCCCGAACGTCGCGGTGCATCGTGAAGTCCGATGTCAGCGGCGGCGTCTTCAGCTGCCAGGGAGCGGCCGGTGTTCCCTGTCCGGCAACGGGAGGCTTGGTCATGTTGGGCTCCTTCGTTGATTTGCCTTGTCAGGCCCCCGTAAACTTGGCTGGCCGTTTCTCGAGGAAGGACGCCACGCCCTCCTTGTGGTCGGCCGACTTGAAACAGGCCGACAGCGCGGTCACGTGCGCCTTCATGTGCTCCGGCAATTCGCGCGCGAGGCCTTCATAGACCAGCGCCTTCATGTGGCGGATCGAGAAGGGCGAAGAATTCAGGTACCGCCGCGCCTCGGCCAGCGCCGCGTCCATCAGCGCTTCCGGCGCCACGACCTCGTTGGCATAGCCGATCTCCTTCGCCTCCGCCGCCTCGAGGAAGCCGCCGGAATAGAGGAGACGCAGCGCCCTCGAATGCCCGATCAGGCGCGGCAATATCCAGCTGCCCGCGCCTGTGTCCGGCACCAGGCCCCGGTGCGCAAAGTTCCAGGCAAACCGCGCCCGGTTCGTCACAATGCGCACATCGCACTGGCTGGAAAACTCCGCCCCCATGCCGACTGCGTAGCCGTCGATCGCGCCGATCACCGGCTTCGGACACGCCACCAGCGGCCACCAGACATCGCCCTCATGCGCTTCGCCGCGCACCCCGCGCGTCTCGCCCGGAATGGTCGAGAGATCCGCAAGGTCAGTGCCCGCGCAAAACGCTCCGCCCGATCCGGTCACGATCAGCACACGGACACTGTCGTCCACCGACACTTCGCGCACCTTCTCGATGAACGCGAACAGCATCGCATAGGTCATCGCATTGCGCTTCTCCGCGCGGTCGATGGTGAGAATGGCAATGCCGTCTGCCGTCTTTTCCAGCTTGATATGGTGGGCCGTCATTTTTTTGTTCCTCCCGAATTGCATGACCCCTCTCCCAAGGGAGAAGGGTTCAAAGGTGCCTCAATGCACCTTCGCCTTCCCTTCCGCCTTCGTCCGCGTCTGGATGTTCAAGAGTTCCACGCCCAGCGAGAAGGCAATCGCGAAGTAGAGATAGCCGCGCGGAATGTGGAAGCCGAGCCCGTCCGCCACCAGCGCCACGCCGACCAGCAGGATGAAGGCCAGCGCCAGCATCTTCGTCGTCGGATGCTCCGCAATGAACTTCGACAGCGGATCGGCCGCGACCGCCATCACGAACGTCGACAGCACCACCGCCGCCACCATCACCGCCAGGATGTCCGTCATCCCGATCGCCGTGATTACGGAGTCCAGAGAGAACACGATGTTGATCACGAACAGTTGCACGATGACGCTCGTAAAGTTCGATTTCGCGTTCGTCTCCTCGTGGTGCGTGCCCTCGACCGAAGCGTGAATCTCCTGCGTCCCCTTCCAGAGCAGGAACAACCCGCCGCCGAGCAGGATCAGGTCCTTGATCGTGATCTCTTCGAAATGGTGCGCCGCCTCCGCATCGCCGCCCGACACGAACATCGCCAGTTCGTGCGGCAGATGGAACAGCGCCTCCTTGTCCAGCCCGATGATGACGAAGATCAGCGACAGCATGATGATGCGCAGGCCCATCGCGCCCCAGATGCCGATGCGGCTGGCGCGCTTGCGTTCCGCGCCCTCCAGCTTGCCGGTGGCGATCGAAATGAACAGCAGGTTGTCGATCCCCAGCACGACCTCAAGGAAGGTCAGCGTGGCGAGGGATCCCCAGAACGCTGGGGAGGCTAGAAGTTCGGCCATGGGAGTCGCCTTTGTGGTTGGATCCGTTGGCGCCGAGTGAACCCTGCGCCGCGATTTTGAGCAAGGCTTTCCCTTCGGGAGCGTCTTGCGCGCGGGCCTGCCCTGCCGCAGCATCCGGCCATCCTCGGGAGGGACCCATGCCAGATATCCGGCCAGAATTCCGCACCGTAGACGCCGGTGCCGCGCAGATTCGTTTGGCGATTGAAGGCACTGGCCCCCTCGTGCTGATGGTCCACGGCTTCCCGGAGAGCTGGTATTCCTGGCGCCACCAGATCGGCCCCATCGCCGCTGCGGGATTTACGGCCGCCGCGATGGACGTGCGCGGCTATGGCGGCAGCACGCGCCTGCCCGAGGTCGCCGACTACCGCATGGAAGCGCTGATCGCCGACATCCTCGGCGTCGGCGCCGTGCTCTCCCCCGGCCAGCCCTTCACCCTCATCGGGCATGACTGGGGCGCCCCGCAGGTCTGGAACACCGCCCTCCTCCACCCGGACCGCATTGCCGCCGTCGCCGCCCTCTCGGTCCCCTTCTTCGGCGCCCCGGAATTCTCCTTTGACGACGTGATCAAGCGCGTCTTCGACGAGCGCGACCGCTTCTTCTACCAGTCCTATTTCCGCACCCCCGGCCGCGCAGAAGCCGCCCTCGAAGCGGACCTCATCCGCTTCCTGAAAGGCTTCTACTATTCGATTTCCGGCGACGCGAAGGACGGCGACTGGAAGATGGGCCTGCCCTCCAGCGCGACGCTGATGGACACGCTGACCGTGCCGGACGTCATGCCTTACTGGATGACCGACGCCGATCTTTCCTACTACGAAGCGGAATTCAGACGCTCCGGCCTGTTCGGGCCAATCAGCCGCTACCGCAACCACACGCGCGACTTCGAGTTCCTCTCCCCCTTCCGCGAACGGACGATTTCCCAGCCCGCCTGTTTCATCGCCGGCGACAAGGATCCCGCCTTCAACGGCTTCGGCATGGTGACAGACCCCATCGGCAAGATGCGCCCCGCCGTGCCCCACCTCGAAACCGCGGTCGTCCTGCCCGGCTGCGGCCACTGGACCCAGCAGGAACGCCCCGCCGAGGTCAACGCCACCCTCGTTCCCTGGCTCGCCAGCCTCAAGGGACGGGTCGTCTGAGGCATCCAATACCGGCTATCAATTTTCACGCGCGCTGTTTAGCTGGCGCTTTCCAGCAGGAGACCTGATTCATGTTCCGCACCCTTGCCGCCGCCCTCGCCCTCGCCGCCACCCCGCTCGCCGCCCTCGCCGACGAAGTCTGGGCCCTGCCGAGCGGCAACCAGATCGTCTATGATCGCGACAGCGGCCAGATGGCCGTGCTGTCCTACAAGGCGGAACAGGGCCTCGAAAGCGGCTGGATCTTCGTGCCCGGCCTCGCCGGCGTCTATGAAGGCCGCACCTCGTATCAGGGCTACTGGGTCGAAGCTGCCGATGCGGGCGCCGCCTGCCCGGCCGGCCTCGTCGACGCCGAAGGCAATACCTGGAGCCGCTGGGGTCTGATCGAGATCAAGTTCGCCAAGCCGACCTTCCCCTCGAAGATCACCATCAAGCGCGGCACCTGCTTCGGCCCCGCCAAGGACAAGCTCACCGCAAAGCCGGTCGTCGGCGCCGGGCTTCAATAGAATCTGTCATCCCGGGCAGCGCGTAGCGAGTGACCCGGGACCTTCTCTCCGCCTACGTACAATAACCTGACCCGCTCACCCCCGCAAAGGCGGGGATGAGCGGAACAGGTGCTACCGCGTTTGCCCGCCGTCCACCGCAATCACCGCGCCATTGATGAAGCTCGCCCGCTCCGACAGCAGGAACGCCGCCGTATCGCCGATCTCCTGCGGCGTGCCGAACCGCTTCATCGGCACTTCGCGCTTGATCCAGCGCCACCAGTTTTCGGCGCGCGGACCGGTTGATTGCTTCTCCCAATTGTTCCCGGCAAAGATGATGTTGCCCGGCGCAATCGTGTTGACACGCACCTTCGTATCGAACGCAAACCGCGCGACGCTCGTCGAGAGATGGTTCACCGCCGCCTTGGTTGCACCATAGTCGAGCGGCGTCCCCAAAGCCCCCAGCCCGGCAATCGAGCTGATGAACAGGAAACTCCCGCCGCCATTCTTCGCCATGCGCGGGATCGCCCCGCGCGCCAAGCGAAACGCCGAGTTCAGGTTCTGGTCCAGCCCCGCCTGCCATTCGTCATCGCTCACCTCGAGGCCCAGCGGCGAGGGCGACAGGCCCACATTCGCCACCGCCCCGGTGATCGGCCCGAACTCCGCCTCGCATTTCGCCAGCGCCTCCTCGATCGGCGCCGTCTGCGTCAGGTCCCCCGCAAAGCTCCACACCTTGTCCGCGCCGAAGCGCTTCGCAAATTCCGCCTTCGTCTCCGCCAGCGCGTCCGCCCCGCGCGCCGTCAGCGCCACCTTCGCGCCCTCGCCCAGCAGGCTCTCCGCGATGCCATAGCCAATCCCCCGGCTCGCGCCCGCAATGAAGATCACCTTGTCCTTCAGCCCGAAATCCATGTCCGTCTCCTCCGTTTTTTCCATGCTGGCGGAGCGGGCGCCGAAAGGCCAGAGGTCACGTCGCGCGAAGCCGCGTGCGCACCGCGTCGGCCTCCTCCGCAATGGCCCGCCGCAAGCCTGCCGGGGACAGCACTTCGGCCTCACTGCCCAGCGCCAACCATTGCAGCCGCGCAAAGCGCGAGACCTCGACCGGAATGCGCGCCCGCTGCCAGCCGGGCCGGGCAAAGTCCGTGCACCCCGCTTCGAACGCCGCCGCCGCCCGCGGATTGATATCGCGCAGCCAGGTGAGCCCCAGCGACGACAGCGCGACCTCTGCAATCTCGGTCACAAGGCTCGCCTCGAACGCCCTGGCAGACTTCGCCCAGTAGCGCGCCAGATTGAAGTTCGCCGGCCGCCGGAACGAGGCTTGCGTCACCTCCAGCGCGTCGATGTTCATCACCCGGTAGGTCCGGATCGACCGTCCGTCCCGCGCTACGAGATACCAGGTCCCCGCCTTGAGCACGAGGCCAAGCGGATCGAGCCGGCGCGCCACCGCCGCCTTCCAGCTGCGATACGCGACCTCGATACGCCGCTCCTGCCAGACCGCCCCGGCGAGCGGCCCCAGCCAGCGCGCCGCCCCATCAGCAGCGTACCAGTTCTCCGTATCTAGATGAAACCGCGAGGCGGTCCGCTCGGCCCGCGCAGCCGCGTCCGGCGGCAGGCTCGCCATCAGTTTCAGCCGCGCTTCGGCGAGGTCGCCGCCGAGTCCGAGCGCCGTGGCCGCCGACCCGGCACCCGCCAGCATCAGCGCATCCGCCTGCGCCGGCGTCATCCCGGTCAGCTGGGTGCGGTAGCCGCCTGTCAGCTGGAATCCACCGCTGCGTCCCCGCTCGCCATATACCGGCACGCCGGCCGCGCTCAGCTGGTCGATGTCGCGGTAGATCGTGCGCACCGAAACCTCAAATTCCTCCGCCAGCGCCTCAGCGCTCACCCGCCCGCGCAGCTGCAGGATCATCAGGATCGACAGAAGCCGGCTCGCCTGCATTTTTTCGGGACGCCCCTAATACCTGACATTCGATGTCAGTTTATGCCGTGTATGCCCGTGAGGCGCAATCCGGAGTTCCCTGCATGTGGGCCATTCTTACCGTCCTCTCGTTCCTCTTTCTCGCCCTGCTGCATCTGATGCCGGCCGCCGCGTCCCTCCGTCCGGACGTGCTAACGGCGCTCTACGGCGTCCAGCCCGGCGACCCGGCCTTTGCCCTCCTGCAGCACCGTGCAGCCCTGTTTGCGGCGGTGCTGATTATCTGCATCTGGGCGGCGGTCGATCCACAGCCGCGCCGCGCTGCGGCTTTGGTCGCAGCCATCAGCATGCTGAGCTTCCTGTGGATCTATTTCACCAGTGGCCAGCCGCCGCGCCTGCGCACCATCGCGTGGGCTGATCTCGCCGGACTCCCGGCGCTCGCCTTCGCGCTGGTGGCTGCCTTTCGGCCCGCAACCGCCCCATGAGCCTCAATCGCCGCGAAGCCCTCGCGCTCCTCTTCGCCAGCCTCGCCTCTGCGGCCTGCGCCCACATCCCAGAAGGAACCCCTCCGATGACGAACATTCCCGAAGGCCGCCCCGGCGAGTTCGACTTCCTGCAAGGTGAATGGAAAATCGCCCATCAGCGCCTCAAGGCGCCCGGAGATTGGGACACGTTCGAAGGCGAAGCCTCCTGCTGGACGATCCTCGGCGGCATCGGAAGCGTCGAGGAATTGCGCATCCCGGCGCGTGACTTCGCGGGAATGGGCCTGCGCCTGCTCGATCAAGACAAGAAGGTCTGGAACGATCTCTGGATGAACGTCAAATCCGGCGTCCTCACCGGCCCCGGCACGCCCGGCGGCTTCGCGAACGGCGCCGGCATCTTCGACGCGGCCGAAACCGTGGACGGAAAAACCTTCATCTACCGCGGCATCTGGGACGAGATCACGCCCACCTCCTGCCGCTGGCGCCAGATGGCCTCCGAAGACAGCGGCGCCACCTGGGCCGAGAACTGGATCATGCACTGGACCCGCGTTGCCGCACAGCCCCTGCGCTAGACCGGCAAGGGCTGCAAGTCCGGCGCAACCCACTCCCGCCGCGCCTCCGGCGACATCAACCGCTCCTTGGTCCAGTAGTCGAATATCCAGCCGGATCGGCCGCAGGGACCGTTCATCATGCCCGCGAGCACCGCGCTCAGCGGCGCGCCCTCGGCTTCTGCCAGCGCCCGCGCCGCCATGCGCAGCGACGCCTGCGTGATCGTCTCGTGATAGCCTTCGGTGTCGGTATTCCGTCCGCCTACGGACTCGTTATACCGCCGGATCAACCCCGGCATCTCGGCATACGCCGCCTCGCCGCGATCCCGCAGCAACCACAGCGCCGCCGCAAAATGCGCCGCATGCGTCCAGCGCTCTTTCGGCAAGGTGCACGCTATCATCGCGCGCGCC
The DNA here is from genome assembly GCA_945888325.1 of Candidatus Sulfopaludibacter sp. SbA3. Lineage (GTDB taxonomy): Bacteria > Pseudomonadota > Alphaproteobacteria > Caulobacterales > Hyphomonadaceae > Hyphomonas. The sequence goes on from CAMDAC010000003.1 coordinate 15,740, forward strand.
GCCGCCTCGATCTCGTCGTCCGTCTCGAAATTCATGTCAGTCTCCTCAGGTTTTGAGAGACGGGGGCCAGAAACAAAAACCCCGCCTCTCGGGCGGGGTTTGAAGTCAGCTCAGCGCGGGAACCGTTCAGGTCCGAGGCCAGCCACACACCAACGCGCGCGCCGTTATCCGGAGCGTCCGTTGGGTCTGCTGGCAGGTTTTCCGCGTGAACATGCGCGCGGTTTAAATTCGCATCACGCCGGCGTCAACCGGCTGCCGGATCAAACCAGAGCGATGCGCTCGCGTTGTGCCGGATCCGGGTAAGGACGGTAAAGCCCGACATTCAGTGACCCGATCAGGCTGTGCATGAATTCATAGCGGCGGGTGTGCTCGTCATCCATTTTCGACAGCTCGCTGAACGCCTTTTCCAGCGCGCTCATGCTCTCGACTTCGATCTCGATCAGGAAGTCCGTATGCTGTCCTGAGGCCAGGCCGAACTTGCGGCGCAGCAAGCGCCAGTCGGTGATGATGTTTTCGGATTTCAGGTGTCCGAGCCAGGCGTCCGCGGCCGCCGCGAACTGCAGCGCCCGGTCGCCGCTCTTCAGCTCCACCATGCAATGATACACGTTCATGTCGTCTGTCCTAACGGTCCGTTCTCTGCTGGGCAGCCTATCAAATCCTGATTGAGAAACCCTTAGTCCTGACCCTGACATTTCCCGGACCAGTTCAACCGGGGTAGTCACTGGCCAAGCGTTGCGATTCCCTGCTAACCATGCCGGATGCAGCACCGGATCTTCACCTGCGGCGTCGATGAAGCCGGCCGGGGCCCCTGGGCCGGGCCAGTCACCGCGGCCGCCGTGATCCTCGATCCGCAGCGCCCCATCCCCGGCCTCACCGATTCCAAGAAGCTCTCCGAAGGCGCCCGCGACCGCCTCGCCCCCGAAATCCGCGCCCATGCCCTGGCCTGGGCTGTCGCCGAGGCGAGCCCTGAGGAGATCGACCGCCTCAACATCCGCGAGGCCACCTTCCTCGCCATGACGCGCGCCGTCGCCGCCCTCGCCCGCGCCCCGGCCCATATCCTGATCGACGGCAACGCCCTGCCGAAAAACCTGCCCGCCCCCGCCACAGCCATCATCAAGGGCGACCTCACCGAGCCCGCCATCTCAGCCGCCTCGATCCTCGCGAAAACCCACCGCGACGCCCAGATGAAAGCCTTCTGCGCCCAGCACCCCGGCTACGGCTTCAGCCAGCACAAGGGCTATGGCACCGCCGCCCATGCGCAGGCCCTCGCCCGCCTCGGCCCCTGCACCCTCCACCGGCGCAGCTTCGCCCCCGTCCGCGTCCTGCTGGAAGGCTGACCCCGCCCCCACGTCAGGCTTTGCGCGCGCGCAGTCCGGGGTTACCATTCTACGCGGAGGACTACGCCCATGACTTACGATCTGATCATCGTCGGCGGCGGCATCGGCGGCAGCGCGCTCGCCGCCGTCATGGCCCGCGCCGGCCGCAAGGTTCTGCTGCTGGAAAAATCCGAACATTACGAAGACCGCGTGCGCGGCGAATGGATCGCCCCGTGGGGCGTCACCGAAACCAGGCGCCTCGGCCTCTACGACCTCCTGATGTCCGCCGGCGGCCACCACATCACCGACCACGTCACCTATGACGAAAGCCTCGCCCCGGCCGACTGCGAAGCCGCCCCGCTCCCCCTCGGCATCTTCGCCGCCGATGTGCCCGGCCCCCTCTGCCTCGGCCACCCGCACCATTGCCAGACGCTGTATGACGCCGCCACCGCCGCCGGTGCCGAAACCCTCCGTCCCGTGACGATCGACATCATCACGCTCGGCAACGCGCCGTCGGTCACCTTCTTCCACAATGGCGAGACGCGCACCGCCCGCGCCCACATCGTCGTCGGCGCCGAAGGCCGCCAGTCCGAAGTGCGTGCCGCCGCCTCCATCCCCCTGCACCAGGACAAACCCCACCACTGGTTCGCCGGCCTCCTCGTCGAGAACGTGCCGGACGTAAACCCCAGACGCCAGACCATCGGCACCGAAGGCAATTTCGGCTTCCTCACCTTCCCGCAAGGCAATGGCCGCGTCCGCGTCTATGGCGGCTACGCGCTCGAGGAGAAGGGCCGCTTCCACGGCGAAGGCGGCGCCCAGCGCTTCCTCGACGCTTTCCGCATGGCCTGCGCGCCCCAGAACGCCGCCCTCGCCGAAGGCACGCCCGCGGGCCCGCTCTTCTCCTATTTCAACAATGACAGCTGGACGGATGAACCCTTCGCGCAAGGCTGCGTCCTCATCGGCGACGCCGCCGGCTGGAACGACCCGATCAACGGCCTCGGCCTCTCGATCACTTACCGCGACGTGCGCATGGTCTCCGACATTTTGAAGGAAACCCCCGCCGGCGAGGCCCCCGACTTCGCTCCGTATGCAGAGGAACGCGCCGAGCGCATGCGCCGCCTGCGCTTTGCCGGACAGCTGCAAGCCTCGCTCGATATGGAATTCGGCCCCGAAGCCCGCGAACGCCGCCGCCAATACCATGAACGCAAGGCCGCTGACCCGACGCTTGGAATGCACGGCGTCGCCATCATGGCCGGCCCGGAAAACGCGCCCGCCGAAATCTTCACCGAGGCCCACCGCGCCCGCGTCCTGGGGCTCGCCCCTGCATGAGCGTCGACATCGAAACCTTCAACGCCGCCTGGCTCGCCGCCTGGAGCGCCAAGGATGTGGACAAGCTCCTCGGCTTCTATTCCGCGAACACCGTCTACAAGGACAGCCAGACTGCCGCCGGCCTCACCGGCCATGCCCAGCTGCGCCCCTACCTCGAAGGCCTCTTCGCTTCGACCCCCAAGATGATCTACACGCCCGACGAGACCTGGCCGATCCCTGGCGGCTTCTGCGGCCGCTGGTACTGCGCCATCGGCGAGACCGGCACGGACGCCAGCATGCGCGGCTTCGACCTCTGCCTCGTCCAGGATGGCAAGATCACCCTCAACGAAGTCTACGTCCACATGATGCCCGCCTGACCGGCCGGTTAAGGCGCCATTAACCGGACATCGCCGATTCTCCCCGCGCTCCGCACTGTCGCGGGCAAGGTGGGGTGGGTGACATGTTTCTGTTCGACTGGTTCATTTTCGGCTGGCATGTCTGGCGCGGCGAAACCGGCCAACGCTACCGCTTCAAGATCACGCTGACCCGCAAGGGCATCCCCGAAGGCAGCGGCATCTACATCTTCGTCCGCCGCCGTTTCGGCTTCGTCCTCTTCCCCCTCTATATTGGCAAGGCGACCGACTTCCGCTCGCGCCTCTATGGCCACGAGCGCTGGTGGGAAGCCTGGTGGAAACGGGGCGCCACCGAGCGCCACGTGCTCGTCGTGCGCACCGCTGCCGACCGCGCCCGCATCGAGGAAGACCTCATCCGCCGCTACCAGCCGCGCATGAACGACATGCTCGTCCCCCGCCACGAGCTCGACCTGCCGTCGAACGCCAGGCTGCGCGCAGAGTGGCGCTTCCGCCAATGGCTGCGCAACATCTTCCGCCTCCCCTTCGGCGGCGGCAACCGGGTGGCCTGACGCAGGCCTACTCGCCTGACGCGCGAGCGTGACCGGAAACACGCAGCGGCGGCAAAATCGCCTTCACGATCCTGTCATCCCCTTGAGAATTTTCCGTCACGGATATTCTTGGAACCCGGGCGCCCATGCGCTTCCAAGCCAGCCTGGAGACTCATACATGAAACCTACACATACCTGGCGCGCTGCCATGGCGTCTTCTTGCGCCATCGCCTTGATCGCCCCTTTCGCCCTCGCCCAGGAAGCTCCGTCTCAGGACGATGCGCTGAAGCTGACCTCTGTGACGGTCACCGCCACCAAGCGCGAAGAGAACATCAAGGACGTCCCGGTTTCCCTCACCTCGCTCGATGAAACCGCGCTCGCCACCTACGGCCAGGCCGGCGAAGACATCCAGTTCCTCACCGCCCGCGTGCCCAGCCTGATCATCGAAACCTCCTTCGGCCGCATCTTTCCGCGCCCCTATATCCGCGGCCTCGGCAACACGGATTTCGACTTCAACGCCTCCCAGCCCGTCTCCTTCATCTATGACGAGATCGTCTACGAGAACCCGGTCCTCAAAGGCTTCCCCGTCTTCGACACCGCACGCGTCGAAGTCCTGCGCGGCCCGCAAGGCACGCTGTTCGGCCGCAACACCCCGGCCGGCGCCCTGAAATTCGAAAGCGTCAAACCCGGCGACGAACTCGACGCCTATGCCCGCGCCTCCTACGGCACGTTCGGCACCACCAACGTTGAAGGCGCTGTCGGCGGCCCGGTCTCCGACAAGGTCTCCCTGCGCCTCTCCGGCGTATTCCAGCGCCGTGACGACTATATCGAAACCGCCCTGCCGACCGGCGGCGCCGATGCTGGCGGTTACGAAGACCTCGCCTGGCGCGCCCAGGCCAAGGTCGAAGTCACCGACAACCTCACCTGGCTCGGCAACCTGCACGGCCGCACGCTCGATGGCGGCCAGGTCAGCTTCCAGGCCAACGCCTTCCAGACCGGCTCCGCCGGCCCGCGCCCGGGCTTTGACCGCGAAAAGAACTTCGCCGACGCCCAGGCCGATGCGACCCTCGAGACCGACGCCCTCGGCTTCACCTCGCGCGCCGATTGGGAACTCTCCGCCGCGACGCTGACCTACCTGTTCGGCTACGAAACCGTCGAGACCTTCTCGCGCGGCGATGTGGACGGCGGCGCCGGCGCGGCCTTCCTGCCCACAGGCTCCACGCCGGGCTTCATCCCGTTCCCGGCCGAGTCCGCAGACGGCATCGACGACCATCAGCAGATCACGCACGAGCTTCGCCTCTCGAACGGCGAAGACGCAGACCTGCGCTGGACCGCCGGCCTCTACGCGTTCAACGAAGAGATCGACATCAGCTCGCGCAGCTACAATACGCTCGCCGGCGGCGCCGAGAACGGCACGGCCTTCCAGACCCAGAATACAGACTCGCTCGCGGTTTTCGGCAGCCTTGCCTATGACCTGACCGAGACCCTGACCGGCCAGGTTGGTCTTCGCTACACGGACGAAAGCAAGGACCTGACGGCTCGCCGTACCCTTTCGCCTTTCGGCGCGCCGAACATTGCTCCGCCAACGGTCAATGTAGGCGATGAGCAGCTCTCCTGGGATGCCTCGCTCACCTACGCCCTCAACGGCGATACCAACGTTTATGGCCGCATCGCCCGCGGCTTCCGCGCCCCGTCCATCCAGGGCCGCCTCGTCTTCGGCGACGCGATCACCACGGCCGATTCGGAAATCCTCGACAGCTACGAAGCTGGCCTCAAGACCACGCTTCTGGACGGGCGCCTGGACGCGAACCTCGCCGCCTACACCTACACAGTCGAAGACCTGCAGCTCACCGCCATCGGCGGCGCCGGCAACTTCAACCAGCTCCTCAACGCCGAGGAAGGCAAAGGCTACGGCTTCGAGGCCGACATCCGCGCCCTGCTCATGGAAGGTCTCGCCTTCAGCGCGGGGCTTTCCTACAACAACACCGAGATCGACGATGCAGGCCTGACGGCCGGCGTCTGCGGCTCGCCCTGCACCGTGCTCGACGCGATTGATCCGGTCACGGGCGGCGCCCTGATCGACGGCAACCCGTTCCCGCAAGCGCCGGAATGGATCGGCAACTTCGCTTTCGATTACACGCGCGACTTCCGCGGCGGCGAAATCTTCGCCTCCACCGACTGGTCGTACCGGTCTGACTCGAACATCTTCCTGTACGAGTCGGTAGAGTTCACCGCCGAAGGCCGCTGGGAAGGCGGCGCCGCACTTGGCTACCGCAAGGGCCCCTGGTCGGCGAAAGCCTTCGTCCGTAACCTGACCGACGAAATCGGTACGGTCTCGGCGATCGACTTCAACAACCTCACCGGCATCTTCAACCAGCCGCGCATCTACGGCATCGAACTCGGCTGGACCATGTAAACTGTCATCGCGGGCTAGAGCTGCCGCGATAGCCCGCGATAACGCGCCGACACTGCGCGATAAAAAATGAGAATGAATGAGAAAGAATCGTCATTCCGTGTGCATGGATTGTATACGGAATGACGCCCCTTGGAGAGGATTGGCGAGGGCCGGAGCCCGGACTTGCGCCTACAAAAACCACCCCGCCCAAAAAAAATCGATTCCCCTCAAGCCGCTATAAAATACGCACCCAATCCTTCCGCCACACCTCAGCCCACGGAGTTATACTCCGTGCCTGATCACATAAGAGTTTTCCCAAACAATAGCCCCTAACCCCTCTACCGCTTCGCGGGAGAGGAGAGGCCCACGACCGAAGGTCGTGGAAGGTGAGGGGCTATCCAGGCCCCCCGCCCTTGCCGCGCCCGGCCCCGCATGGCAAATCGCGCGCATGCCCGATACGCTTTCTCCCACCCCGAGCCTCTATGCCGGCGCCCCCGACTCCGTCAGCTTCAAGAAGCTGCGCAAACGCCTCGTGCGCGGCGCCCAGGAGGTCATCGACACCTACGGCCTGCTCGACCGGCGGGCCATCGACGCGGGCGAGAAACCCCGCCCGAAATGGCTGGTCTGCCTGTCCGGCGGCAAGGATTCCTACGGCCTCCTCGCCGTCCTCATGGATCTTCAGTGGCAGGGCGCCCTGCCGGTCGATCTGATCGCCTGCAATCTCGATCAGGGCCAGCCGGGCTTTCCCAAACACGTGCTGCCGGAATGGCTCGCCCGTGTCGGCGTGCCCCACCGGATCATCACCGAAGACACCTATTCCATCGTCACCGAAAAGGTTGATGCCGGCCGCACCTATTGCTCGCTCTGCTCGCGCCTGCGCCGCGGCATCCTCTACCGCGTCGCCCGGGAGGAAGGTTGCGAGGCGATCGTGCTCGGCCACCACCGGGACGACGCGCTCGAAACCTTCATGATGAACCTCGTCCACGGCGGCCGCCTCGCCGCGATGCCGCCGAAGCTTCTCAATGATGAAGGCGACGTGATGGTCTTCCGTCCCCTGATCACTTCCGCCGAAGCAGACCTTGCAAAATTCGCCGAGGCGATGGCCTTTCCGATCATCCCCTGCAATCTCTGCGGCAGCCAGGACGGCCTGCAGCGCGTCGCCATGAAACACCTGCTCGACGAGTGGGAGCGAAAGAAGCCCGGTGTGCGTCAGACTATGGCCCGCGCCCTCGCCAATGTACGCCCCAGCCACCTGCACGACGGCCGCGTCTTCGACTTCACCGCCCTCGGCCTCGGCGGCCGCGGCGAGGACGATCCGAACGTGCCGTTCTGATTACTTCAGTATACGGCCTTTCAGAAGCCGGTCCACGACCAGCCAGATGCCCGCCAGCGACAGCATCAGCGCGCCGAAGGAAAACAGCTTCATCCACCAGGACGAAATCGTCTCGCGGTTCGTCCAGTCCATGATGTGCAGTCCCCAGAACAGGTCGAACGTGCGCCACCAGTCGGTGCGCACCGCCGCCACATCGCCCGCCTGCGGATCAACCCAGAAGGTCGCCGTGTCCTCGCCCTCGAACTCTGCCCGCCACATCGGACGCCCCGCCCCGCGCCCCGCTTCCGGCGGCGCCTCATCGACCAGCGCGAGGCTTGCGAGTTCGCCCTCACCCGCCCACGCAGCCTCTGCCACAAGGCGCGCATCCGCTTCAGACACGGGCGACAGTGGCTGACCGCTCACATAGTCGAACATCACCTTGCCGGAATGCGTTTCCGCCTCCCAGACCGGCCGTCCCAGCCAGGGCTTCACCTTAAGCGCCATCACCGGCTCGCCCACCGCGGCGAGAATGCTGCTGACCGGCGCCTCGCTGTCCGGCAGCTCGGTGATCATCGTGTGTGCAGGGCTGCGAAGGTGTTCGCCCCGCACTTCCTCGATCGGCCGCAGCGAGAAATACAGGCCAGACACGACCCATAGCACGACCTGCGCGCCGACGATCAGCCCCAGCACATTGTGCAGCCGCCGGAAAAAATGCGTCAGCCGGTTCATACCAAGCCCCCGTTTAAAGTACAGGGAAAGCGATGCCGGAATTGATCCTGCGCCGCAAGCGCCGGCTTACTCCCCGCTCTCGAGAGTCAACGTGTACGGAATGAAAATCTCCAGCTCCAGCGGCCCGGAAGGCTGCGTGATGATGCGGCTTTCGAGACCAGTGAGCGTGACCCTCGCCGGTGCAAAGGCCGTGCGAAGCCCGCTGACCTCGGTGGCAATGTCGGCAACAAGGTCAGCCCGGTGCTTGGCCACGTCGCGCGCGCCGATGAATTGCTCGCCGCCCAGATAGGCTTCGGCGCGGCCGGCAGTATCGATCGAATCGATGAATCCCTGCGCCCGCTTCATCAGCGCTTCGAAGGACTCGTCGGGCTTGGTGTCGATGCTCAGGGTCAGGGTAAACCGTCCGGTCCCGGAATAATCCGAGGCGTAGACGTCGGTGAAGAGGACCGTGTCGATGTCCGAGATCGACTCGCCTAGGCTGCCACCCTGCAGGTTGAAGCCGGGCGACTTGGCCGCCTTGGCCTTCAACCGGTCGAACATGGTCTCGAGTTCTTTGGCCCGCTCAGCGGTGTCGCGTGTTGCGCTCTGATACGTCACGGCGACGAGGACGAAGTCTGCCGGAATCTGGCGATAGACCGCCGGCGCCGAGCGCATCTCCTCGGCCTCGATCCGGTTGGCGGTGACGATGATGCGCTCCATGTCCTGCGCCAGCGCGGGCGCGGCCGGAATGGCGGTGAGCAAGGAAAGTGCAGCAAAAACAGACTTCAGACGCATGAGCAGATCCTCCCGATTATGGCGTCAGCGTCTGCCTGTGCCCGGCTGGTGTCAATCCGCAGCAGCCGCCTTGCTGCGCCGGTTGACAGGTTCAGGATTTTATATATTATCACCATTATGCCAAAAATAGTGGACCATGATGATCGCCGCCGCGCCCTGGCCCGCGCCGCGGTCGATGCTGTCGCCGCGAGCGGACTTGACGGGGTGAAGCTGTCGGACATCGCGCGGGCGGCGGGCGTCACGACCGGGGCCCTTGCCCACTATTTTCCGGACAAGGACGCGGTCCTCGCGGCCGCGCTTGAAGAAGTTTGCTCGCGCCTCCTGTTGCGGCTTGAGGCGGATGGCGTGCGGATCCGGATCGAGGACATTGCCAATGCCCTGCCGCTGGACAAGGCGTCGATGAAGGACTGGCGCGTCTGGCTCGCCTATTGGGGCCGCGCGCCCTTCTCGGAGAGCCTGAGAGCCATTCACCAGCAATACTATCAGGAAATCGAAGACGCGCTCACCGCCGGATTCGCGAAGGCCTCGAAAACGCCGCGCCTAGTTGCGGCCGCGATCATTGCTGCCGTGGACGGGGTTGGGACACGTGCCACGCTCGAGCCGGAGGCCTGGCCGCCGGAGCGCCAGCGCGCCCTTCTGTCTACCCTGCTGGGCCCTTTGTTTGCGGGCCTCAAATTCAAACCTGCCTAGAGGAGGCCCGCCATGCGCAGTCTCAAGCATTTGCCTGCCAAAGCCACCCGTGAAGATGTGCTGAAAGTCCTGGCCGAAGACGCCGCCGTGATCATCGACGGCCTGATGACGCCGGACCTCCTGAACCGTGTACGGACGGAAATAATGCCTTTCGTAGAGGCGACCCCTCCCGGCCGGGATGACTTTACCGGCCGACTGACGACCCGGACCGGCGCCCTGGTAGCGCGCTCGCCCGCCTGCCGGGACCTGGTAAGCGATCCGCTGATCAACGCCGCCACTGAATCTTTCCTCGCGCCCTTCTGCGACCGCTACCAGCTGCACCTGACCCAGGTGATCCGCATCAAGCCGGGACAGGGCGCGCAGGTGCTGCACCGCGACCGCCTCGCCTGGGGCGGCTACCTCCAGCGCAGCATCGAGCCGCAGCTGAACATGATCTGGGCCGTGACGGATTTCACGAAGGAGAATGGCGCAACCCGCGTCGTGCCCGGCAGCCATCTCTGGGAAGACGGGCGCGGCGCCCATGAGGAGGAGATCACCTATGCCGAGATGAAGGCGGGATCGGTGATCATCTATACCGGCTCGGTGATCCACTCCGGCGGCGCCAACGTCTCGGCCGCCGACCGCGTCGGCATCAACATCACTTTTTCCCTCGGCTGGCTGCGGCAGGAAGAGAACCAGTATCTCTCCTGTCCGCCGGAGATCGCCGCGAACCTGTCGCCGGACCTGCAGCGCCTGATCGGCTATTCGATGGGCAGCTATGCGCTCGGCTATTTCAGCCCGCCTCTGCCACCCGGCGAAGGCCCGGAAATCGTGCCGCCGGAAACGCTGTTCTCCGGCGAAGTGAAAGGATGGGGGGATGATCTGTATGCGAAGGTTTCCCAGCGCGCATCCACCGCGTCCTGACACGCCAGAGCGAAGAGCAAGCATGCGAACCCAGAGCATCCGGATGATCCCGCGCGGCGCAGGCCGCGTCTTTCTGGCCGCAGCGATCTGGACCCTCGCCGCGTGCGCCTCCGCCCACGATACCCGTATCGAAATACAAGATCAGGCACAGGAAACCCTGCCGATGACACCGGCCATGACCTATTTTGAAATTCCCGTCGCCGACATGGACCGGGCCATGCAGTTCTATACCTCCGTATTCGGTGTTTCCCTGACCCGGGAAATCGTGGACGGTTACGACATGGCGCTCTTTCCGCCGGCGGAAGACGGATGGGGTGCGAGCGGCGCGCTGGCCAAGGGCGATGTCTATGTGCCGTCGAAGACCGGAGCGATCCTCTATTTTCGCGTCGCCTCGATTGACGATGTCCTTGCGAGGGCGACCGCGGCTGGCGCGGGCATACTCTATCCCAAGAAAGACATCGGCGAGCTTGGCTTCGTGGCCGAGATCGAAGACAGCGAAGGCAGCCGGATCGCGCTGACCGAGCAGAAGATGTGAGACAGCGCGCCTGAAAAGCAAAGCGCGCGGAAGTTGCCCTCCGCGCGCCTTTGATTTTCAATCCGTAGCCGGACTTACTTGCGCCAGATGGCGGCCAGCGAGGGGTCTTCGACGCCGCCTTCATACTTGCGCAGCTCGTGGCGGCCGACCACCATGTGGTGGACTTCGTCCGGGCCGTCTGCGAGGCGCAGGGTGCGCTGGCTGGCATACATGCGGGCCAGCGGGGTCCATTGCGAGACACCTGTTGCGCCGTGGATCTGGATCGCCTGGTCGATGATCTGGCAGACGCGCTCCGGCACCATGGCTTTCACCATCGAGATCCAGATGCGGGCTTCCTTGTTGCCGAGGACGTCCATCGCCTTGGCGGCTTTCAGAACCATCATGCGCATCGCTTCGATCTCGATGCGGGCGCGGGAGATGATCTCAGTATTGCCACCGAGTTTCGCCAGCGGCTTGCCGAAGGCCTCGCGGCTGAGGCCGCGGATACACATCAGGTCGAGCGCGCGTTCGGCCTGGCCGATGGAGCGCATGCAGTGGTGGATACGGCCCGGGCCGAGGCGGAGCTGCGAAATCTCGAAGCCGCGGCCTTCGCCGAGCAGCATGTTTTCCTTCGGTACGCGGACGTTCTCGAAGCGCAGGTGCATGTGGCCATGCGGCGCGTCAGGCTCACCGAACACGTGCATCGGGCCGACGATCGTGACGCCCGGATGGGGCAGCGGCACGAGGACCTGGGACTGCTGGCGGTTGACGTCCGGGCCGTTGTTCGAGCGGCACATCACGATCATGATGCGGCACCGCGGATCGCCGGCGCCGGAGGCGTAGTACTTCTCGCCGTTCAGCACATACTCGTCGCCGACCAGTTCGCACTTCATCGAGACGTTCTTGGCATCCGAGGAGGCCATGTGCGGCTCGGTCATCACGTAAGCGGAGCGGATCTTGCCTTCGAGCAGCGGCTTCAGCCACTTCTCTTTCTGGGCGGGGGTGCCGACGCGTTCCAGCACTTCCATGTTGCCGGTGTCGGGCGCCGAGCAGTTCATCGTCTCGGACGCCATCGGGTTCTTGCCGAGTTCGGCGGCGATGTAGGCATAGTCGAGGTTCGACAGGCCTTCGCCGGTTTCGGCGTCCGGCAGGAAGAAGTTCCAGAGGCCCTGCTTCTTGGCTTCGTCCTTGGCTTTCTCGAGGCATTCAAGCTGGCCGGGGGCGTAGGTCCAGATGTTCGGATTGCCTTCGCCGAGGCGGTGGAACTCCACGCTCATCGGGTTCACGGTTTCCTGGATGAACTTCACGACGTGCTCGTAAAGCGGACGGACGCCCTCGGACATGCGAAGGTCGTTCAGGTCGGCGTGCTCGTCGCCGGTGCGTTGTGTATCAGGCATGGGTCTGTTTCCTCTCCCAAGGTTCATGTTTTCTGCTGGTCTTCTTCAGCAGGGTAACTGACGCGCCGGGGGGCGCGCAAATTCTTTCTGGCTCTCGCGCTGGCGAAGGGACTCGGCTAAGGCGCTTGCGATGAGTTCCGTTTCGGCCCTCGTGATCCTGGTTACCGTGTTGGTGACCGCGTTCATTTCCGGCATCTTCGGCATGGCCGGCGGGCTGATCCTGATGGGCGTGCTGGCCGCGATGCTGCCCGTCGCGACCGCGATGGTCGTCCACGGCGCTGTGCAGATGGTCTCCAACGGCTACCGGGCTTTCCTCTGGCGCCAGTACATCGACTGGCGCGTCTTCCGCCGTTACGCGCTCGGCGCGCTGTCGGGCTTTCTGGTCCTGTTGCTTGTGGCCTGGCGCCCCGAGGCGCGCGCCGTCTACCTGTTCCTCGGGCTCACAGCGATGCTCGTCTGGCTGCCGAAGAGCTGGCTCCGGCTGGACATACTCCAGCGAGGCCAGGCGGAACTGGCGGGTCTTGCCGTACAGGCCCTGAATACGCTGGGGGGCGTTGCCGGCCCCCTGCTCGATATCTTTTTTGTCACGACTGACATGGACCGGCGCGCGATCGTGGCCACCAAGTCGGTGACGCAGGTGCTCGCCCATCTTGTGAAGATTGTTTTCTGGGGCGTTCCGGTGATGGCCGCTGCCGGCGAGGCGGCCTTTCCGCCCGCCTGGTTTTTTGTCATGGCGGTCCCGGTCTCGATGCTCGGCACGACTCTCGGCGGCAAGCTGCTCGAGCGCATGAGTGATGTCGACTTCAAGCGGGCGATGAAATGGCTCGTCACCGCGATTGGCGCGGCGATGCTGCTGAAGGCGGCGGGATGGCTTTAGCACGGCGGTCATGCGCGTTACTCCACTTCCCCACCGCGCTCCTTTGCCCCAGTCTCGACTATTCGGCAACTTTATCTTATGAAGCTCACTCATCACCGATGGTGATGTGAGGAATTTACCATAGATGAACCTGCGCAGTCTCGACCTGAACCTCCTGCCGGTATTGGAAGCCATCCATACCGAGCGCAGCCTGACCCGGGCGAGCGAGAGCCTGCACATCACGCAGCCCGCCGTCAGCAATGCGCTGGCCCGGCTGCGGCTGCATTTTGAAGATCCGTTGTTCGTGCGCGAGGGGCGCGGCGTGAAGCCGACGGCAATGGCCGAGGCGCTGATGCCGGCGGTGCGCGAGGCGCTGGACCGGCTGCGTGCGGGACTGGAGCCGCGCTCCGATTTCGATCCCGCCCGCTCGACCCGTGTGTTCAACATCTCTGCCCGCGATGCCTCCGCCTACATGCTGGTGCCGCCCCTGGCGCGCAAGCTGGAAGCCGTGGCGCCGGGACTGCGCATCGCCTGGAGCCAAATCGACCGCTCCGCGATCTCGACGGAGCTGGCCTCCGGGCGCCTTGACCTCGCCATCGATGTGCCGGAACTGCGCGGCCCGAACCTGGAACGCGAAGTGCTGTTCTCGACACCCTATGCCTGCATGCTGGCGCCGGATCATCCGATGGCGGACAAGAAGTTGACGGCCGAGCGCTTCTTCGCCTTGCGCCATATCGCCGTCTCCAGCCGGCGCGAGGGGCGCAGCCTGGTGGAGGAGATGGCACGCGCGGCGGGCGGGCGGATCACGCCGGCGCTGCGCCTGCCCAACCACCAGCCCGCCATCGAAGCGGCGCGCCAGACGCAGCTGGCGCTCGTGGCGCCGCGCCCGATGGCGGAAGCCTCGGGACTTGTGGTGCGCGACTTGCCGATCCCCTCGCCGATGCTGGCGAGCGTGCTCTACTGGCGGCGGGAGAATTCCGAAGACCCGGCCCTGATCTGGCTGCGCGGCGTGTTCGGGGAGATTGCGACGGGGATGTAAGGGCCCTGGCTCAGGCCCGCCGGTATTCCTCGTCCCGGGCCTGGCCGATCCGGGTGCGGACGGTCTCGGGATCGTAGCCGAAGATTTCGAGGGCCTTGCGGACAAGTTGAAGTCCGGATTCGATGGCTTCCGGCACGACATGGCTCGCGCCCGCAGCGGTCAGGCGCACCATATGGTCGCCGTCATGCGCGCGGGCGAGAATGGTGATGTCGGGGCGCAGTTCCAGCGCGCAGCGAACCATCGATTCCGCCCGGTCCGGATCATCCACGGTGATGATCAGCATGGCGGCGCGGGCGATACCGGTCGCGTTCAGGTACTCGGCCCGGGCCGCGTCGCCGACATAGGCATGCACGCCGGCCTTGCGGGCCAGGCGGATCTTGTCGGGCTCGCGGTCAATGGCCACGATGGCGGCTTCTTCATCGACGAGCAGGCGCGCGATCGACTGGCCGACACGGCCGTAGCCGGCGAGGATCACATGGTCGGTCAAGTGATCGAGGTCCATCATCGACGGCAGGCCGTCCTCGGCCGGCTTGCGGGCGGCGAGCCGGCGGCCGAGCTGGCCGAGCAGCGGCGTCAGCAGCATCGAGAGACCCGCGACGGCGGAGGCAAAGGTCGCCGCATCGGCCGGTATGGCATCGGCGGCGCGTGCGGCGGTGAGGACGACGAAGGCGAACTCGCCGGCGGGCGCGAGCAGAAGGGCCGCTTCGAGCGAGAGCGGATGATTGCCCGCAAACAGGCGGCAGGCGACATAGGCGATCAGCACCTTGACGGCGACCAGGGCGCTGAGTGCGGCGAGGATCCAGACGATCTGGTCGGCAATGAACGGCAGGTCGAGGCCCATGCCGACGGTCATGAAGAAGAGGCCGAGCAGCAGGCCCTTGAACGGCTCGAGGTCCACTTCGGTCTGGTGCTTGAACTCGGTCTCGCCTACGAGAAGGCCCGCGAGGAAGGCGCCGAGGGCGAGCGACAGGCCGGCGCTGTAGGTGATCGCGGCAGCGCCGACGACGGTCAGCAGCGTCAGCGCCATCAGGAAGTCGCGCCCGCCGCTGGCGGCAGCGAGGCGGAAGACGCGGCCGAGCAGGTAGTGGCCAATGGCCCAGATCAAGGCGATGGCGATCAGCCCGCGGATCAAGGCATCGACCAGCACGCCGGCCATGTTCGCGTCCGACTTCATCGCCGCGAAGCCGACAAAAATCAGGATCGGGGCGACCATGATGTCCTGGAAGAGCAGCACGCCGAGCGTGGCGCGGCCGACCGGCTGGGCCGCGCGCTTGCTCTCGATCAGCACCTGCATGACGATGGCGGTGGACGACAGGGCCAGCGCGAGACCGAGGATCATGGCGACCGGCAGGTCCAGCCCGAAGGCGAGACCGGCCCCGGCGATGGCGACCGCACTGAGGATCGCCTGCCCGCCGCCCGCGCCGACCACGACCTTGCGCAGGGCCCAGAGCTTGGCGAACGAGAACTCGACGCCGAGCAGGAACAACAGGAACAGAACGCCGAGTTCGGCGAAGGGCAGCGCGGCTTCCGGTGAGGAGATCGAGAAGAATTCGAGAACTGGTGTATCCTGAGCGAGACGTCCCAAGGCGAAGGGACCGAGCGCGAGACCGGCCACCATGAAGGCGATGACGGTCGGGATCTTGATGAAGCGCATCGCGGGCACAAGGATGCCGGTGGCGATAAGAAAGACCAGCAGGTCCTTGATCAGCGTTGGGCTGGGGCCATGGCCGGAGGCGGCGTGATCGATGACCTGTTCCATGCGGCGCCCCCTTTCTGCGGATCCCTGATGGCCGACCTTAACGAGCGCGGAGTCGGCTGACACCCCATCTTGTCACAATAGGTAGAATGGACCGGCACGAATGACGGTGGTGCCTGATTCCGGATCAGGCGAGGCCATCACTTTCGGCAACCTGGGCACTGGCTGTTCCCGCAACCGTCTCTCCGAAATCAAGCAGGTCGCCCGGCTTGCAATCGAGCGCCTCGCAGAGCTTGGCCAGCGTCTCGAAGCGCACGCCCTTCACCTTGCCGGATTTCAGCAGGGAGAGGTTCGCCTCGGTGATGCCGATGGCCGCCGCCAGATCCTTCGCCTTCATCTTGCGGCGGGCCAGCATCACATCGAGCGTGACGATGATGTCGCGCGCCATCAGATAATCTGGTCGCTTTCGGCCTTCAGGCGGATGCCTTCGGCGAGGACATGGCTGAGGCCGAGGATGGCGGCGCCTATGGCGGCCGTGCCGAGAGCGAGATCGTTGATGTGCCAGATAAAGCCGCGCCCGTCGCCGGTGGTCCAGCTGAGGACGGTGGGCACGATGATTGCGCTGGCGGCGGCCGCCCAGATGAGGCCGCCTCCGGCATTGCGGAGGGCCTTCAGGTTGCGGGCCGAGAAGACCTCGCCCTCGCCTGTACGGCTGAACAGACCAGCGAAATCCCCGAGGACACCGATAATGATCAGCGTCGGCGTATTGACCAGCAGGGCGAGGAGAAAGGCCTGCAGCACATCCTTCCAGTTCTCCTGCGTGACGACGCGCGCGCCGACCTTGCCGGTCAGGTCGGCGGCGACGGAGCCGAGCATCATGACGATGAGCACGATGGCGGCGATGGACAGCCAGGACGTGTCGCGCAGGGCGGAGGCCGGAGGGGTGGTGGCTTCGGAGCGGGTCATGCGGGGGTCTCCCTGTTCGGGAGTCTCATATGTCAAAAATTATTGTATGACAATAATTTCTTTTCGCCACCCTACAAGTCCTCAATCCTCCAGGGTCGGCTTGATCGCATCGATCGCGGGCTGGCGGGCGAGGATCTTGTTGCGCCAGTAGGCGCCGCTGGCGATGGGCTTCAGGCGTTCGGCTTCGGCCATCGCGGCGGCGTGGACCTCGCCCGGCTCAACGACCTTGTCGAGCCAGCCGACGGGCACGGCTTCGTCCGGTGTGTAGAGGCGGGCCTGCACGAGGGCTTCGGTGAGGTACATCGGGTTGAGGCGGGCGCGCGGGAGCTCGACGCCGAAGCCGGGCAGCGTCATGCCGTTGATGGTTTCGTTGGCGCCGATCTTGTAGGCGCCGCGCGCGCCGATGCGGGTATCGGCGCCGAGCAGCAGGAAGGCGCCCATGGCGATGGCGTGGCCGGTGGCGGCGATGATGATCGGCTGTTTCGAGGTGAACAGGCGGAAGGCGAGCTTGCCGCCGCCATTGACGAGACGGCGCACGTCTTCCGGGTCCGAGGTGGCCAGGAACTTCAGATCGAAGCCGGCGGAGAAGCGCTCGGGGCGGCCGGTGAGGATGATCACGCTGGCGGATTTTTCCGCCTCGTCGAGGGCGGCGTTGACGGCGTCCAGCATGGTCAGGCTGATGGCGTTGGCCTTGCCGTCATCCATGGTGATGAGGGCGATGTCGTTGTCGATCTTGAGGGTGGCGGTCATGGGGGCTCCTGCAGCTTGGGGCGATTTGGAGCGCGTGACATCGGGGAAAGCAAGGGCCCCCACCGCTTGCGTCGGGGGATCCATTGCGAAGGAATGGACGGTGAGGGTTTTGAGATCGGGAAATTTTCTGGAGCCATGCACGGAGTATAACTCCGTGGGCGGAGGTGTAGCGCAAGGACGCGCCAAGCATCTTGCAAACGCTTGACGGGGATGGAGTTTATTTTTCGGGAGGGGTGGTTCTTTTAGGCGCAAGTTCCGTTTCCGGCGGCGGCCACTGGGCGTTATCGCGATGCAAACAGTGCATGTTTGCTATCGATTTCCTCTCATCCATTCTCATTTTTTATCATCTGGAGCCGGTTGGCTCTCATTCCTTCGCCAGAAATCCGCGTGCTGGATCTTCCCTCCGCTCCCGGAAGAAAGTGCGCAGCAGGTCTCCTGCCTCGACGGCGTTGGCGTCATCTTCTTCGACCTGTGGGCGCCAATGGCAGGTTTTCTGCTCGAAGAAGCGCGGGCCGTGGAGGATGGCGCCGCCCTTGGGGTCGCTCGCGGCGAAGATGACCTTGCCGATGCGGGCGAAGCTGATCGCGCCGGCGCACATCGCGCAGGGCTCCAGCGTGACGTAGAGGTGCAGGCCCGTGAGTCGGTAGTTGCCGAGCCTGGCCGCCGCCGAGCGCAGCGCGATGATCTCGGCATGGGCCGTGGGGTCGTGCGCCATGACCGGCGCATTGGCGCCTTCGCCGACGATCTCGCCGGTGGCGGGGTCCACGATGACCGCGCCGACGGGCACCTCGCCCGCTGCGGCGGCGAGACGGGCGAGTTCGAGGGCGCGGGACATGGGGCTGGTCATGGGCTGAGTTCGCTGACGTGACCACCGACACCGAGTTCAGCGGCGACTTCTGCCAGCCTGCGGTCAGCCGTGCGCAACTGGACCGGGGGGGTAACGAACGCAGACGCCAGAAGGTGGACATCGACCAGACCGATGCCCCGGGAAAAAAGGCGCCGGGATTCGATCAGCACAAGGACTTCCTCATCTGATACGCGGCCGGCTTGCGGCAGGGACGAAAGATCCAGAAGCGTGCGGGAACGGCTGCGCAACGAACCCATCGCAATCTCGCCCAGCACGAGGGCGTGCATCATGACCTGGCCAGACTCCAGGAAAGGCGCGAGCGAAAAGGTGGATGGGCCAAAATGGTCCACCCATACGGACGTGTCGAAAAGGATCATCCGGCCGCTTCTTCCGGCGGAAACCGGCGGCGCGGCGGCGCCTTGACCCCCGGCTCCTTGCCCGCCAACAGCGCGAGGCGGCGCGCGGCCTCCCGCGCGATCAGGGCCTTCAGCGCTTCACGTAGCAATGCGGGTGTTTCGGCGATGCCGGTATATTCGGTCGCTTTCGCCATGAGTTCGTCGTCGAGGTTGACCGTCGTGCGCATCACTCATTCTCCCAATTGCATCAAATATAGCATCAAGTGATGCTATATGTCGAGCCGGATGTTCAGCGCGTAATGTCCTCGCCATTGGCGAGGAAGTCCTTCATCGCGGCCATGGCGCTTTCGGATTTCAGGACGGCGTGGAAGCCGTGCTGTTCCTCGCGGGTGCCGTCCACGAGGCCCCAGGTGAGCGCGCCGCGCACGAGGCGTTTGGCGTGGGCGAGGCCTTCGGCGCCGCGGGCTGACAGTTCAGCGGCGAGCGCGAGGGCTTCGGTGACGGCATCGGCCGCGACGGCGTTTACGAGGCCGAGGGCGAGCGCGCCTTCCGCGTCGACCGTCTGTCCCCGGAGGATGAATTCGAGCGCCTTCGCCTCGCCGATCATGCGCGGCAGGCGCTGCGTGCCGCCGCCACCGGGGAAGATGCCGATGCGGGTCTCCGGCAGGCCGATCAGCGGCACCTGGTTGCCGGCGATGCGCAGGTCGCAGGCGAGCGCGAGTTCGAAACCGCCGCCCATGCAGACGCCGTTGATGGCGGCGATGACGGGCTTGGGCGATTCAAAAACCGCTCGGATCATGTCGGCAAAGCCGCCGCGCTCGAAGTCTTCCGGCTTCAGCTGTCCCGCCTGCACCGCTTCGCCGATGGCGACGATCTCGGCGACATCATAGTGGCGCACGAACACATCCTCCGTACCCGTCAGGACGAGGACGCGGATCGCGGGGTCGGCGACGGCGGCCTGCACCGCCGCCAGCATCAGACCAGCGCCCTCGGCGGTCATGTAATGGCGCGGCGGGTTGGCGTAGCGGATGAGGCGGGTGGCGCCGTGGGATTCAGTCGTGACTTTGGCCATTTGAATCTCCGCAGGCATTCGCAATGAATGCGCCCAACGCCAAAGGGCTGCAAGAGGGGCGGGCCAAAAGCAGCCTGAACAACTGAGCGGCTAAAGAGACATCAACGCATCAAACGCAGGCTTCGACTCGATCGATAAGCTATCGCGCAGATCAACGAAACAGTCGGGCGTTCCCAGCGTCTCGACATTCAGGTCTCGCCCTTCGGCGGCGCGCGCCGAACGAATGCGCTCCAAGAGCCAGACAACGCCTTCAATGGTCTCGTCATTCGTCATTTGGCGGCCGACGATCATCGGCGCCTTACCCGGAGATCGGATGGAAAAATGGAACGCCGGTGATGCTGGCATCCCCCGGAAGCCGGTTTGGCGTTTGCACTCGTGAGCAACCGACGACACGTCAGAATACTGCAAAACCTCGACAGAACCGGTTTGGCCCGCCGATATTCGGACCATACGATCCGAGCCAAACGCGCCATAGAAGCCTTGCCCGAAGACGGACAGTATTGTGAGCGCCCCAAGCGCGAACAAGGAGCCGAAGACGTACCACCGCAAATCGTAAGAAATGGCGCGGCTTATGTACGACTCGCCGTTGGCGGGCGCCGCATGCTTAAGCGCGCGCCCGAGAAACCCCATTCCGCGACCTGAGGCTCTTCCCAGCGCGATAAAGCAAAACAGGGCATATCGATACGCTGGCCACCACCACGCAAGCAGACGACTAAATATCCCGGCCACAGAGCCTGCGAACAGGCCGTAGAGAACCAAGGATACTTCAGGTCCAGCTTGCACGTCGCCCAGGTCAGCAATCAGTTCGATTGGCCCGGCCAAAACTACGGCCGCAGCACGCGCAGAAGTTTCTGTCATTCTGAGAAGCGACAGGCATCCAGTGGCAATGACCAGCGCCAAAGCTGCGCAAAGCACAGACAGGATCCGCCCGTTGGTTATCGTCCACCATGCGTTTGTCTCATCTGGAATTTCAGCGGCAGCAATTTCGGCGGCCTCTTCAGAAACGCCCGAATCCCTGAGCGCAGCCCTTAACATGGAGGCGTCGTTCCATTAGGTGCCAAACATTCATTGTTTCCCCGGAGCAAACCGAGAATGCGCATAATCGCCGGACAGCACAAGGGCCGGGCCCTGATTGCCCCCAAGGGGATGGGCACCCGGCCGACCAGTGACCGCACGCGCGAGAGCCTATTCAATGTGATTGCCCATGCAGACTGGGCGCCGCCCATCGAGGGGGCGCGGGTGATCGACCTGTTTGCGGGCTCCGGCGCGCTGGGGCTGGAGGCGATGAGCCGGGGCGCGGCCTTCTGCCTGTTCGTGGAAACCGATGCGGCCGCGCGCGGCGCCATCCGCGACAATATCGAGGCGCTCGGCCTGTTCGGCGCGACGCGCCTGCACCGGCGCTCGGCGACGGACCTCGGCCCGAAGCCAGCGGGTGTCGGCGGCCCGTTCTCGCTCGCCTTCCTGGATCCGCCCTATCACAAGGGGCTGGTGCAACCGGCGCTGGACTGCCTGGCGGGCGGCGGATGGCTGGCGGAGGATGCGCTGGTGGTGGCGGAAACGGGCGCGGACGAGATGCTGATGTTTCCCGGCTGGACGCTGATCGATGCGCGCGAGTATGGCGCGGCGCGGGTCAGCTTCCTGAACAGAAAGTAATCCGGCCACGGATTCTGTTTGGCCGGGAACTGTGGTTCCTTCTCCGTTTCCGATGGGGAAGCACAGCATGCTGATGGATCGAAGAACCGTGTTGGCTGGGGCCGTTGGCCTGCCGCTTGTGCCGGCGGCGCTGGACGCGGCGTCTCCACTGGCGCGCCGTATGTTCGTGTTCGATCCGCAGGAAGGTGTCGCGAAAATCGTCAGCGCGGTCCTTGCGAAGAGCTTCGGTGTAGAGGTTGATTTCGTGGACGAAGGCGCGGAGCGGGCGCGCAGCCTTGTCGCCAGGCACCCTCAGGCCTACGGTGCTGTCTTCTGGAGGCATGAGCTCAAACTGCACGTCGCCGAGGTCCGGTCGCCGGTACGCGCAAACGAATTGCGCTGCCCGTTTTCCATGCGCCAATTGACCTCGCACGTTGAAGCGGTGACCGGTTGGACCCGAAGTGACAAAATCCTGCGGCCGTGATGCCTTTCAGGTCTCGAGAAACTCCTTGCGGATATCGAAGCTCGACTGTTTCGTGCCGACATCTTTCGCGCAGTCGGCGAGCCAGCGGTCGGCGGTCTCGTAGCCCTTGTCGTGCAGCTCCGTCAGCAGGCGCCAGCGGGTGTCGGACTTGGTGGCGAGATTGTAGCCGATCAGGTCCTGCCCGCCCTTGATGGCGTGGATGTTCAGCCTGCGGTATTTCTTCATCATCGGCTCCTTCAGCATGCCCTCGTCGATGAGGCGCTGGACGAAGGCGATGGCGCGCAGCTCGCCGATGAGGGAGGCGTTGAAGCTGATCTCGTTGAGGCGCTCCTGGATTTCGGCGGCGCGTTTGGGTGTGCCTGGCCGCGTCAGCGGATTGAGGATGACGAGCAGCACATCCGCCGGGGCGCCGGAATAGACGAGCGGGAACAGGCTGGGGTTTCCCATATAGCCGCCGTCCCAATAGGGCGTGCCCTCGATTTCCACGGCCTGGAAACTTTGCGGAAGGCAGGCCGAGGCGAGCACGGCGTCGGCGTTGATCTCCGCCTTCGAGAAGACGCGTACCTTGCCGGTTTCGACATTCGTGGCGGAGATGAAAAGCTTGAGGCCGGATGCGTGCACGGCTTCGAAATCCACCTCGGCTTCGACCAGCTTGCGCAAAGGATTGTAGTTGAACGGGTTGAGGTCGTAGGGGCTGGCGAGGGATTGCAAGGCGGTCGCCATCGCGAAGCCGGCCGGGCCGAAGGCGCCGAGGGCGGAGCTGGCATCCGAGACCTTGCGCCAGAGCGATTCGAGTTCCTTGCGCGCGCCTTCCGGGCCGCCCTTGGCGCGGCCTGCGGCGAAGGCGACGGCATTGAGCGCGCCGGCGGATGTGGCCGAGATCGCCTCGATATGCAGGCTTTCCTCGCGGGTCAGGCGGTCCAGCACGCCCCAGGTATACGCGCCGTGGGCGCCGCCGCCCTGCAGGGCGAGGCTGAGGGGGCGGGGTTTTCCGTTGGCCTTGGCCATGGCGGGGCTCCTTTGCGCGCGCGGCCTGCCCCTGCTAACGGAGGGCGCAGACCACCGCCAGCCCCGGAGACCGGATGCCTGCCCTGCAAGACCCGCCTGCCTCCGGCCCGCGCAGCTTGACGATCGAATCGGTCGGCGCGCAGGGCGACGGGCGCGCGCAGGAGAATGGCGCGTGGGTGAACGTGCCGTTTACCCTGGCGGGAGAGACGGTGCGCGTGGAGGGCGCGGGCGAGCGGCTCAGGCTGCTCGAGGTTCTGACGCCCTCGCCGGAGCGCGCCAAACCGGCGTGCAAGCATTTCGGGGCGTGCGGTGGGTGCACGCTGCAGCATATGGCGCCGGCGCGTTATGCGGATTTCAAGCGGGAGCAGATCCTCCGTGCCCTGAGCGCACGCGGACTGGATGCCGACGTGGCGGAGACCTGGATCACGCCGCCCGGATCACGACGGCGGGCGGCATTCACGGCGAAACGGGTAGGCAAGCAAGTCCTCATCGGCTTTCATGCGCGCAAGAGTCATGACCTGGTGGCGATCAGCGAATGCCCGGTGGCGCGCCCCGCGATCGTGGCGGCGCTGCCGCGGCTGAAGGAGATCGCGGGATATCTGCTGACGGGCAAGGATGGCATCGGCCTGCTGGTGACCGAGACGGCCTCGGGCCTCGACCTGCATATCACGGGTGTTCCGAAGGACGCCAAGGCGCTTGCCCGTGCGGAGGCGGCGAGCGCGGCGCTGCGGGCGGGGTTTGCGCGGATATCCATTGACGGCGCCGACGTGCTGACCGAGCGGCGGCCGAGCCTGCACGCCGGCGCGGCGCAGCTCTTTCCCCCGCCCGGCGGGTTCCTGCAGGCCAGCGCCGAGGCCGAGGCGGAGATGGAGCGGATCGTGCGCGAACATCTGAAGTTTGCCGCGAGTGTCGCGGACCTTTTCTCCGGATGCGGAACATTTGCGCTGCGCCTTGCGGCTGAATCAAGCGTGCTGGCCGCCGAAGGCAATGCGGAAGCGATCGAGGCGCTGAAGGCGTCGGTGCGCGCGGCGCATGGGCTGAAGCCGGTGACGGCTGAAGTGCGCGACCTGTTCCGGAATCCCTACGGCGCCCGCGAACTTGCGCGGTTTGACGGTCTCGTGCTCGACCCTCCGCGCGCGGGGGCGTCCGCGCAAGTGGCGGAGATTGCAAAGTCCAACGTGCCGAAGGTCGCCTATGTCTCCTGCGATCCGGCAACACTGGCGCGGGACCTGCGCGCGCTGGTGGACGGCGGATACCGGATCGTCCGTATACACCCAATCGATCAGTTCCTCTGGTCGGCGCATGTAGAGGCGGTCGCGCTGTTGGAGCGCGCGCGATGACCGGCAAGCCGCAACCCGCCGTCGGCACAGTCTGCTTCAGGGGCGAAGACGTGCTGCTGATCCGCCGGGGCACGAAGCCGCTGGCGGGCGACTGGTCGATGCCGGGCGGGCGCATCGAGTTCGGCGAGCGGGCCGAGGCGGCGGCGCTGCGTGAGCTGGCGGAAGAGACCGGCGTGACCGCCCGGCTCGTCGGCCTCATCGATGTCGTCGACGCGATCTTCACCTCGCGCACGACCGGCGCGGTGGCGCGCCACTACCTGCTGTTCGACTATGCCGCGGTGTGGATCGCGGGCGAGCCGGTGGCCGGCGATGACGCGGACCATGCGGAATGGATCTCAACTGCACGTCTGACGGAGCTGCCGCTGTGGGACGAGACGCGGCGGGTGATCGCGGCGGCGAAAGAGATGGTTTCCAAATCCTCCACTTGACCCGCCCTAGCGTCAGGTCTGTGTAGAGGGTCCAGATATCAGAACATTTCCAGGGAGGAACTTTCGTCATGACCTACAAACCCTTTGATCTCAGCGGCAAGGTCTGCGTCGTCACCGGCGGCAACAAGGGCATCGGGCTCGGCATGGTGGAGGCGCTGGCGGCGTCCAACGCAGATGTCGTGATCTGGGGCCGCAAGGCGGATGACAATGCGTCCGCCGTGGCGTCGGCCTCGAAGCTGGGCACCGGCAAGGTGAAGGCCTGGGTCGTCGATGTCGGCGAGGAAGACCAGGTCGTGAAGGCGATGAAAGAGGCCGAGGAAGAATTCAAGCGCATCGATGCGTGCATCGCGAATGCCGGCGTCGGGCGGGGCTCGCTCGGCTTCGAGACGATGACGCTGGACACCTGGCGCTACAACCAGCGCATCAACTCCGAAGGCGCCTTCTTCACCCTGCGCGAGGCAGCCAAATCGATGGTGGCGCGCGCCAAGGCGGGTGATCCGGGCGGCAGCCTCGTTGGCACGGCCTCGCTGGCCGGTATCGAAGGCGCCGGCCGCAACCAGGCCTACGCCCACACCAAGGGCGGCCTGATTGCCATGATGAACGCCTGCGCGGTGGAGTATGGACGCTACGGCATCCGCGCGAACTCCATCCTGCCCGGCTGGATCGCGACCGACATGACCGAAGGCGCGCAGGGCAATGATGCCTTCGCGACGAAGGTCATCACCCGCGTGCCGATCCGCCGCTGGGGCGAGCCGGCCGATTTCGGCGGTATCGCGGTCTATCTCGCCTCGGATGCGTCCAAGTACCATTCCGGCGATACGCTGGTCATCGATGGCGGCTACGCGAAGTTCTGATTCGCGCACCGTCCGGCATACCGACGCAAAGAAAAAGGCCGCTTCCCGAAGGAAGCGGCCTTATCTTTAGACCGGAAAACCGATCGCTCTGAGATTACTCAGGAGCGGTTTCGGTGGTCGTTTCGGTCGTCGTTTCGGTCGTGGTGACGTCTGCAACGGCGCCGTCAACGGTCTCGGTCACGACTTCGGTCGTTTCTTCGACGGTTTCGGTCACAACTTCAGCAGCCGGCTCAACGGCTTCAACAACCACTTCTTCGACGGTTGCTTCTTCAGCAGCCGGAGCGGCTTCTTCCGTGGCGCCGCAAGCGGCGAGGACGAGAGCCGAAGCAGCGGCAGCAGCGAGGATCAGTTTTTTCATGATGATAGTACCCCTGTTGAGATGTTCTTGCGAACGGTTGGGCTTTAACACCACTTCAACATTGCCGAAAGTTAATTTTACAGCTTTGTTGAACCGTCGCGGTTCGGTTAAAGGACACCCTCACCCGCCTAGGGAAGAGGGCAGTTTCCAGCCGGCGCCGATTACTCGGCAACGGCTTCTTTGGTAACGCCCTTTTCGGCATCTGCTTCGGCCGGGCCAACTTCGCCCTCGGCTTCGACAGGAGCCTCAATGGCTTCGGCTTCACCATCGGCTTCAGTGTCCGTGGCATCACCCGCCACTTCGACTTCCACGATTTCACCTTCGATTTCTGGCTCGCCCGCAAAGGCGACACCAGCGAAGAGAATTGCAGCGGCAGCGCTTGCCAACAGTTTCGTCATTCGAGCTACTCTCTCCAGACACACTGCCCAGCGGGCTGATCCGCGGACGCACGCGCTCTTGCCCTTTGATCAGGGCCAGATTGCGGCAAAGAAACGGCAAATCTGATGAAATTGCGGCGTCGAAGGCATTTCGCCAAAGACTCTTGCGTTGACCTTGCGGCGCCAGCCTAAGGATTGGGCATAGAAACCGACCCAACGGAGAGACCCCATGGCGCTGAAAACCCGGCTAACTGACCTGCTGAACGTCCAGCACCCGATCATGCTGGCAGGCATGGGCGGGGTTTCCTATGCGGAAGTCTGCGCCGCGATGTGCAATGCCGGCGGCTACGGCGTGCTCGGCATGGCCGGCACCTCGCCGCAGTTCATTGCCAGTCAGATGAAGAGTGTGAAGGAACTCGCGCCCGGAAAGCCGTTCGGCGTGGACCTGCTGGCCGCCAGCCCCGAGAGCCTCGAGGAATCGGTCGACGTGATCATCCAGGGCGGCGCTGATTCGTTCGTCGCCGGCCTTGGCGTCCCGCTGCCCATCATGGCGCGGCTGAAGGCGGCCGGCGTGAAGGTCATGGTGGTCGGCGGCGCCGTGAAGCATGCGATCAAGGCCGAGGAAGCCGGCTGCGACGCCGTGATTCTCCAGGGCGGCGAAGGCGGCGGGCATACCGGCCTCGTCGGCACGATGCCGCTGGTGGCGCAGGCCGTCGAAGCGGTGAAAATCCCGGTGATCGCGGCCGGCGGTATCTATGACGGGCGCGGCCTCGCTGCCGCCCTCGCGCTCGGCGCCGAAGGCGTCTGGATGGGCACGCGCTTCATTGCCTCCGCCGAAGCCCACGCCGCCAACATGTACAAGAACGCCGTGGTCGAGGCGGGCGACACCGACACGACCCGCACGCGCTGCTACTCGGGCAAGCCGATGCGCTGCCGCACCAACGAGTACATCAATGACTGGGAAACCCGCCCGCAGGACATCAAGCCTTTCCCCTTCCAGGCGATTCACTCGACCCAGACCGGCGTGATCGGCGGCATCGGCGGCATCACCGAAGAAGCGAAACTGAACCCGGACACGAGCTGCTTCGCCATGGGCCAGTCGGCCGGCGGCGTGCGCGAGGTGAAGCCGGTGGCAGCCATCGTGGCGGACATCATGCGCGATGCGGAGGCAGCCGTGGACCGGATGAATGGCATGCGGGCTAAAGCGAAGGTGTAGCGCGGTTGCGGGACACGGACGTCAGACCCCGGGAGTTGCCAATTGTGCCTCCCGGAAAAAGGGCCTAAGCCGCGCGCCGCCGCGATCGGCAATGCATCTTTCCTGATTCCGATCAATCTTGCCGGAGCCAAACATGACAGGTTCAACGCCTGTTCCTGAGCCATCGTCAACGCCCCCAACGCCTCCTGCCAACAGTCCACCACCGGAGACCTATGCTCCGGCAGCTCACGGGCATGGAAAGGACAAGTTCTGGGCGCTCGCCATCGGGGCGTGCGGTGTCGTCTACGGCGATATCGGCACCAGCCCGATCTACGCGTTCCGCGAGTCGCTGCATGGCGCGATGAATGACGGCGTGCTGGCGCGGGGCGAAGTGCTGGGCGTCATTTCGCTGATGCTCTGGGCGCTGATCTTCGTTGTGACGATCAAGTACGCGATCTTCGTCATGCGCGCGGACAACAAGGGCGAAGGCGGCGTGCTCTCCCTGATGGCGCTGGCACAACATGCCATTGGCCGGCGGACGCGGACGGTGTTCATGCTGGGCGTTGCCGGGGCCGCGCTGTTCTATGGCGACGCCATCCTGACGCCCGCCATTTCTGTTCTCTCCGCCGTTGAAGGCCTGAAGCTTGCGATCCCGCAGTTCAACCCGGACTGGGTTCAGCCGGTGGCCATCGGTATACTGATCATGTTGTTTGCCGCGCAGGCGCGCGGAACCGGAAAGGTGGGGCTCGTGTTCGGGCCCTTGATGGCGGTCTGGTTTCTGGTGCTCGCCGCCCTCGGCCTGATGCATATCAGCGATGATCCGGCGATCTTTGCAGCGCTGAATCCCGCGCATGCCTTCGGATTCCTGGTGTCGCACGGGGCGACCGCCTTCGTCGTGCTTGGCTCGGTGTTCCTGTGCGTGACCGGCGCCGAAGCGCTGTATGCTGACATGGGACATTTCGGAAAGACGCCCATCCGGATGGCCTGGCTCTGGTTTGTTTTCCCCTGCCTCGCCCTCAACTATCTTGGCCAGGGCGCGATGGTGCTGGCGCATCCCGAACTCGCAAGCGACCCGTTCTTCCTTATGGCGCCGGACTGGGGCCTCCTGCCCCTGTCACTGCTGACGATGGCGGCGACCATCATCGCCAGCCAGGCCGTGATCACGGGCGCCTTCTCGCTCACCCAGCAAGCGATCCAGCTGGGCCTCCTGCCGCGTCTCGAAATCCGCTACACCAATGAAGACCAGCGCGGACAGGTCTACCTGCCGCAAATCAACTGGCTGCTGCTGGCAGGTGTTGTCTCGCTGGTGATCGTGTTCGGCTCATCCTCCAGCCTAGCCTCCGCTTACGGCATCGCGGTGACGGCGACGATGCTGGTCGACAGTTTCCTGATCTACATCGTGATGACGCGGATCTGGAAGTTCAAGCCCTGGTTGGCGCTGGCCATCGTGACGCCCTTCCTGATCGTGGACACGGCCTTCTTCAGCGCCAACCTGCTGAAGGTCTTTGCCGGTGGCTGGTTCCCGTTGATGCTCGGCGGCGGTCTGTTCTTCATCGTGCTGACCTGGGTGCGCGGATCGGCGATCCTGCAAGCCAAATCGCTCCGCGATTCCGTGCCGATCATGGACCTGATCGAGTCCTTGAAGATCGGGCCGCCGGTCCGCGTGAAGGGCACGGCGGTATTCCTCACCAGCAGCCTTGAATCTCCGCCGATCGCGCTGATGCACAACTTGAAGCACAACAAGGTGCTGCACGAGCGTAACGTGATCCTCAAGGTGCTTACGGCCGACACGCCGCGTGTGGCGGAGGAGTCGCGCGCCGTCATCCGTAAGCTGAGCGATGACTTTGTGTCCATCGAGCTGACGTTCGGCTTCATGGAAAGCCCCAACGTACCCCGCGTGCTGGCGAAACTGCGCAAGGCCGGTGGGCCGAAGTTCGACATCATGACCACGAGTTTCTTCCTCGGCCGGCGCACCGTTCTCGCCTCACCCAAGGGCGGCATGCCGCTGTGGCAAGACAAGCTGTATGTCGCGCTCGCCCGTTCGGCGACCAACGCGACCGACTTCTATCACATTCCGTCCGGAAGGGCTGTGGAGCTGGGCGCTCAAATCGTCGTCTGACGCCGTGCGATCAGCCTCTGTCGCTAAGCGGAGACCGGTTGAACCTTCGCAATTCCTGAACGTTGGGCTATGTCCTTGGGAGGATACGAAGCGAGGCGCTGTTGAAATTGGGAACGATCCTTCTCGGCGTGACGCTGGCGGCGGTGCTGCTCGGCGGCTGCTGGCTGTATACGCCGGACAAGCCGCGCGCCGTTTTGGAGAAGGCCTATCTCCGGCAGGCCAGCGACATGCTGAGCGTGGCGGGCACGCAGCTGCATGTGCGCGATGACGGGCGGAAGGATGCGCCGGCGATCATCCTGCTGCACGGCTTCGGCTCCAGCCTGCACACGTTCGAGCCCTGGGCCGAGGCGCTGAAGGCAGACTACCGCGTCGTGCGGCTCGACCTGCCCGGCTCCGGCCTCTCGCCGCCGGATCCCGCCGGCGACTATACCGACACGCGCTCCATCGCCTTGATCCTTGTACTGATGGACCAGCTCGGCATCGACAAGGCGGCGGTTGTCGGCAATTCCATTGGGGGGCGGATTGCCTGGAACATGGCGGCGGACCATCCGGAGCGCGTGTCGAAACTCGTGCTGATTTCGCCGGACGGATTTGCGAGCCCCGGCTTTGCCTATGGCGAGAAAGCGGACGTGCCGGCCGTGATCAAGGCTATGCGCTTCACGCTGCCGAAATCCGCAATCCGGCCGAACCTTGCGGCGAGTTACGGAGACCCGAAACGGCTGACCGAAGCGACGGTCAAGCGCTATCACGACCTGATGCTGGCGCCCGGCGGGCGGGGTGCGCTGCTCGCGCGGATGGAGCAGACCGTGCTGACCGATCCGGCAACGCGGCTGCCGCAGATCAAGGCGCCGGTGCTTTTGCTCTGGGGACGCAAGGACCGGCTGATCCCGTTCAGCAATTCGGCCGACTACACTAGGCTGTTGCCGGACAGCCGCCGCGTCGCCTTCAAGGGCCTCGGCCATGTGCCGATGGAAGAAGACCCCGCGCAGTCTCTCGTCCCGCTGCAGGAATTTCTGGCGGAGTAGGCTGCGCGCAAGCAACTTCCGCAAGATTTGTCAAAACGAGGTGTGCCAAGGTTCCTTCAGCAAGGGAGCGCGCAGCGATGGCCGACAGCCCAAACACCAGCCATCCGACCTATTTCGACCGGGTGGAACGCGTGCGCGCTCATATCCGCGCGAACCTCGACGAGGACCTCGATCTTGATGTGATCGCCGAAGTCGCCTGCCTGTCGCGCTTCCATTGGCACCGGATTTACCAGGCAATGACGGGCGAGACCGCAGCCCAAACCGTCCGGCGTTTGCGTCTGGCACGGGCCGCCGAAGATCTCGCGCATACCTCGCGGCCCCTGACGCAGATTGCGGAACGGGCGGGATACGCCTCCCAATCTGCTTTCACACGGGCGTTTGCCGCAGCGCACGGGCTCGCGCCGGCCGCATTCCGGATCGCTGGCATGCACGCCGCCCTTCAGCAGGCCATCTCGGAGGACAATTCCATGGCTTTCAATATAGACATCCGCACGCTTCCCGTCCGGCCTGCGGTCGGGCTGCTGCACAAGGGGGCCTTCAACGAGATCGGTGAAGCCTTCGAGCGATTGTTCGGCAATTTGGGCGCGCATGGACTTACCTTGCATGTGCGTGGCCCGTTCGGCCGCTACCGTGAAGGCCCGGACGGCGTGCCGGTGGACGAGTTGCGATCGCATGCGTGTGCGTTCACGGACATCCGGATTGAACCGCCATCGCCTCTTGCAGCGTTCGATGCTGGCGGCGGAACCTATGCGGTCCTGACCTACAAGGGACCTTATTCGGCGATGAAACCCGCCTATGACTGGCTGTTCGGTGTCTGGCTTCCGAATTCCGGGCGTGAGCCGCGCGACGAACATGTCCTCGAAATCAATCTCAACACGCCGATGGATACGCCGCCGTCCGAACTGCTGACCGAAATCTGCCTGCCACTGGAGGACTGACCATAGCCCGGAAAAGCTGGACCGAAAGGGTCAACGATAAGCGCCCTCACGAAGTAAAACCATGCACGAAGGATTTTGCCGACATCAAGCGCGGGCAACGCATGTTGCTGACGACCGCCCGGGATGTGGCCGGCGCCGTGCGGACAATACCGCGCGGTCAGGAAGTGGACATGAAGACCCTGCGGGCGCGTCTGGCGCGCGCATTCCAGGCAGAGACGGCGTGCCCTGTCGTTACCGGCATCCATTTGCGGGCGGTGGCGGAAATGGTGGGGGAGCAACTCGACGCCGGTGTCGCGCCGCGCGACGTCGTGCCGGTGTGGCGCGCCATGCCGGAAGGCGCGCCGATCTGGAAGCGGATCGAGAACGGCCGTTCAAGGCTCGCGGCGCAGCGCAAGGCGGAAGGGCTGCCCGTCTAGAGCCAGCCGCGCCATTTGAAGAAGAGATAAGGAAGGACGGCCGACATCACCATGAGCGCCAGCGCGATGGGGTAGCCGTAGACCCAGTCCAGTTCCGGCATGTGCTTGTAGTTCATCCCGTAGATCGACGCGATGAGCGTGGGCGGCAGGAACACAACGGCGGCCACCGAGAAGATCTTGATGATCGCCGTCTGCTGGATGTTGATCATGCCGAGCGTGGCATCGAGCAGGAAGTTGATCTTCTGCGTCAGGAAACCGGCATGGTCGCGCAGGGCCTGGACGTCGACAGCGAGGGTCTTGATCCGGTGGTCGATGGCCTTGCCGGGCTTGCGTTCCGAGGCCAGTGACGAGTCGAAGGCCAGCAGGCGCTGGAGCGAGATCAGGCTGTCCTGGATTTTCGAGATCAGGTCACCCTTGTGACCCACTTCGACCAACACCGCCTGGAAGTCGCATTGGCGCGCGTTGGGGGTGCTCTTTGCCCCCTTGGCTCCACCGGCCGCCGCGGCGTTGCGGACGCTGGCGGGCGCCTGCGTGAAGAAGACCTTTTCCGACAGCATGTCGAGGTCATGGCCCGCGCGTTCCAGCAGGTCGCCGATCCTTTCGATGACGCCTTCGAGGATGCCGATCAGGATCTGGTCGGCCGAATAGGTTCCGGATTTCTGGCAGCGCGCGACGAACGCGTCGATCGCCCGGGGTTCCTCATAGCGCACCGTGATCACCTTATCCCCCGTCAGGATGAAGGTGATCGGCGAAACTTTCACCATGTCATCGTCGGTGCGAGACAGCATGTTGGCGGTCAGGAAGTGCGCCCCGTCTTCCGAATAGAGGCGGCTCGACAGCTCGATCTCGCTCATTTCCGCGAGTGTGGGCACGCCGATCCCGAAGGCGCGTTCCAGAGCCGTTTCCTCATCCGGGGTCGGCCGCAGCACATCAATCCAGACCGCCGTGTCGAGCGCGCCGAGATGTTCGC
Source organism: Candidatus Sulfopaludibacter sp. SbA3 (assembly GCA_945888325.1). Taxonomy (GTDB): domain Bacteria; phylum Pseudomonadota; class Alphaproteobacteria; order Caulobacterales; family Hyphomonadaceae; genus Hyphomonas. The sequence continues at coordinate 48,705 of CAMDAC010000003.1, forward strand.
CGTCCAGCACGAACTTGCCGGACGAGTTGGAATAGGTGCGGATCATGAACGCCTCGGCAACCGGTCTTGAGCTTGCCCACGTCTGCGGCAAGTCGGCCCCGGTTGCAACGCTGCGAGCGCCTCTAGCGGGCCGGCGTCAGGCGCAGCAGGCGGGCGCCGTCCTCGTCTTCCAGCACGTAGATCGACCCGTCCGGGGCTTCTTCAACCTCGCGCACGCGCTTGCCCCAGGTGTAGCGCTCCGCTTCGGCGGCCGTGCCGTCCGGCTGGATCGCGACCCGCACGAGCGCTTTCGAGGACAGGCCACCGATCAGGGCGTTGCCTTTCCAGTCAGAAAAGAGGCTGCCGTCGTAGACGTCGAGACCTGCAGGGCTGATGGCGGGCACCCAGTAGGCCGCGGGCGCGGCGAATTCGGGGCGCGTGGCATGATCCGGAATCTCGCGGCCGTCATAGTGGTCGCCGTTCGAGACTTCCGGATAGCCATAATTCTGTCCACGGATGATCAGGTTCAGCTCGTCGCCATGCTTCGGACCCATCTCGTGAACCCACAGCTTGCCATCAGGGGCAAAGGCGATGCCGAGCGGATTGCGATGGCCGAGGGTCCAGACTTCTGCCGCCGGTCTGCCCTGGCTCGCAAACGGATTGTCGGACGGCACGCTGCCATCGAGATTGAGGCGTACGACCTTGCCGAGCGTCGAGCCCATATCCTGGGCAGGCGTGAATTTCTGGCGTTCCCCAGACGTGATGAACAGGTGGCGATCCGGCGAGATGGCGAGGCGGTGGCCATAGTGGCCATTTCCGGGCACGGAATCGAACTGGCGCCAGATAACATTCCGGTCACGGAGGATGCCGCCGGTCTCGGTCAGTTCAAGGGTCGCCAGCGCGACGGCTGCGCCGAAGAGCTCTTCATTGTCGGCGTCGCGCTCGACATAGGACATGTAGACTTGCCCCGTGGTCGCAAAATCCGGGTGCAGGATGATATCACCCAGGCCGCCCTGGCCTTTCGCCTCGACGTCCGGGCCGCCGGTCACTTTTCCGGCTTTTGTACCATCGGCCTTCAGCAGCCAGATCGTTCCGGCTTGCAGCGTCACCAGCGCGCGCCCGTCCGGCAGGAAAGCCATGGCCCAGGGACTGTCGAACGTCTGCAGTTCCTCGGCCTGCAAGACTGTGCCGTTCGTCCCGGTGATCCGGAACCCGGCGTCGGCGGAAGGCTCTATTTTGTCTGTTGCGGGGCTCGCGCAGGCCGCGAGCACAAGGACAGACGCGGCGGCTGCCAGGGCAGTCGATTTCAGGTGGGTCATGGCTGTCTCCGTTCGCGGATCAACGCGCGGCAAAGGCCGCAGGTTCCACAAGATTTTTCATCGGTTTTCCGGCGAGATAGAGCGACAGATTGGCAAGGAAAGTCTCGTCCGCGCCGGCGACCGTACCCGGCGTGTCGGAGCTGTCATGCGGCGTGAGCGCGATCCTCGGGTGGCTCCACAGCGGACTTTCCGGCGGCAGTGGCTCGGTGCGCGTCACGTCCAGCGCCGCGAAGGCTGGCCGGCCGCCGTCCAGCGCCGCGATCAGCGCGTCTTCATCCACCAGCGCGCCGCGGCCGAGGTTCATGAACAGGGCGTCCGGCGTCATCGCCGCGAAGAAGGCCGCGTTGGCCATGTTCTCGGTTTCCGGCGTGTGCGGCGGGCACAGGAGAACCACATCGGCGCGCGGCAATTCCGAGTGCAAGCTGTCCGGATGGGCAATTCGCGCGGCGCCATCAGCGGGCCCCGGCGACCGGCGCAGACCGGTCACCTCGCCGCCCAGCGCCGTCACCCGCCGGCCCACCGCCTGCCCGATCGAGCCGTAGCCGACTACCAGCCAGCGCGAGCCGCGAATCTCGCGCGCCTTCAGCCGCTGCCACTTGCCTTCGCTCTGCTGCGAGCGGTGGCAGGGGCCGCCGCGCAGGAAGTCCAGCGCCTGCCAGAGGGCCCATTCGGCCATCGATTCGGCCTGGGTGTGATTCGTCGTATAGAGGCGCGCCTTCTGGCCGATCATCATCAGGGCCGGGTTCTCGATTCCGGCGGCGGCGGATTGGAACCAGTCGAGCGACGGGCTCTTGAGGATGGCCGTCATGTAGTCGCGCACGACCCAGGAGAAGAAGGCATCGGCATTGCCGAACGCGATGTCCAGCGGCGGCACGGTCTCCAGCGCCGCGCTGGTCCAGCCGTCATGGGCGTTTCCGGCGTCATCCATCGTGACAAAGCAAACAGCGGCTTCCAGCCCCTTGAGCCGGGGGCGAAGGCGCGCGAATGTCCGCGCATGAAGAAGACATGTTTTCATGCACTCGTGCTTAGCCTTGCCTTGGGCAGTGGCACAAGCGCCGCGCAATCCGGCCTGCCTGCGCGCGGGCCGGATTACTTCCGTGATGCCGCCGACCTGGCGGGCATTCTCGGCTCGGCCCACGCCATCCGGGTGCGCTGCAATGGCCGGGATGACCAGTACTGGCGCCGCTACATGGCGGACCTGCTTGCCTATGAAGCCCCGGAAACCGGCAACCTGCGCTCTTCGCTGGTGCGGGCGTTCAACGACGCTTTTTCCGACACCAGTGACGATTTCGAGAACTGCGACCCGATGGCGGTTGCGGCGGAAGCACGGTTCGCGGAGCGCGGCCAGGAAATCGCGACGCGGATGGCGACCTTTTATTTCCCGAAACGGGAACGCAGCGGCAGGGGATTTGAATGATGCGCACCTTACTCGCGGGCGGCCTCGGCGCCCTGATGCTCTCGGCCTGCGCCCTGTTCGAGGCGCCGCCGGAACTGCCGGCCGTCGGCATCCCGCTTGACCTTGAGGCGGCGCCGATGCCCGGCCCGGTGACCGCGACCGAAATCGAGAACGCCGCCTACCCGAAAATGGGCCAGCGCCCGGAAAGCGGCCACCCGATCGCCTCGCGCTCGGCGGTCGTCGCGCCCAACGGCGCGGCTGCCACCGCCCACCCGCTGGCGACCCAGACCGCGCTTGATGTGCTGAAAGCCGGCGGCTCGGCGGTAGACGCCGCGATTGCCGCCAACGCGATGCTCGGCCTCGTCGAGCCCACCGGAAACGGCATCGGCGGCGATCTCTTCGCCATTGTCTGGGATCCCAAGACGCAGAAGCTCTTCGGCTATAACGGCTCTGGCCGCGCGCCGATGGACGCAACCCTCGCGGATGCCCAATCGAAGGCGGACGCCTTTGCCGAGGGCAAGAAGCTGCCTTCCTTCGGCACGATTACCGTCACGGTGCCGGGTGCGGTGGATGGCTGGTTTGCGCTGCACGAGAAGTTCGGCAAACGTCCGATGGCGGACAATCTGGCGCCGACCATCCGCTACGCCCGCGAAGGCGCGCCGATCCCGGAAATGATCGCCTGGTACTGGTCGCGCGGGCCCCTGCGTTTCGAGCCGGCCTTCGCGCGCGGCGAACTGGAAGAGTTCGACAACGCCAAGAAACTCTACTTCAGCCCTGCGCCAGTGGCCGGTTCGCTGTTCCGCAACCCGGACCTTGCCAACACGTTGGAAACTCTCGGGAAGAAGGGCCGCAACGAATTCTACAAGGGCATCATGGCCAAGAACATGGCCGCCTATCTCGGCCGGATCGGCGGCAAGCTCGACTATGACGACTTCAATGCCCACAAGGGCGAATGGGTGGAGCCGATCTGCGTCGAGTACCGCCAGGAAGTGGCCGTCTGCGAACTCGGACCGAACACGCAAGGCGTAGCGGCCTTGCAGATGCTCCAGATGCTCGAGCGCTTCGACCTCAAAGCCATGGGCTTCGGCTCTGCGGATGCGCTGACTGCCATGGTCGAAGCCAAGCGCCTCGCCTTTGCGGACCGTGCTGTCGGCTATGCGGATCCCAAGTTTTCAGGCATCGACCCCTCTATATTCGTTGCCCCCGGCTACAATGCCGGACGCGCCGAAGCGATCGACGTCAAGAAGGCCGCGCCATCCGTTGCTCCGGGCACGGAGATTACCGACGCCGCCCTGCGCGATGGCGACACGACCTACCTGACCGTTGCCGACAAGGACGGCATGATGGTCTCGCTGATCCAGTCGAACTATCGCGGCATGGGTTCGGGCCTGGTGCCGGACGGTCTCGGCTTCATGTTCCAGGACCGGGGCGAACTCTTCAGCCTCGACCCGGCACACCCGAACGTCTACGCCCCCGGCAAGCGCCCGTTCCAGACGATCATTCCAGCCTTCGCGCTGAAGAAGGACTATCCGAACTGCCAGGTCCGCGCGACGGCGCCGGAGCTTGCCTGCCCGTATGAGCCCTGGCTCGCCTTTGGCCTGATGGGCGGCGCGCTGCAACCGCAAGGCCATGTACAGATCATCACCAACCTCGTCGATTTCGGCATGGGCCTTCAGGAAGCGGGCGATGCCGCGCGCTGGGAGCATGATGGCGGCTGCGAGCCGACCAACAAGCTCGGCGATGATTGCAATGTGGGCACCGGCAAGGTGCTGCTCGAACGCGGCCTCGCCGACGCCGCCGCGGAACTCGAGGCGCGCGGCTATACGGTCGAGTGCTGCGAAGCCAACTATGGCGGCTACCAGGCCATCATGCGCGACTTCGACAACGGCACCTGGATCGCCGCCACCGAAATGCGCAAAGATGGCAGCGCGGATGGGTATTGACCTTCCCGCGGAGGCGCCCCGCGACTGCCCTCTCTGCCCGCGCCTTGTTGCGTATCGTGAAGCGGTGCGCGCGAAAGAGCCCACCTGGTTCAACGGCGCGGTGCCAAGCTTCGGCAGCGAGACGGCAGAGCTTGTCATCGTCGGCCTGGCGCCCGGCGTGACGGGTGCCAACCGCACCGGCCGTCCGTTCACCGGCGATTGGGCCGGCGACCTGCTCTATGCCACGCTCGACAAGTTCGGCTTCTCCAAGGGCACCTACGCCGCCGATCCCGGCGACGGCTTGAGGCTGAGCCGCGCGATGATCACCAATGCCGTGCGGTGCGTGCCGCCCGAGAACAAGCCGGTGGGCGAGGAGATCAACACCTGCCGGCCTTTCCTGCAGGCGCGCCTCGCCGCGCTGCCGAAGCTGAAGGTCATCGTCTGCCTCGGCAAGATCAGCCATGATTCCACCCTGCGCGCGCTGGGCATGAAGCTCGGCCCGCATCCCTTCGGCCATGGCACCCGCTATGATGTGTCCGTGAACGGACGGCCGGTGGTGCTGCTCTCCTCCTACCACTGCTCGCGCTACAACACGAATACCGGCCGCCTGACCGCGGTGATGTTCGAAGACGTCTTCGCTGCCGCGAAGGAAGCCCTTGGCTAAAGGCCCGGCATTGGCCACTCTGGCGCCATGGAAACGCTCGTTGATCTTGCCGCGCTCGCGAACTGGATGGATGCTCAGGGCCTCGGGTCCGGGCCGCTGGACGATGTCCAGCGCCTCGCCGGCGGCACGCAGAACATCCTCCTGAAATTCTCCCGCGCCGGGCGGTCCTATGTGCTGCGCCGCCCGCCGCCGGTGCTGCGCGCCAATTCCAACGAGACGATGCGCCGCGAGGCGCGCATGCTCGCCGCCCTCAAGGGCACGGATGTTCCGCATCCGGAACTGATCGCCGCCTGCCCGGACGAGGGCGTCCTCGGCGCCGCCTTCTACCTGATGCAGCCCATCGACGGGTACAACCCGAGTACCGGCCTGCCCGAACCCTTCGCCTCCTCGCCTGAGCTGCGCCACCAGATGGGCCTCTCCCTTGTCGACGGCATCGCCGCCCTCGGCGCGCTGGACTATGTCGCCCTCGGTCTCACCGGGCTCGGCAAGCCGGACAATTATCTGGAACGCCAGGTCGGCCGCTGGAAGGCGCAGCTGGAGAGCTATGCCGAGTTCCCCGAATGGGACGGCCTGAAGGACCTGCCGGACATTGACGGCGTCAGCCGTTGGCTGGAAGAACACCGTCCACGGACATTCGCGCCCGGCATCATCCACGGCGATTATCACCTCGCCAACGTCATGTACCGGTTCGATGCGCCGCGCCTCGCCGCCATCGTGGACTGGGAACTGACCACCATTGGTGATCCGCTGCTTGATCTCGGCTGGCTGCTCGCCACCTGGCCGGAGGGCGAGGCCAGCGCCGTCTCCGTCACGCCCTGGGAAGGCTTTCCGTCTACGGATGAACTCGTCGCGCATTACGCAAAGCAGACGACGCGCGACCTCTCCCAGATCCACTGGTACGGCGTTCTGGCCTGCTACAAGCTCGGCATCATCCTCGAAGGCACCTATGCCCGCGCCCGCGCCGGCAAAGCCCCGAAAGCCACCGGCGACCAACTCCATGCCAGCACCATCGGCCTGCTCGAACGCGCCAACCGCTGGATCCGCTAAGCCCCGCACAAAGGACACGCCCCATGAAAGCCCTCGTCTATCGCGGCCCCCGCGACATCGCCTACGAGACGATGAAGGACCCCGAACTCCACGATGACCGCGACGCGATCATCAAGGTCGACAAGTGCGCCATCTGCGGCAGCGACCTGCACATCTACCACGGCGAAACTTTCTCCGAGGATACCGGCTATTGCGTCGGCCACGAGGCAGTCGGCGAAGTGGTCGAGATCGGCCGCGGCGTGCGCCAGCTGAAGGTCGGCGACAAGGTGATGATTTCTGCGGCGGTGGGCTGCGGCCAGTGCCGTTCCTGCCTCGCCGGCATCGTCAACCGGTGCGAGAGCAATGCGGCCGGTTGCTACGGCCTCTCGGCCAAACTCCAAGGCTGTCAGGCCGAAGGCGTGCGCGTGCCCGCAGCCGATTTCAATGCCCAGAAAATTCCGGATGGGATTACCGCCGACCAGGCCCTGATGATGACCGACGCCCTCGCGACCGCCTGGTTCGGCGCGCGCAATGCCGACATCCAGCGCGGCGCAACGGTTGCGGTGGTCGGTCTCGGCCCCATCGGCCTCCTGGCCGCAGAAGCCGCCTTCATCATGGGCGCCGCGCGCGTGTTCGGTATCGATCTCGTGGAGGACCGCCGCGCCATGGGCCGCGCCTTCGGCATGGAAACACCGGACCCTGCGATTGCGCGCGAGTACATCGCCGAGGCGACCAAGGGCCGGATGTGCGACAGCGTCATCGAAGCGGTCGGCCACTCCGCCACCATCCGCGCCTCGCTCGGGCTCGCCGGCCGCCGCGCAACGGTCTCGGTTGTCGGCGTCAACCAGGATCGCAGCTTTGACTTCCCGATGTCGAAAGCTTTCGGCATGGGACTGACCTTCCGTATCGGGACTTGTTCGGTGCCGCAGGAATGGCCGGAGCTGATCCCGCTGGTCCAGTCCGGACGGATCAAGCCGGAGCGCTATATCAGCCACACCCTTCCGCTCTCGGATGGAAAGCACGCCTACGACATCTTCGACCGCCGCGTCGACGGCGCGATGAAGATGGTATTCGATATGGGGCTCTAGCCCCCCTTGAGGATCCGCGCCTTGTCCCGCGCCCAGTCGCGCTTGGCTTCGTTCTCGCGCTTGTCATGCGCCTTGCGGCCGGTGGCGACGCCGATCAGCAGTTTGGCGCGTCCCTTGTCGTTGAAGTAAAGCTTCAGCGGCACGATCGTGCGGCCCGCCCGTTCGACTTCCTGCGACAGTTTTGAAAGCTGGCGCTTCGAGACCAGTAGCTTCCGCTTGCGGCGCGGCTCATGGTTGAACCGGTTGGCGCCCGCATAGGTCTGGATCTCGGCATTGATCAGCCAGAGCTCGCCCTGCTCGACCGAGGCATAGGCCTCGGCGATGTTCGCCTTGCCATCGCGCAAGGATTTAACTTCCGAGCCGACCAACATCACGCCCGCCTCAAGCGTATCCTCGACGGAATACTCGCGGCGGGAGCGCCGGTTCTCGGCGACCATCCCGTCGGTGCGGCCCTTGACGGCTGGGGTCTTCGGCTTGGTGGCCATGGTGCTAGATATTCGCGCCGGCATGGCGCAGCGCCGCGTCGATCTGCGCGCGGGCTTCGGCGTCCGGCGGCGTGATCGGCAGGCGTACCTCGTCCGTGCACAGACCCATCCGCGACAGCGCATACTTCGCAGGTCCCGGCGACGGTGAGCAGAACATGGCGCGGTGCAAGAGGACCAGCCGCTGGTTGATGGCGCGCGCGGTTTCGAGGTCGCCATCATCAAACGCGGCATGCATTGCGGCGCAGGCTTCCGGCAGCACGTTGGCGGTCACCGAAATACAGCCCGCCCCGCCCATCGCCCGGTGCGCCAGCGCGCTCGAATCCTCGCCCGACAGCTGGATGAACTGTTCGTCCAGTCCGATGAGATGGCTGTGCAGCGCCACCCGCTCCATCTCGTCGCTCGCATCCTTGATGCCGATGACGTTCGGCAGCGCCGCGAGCGCCGCCACGGTCTGCGGCATCAGGTCGACGATCGTGCGCCCCGGCACGTTGTAGACGAACACCGGCAGGGCGACCGCATCATTGATCGCCTTGAAGTGGGCAAACAGGCCCGCCTGGTTCGGCTTGTTGTAATACGGGCAGACGACGAGCGCGGCGTCCGCACCCACCGCCTTGGCGTGGCGCACCAGGTCGATAGCCTCTTCGGTCGCGTTCGAGCCCGCGCCCGCGATCACCGGCACCCGGCCGGCAGCGACTTCAACACAAAGTGATACGACTGCCTTGTGCTCCTCGGTCGACAGCGTGGACGTCTCCCCGGTCGTGCCCACGGGCACCAGAGCGGCGGAACCACCGGCAATCTGGCGCTCCACCAGCGCTGCAAAGGCGGTCTTGTCCACAAGGCCATTCCGGAAAGGAGTGACAAGCGCAGGAATGGAACCGGAGAACATCTTATTATTGCCAGTTTTTCAGGGATTCGTTTCAGGAAATCGTGGGAAATGCGTGCTAGGCTCCACAGCTTGGATTGTCACGCTTTGGTACAGAAATAAACATAGGCCGTTATGACACTTACCCGGAATTTCGTAGTTTTTGTGTCGATGGCGGCGCTCCTGGCCGGCGCAGCCGTCGCGGCCGCGCCCGAGACGCCGAGCCTTAAGCCGGGGAAAAACCTCCCCGTTCAGGCACCTGAAACCGTGCTGTCCGTTAACACGTCCACCCCGATGGCGACCCCGGTCCTGTCGGCGGCGCCCACCACGCCGCTCCCCGTGCTCCGCCAGAAATCCGGCAGCGTGCTCTACCTCGCCCGCGCCCTCAGCGCCGCCGAACGCAGCCAGTGGACCGAACTCTCGGCCCTGCAATACGCCGCGCCCGACCCGGTCCTCAAGAACCTCATCATGTGGAAGCGTGCCAGCGAAGGCGTGCCGGGCATGACCTTCGACGAGCTGAACCTCGCCCTCACCATGCTCGAGGGCTGGCCGCAGACCTCCAAGATGCGCCAGCGCGCCGAGGAGATCATCGAACTGTCGGCGCTTGATGCCCGTGCGCGCGTGGAATGGCTGGACAAGTCCGGCCCGCAGACTGGCGCCGGCAAGGTCGCGCTGGCCAACGCGCTGCGCGAGGTGGGCGACCGCACGCGATCCGATACCGTCATCAAGGATGTCTGGCGCAACCACTCCCTGGAAAACGACCTGCAGCGCGTCGTCCTCGCTCGCTACGGCCAGACGCTCAGCCAGGACGATCACCGCGCCCGCGCCGATTTCCTTCTGTGGACCGGCCAGACCAGCGCGGCCGAAGCCCTGAAGCCCCAGCTCGCGGCCGACTACCGCAAGCTCGTCGATGCCCGCATCGCCCTCGCCAAGCGGACCAAGGCTGTGGACGCCGCCATCCAGGCCGTGCCGGACCATCTGCAGACCCATCCGGGCCTTCTCTATGAGCGCGCCAAATGGCGCCGCCAGAAGAAGGTCGACGGCGTCTCCGACCTGCTGCGCCAGATCGACGGCAAGGACGTGCCCGCTGCCGGTCGCGGCAAGCTCTGGGACGAGCGCGCCATCGCGACGCGCGAAGAACTGAAGCTGCGCAACTATACCCGCGCCTACCAGCTCGCCGCGCCGCACGGCATGAACACGGGCGCCGACTTTGCCGACGCCGAATGGCTTGCCGGCTGGATCGCCCTGCGCCTCAACGGCGACGCCACCCGCAGCCTCGGCCACTTCGAGGCGATGACCGCCGGCGTCTCCAGCCCCGTCAGCCTTGCGCGCGGATACTACTGGACCGGTCGCGCCCGCGACGCGCTGGGCCAGGCCGAACCCGCCCTCGCCGCCTACGGCGCCGCCTCGACCCACAAGTACACCTATTATGGCCAGCTCGCCTCCGAACGGATGGGCGACAAGAAGGTCGATCTCGGCGCGCCGCCTGTTCCGACAGCGGAGGAAATCGCCCGCTTCAACGACATGCCGGTCGTGCAAGGCATGCGCCTCCTCGGCGAGGCTGGCGAGACCGAGAGCTTCCGGCACTTTGCTTTCTTCCTGGATGACCAGCTCACGAACCCGGTCGACTACGAACTGCTCTCGGACCTGACCAACCAGTTCACGTCGCCGGATGTCGGCGTGCGCGTCGGCAAGGCAGGTCTTCAGAAAGGCGTGGTCGCTCCGCGCGCCGCCTATCCCGTGCTCAATCCCGCGATCAGCCGCAAGCCGGACGTCGAGCGCGCCTTCGTGCTCGCCATCACGCGGCAGGAGAGCGAGTTCAATCCCAAGGCCCAAAGCTCCGTCGGCGCCCGCGGCCTGATGCAGTTCATGCCCGCCACCGCGCGCAATGAAGCGCGCCTGCGCGGCATGCCCTACCAGCAGTCCTGGCTGACGGATGATCCGGGCTACAACATGACGCTTGGCGGCCTGCACCTCGACACGTTGCTCAAACAGTTCGGTGGCAGCTACATTATGACCGCCGCGGCCTACAACGCCGGCCCTTCACGCCCCAGCCAGTGGGTGCGTGATTATGGCGACCCGCGCACCGGCCAGATCGATCCGATCGACTGGGTGGAATTCGTGCCCTTCTCCGAGACCCGCAACTATATTCAGCGCGTCCTCGAGAACATCCAGGTCTACCGCCACCGCCTCTCCGGCCAGCCGGAAGACATCCGCCTCGGCGAGGACCTGAAGCGCGGCCGGAAGTAAGCAAAACTGTTGACCGCGCGCAGGCCTTGGCTCGCGCACGACAATAACCGGCCTTGCGTACCAGCGCTCCCGATGCTCAGAACAATGTGAGCTGAGGGAGCGCGTCTGGTGTCCATTCTGAAATCTTTGTCGGCCCGCGTGCTGATCGCGCTGGCCCTGGGTCTCGGCATCGGCGCCTTCCTCGGCAGCAGCGGCAATGTACCCGGTTGGCTCGCCTCGACCACAGAAGCCATCGGCTCGCTCTGGCTCGGCTTCCTGCAAATGACGGTCATCCCGCTGGTCTTTGCGCTGCTGGTCGTCGGCGTGGCGGCCGTGTCGGATGCCATGTCTGCCGGGCGGCTGACGGCGAAAGCGCTCGCCTGGTTTGCGGGACTGCTGGCCGGCGCCATCGTGCTGACCTTCCTCGTCTACGAAGCCGTGCTCGCGGCCTGGCCGGTGGATGCCGAAAGCGCCCGCCTGCTCGTCGCAGGCGCCACCGGCGCCGATGCCCCGCCGCCTCAGGCCATCGAGTTCGGCGCCTGGCTGAAATCCCTGGCGCCTTCGAACCCGGTGGCTGCGGCCGCCGGCAACGCCATCCTGCCGCTGGTGATCTTCGCGCTGTTCTTCGCCTTCGCGGTCACGCGCCTGCCGGAGCATCAGCGCACGATCCTTGTACAGATGTTCGACGCGGTGGCGGACACAATGATCGTCATCGTCAAATGGGTGCTGCTCGCCGCCCCGCTCGGCGTCTTCGCCCTCGCCCTCACGCTCGGACTGCGCGGGGGTCTCGGCTCGACCGGCGCCCTCTTCCACTATGTGCTGCTTGTCTCTGCAGGCTGCATTGTCACCGTGCTCGCCTGCTACCCGCTCGCCGCCCTCTTCGGCCGGGTCGGCCCGCTGCGTTTCGCCCGCGCGATTGCCCCGGCGCAGGTCGTCGCCTTCTCGACCCAGTCGTCCATCGGCACGCTGCCGGTGATGGTTGAATGCGCCCGCAAGAACCTCGACGTGCCGGAGCATGTCGCCGGCCTCGTCCTGCCGCTCGCCGTCGCCGTGTTCCGCCAGACCAGCCCGGTCGCCAACCTCGCGGTCGTCCTCTTCATCTGCCATGTCTCCGGCATCCAGCCGACACCGGCCCAGTTCGTGGCAGCCGGACTCGTCGCCTTCGCGGTCTCGATCTCGTCGGTCGGCCTGCCCGGCCAGGTCAGTTTTTTCGTGTCGGTGGCGCCGATCTGCCTCGCCATCGGTGCCCCGATCGAGCTGCTGCCGCTCCTCCTCGCCGTCGAAGTCATCCCGGACATCTTCCGTACCGTCGGCAACGTCACCGCCGACCTGATGGTCACCACCATCCTCAATCACGGTGACAAGGGCGTGCGCGTCATCGCGCCGGAAACCGCTTAGCCCCTTTCCCCCATTCCCCCATGCCGCTACGCTGAATCCGGAATGCTCCATAAGTCGGGCTGACTTATAGAGGCTTTTGTGGACGGTTCATGGACTGGGGAACGGCGATGAAATCAGCTTTCAAGACAGCACTTCTGGCAGGCGGGATCGCCCTTCTCGCCGCTTGCGGCAGCGAGACCGTCACAGGCCCTGGCGGCGCGGAAGGCAGCGCTGCTGCCTCCGGTGACGCGGCAATTGCCTCCGTCGCCGGCATGCCCGAGGGCCCGCTGCGGGTGGCCGACGCCGATCTCGTGACCCTGTACAAGCAGCTGCACGCGGCGCCGGAACTCTCCTTCAAGGAATCGGCCACGTCCGCCCTCCTCGCGGCGGAACTCAAGTCGCTCGGCTTCACCGTCACCGAAGGCCTCGGTGACGCCTGGGTGAAGGAAAAGTCGATGCGCGACCATGGCGAAGTACGCCCCGGTGTCGGTGGCTACGGCGTCGTTGGCGTGTTCGAGAACGGTGACGGCCCGGTCGTCCTGGTCCGCGCCGACATGGACGCGCTTCCCGTTCCCGAGAACACCAATTTTGCCTTCGCTTCCAAGGTTGTTGCTGAAACCTGGACCGGCGTCGAAAGCCCCGTCATGCACGCCTGCGGCCATGATGTGCACATGACCGTCTGGGTCGGCACCGCTCGCCGCCTGATCGCCGAGAAGGACAAGTGGAAGGGCACGCTGGTGATGATTGCTCAGCCTGCGGAGGAAATCGGCCTCGGCGCGCAGGCGATGCTTGCCGAAGGGCTTTACTCGAAATTCCCGCAGCCGGACTACAACATCGCCCTGCACGTCTCTGCCGGTGCGCCGGCCGGGACCGTGTCCTATTCCTCCGGCTTCGCGCTCGCCAACGTCGACAGCGTCGACATCAAGGTAAAGGGCGTCGGCGGCCATGGCGCCTATCCGCAAACGACCGTCGATCCGATCCTGATCGCGAGCCATATCGTCGTCGCGCTGCAGAGCCTCGTGTCGCGCAATACCAATCCGCTGGATTCCGCTGTGGTCACGGTCGGCTCGATCAAGGCCGGCGCCAAGCACAATATCATTCCGGACGAGGCCGAACTGCTGATCACCGTGCGCTCCTACGAAGACAAGACGCGCCAGATGCTGCTCGACGGCATCAAGCGCATCGCCGAGGGACAGGCCGCCGCCTTCGGCGCGCCTCCGCCAGAAGTTACCATCGAGAGCGACTACACGCCCGCCACCTATAACGATCCGGACCTGACCGCCCGCGCCATGAAAGCGGTGTCGAAGGAACTCGGCGAAGCCAACGTACGTGCCGTCCCGCCGGTCATGGGCGGCGAGGATTTCAGCCAGTTCGCCCGAACCGACGAGAAGATCCCCGGCGTGATCTTCTGGCTCGGCGTCGTCGAGCCGGAACGCTACGCGGCCTCGCAAACCGACGGCATGCCGCTCCCCTCGCTCCACTCCGCCCTGTTCGCCCCCGACTACGACCCCGCCATCGCGACCGGCGTCGACGCGATGACCAGCGCAGTGGTGGAACTGTTCAAGGACTGAGTCTGAAGCACTTTCTTCCTTGAATCCGGGGATTGTCGAGAGATCCGCGGGCGGAGGTGTTGCGCAAGGTTCGGGGGCGGATGGCGTAACAGCTTGACGGGGATGGGCTGTATTTTTCCAGAGCCGCGTTTCTTGTAGGCGCAAGTCCCCCCGCTGGGCTCACAGGTGGCCTCGTCCTGTTGCAGGCTTTGTATTCTCCGTGTCGATTCTCTCATTGATTCTCACTTTTTATCACTTGGTATCGATCCGGTATCACCTGGTATCACGTGAGCGTAGTTGAAGGACGAGCTGGGGCTTGCAGCAGCTCTGTTTGGCCCATCCTTCGACTTTGCTCAGGATGAGCTTGGGTCTGTGTTGCGGGCCAAGCACCCAAGGCTTTGAAGGGGTGCGAGCCTAGCACGAGCGCGAGTATAACCCCGGCGGCAGGAGTGTAGCGCAAGTTTTCCGGAGACATCTTCCAGGCGCTTGAGGCCCTTACGGATTTTGTTTCGGGAGGGGGCGGGTTTGGTTGCATAGGCCGGGGGTCAGCGTTTGCCCGGCCCAATCATGGCCAAAAGGTGGCGGCGCCTTGCCTGTAGGCGGGTTCTGCGCTAGATTGCCTTTTGCTCAGAGTGCGCAAAAGTAACCTCGCTGTCACGAACGAGCCCTGATTTCCGCGAGCGATCCTGGCTGGCCCTTGAATTGCGGATCATCAGGCCTAACTTATACTCAAATCGAGCATAACGGCTCGGTGAAGGAGGTTTTCATGGCGCGTCTCATCGACTCCGGTCCCGGCTGCCCCACCCCCACACCCCTGCGCGGCCGATCCGCCGCTGAAGCGCGCGGACTCGTCTATGATGACGCCGTGAAGGCGGAAACCGACGCGCTGTACCCGCTGGTCGCCGATTTCGTCACGCCGATGGAATGGCCCGCGGTCGCCCCGCTGGTGGCCGGCATCAACCGCCTGAAGAAGGCGAAGAATGCCGTCATCCTGGCGCACAATTACATGACTCCGGACATCTTCAGCCTCGTCGGCGATTTCCGCGGCGACTCGCTGCAGCTCGCCCGCGAAGCGGCGGCCACGGATGCCGCGATCATCGTGCAGGCCGGCGTGCACTTCATGGCCGAGACGTCGAAGATCCTGGCGCCGGGCAAGACCGTTCTGATCCCGGACACCCGCGCCGGCTGCTCTCTCGCCGCCTCGATCACGGGCGCCGATGTGCGCCTGATCAAGCAGAAGTTTCCAAACTATCCCATCGTCACCTATGTGAACTGCACCGCCGACGTGAAGGCCGAATGCCACATCACTTGCACCAGCTCCAACGCGGCGCAGGTGGTCGAGCATATCGCGAAGGCCTGGAACACCGACACGGTGATCCTCGTGCCGGACCAGTACCTGGCGAAGAACGTTGCGGCCCAGACGGGCATCCGTGTGCTGACCTGGCCGGGCGCCTGCGAGGTGCACGAGCAGTTCTCCGGCGAGGACGTGCGCCAGCTGCGCGAAGCGCATCCCGGCGTCATCATCCTGGCCCACCCGGAATGCCCGCCGGACGTTCTGCAGGAGGCTGACTTTGCCGGCTCGACGTCTGCCATTTCGAACTATGTTTCCGAGAACCAGCCCAGCAAGGTGGTGCTGCTGACGGAATGCTCGATGAGCGACAATGTGGCGGCCGAAAATCCGAACGTGAACTTTATCCGGCCGTGCAACCTTTGCCCGCACATGAAGCGCATCACGCTGGAGAATATCTATGACTGCCTGGTCACCGGCCAGCATGAAGTGACGATCCCGGAAGATGTGCGCGTGCGGGCGAAAGCGGCGCTGGACGCGATGCTGGCGCTGCCGAAAATGGCGCGCCCGCTCGCCTTCAAGACCGGTCAGGTGCCGCTCGAACTCGAGATGGTGATCTGACAAACGTATGATTGAGACGGCTTGCCAAGCGCGGGCCGAAGTCGTGAAGTCAACCGGACCCTAGTCGAGGAGGCGTCCATGTCGAACTACCTGAGGCCGGTTCTCGGCCTGATGTTCATTGCACTCGCCGCCGGTCTTCCGGCCGGCGCCGTCAAGGGCAAGGGCGAGACGGACAAGTCCGATGTGCTCGGCAACTGGAGCTTCCAGACCAAGCCTTACCGCGAAGGCCAATGCGTTATGACCGGCACGATGAACCTTTCTCCGCACCCGGACGAAGGCCTCTATACCTGCGAGATCACGGCCGTGGAGATGTGCACGATGTGGGGCCGCTCCCTCGTGCGCCAGTCCTGCGAGGCGCGCCGGTTCGGCGACCAGGTCTCCGTGCGCTCCACCATCGAGGAGATGATCGAGACCAAGGCGCCGGACATGGTTTATGTGCCCGACAATTTCACCCTGACGATCCAGAGCCATGAGCGCATGTTCGGCGCGCTGGTCTCTGCCGTCACCGCGCCGGTCGAATTCCGCCGCGCCAATGACGGGATCTCCTGATACGCCGATGTTCGAGGGGGCAGATCACCGGGTGCGCGCCGAGGCCGGCGCGAGCGTCGATGTGCTCATTGTGGGCGCGGGGCTCGCAGGGTTGTTCCTTGCGCTGAAACTGGCGCCGCGCCATTGCCTCGTCATATCGCCGTCGCTGCTGGGCCAGGCGGCCTCGTCGGCCTGGGCGCAGGGCGGTCTCGCCGCCGCGCTTGATCCGCTCGACAGTCCCGCGCAGCATGCGGCCGATACTGTCGCCGCCGGCGCGGGCCTCGTGGACCCTGTCATCGCCCGGCTGATCGCCGAGGACGGCCCGGCCCGCGTGCGCGACCTGCTGGCGCTCGGTGTTCCGTTCGACCGCACGCCGGACGGCGCGCTGGCGCTGTCGCTCGAAGCGGCGCACTCGCATCCGCGCGTCGCCCGAGTCTCCGGCGACCTGGCGGGCAAGGCGATCATGGACGCGCTGGTCGCTGCTGTGCAGGCGACGCCCAGCATCGAACTGATCGAAGGCGCCCGCGCTGTCTCGCTGCTGCAAGATGCCAATGGGCGCGTCGCCGGTGTGGTGCTGCGCGACGCCTCGGGCCGCCTTACGCCGCGCACGGCGCGCGCCACGGCCCTGTGCACCGGCGGCTCCGGCGGCCTGTTCAAGGTGACCACCAATCCGCGCGAAGCCCAGGGCAACGCCATCGCGATGGCCTACACCGCGGGCGCCTTGCTTGCCGACCTCGAATTCGTGCAGTTCCACCCGACCGGCATCGACATTGGCCGCGACCCCGCGCCGCTCGCCACCGAAGCGCTGCGCGGCGAAGGCGCCACCCTGCACAACGCCGATGGCCGCGCCTTCATGGCAGACTATCATCCGCTGGCGGAGCTTGCCCCGCGCGACGAGGTCGCCCGCGCGATCCATGCCGAGCGCATGGCCGGGCGCGGCGCCTTCCTCGATTGCCGCAAGGCGGTGGGCGCGCATTTCCCGGACCATTTCCCGACCGTGTTCGGCGCCTGCATGAGCGCTGGCATCGATCCCCGGACGGACCGCATTCCGGTTGCGCCGGCCGCGCACTATCACATGGGCGGCATCGTTTCGGACGTCTGGGGACGCTCCACGCTGGCGGGCCTTTCCGTATGCGGAGAATGTTCCTCCACCGGCGCGCACGGTGCCAACCGGCTGGCCTCGAACTCGCTGCTGGAAGCAGTCGTCTTCGCCGAGCGGATTTCGCGGCGGCTGATGTCGGCCACGCTGGATGCGCCTGCCGCCAGCGAAGCGGCCATTCCGTCTGCACTGACAGAACAGCGCCTCCTGCAACTGCGCGAAGCGATGTCGGCGCATTGCGGCGTGGTGCGCGAGGCGACCGGCCTGCGCAAGCTCCTCGACCTTTGCGCCCAGATCGAGCCTGAAGCGCCGGGCGCTCCGGCCCTGACGGCCGCGCGTCTGATTGCCGAAGGCGCGCTCGCCCGCGCCGAAAGCCGGGGCGGTCATTTCCGCAGCGATTTCTCTGAGACCGGCAAGCCGCAGCGCCAGTTCATTGCCCATCCGACCCTTGAGCACGTGGCCCCATGACACTCGAAATTCCGCCGCTGCCCGCGGTCATCCTTGACCCGATCGTGCGCCTCGCGCTCACGGAAGACCTGGGACGCGCCGGGGATCTGACCACTGACGCGACCATCCCCGCCGGCACGCAGATGCGCGCCGTGATCGCGGCTCGCAAACCGGGTGTCCTGGCAGGCCTCGACGCCGCCGCCCATGCGCTGCGCCTGATCGATGCGGACGTGCGCCTCACGGTGAAGAAGGTCGACGGCGCTGCGCTAATGCCTGGCGACGTGATCGCCGAACTCTCCGGCGCCGCGCGGTCCATCCTGATCGCCGAACGCACGATGCTGAATTTCCTTGGCCGCCTGTCCGGCGTTGCGAGCCTGACGCGGCAGTATGTCGATGCGGTAGCGCATACCAGGGCGCGCATCGTCTGTACGCGGAAGA
Organism: Candidatus Sulfopaludibacter sp. SbA3; assembly: GCA_945888325.1. Classification (GTDB taxonomy): domain Bacteria; phylum Pseudomonadota; class Alphaproteobacteria; order Caulobacterales; family Hyphomonadaceae; genus Hyphomonas. The sequence goes on from CAMDAC010000003.1 coordinate 67,023, forward strand.
CGACGCCGGGCCACCGCGCGCTGGAGAAGCGTGCCGTGCGCTGCGGCGGTGGCACCTCGCACCGCTACGGTCTCGATGACGCGATCCTGATCAAGGACAACCACATCGCGGCCTGCAACGGCTCCATCGCCGATGCCCTGACGCGTGCCAAGGCCTATGCCGGGCACCTGCGGATGATCGAGATCGAAGTCGACACGCTCGCGCAGCTCGAGGAAGCGCTGAAGCACGGACCGCATGCCATCCTGCTCGACAATATGAGCCTCGACACGCTGCGCGAGGCCGTGGCGCTGACAGGCGGCCGTGTTCCGCTGGAGGCCTCCGGCGGCGTCACGCTCTCTTCCGTAGCGGCAATTGCCGAGACCGGCGTCGACTTCATCTCCTCCGGCGCGCTGACCCATTCCGCACCGAACCTTGACCTCGGGCTGGATGTCGTCTGACAGTCGATCCCGCGCGCCAGCCCGGCGCACGGGATTCGGAGACGTCAGCATGACCGCCGCAAACGGCCGCAAGAGCATATTCATCACGGGTGCAGCCTCCGGCATCGGGGCCGAGACCGCGCGCTATTTCTCCAAGCGTAACTGGTTCTGCGGGCTTTACGACGTCAACGAGATGGGCCTCAAAGCCGTCGCGGCCGAACTCGGCGCCGGCAATTGCCATTCCGCGAAACTGGACGTCACCAAGCGCGCCGACTGGGCCGCCGCGATGGAAGGCTTCAGCGCCGCGACCGGCGGCAAGATGGACGTGCTGTTCAACAATGCCGGTATCGGCCGGCATGGCTGGTTCGAGGACGTGCCGGCTGAAGACTCCGACCTTGTCATCGATATAAACGTCAAAGGCGTCATCAACGGTGTCTACGCCGCATTGCCGCTGCTGAAATCCACGCCGGGTGCGCGGATCGTCAACACGGCCTCCACTGCCGGCATTGTCGGTGCGCCGCAGCTGGCGGTTTACTCCGCGTCCAAATGGGCCGTACGCGGACTATCCGAAGCGCTGGATGCGGAGTTCCGCGATCTCGGCATCCGCGTCACCAGCCTGATGCCCTGGTTCGTCGATACGCCGATCCTCGACATGGGCGCCAAGGAAGGCTCGAACGAAAAGATGTCCGACCAGATGAAGGCCAACGGCGCGACGATCTATCCGGTCTCGATGGCTGCCGAGAAGGCCTGGGAAGCGGCGCACGGCGACGACATCCAGGTCATGGTCGGCGGCGAGGCCGAGCGCGCCCGCTTCATGACGCGCTGGCTGCCGGGTCTCGTGCGCAAGCAGATCAAGGCGCGGGTCCCGCCGCGGGACTAGTTTTTCAGTCGTGAATCGAAAAGGCCGCCGGTGTGAACACCGGCGGCCTTTGCAATTGTGAGGCGTGAGCGACCTAGAGCGAGGTGTCCGGCGACGTCACGGCGCTGACCTGACGCGCGGTGTATTCCGCGACCGGGTCTGCTGCCGCTTCGGACTCTTCGGCGGGAACGGCCTGAAGGCTCATCAGGCGCGGGGTGCCCGACGAAATCGTGCGCGTCGAGGTCGAGACAGCGGCCGGCGCCGTGGACGGCGTGATCGTGTAGTACTCGTCGTCACCCGCCGAGGCGCCATCCGTGAACAGAAGGCTTTCATCCGCCGCGTCTGCGCCGACCGTGCCGGCGTCGAGCGCTGCGAGTTGCAGGGCGACCGAGTCCTTGCGGGCCTGGAAGTTGCGCTCCACGCTCGCCCATTCGGCGCCGCGCGGGAAGCGGTAGAAGATGTGCAGGCCGACCTTGTTGGTCTGAATCAGGCCCGAGTTCCAGATCGGATCCACGTAGGTGGCGTGATAGTGCGTTGCGCCGCCGGTGCGTTCCTCGTTGAGGTTCATCAGGACGTGCGCCGCGATGCGTTTCGCGCGTTCCCAGTTCTCGCCCTTCGGCTTGGTCTGGAGGGCGCCGTCACAGGTGAAGGTGAACTGGCAGCCGGTCGTGCGGGTCGCGCCCTGGAACACCACGCCGCAGGCCGTGTCCGGATAGCGGTGGTCCTGCATCCGGTTGGCGATGACTTCCGCCACAGCCAGCTGGCCTTCCAGCGGCTCACGGGCAGACTCGTAGTACACAGCCTGCGCCATGCACATCAGTTCGGAATCGATGGTTTCGGCGCGCTGAACTTCTTCGGCGCGGAAAGAGGCGAGCGTCAGCAGCGCGGCACCGTCACGGTCGCGCATCGCATAGCGGCTCATCGAGGAATCGGGGTCACGCTTCAGCGTGTATTCGACCGTGCGCAGCCAGGGCGTGTCGAGCAAGGCCGGCGTGTGTGCATCGGTGCGCACAGCAAGGCCGGCATCCTGATACATCGCGAAGCGTTCGGCTTCGGCGCGGTATTCCGCCTCGGCCCGCAGGCTCACCTGCTGGTTCGAAATCACCGGAAGCGAAACGGTCGCGGTCACAGCGCAGACGGCAATCATCCCGCCACGGATGAACACTTCGCGTTGTTCCTGATCCGTCATGCCTAGCCACCACCGTTTGAGCTTGTTGGACAGCTCACTGAGGGAGGCCAGAGTCATCTGGCTTGGTTGAAGAAACCTTAACATCACCGATCCTCTTTACCCGGACAGCGGTTATCGTTCCGCTTTGAACCCGGGCTTCCAGGGTTGTACGCATTGTCTGAGGACCGAACGCGTCCCTCCACGCCCGTCGGACATGAGGGGACTTGGCCCACCCGGGACTATCTAGCAATAATTCAGCCAACCTCTTGAGTTACAAAATCGAAACGGTCATCCGATCGTTGAAGACGCCGGTTGATGCAATTTCAAGGAAAGTCAAGTTAACCGCCTGAAACGTAAAGGTTTTAAGACCCTTTGGCCCTCAACCTTCACGATTCTGGCAGGGGGTCAGTGTTGCTGCAATACAACACTCAAGCGTCAGCGGATTCCGGCGTTTGGGGTCACTTGGCGCCGTCTTTGAGCGCTGCCTGTGCCGCCGCAAGACGGGCAATCGGCACCCGGTAGGGCGAGCAGGAGACGTAATCGAGGCCCGCGCGGTGACAGAATTCCACCGAGGCGGGGTCGCCGCCATGTTCGCCGCAAATTCCGAGCTTGATGCCCGGGCGCGTACGCCGGCCGCGCTCGGCCGCCATCTTCACCAGCTCGCCGACGCCTTCCTGGTCCAGCGTGACGAAGGGATCCTTCTCGTAGATGCCCTTCTCGGAATAGACCTGCAGGAAGCGACCAGCATCATCGCGGCTGATGCCCAAGGTCGTCTGCGTCAGGTCGTTGGTGCCGAATGAGAAGAAGGCGGCCGACTGGGCGATCTCGCCCGCCTGCAGCGCGGCGCGCGGCAACTCGATCATGGTGCCGACGGTATAGTCGACCACGGTGCCGGTTTCCTTGAACACCTTCTGCGCGGTCTCGTCGACGAGCGCCTTGAGGATCGCCAGCTCGCGCTGCGTCGCCACCAGCGGGATCATCACTTCCGGCACCGGCTTCAGCTTGCCTTCTTTCGCAACGTTGACGGCCGCCTCGAAAATGGCGCGGGCCTGCATCTCGTAGATTTCGGGATAGGTGATGCCGAGGCGGCAGCCGCGGTGACCCAGCATCGGATTGCTCTCGTGCAGGTCATGCGCGCGGCGGCGCAGTTCCTCGGCATTGATGCCGGAGGCTTTCGCCACGTTGGCAATATCTTCATCCGTATGCGGCAGGAACTCGTGCAGGGGCGGATCAAGCAGACGGATCGTCGCCGGGCGGTCACCCAGGATGCGGAAGATTTCCTCGAAGTCCGAGCGCTGCATTGGCAGGAGTTTTGCGAGCGCTTCGCGGCGGCCTTTCTCGTCATTCGACAGGATCATCGAACGCACCGCCGGGATGCGCTCCTCGTCGAAGAACATGTGCTCCGTGCGGCAAAGGCCGACGCCCTCGGCGCCGAACTCGACGGCGGTGCGGGTGTCCAGCGGCGTTTCCGCGTTGGCGCGCACCTTGAGGCGGCGCACCTTGTCGGCCCAGCCCATCAGCTCGCCGAAATCGCCCGACAGGTCCGGCTTGATCAGCGCGATTGCGCCCGCCATCACGCGGCCGGTGCCGCCATCGATGGTGACCACGTCGCCCTTCTTGAACACACGTCCGCGCACGCTGAACTCGCCGCGCGCCGTGTCGATCTTGAGGTCGCTGGCGCCGCAAACGCAGGGCCGGCCCATGCCGCGCGCGACGACGGCTGCGTGGCTCGTCATGCCGCCGCGGGCCGTGACGATGGCGCGGGCCGCATGCATGCCCTTGATGTCATCCGGGCTCGTCTCGACGCGCACCAGGATCACATCCTCGCCCTTGGCCGCGAGCAGGAAGGCCTCGTCGGAATCGAACACGACCTTGCCGACGGCTGCGCCGGGGCTGGCGGGCAGGCCTTTCACGATCACGTCGTAAGGCTTGCCGCCGGCTTTCTTGTTCTCGTCATCGCTCGGGATGCGCGGGTGGAGGAGCTGGTCGAGCTGCGCGGGGTCGAGCCGCAGCAGCGCTTCCTTTTCCGAGATCAGCTTCTCGCGCACCATGTCGACCGCGATCTTCACGGCAGCGGCGGCGGTGCGTTTGCCGTTGCGGGTCTGCAGCATGTAGAGGCGGCCGGCTTCGACCGTGAACTCGATGTCCTGCATGTCCTTGTAGTGATGCTCGAGCTTGGCGGCGACGTCGCGCAGCTGCTTGTAGACTTCCGGCATCGCGTCCTCGAGCGGCTTGTCGCCGGAGCCGAGCGTGGCGGCGCGTTCGCGCGAGATCGGGGCCGGAGTGCGGATGCCCGCGACCACGTCTTCGCCCTGCGCGTTGATCAGGTATTCGCCGTAGAAGATTGCCTGCCCGTTCGACGGGTCGCGCGTAAAGGCAACGCCGGTCGCAGATGTCTCGCCCAGGTTTCCGAACACCATGGCCTGCACGTTGACGGCGGTGCCCCAGTCTTCCGGAATGTCGTTGAGCTTGCGGTAGATGATGGCGCGGTCGCTCATCCAGCTGTTGAACACGGCCGAGATGGCGCCCCAGAGCTGCTCGCGCGGATCTTCCGGGAACGGACGGCCGAGTTCCTTCTGCACCGCCGCCTTGTAGCGCACGATCACCTGTTTCCAGTTATCGGCCGTCAGGTCGGTGTCGAGATCGAGGCCTTCGCGCTCTTTATAATCATCCAGGATATGCTCGAACTCGTCATGGCCGAGGCCGAGGACGACGTTCGAATACATCTGGATGAAGCGGCGATAGCTGTCATAGGCGAACCGGTCGCCGGCGAGGCTCGCAAGGCCTTCGGCGACGGCTTCGTTGAGGCCGAGGTTCAGCACGGTGTCCATCATGCCCGGCATCGAGGCGCGGGCGCCCGAGCGCACGGAGACGAGCAGCGGGTTGGCCGGATCGCCGAAGCCCTTGCCGGACTGGCGCTCGAGGCTTTCGAGGGCGGCGTTCACTTCGGCTTCGAGGCCGGCCGGGTAAGCGCGCCCGGTCTGGTAATAGGCGACGCAGACGGCGGTGGAGATGGTGAAGCCCGGAGGCACCGGCAGGCCGAGTTTCGCCATTTCGGCGAGGTTGGCGCCCTTGCCGCCCAGCAGGTTCTTCATCGAGGCATCGCCGTCCGCGGTGCCGCCTCCGAAGGCATAGACCCAGGTTTGCTCTGCGCCCTTGCGTGCCGCTTCAGCCATGCCAAATCGCCTTCCGTGTAAACTTTATATACCGGTGAATTCTATCCGCCCGGATCGTTTGCAAGTCCTATGCTGCATCGCACCTGTCATGAGAAGAGCGCGTTTCGTCTCCGGGGCGATTGACAACGTTGTTAATTCGCCTCTCAGGGTATGTACCGACGCCCTGCAGTACCGAACCGGAACACCTTGGTTAACCCTCGATTTTCGAGAAATCGGCGACCTTGTGGAGCGCGTCCCGCACCGCCACGAGCAGAGCCAGCCGGTTGGCGCGCACAGCCGCGTCCGAATCGTTGACCATCACGCCTTCGAAAAAGGCATCGACCGGCGCCCGAAGACCGGCGAGAACCTTCATCGCTCCGGCGAAATCTTCCTTCGCCAGAGGCGCCTCAAGAGCTGCCTCGGCAGTGGTCACCGATTTCCAGAGGGCCTGCTCGGCTGCGGGTCCCTTGGCGATGAGCGCGGGATCGACGGAGAGGTTCTCCGGCAGAGCGCCCTTCTTCTCTTCGGCCTTCAGGATGTTGGCCGCGCGCTTGTACCCCGCGAGCAGCGTCGCGCCGTCTTCCGTTTCGAGGAAGGCGCCGAGCGCCTCGACGCGCTTCACGATGAGGACGAGATCGCACCGGCCTGGCATTTCCAGACAAGCATCGATCCAGTCGTGCCGCGCGCCGCGTTCGCGCAGGTACACTTTCAGCCGGTCATGCAGGAAATCCAGGAGGTCATCGCTGACAGAGGGATCATGCGCCGAGACACGTTCTGCCCAGTCTGGAAGCCCCCCTTCAATCGAGGTCAGGGCGGACTGTGCCTGGTCGCTGAAGACACCTTCATTCATGATTGCGCGCGCAAGCGCAGACAGTGACGGCGAGGACCAGTCGGCGTTCCGCGGACCCACCTGATGTTTCAGAACCTGCGCATCATTGAACCGGTCGAGGCTGAAACGCAGATCATTGTCGAGGATCAAGCGAACGACCCCCAATGCGGCGCGGCGAAGCGCGAAAGGATCTTTCGACCCGGTCGGCTTCTCTCCGATCACCCAAAAACCTGTGAGCGTATCGAGCTTGTCGGCCAGCGCGACCGCCACTGCGACCGGCTCTGAGGGCACAGCATCGTTCGGCCCTTGCGGTTTGTAGTGGTCGCGGATCGCGTCGGCGACGTTCGGCTTCTCGCCGGCCGCGAGCGCATAATACCGCCCCATCACGCCCTGTAGTTCCGGGAATTCGCCAACCATCTCGGACACGAGGTCCGCCTTCGCCAGCCGCGCCGCACGCTCGGCAAGCGCTGGGTCGGCGCCGACTTTCGGCGCGAGTTCCCGCGCGAGCGCCGCCACGCGCTCGACCTTGTCGCCGAGCGAGCCCAGTTCTTCCTTGAACGCGATGGTCTTCAGCTTCTCGGCCATCACGTCGAGCGGTGTCGCCTTGTCCTTCTCCCAGAAGAAGCGCGCATCCGACAGGCGCGCCGAGAGCACCCGCGCGTTGCCTTCGGCAATCGCCGCGCCGCCATCGCTGGCCGTGATGTTGGCCACCACGATGAAGTTCGGCGCAAGGCCTTCCGTACCCGGACGGCGCACCGCGAAATACTTCTGGTGCGTGCGCATCGACAGCTTGATCACTTCCAGCGGCAGGTCGAGGAAGGATGGGTCCATCTGGCCCAGCACGACCACCGGCCATTCGGCAAGGCCCGTCACTTCTTCCAGCAGCCCTTCATCCGGCACCAGCTCCAGCCCGGCCTTGCCGCAAACGTCCGCAATCCCCTCAAGGATTCGCGCGCGCCGGTCGGCCCGCGACAGGATCACATGGCCCTTGCCTTCCAGCTGTTTCTTGTAGTCCGCCCAGGATTCGACCGTGTACGGACCACGCCCGTGAACACGGTGCCCCTCGGTCAGGTTGCCGCTCGCAATCCCGCCCACTTCGAGCGGCACAACCGCGCCGTCGAGAATGCAGACAATCTTCTGCAGCGGACGCACCCAGCGCAGGTCGCCGTCCGCCGTCCGCATCGATTTCGGCCAGTTGAACCCGCGCACGATAGCCGGCACGGCCTCGGCGATCACGTCGACGGCGTCGCGCCCCGGCACAGAGATATAGGCGACATAGGAGTCGCCCTTCTTGGGATCGGAGACGATGCTCGCCTGGTCGATCGAGGTCAGCCCCGCGCCGCGCAGGAAGCCTGCAATCGCCTGCTCCGGCGCGCCGACCTTCGGGCCCTTTTTCTCCTCGCGCACGTCTGCCGAACGGGCGTCGAGCCCCTCGATCACCGCCGTCAGACGGCGGGGGCCGGACACCGCAAACGCGCGTTTCCAGCTGAGGCCGGCTTCCTTCAGCCGCGCGGTCAACGCGGCGAGAAGATCAGCCTCGGCCTTCGCCTGCATGCGCGCAGGAATTTCCTCGGAAAAGAGTTCGAGCAGGAGTTCAGCCATGGGGCCCCGGCGGCAGGAGTTTCGCGTGGGTCACGGCATAGTCGCGCCCGCGCCGGGGTCAAGTGCGCCCCGTCAAACCCCGCAGGTTCCGGAAATCGCCCTGACCGGGCGCGCCGCGGGCTTTGTCACGGTCGCCGTGCCCTCATATTCCTTCGACTCAAATTCCTTTGCCGTCTCGGTCACGTGCATCTCGATCTGCAAGCCGCGCTCTGCGTTCTTGTAAACCCAGACCTGCGGCGAGGCGTCTTCGGCCTTGGAAACCTGCGTCAGCGCGACCGCCTCGCCTTCGATCCCGACATGCGCGGGGGCCTGCACGCCGGCGATCTCGGTCACGAAGACGCGCTCGTGCCGCAACCCATCGTCCCCGATGGTGAAGAAGCTGCAGTAGATTTCATTCGTCGCGGGCGTGAACGCAGTGAGAGCCAGTGGATCAGCGTCTAGAGGCTGAGCAGCCGCCTCCGCGCCGGCTTCCGGTCCGCTTGGAAACGACGGCTCGACGGGGGTTTCGAGCGTTGGTTCGACCGGGACAGCGCCAGGATCCGGCGCATCCTCGGCCGGGCTGCAGGCCGCCAGGCCGGCGGCCAGCAGGAGCGGGACAAGGGCAAATGCAGGTTTCATCGGAGGGGCTCCTTTAAGTCATCAACGCCCCTCCGCGACACTGGTTCAATCGAACCCGCAATTTGCCGCTTAACGGCTAGTGGCGGCGGTCGATCCGGTCTTCCCGGCGATCGAGCACGTTCTCGGCGCGGTCGAGGCGGTCCTCGATCACATCGCGCGGGCCGTGGTCATAGGCCTCGTCACGGCGGCTTTCGCGGCGATCCACCTTGTTCTCGAAGCGGTCGAGACGGTCTTCAGCGAGGTCAGCGCGGCTGCCTTGCGCAATGTCGCCGCGCACTTCGGCGGCGGTGAGGCGGTGGTCAATCCGGCCGAGGCGTTCGGCGGGGCCGGCGAGTGCAGCCGGAGCGGCAAAGGCCGCAATCAGGGCAGCGGCGATCAGGGGTTTGAACATGGTGGTCCTCCTTGAGATACATGACCCGTTCGTCCGGATCATGCGGCTTCAACGGAGGCCGGGCGTTGCTTCCGTCGCAGGGAAGCAAAAAAATCTGTGCTTAATGCACTGATTTTTATATGAATATCTGTTCAGGTTGCGGACTGGGTCTCCGCCCACTGCGCCGCGGCGCCGCGCGCCAGGTCGCGAACGCGCGCGATGTAGGCCTGCCGCTCGGTCGGCGAAATCGCGCCGCGGGCGTCGATCAGGTTGAACGTGTGCGAGGCTTTCAGCGCGTAGTCATACGCCGGCAGCGGCTTGCCCGCCGCGCGCAGGGCGTTCGACTGGTTCTCGCAATCGGCAAACCAGCGCTTCAGCATCTCGACATCCGAATGCTCGAAATTGAACGCGCTCTGCTGGCGCTCGTTCTCGAGGAACACGTCGCCATAGGTCAGCGGCACGGCAGAGGCCGGGTCGTTGAAGGGCAGATCGTACACCCGGTCGACGCCGAAGACGTACATGGCGAGGCGCTCAAGGCCATAGGTCAGCTCGCCGGAGACCGGCGCCACGTCGAGGCCGCCGACCTGCTGGAAGTAGGTGTACTGGGACACTTCCATCCCGTCGCACCAGACTTCCCAGCCGAGCCCCCAGGCGCCGACAGTCGGGTTCTCCCAGTCGTCTTCCACGAAGCGGATGTCGTGCACCATCGGGTCGATCCCGATGCGGTAGAGGCTTTCGAGATAGAGGTCCTGCAGGTTCGCCGGGTTCGGCTTCAGGATCACCTGGAATTGGTAATAGTGGCCCAGCCGGTTGGGGTTCTCGCCGTAGCGCCCGTCTTTCGGACGGCGAGATGGCTGCACGTAAGCCGCGCGCCAGTTCTTCGGCCCCAGCGCGCGCAGCACCGTTGCGGGATGCAGCGTCCCGGCGCCGACTTCCATGTCATAGGGCTGCAGGATCGCGCAGCCCTGCGCCGCCCAATAGGTCTGCAGCGTCAGGATCAGATCCTGGAAGGATTTCGGTTTGGCATGGGCTTTGGGCGCGGGCATGGACGGCTCACCGGTCTGGGAAATCCCGGCCTAGCGCCAAGCCTGCGGCCGCGCAACCGGTCTCACTTTTCCTTCGGGCCGCGCGGACTGTTGTGGTCGCGCTGGCCAAACCAGCCGACCCAGGCAATCGCAACGCCGGCGATCAGGCTTCCGATGAACAGCAGTGTGAACATGGCACGTGTCCTCCGATGTCCCCCACAATTGAGGTTGGGTACCGGCGCCCGCATTGCAAGCTAAATCGAACCGCTACCAGTCGATCCCGAGCCCTTCGACGATGGCCTGGGCCGCCGGCGTCCGCGCGCTTCCATCCGGCTCATGCGTCACCAGCGGCGCGAGCAGCGTTAGCGGACCCCGCTTCAGCCCCTTTCTCGCCCGCACCAGCACTCGCCGGGCTGGCTCGTCGGCTTTGGATGCCATCGGCAGGACAGTGATCTCCCCGGCCTGCCGGTCCAGCTGGGCCAGCAGCCGCGCCAGTTCCGCAGCGCGGTGGATGAGGATCACCGGCGCCCGGGGCTTGGCGGCAAACAGCATGGCCTTTACCCAGCCGTCCAGCGGCAGGCTCTCGATGTACGCCCCCGCCTTGCCCTCGCCGGGCGCGGAAATCTTGCCCGGCTCGAAATAGGGCGGGTTCGCAAACACCAGGTCGAACCGGTTTTCACGTGCCGCCGCCCAGCCGGACGCCTCAGCGGTCTCGATGACGATCCGTTCTGCAAACGCGTTCTGCGCAGCGCCTTCGCGCGCCCGGGCCGCCGCCGCCGCATCCTGCTCGACCCCCGTAAAGTGGACGCAAGACAAGCGGAACGCCGCGGGCAGCAACGCCCCGCCGGATCCGCACCCAAGTTCCAGCGCCTCGCCCTTGTCCAGGGCTGGCAAGGCGGCGGCCAGCGCCAGCGAGTCAAAACCGGCGCGGAATCCAGCCTCCGGTTGAAAGAGCGTCACCCGCCCCTGATAGACGGTGTCCTCAGTTGTCCGTTGAAGCGGCGCGCGGTCTTCGCTCATGCGCCGACTTCAATCATGCCTGCACCGGCGTCAACAGATCCAGGACGAGTTCCAGCCATACCCCGGATGATTGTACATGACGTATGATGTCTCGCCGTAGGATATCCCGGCATCATAGACATCGCCATCATCATAAGTGACCGTGATTTCGGCATAGTCGTTCGCGTAGCTGACGAAGTAGATGTAGCCCTGCCCTCCGCTAACCCCTGAATACTCCATAAGGTAGCCATCACCTGAACTGCATTCCAGCGGCTGGCTTTGCGATTGGTCGGGCCAAGTTGTACCATTTGCTTCCTGCAGGCCGACATTCAGCGCTGCGAGGTCAGTGGATGAACATCCCGCCAGCAAGACCAACCCTGCAACGGCTGGCAGTATACACGTCCGCATACCGAATCTCCTTGTTTAAACAAGGATACTTGTCCCCGAACAAGATGGGTGGACAAGTCAGAAAAAGACCCGCGCAAGGGTTGACGGTTTCATCCCTGCTCCACCCCGACCAGCGCGAGCCGCGCCCGCGCGAGCTGGGTGTCCTTCACCAGGATGCGCGGCGGAAAGACGCCGATATTGCCTTCCACCGCCGAAATATGCCGGTCGAGCACGAAGTATTCGACGCCGGCCTCGGCCAGCAGGTGTTCGACATAAGACAGTTTTACCGGATCATTCGTCCGGAACACCTCTTCCATCAGCCGGAAGTGACCCGCAGGTTCATGTCTACCGAACGCGCGTCATAGGCTTCCGCCTTGTCCGGCTTGGTGCCGGCGCCGGTGACGATTTCCAGGGTGTGCGTGACCTTGCCGGCGCTGCCGCCGCCCAGCGGGATGCCGAAGCCGACACCGACCCCAACTCCCGAATAACCGCCCGAACCTGCCGAGCCGCCGATGCTGACCGAAGGCCCGCCGCTGCGACCCGAGCCTTCCGAATCCACCGTCTCGTTGGTGATCTCGAACCAGTCCTTCCCCTCCATGAGCGTGATCTCGGAGGCGCGCAGCAGGGCCATGTTGCGAGCGCGGATCGGGTCCCTGTCGGTATAGGAAACGCGGTGCCGGCCCGTCTCGATCTGCTGCGAGAGATAACCCTCGGCGCGTTCAGATTTGGCGGGACCGTAGACCGGCGTCGTGGCGCAAGCTGCCATCACGGCGAGGGCGGGGATCAAGAATACGTGTTTCATGGGCCACATTTAGCGCGAATCGGGCCCGCGTGTCAGCTATTGTCGCTGAATCATGGTTGATGAACGCGTTGTCATGGAGTGAATAGATGCGGCCCGGTGCCACGTCGCCTTGGCGCCTGTGCCTCGTAGAATTACCGAATACGTCAGAGCCATCTCCGGAGTTCCGCCTTGACCCTTGCCCCCAAACCCAAGAGCAAGGCCGCGTTGTCTTCGCTGGTGGACCGGATGCAGGACCTCGTGGCGGCTGACCTGGCCGCTGTGGAGCACCTGCTCGCCACCCGCGCCGCCAGCCCGGTCTCCATCATTCCTGATCTTTCCGGCTATATCGTCTCGGCGGGCGGCAAGCGCCTGCGGCCGCTGATCACCCTGATCGCGGCCAATGCGGTGGGCAAGGCAAACGCCGCGACCCACGCCCTCGCCGCGGCCGTCGAGTTCATTCACACGGCCACCCTGTTGCACGACGACGTCGTCGACGAGAGCGCGCTGCGCCGTGGCAAGCCCGCCGCCAAGGCGATCTGGGGCAACAAGGCCTCGATCCTTGTCGGCGACTTCCTGTTCGCCCGCGCCTTCAACCTGCTGGTCGAAACCAACAGCCTTGAGATCCTGAACCGCCTCGCCACCGCCTCGACCGTGATCGCCGAGGGCGAAGTGCGCCAGCTCGCCGCCATGGCGGCACGCGACCTGCCGACCGAGGAGTACCTCGCCATCGTCGAAGCCAAGACCGGCGCGCTGTTTGAAGCCGCCGCCGAAACCGGCGCACTCTCCACCACCGGGGCCAGCCACGCCGCCGCGCTCGCCACCTATGGCAAGAATCTCGGCCTGGCCTTCCAGATCATCGACGATGCGCTCGATTATGGCGGGACGACCTCCGTGATCGGCAAATCGGTCGGCGACGATTTCCGGGAAGGCAAGATCACGCTGCCGGTCATCATCGCGCGCCGCCGGGGCTCGGACGAGGACCGTGCGTTCTGGGACCGCGCGCTGAACCCTGAAACGCAGGAAGACTCCGACCTCGCCCATGCGGTTCATCTGATCCGCGCCACCGGCGCCGCGGAAGCGACCGTGCAGGAAGCCGAAGCTTACGCCGCCCTCGCCAAGGGCGCGCTGCGCACGCTGCCCGCCTCGCGGTACCGCGATGCACTGGAAGACCTCGCAGACTTCTGCGTCAGCCGCGCCTACTAGCGCCCGCTCGCTGACAACTCACGGCCGAGGGTAACGCGCTGGCGCACCCACAAGCCGCAACCGGCGATCAGCAACGCAGAAAACACGATCACATCCAGCGGCCCGCAGCGGGCGCCGTAGAGCCCGGCTGCCGAGGCAAACGGGCCCGCGATCACCGCGCCGGAGCAGATTGCCGTCATTCCCCACCAGAGGCGCGCGACCTTGCCGTGCGACCAGCCGGCGCGCAGCAACAGCTGGTAAGCATGATCCCGGTGCGCCTGCATCAGGGGTCGGCCGTGCCGCGCGCGCCAGGCCAGCGTCAGGAACACATCGATCAGGATCGGCAGGCAAAGCGTCAGCGGTATGAGGACAGGCCCGTTGATCGCAAACATCACGGACGCCCCGCCGATCAATCCGCCTACGGAGAGTGAGCCTGCATCCCCCGCAAACAACTTGCCTGGCAGGTTCCACACCAGGAATCCGGCAAGCGCCGCAGCGGCGATGAAACACATCGCCATCAAAATGCTTTGTGATCGATCATCGGGCGAATACAGGGAACTGGGAACCAGCATCAGGCCCAGCGCCGCAAGGATGATCAGCGACGTGCCCATGGCAATGCCATTGGCGCCGTCCATGAAATTGACGGCGTTCGCCATTATGAAAATGAAACTCACCGCGATGACCGCACCCAGCGCCCAAGGCAGAGTGACCCCCGCGCCGTCGATCCAGAACGTCCCGGGCTGAGGGCCGAACACCACAGCCGCGGCCGCGCCGCCCAGAAGTGCCACAAGCTTCGTCAGGGCTGGCAGACCGAACACGTCATCCGCCCAGCCAAGCAGCGCCGCGAAAACCGTAAAGCCCGCGATCCCTGCGATCGGTGCTGCCACAAGCGTCTCAGCCACGGATGGAGCCATCAACGCCAGTGAACCAAGCCCAGCCGCCATCCCGGCCAGCACACCCACACCGCCGGAACTCGGCACCGGTGCAGCCTGTGTCTTGCGCCCGCCATCCGGCGCATCCTTCGGCCCGAGACGGATCATCAGCCAGCAGACGAACAGGCTGACGGCAAACGGGACTATGGCAATCGCAAGCAGGCTCACGGCGCGGCGCCCAGGTGGCAAGGCGCGGCCCACCAGTCCGGCTTCTCAGCCTTCAGGATGACATACGCCATCTCGGCAAAGGAAATCGCATCAAACAGTGCGAAACAGGTTGCACCGGACCCGCTCATCCGCGCCAACCGTACGCCTCGCTGCGCGCGCAGAAATGCCAGCACTTCTCCGATCTCGGGCACCAGCGCCATCGCCGGCGCTTCCAGGTCGTTCCGTTGCCCCAATAGCCAATCGGTCAATAGATCCCGGTCGCTGAAGTCCGGAAACGGATCGATCTCCGCGAAAGCGGCGCCGGCGCCGGATGCGTCGAAGGCCCTGAACACCGGGCCCGTCGGGCACGCGGCGCCCGGGTTGACCAGCAGCGCCGGAAGCCGCGACGGGATTTGCACGGGCAATACACGTTCGCCTTCGCCGCGCATCAGGGAGGCCACACCGGCGAGCGCGACCGGCACATCACCGCCCAGGGTGGGCGCGACGGCGGTTGCATGCGCCGGATCAATCTCCCACAGGGTCGTCAGCAGACGGAGGGCTGCCGCAGCATCCGAAGAGCCGCCGCCAATGCCTGCCGCCACCGGCAGCCACTTTTTCAACGTCAGCCGCGCGCCCTTTCCGGTTCCGGACGCCGCCTGCAACGCCCTCGCCGCGCGCAGCACCAGATTGTCGTCCAGCGTTCCGGCCTCCACCGCAAAGGGGCCACTCACCTCCAGCGTCAGCGCCTCTGCAGCTTCGGCTTCGAGATAATCGCAAAGGTGGTCATCACTGAACACGACCAGAGAATCAAGATCGTGCCGGCCATTCGGTTTTGCCGGCCCGACATGCAGGAACAGGTTCACCTTGGCCGCGGCCATCGCCTTGAGAGATGTCATGCGGCCCCCGCTGAAACCTTAACGTCCCGCTGCTGAACCCGGCGGCGGATCGACAGAAAGCCCGGTCAGCAGCTTCTTTTCGATCTTGGTGCGCTCCTCCGGGGACGGATCAAGCTTCAGCGCACGGTTCCACTGGAAACCTGCCTCCTTGCGCCGTCCCGCCTGCCAGTAGGCATCGCCCAGGTGATCGTTGAGCGTCGCATCCCCCGGCAGCAGCGTCACCGCGCGCTCGAGATAATCCACCGCCTCTTCATACTGGCCGAGCCGGTAATGAGCCCAGCCGAGACTGTCGACGATATGCCCGGAATTCGGCTCCAGGATCAGGGCCTGCCGGATCAGGCCAAACCCGTCTTCCAGCTTGATACCCCGGTCGATCCAGGAATAGCCGAGATAGTTCAGCACCGTCGCGTTTTCCGGCTCGATTTCCAACGCGGCCTGAAGGTCCGCCTCGGCGCCCGTCCAGTTCGCCTGGCGCTCGCGCGAGGCGCCGCGCACGAAGAACACGCGCCAGTCCTTTCGCCCTTCCGCTTTGTCGGCCACGACGATTTCGCTCAACAGCGTCTCCGCTTCGCGGTGGCGGTCCAATGCGCGGTAGATGTCGGCCACCTGTAATTTCAGGCTGCGCTCCGGCTTGGCTCTCAGCGCCTCCGAGGCGAGGGCCAGCGCCTCTTCCTTCCGGTCCTCCTGCAACAGCGTATTGGCAATCTGCGCCCGCGCCGTTGCGTAATATGGCGAACTGACCGGCACATCGCTCAGTACACGGATGGCGGCTTCCGGCCGATCGCCTTGCAGCAGGGATTGCCCCAGCAGCGTACGCGCCTGGTGCAGTTCGGGGTCCAGAGCCACGGCCAGCACGAAATAGACTGCCGCCACATCATCATCGGTCTGGAACATCAGGGCTGAGGCCGGCAGGAACAGCGCCAGCGCCGCGCCTTGCCGCGTCGTGAACCGTTTCGGCGCAATCGCGTCCCCGCGTTTGATCCGCTCCGCCAATGCCGCCAGCGAGGCGTTGTAGCCGACTTCGGTGCGGAACTGGTCGAGGATCTCGATGGCCCGGTCTCGCTCACCGCGCGCCGCCAGAAGCTCCGCATAGGTCTCCGCGC
This sequence comes from Candidatus Sulfopaludibacter sp. SbA3, assembly GCA_945888325.1. GTDB lineage: Bacteria > Pseudomonadota > Alphaproteobacteria > Caulobacterales > Hyphomonadaceae > Hyphomonas. The sequence goes on from CAMDAC010000003.1 coordinate 83,492, forward strand.
CTACGGCGAGGCGCGCGCCCGACTCCCAGATTGTACGGAACGTCTCAGCGGCCTTCTCGTCCTCGCGCGCCGCCGTCTGGACCAGGCCCATCATATGCAGGGTCGCATTGTCGAGGCGGGGATCGCCGGTCAGGTTCTTCTGCAGCATCGCCTCGGCCGCCGCGGCCCCTTCCGAGCCCAGCAGCGCCCAGGCTTCAAGGTTGCGCGCGATCATGCGGTTGAAGGCGCGCAGGTCGCTGGCCTCGATGATCTCCACGGCGGCGTCCGTCTTGCCGCGCCCGATAGCGTCCACCGCCAGGGTCAGGCGCACCAGGCCCGCCTCGCTGCCTGCATCACTGGCGCGGCGCGCGAGGCCAGCGGCCACGCCGTAGTCACCTGCCAGCAAAGCGGAAAACACCGCCCGCTCCGCCACACCCGCCTCTTCCGGAGCCGTGCCGATGGCGGAGGCGTAGTGCCGGGTCGCCGCCTGCGGGTCATTCGTCATCGCGGCGAAACGCGCGATCATGAAGTCGCCATAGGCCCGCGCCTCGTCGGGTTGATCATTCGACGGGTAAGAGGTGTGCGAGAAGGGTCCGCTGGCACAGGCCGCAGCGACGAGAAGCGGCGCGAGCGCCAGCAGGAGCCGGTGAGTTTTCATGCGCCGAAATTCGCAGCATCCGGCAGGCGCGGCAAGGGGCGCCGCGCCGCACGTGCCTAGTTGGAGGCGAGCCGCAGGTCCTGCTGGTCGAAATAGCCGTCAATCGCCGCCGCAATAGCCTCGACCGCGGCCTTGCGGCCTTTCTCGGACTGCAGCCGTTTGGCATCGGCCTCATTGGTCAGGAAGCCGAGCTCAAGCAGCACTGCCGGCACATCGGGTGCCAGCAGCACGTAGAAGCCGGCATTTCGGTGGGTGTTGCGCAGCACCGGTCCCGCCTTGCCCAGCTGCGGCAGCAGCAATTCGGCAAACTCCGCCGAGCGGGTCTTGGTCTCGCGCTTAACGAGGTCTTCCAGAAGCCCGTTCAGCCTTTCAGGCGTCCCATCCTCCATGGCGATCTTCCAGTCATTCTTCGTCGCTTCCCGGTCGATCCGGGTCTCGCCGCGCGCCGAGATCGTATAGACGGACGCTCCGGAGACGCTGGTGGAGCCTGCTGCGTCGGCGTGCAGCGAGATGAACAGTTCCGCGCCCCATTTGCGGGCCAGCGTCACCCGGTCCTCATGCTCGACATAGACGTCCGAATCCCGCGTCAGGCGCACGTCATACCGACCGTCCGCATCGAGCACGTCCTTCAGCGCCAGCGCCGCCTTTAGCGTGATGTCCTTTTCCTTGCCGCCGGTCAGCGCCATGGCGCCGGGATCCTTGCCGCCATGGCCGGGGTCGATCACCACCACATGCCGGCGCGCGCCGCCCGGCTTGCGGCCGGAGGTCACCCTCGCCCCCGCCAGCTGTTTCAGCGCGTCGGTCCGCGCTTCGGCATACTGCGTCTCCAGTTTGGCAAGCTTCTTGGTGTCGCGCCGGGCCGAGGTCGTGAAGCGGGCCGGCGAAATCGTATCGAGATCGAGGATGACCCGGTAGGCACGTTCCTTGCCGGTCGGCGGCAGGCGCAGCATCCGGGTCACCGCCATCGGGCGATCAAGGTTGAACTCCAGCCGCCCCGGCTCGAGCGACCAGGCCTCCACCCCGCCGGTACCTTCGCCTGCCGCAGAATACCCGTTCTGAGCGAGCGGCAGCACAACCTTGCGTTCCCCCGGCAGCTCGGTGAGGAGGCCGTCAGCGGTTTCGGCCACATCCGTCCAGATGGTGATCCGCGTCGGCGCGCCGTCGCCCACGATTCGCACCTGCGTGACATCCGCTGCGGCCGGCCAAAGCCAGCTGAAACCGAGTAAAATCAACAGGATAAGCAGCGGTCTCGGCATCTGGGCGTTCGGCGGGCCTGGCATTCGGTGAATAAAACGGATCGCGCCCTCTTAGACCGGTGAAGATTAATCTCCGCTTGATCGCGGCTTAGCAGCGGGTCCGTCCCCATTCGGAATTTGGCCCTTTCATTTCCGGGCGAAATTGGGCACTATCCTCTTGTGGCTGTCCGGAAGGGCTGGCCCAAAGGTTTCCCTCTAGCGCGCACCCACCCGGCTTCCCCGGAAAGGCAAGCGGGCCGCGCGCTCCGGAAAGCAAGGAACAATGCGCAACTGTGCTGCTGCCAATACAGGATTCGCCGGATCGCCCACGCGATTCGCGGAGCCGTCTGGCGTGGCATATCCCTCACAACTCATAGCCGGCCTTCGGGGCCAACCGAGGCGCACTGCGCCCTGGCCCGCCGCGCCGGACCGAAAGGTTCTGTTACATGAGCAGATTGATGCTTATCGACGCCGCCCATCCCGAAGAAACTCGGGTGGCAATCGTCAACAATGGCCAGGTTGACGATTTCGACTTCGAATCGACCGGCAGCGAACAACTCCGCGGAAACATCTATCTCGCCAAAGTGACCCGGGTGGAGCCCTCGCTCCAGGCCGCCTTTGTCGAGTATGGTGGCAACCGCCATGGCTTCCTCGCCTTCAGCGAGATCCACCCTGACTATTACCAGCTGCCCGCAGAGGACCGTGAGGCCCTCCTGAAGGAGGCCGCCGAGGAAGCAGCCGCGGCCATCGAAGCCGATGACGATGATGACGGCCCCTATATTCCCCACGGCATGAACGCCGAGAACGGCAATGCCGAAGATCACTCCGGCCACGACCATGATCATGACGAAGAGCATGACCACGGCGATGAGGCCGAAGCCGCCGCGGAAGGCGATTCGGACGAGGACGGCGAGGACGGCGAGGACGGCGGCGAAGATGCGCCGAAGCCTCGCCAGCCGCGCCCCCGCGCCCGCAGCGAACGCTCGGCCCGCCCGGCCCAGACCCGCACGCCGATCTCCAAGCGCTACAAGATCCAGGAAGTGATCCGCCGCCGGCAGGTCATGCTGGTTCAGGTCGTGAAGGAAGAACGCGGGAACAAGGGCGCCGCCCTGACCACCTACCTCTCACTCGCCGGCCGCTACTCGGTCCTTATGCCCAACACGCCGCGCGGCGGCGGCATCTCCCGCAAGATCGTCAACTCGGCCGACCGCAAGCGCCTCAAGTCCATCGTCTCAGAGCTCGACATCCCGGAAGGCCAGGGCCTGATCGTCCGCACCGCCGGCGCCAAGCGCACCAAGGCCGAGATCAAGCGCGACTATGATTACCTCTCCAAACTCTGGGAACAGATCGTCGAGAAGACGCTGACCTCCGAAGCCCCCGCGCTGATCAATGCCGAAGGCGGCCTTGTTCACCGCGCGATGCGTGACATGTTCGACAAGGAGATCGAGGAAGTCTGGGTCCAGGGCGACGAAGCCTACCGCGAGGCGAAAGACCTTGCGAAAATCATCATGCCGAGCCAGTCCCGCAAGGTTCAGCAATGGCGCGAGGATGATCCGCTCTACGTGGCCGAGGCCGTCGAAGGCCAACTCGATTCGATCTACTCGCCGACCGTCCAGCTGAAGTCCGGCGGCTATCTCGTGATCAACCAGACCGAAGCCCTCGTCGCCATCGACGTGAACTCCGGCAAGTCGACGCGCGAGCGCAATATCGAACAGACCGCCGTGCGCACCAACCTGGAGGCGGCCGAAGAGGCCTGCCGCCAGATGCGCCTGCGCGATCTCGCCGGCCTGATCGTGATCGACTTCATCGACATGGAGGAGAACAAGAACAACCGCGCCGTCGAGAAACGCCTGAAGGAGTGCCTGAAGGTTGACCGGGCGCGCGTCCAGCATGGCCGCATCTCGCAGTTCGGCCTGATGGAAATCTCCCGCCAGCGCCGCCGCCAGGGCGTGCTCCAGGCCACTTCCGATCCATGCCCGGCTTGCAACGGCACGGGCCGCCGCCGCTCGATCCCGTCGGCCGCGCTGCAACTGATCCGCGCCATCGAGGCCCGCGCCGCGATTGGCGCCCTCAAGGGCATTTCGGTGAAGGCGCCGACAGATGTCGCCCTCTACATCCTCAACAACAAGCGCGAAGCGCTGATCGAGATCGAACGGGTCGCCGGCTTTGCCGTGTCGATCCATTCCTCCGAAGACATGCTGCCGGGTGACTTCCAACTCGACGCCGAGCGTGACCCGAATGCCAAGCCGAAGAAGCGCTCTACCCCGCGCTCGCTGATGAAGCCGACCCCGGCTTCCGTGCGCGACGAGGACGATGAAGACGCCGAGGATATCGACGACACGGTCGATGCCGAGGATGAGGCAGAAGACGACGCCGCCGAACCGCGCGCCGAAAAGCCTGAAGGCGCCGAAGGCGGAAATGGCGGACGCAAGCGCCGCCGCCGCCGCCGCGGCGGCAAAGGCCGCGAGGCCCGCGAGACGGGCCTTGAAGTGGTCGATGCCGATGCACGAGTTACGGCCGAGGCTCCGCCGATGTCGGACGACGACGAAGGCGATGATGAGGACGAAGACGGCGACGAGGGCGGTGTTGCCCCCCGCGCCGAAGGCGAAGAAGGCCCGCGCAAGCGCCGCCGCCGCGGACGCCGGGGCGGACGCCGCCGCCGCCGTTCGGGCGAAGGCCGGCCGGAAGGTTCCGAGATTGCCGCCATCGCCGATGGCGGGGCCTATCTCGACGGCCTCTCGGCCAGCGCTGAAGCCATGCTGTCAGACGAGGATGTCGTCGGTGACGGCGAGTTCGCCGTGGCGGATGCGCCGGTCGAATTGGACGTAGCGGTCAACGAGCCGCCGGAAGCCGAAGAGGCCCCCGCCCGTAAGCCCCGGCCGCCGCGCCGCAGCCGCGCGAAAGCTGCGCCGGTTGAAGCGGACGCTGAAGCGCCTGCCGCCGAAGCCGAGGCACCGGCTGCAGAGCCCGCACCTGTGATCGAAGCGCCCGCGCCTGAACCGGAGCCGGTGATGGCCGCCGCCGAAACGCCGGCGCCTACCCCGGCACCCGCGCCTGCGGCCCAACCGGAAGGCCCGCGCAAGACTGGCTGGTGGAACCGCGGCAAGAAATAGGCTTGGAAACAGCCAACAATGATGAAAGGGCAGCGCAAGCTGCCCTTTTTTCATTTGCATCGCTTTCCGCGCCGCTCTCGACAACATCCGCGATCGGGAGCGACCCAAGATCGAGGCATACTTTGAACCTTCGAGCCCAGACCAAAAAAGGCCGGAGCATTGCTGCTCCGGCCTTCAACCTGAAAGTGATCAGCAACTATTCCGCGTTGGCGGCTTCCGTGAGCTGTTCGGCGACCACTTGTGTCTCCAAAGCCTGTTCGCTTTTGGAAGCGACAACTGTTGCGCTTTTCTGCAGCGAAACAACGAGCGGGTTTGGCTTGTGCTCAAGCATGGCGCCTGAAGCGGCGTCCACGCCCACGCCGATCAATCCTCCGACGAGAACGTTGCCTGCCATCGCAGCACCGCCGCCACCGGAGACCTGGGTCTGAACAGTGTAGCTGGACGAATCGTATCCCTCTTTCGAGACTTCGACGACAAGCGTTTCCTTACGCGGAACTTTGAATGAACAGGGGGTCGCATTGCACGACATACCGTTCGACATGCTGACTTCAGCACCAGGCGGATCGCTCTCGACAACGAAGACTTCTTTGGTGCCGCGAGTCACAGTAGCGCACGCACCGAGCGCCATCACGGCACTCAGCAATACAACAGTTTTCATAAATTATCCCCCCCAGAGGAATTCCCACAGCGTATCGCTGCCTCGTCAACTTCTCGCAGAAGGCCGTTTCGTCAAGCAAGATCAGCGTTCATCCACAGGTTTCTCGCTTCGAGAAACCTGTGTTGAATCAGACTCAAGCCGCCACTTTCGCCTTGGTGCCTGCCGGCGGGAAGCGGTCGTAGAAGCCTTCGCCCTTGGCGGCCATGTCGCGCAGCAGCTTGTTCGGGCGGAACCGGTCACCGTACTTGTCTGCGAGACGGTCGGCTTCGGCGACGAATTCCTTGATGCCCCAGATCAGGTCCACATAGGAGCAGCAGCCGCCGGTGAACGGGGCGAAGCCCCAGGCGAGGATCGAGCCGATATCGGCGTCGCGCGCGTCGGTGATCACGCCTTCCTCGAAGCAGCGAGCCACCTCTACGGCCTGGCGCACCAGGAAGCGGTTGGTCAGCTCTTTCTTCAGCGCCGGCGGGCACTCGTCGATCTTGATCTCAAGCTGCCTGTTGATGTCCGGCCAGAGGCGGGCAGGTTTGCCCTTCTCATCGTAGTCGTAGAAGCCCTTGCCCGCCTTGCGGCCAACGCGGCCCTGGTCTTCGACCAGCCAGGCGAGGAAGTTGGTGCGTTCATCCGTCTGCAGATCAACGCCGGTGGCTTCCGCCATCGCGCGCGTCACTTTCAGCGCGGTGTCGAGGCCGACCGAGTCGGAGACTTCCAGCGCGCCCATCGGCATGCCGGCTTGGCGGCCCACGTTCTCGATGATCGCCGGCTTGATGCCTTCGCCCAGCATTTCCATGCCTTCGCGCGTATAGGTGCCGAAGCAGCGCGAGGTGTAGAAGCCGCGGCTGTCATTGACCACGATCGGCGTCTTGCGGATCGCCAGCACGTAATCGATCGATTTCGCCAGCGTGGCTTCGCTCGTCTCCTTGCCCTTGATGATCTCGACCAGCCCCATCCGCTCGACTGGCGAGAAGAAGTGGATGCCGATGAAGTTCGCCGGGCGTTTCGAGGCTTTCGCGAGGCCGGTGATCGGCAGCGTCGAGGTGTTGGAGCCGAACACGGCGTCGTCGCCCAGCACGGCTTCAGCCTGCTTGGTGATCTTGGCTTTCAGCTCTTCGTTCTCGTAGACCGCCTCGACGACAAGGTCTGCGCCCTTGAAGTCATCATAGTTGTCGGTCGCCGTGATCAGGGCGAGCAGCGCATCGCCTTTTTCCTTCGTCAACTTGCCGCGCGAGACGTCTTTTTCGACGAGGCGTACGGAGTATTGCTTGCCCTTCTCGGCGGCTTCCTTCGTCACATCGACCAGCACGGTCAGGATGCCAGCCTTGGCCTGCACATAGGCAATACCTGCGCCCATCAAGCCTGCGCCGATGACGGCAATCTTCTTGAACTCCGTCTTCGGATGGCCCGCCGGGCGGTTTGCGCCCTTGCCGAGTTCCTGCATCGACAGGAACAGCGAGCGGATCATCGCCTTCGCTTCCGGGCGCTGCTGCGTGTTGATGAAATAGCGCGTCTCGATGCGCAGGCCCGCATCGATCGGCACCTGGATGCCTTCATAGATGCAGGACAGGATGTTCTTCTGGGCCGGATAATTGCCATAGGTTTTCGAGGCGAGCATCATGTTCGCCATCGTCGCCACCTGGCCGACGCCCGGCGACTTGTGCGGCACGCCGCCCGGAACCTTGTAGCCCTTTTCGTCCCACGGCGCCTTCGCCTTCGGATTGGCCTTCACCCAGGCCTTGGCGCGCGCAACTGTTTCCGTGGACGGAGCAAGTTCGTTGACCACGCCCATGGATTTCGCCTGCTCGGCCGTGAAGCTTTCGCCCTGCAGGATCAGCGGCAGCGCGGCCTGAACACCGACGAGGCGCGGCAGGCGCTGTGTGCCGCCCGCGCCCGGGAGCAGCCCGATCTTCGCTTCCGGCAGGCCGAACTGCAGCTTCGGATTGTCGTTCGCCGCGACGCGGTAGTGACAGGCGAGCGCCACTTCAAGACCGCCGCCGAGGGCGAGACCGGTGAGCGCGACCGCCACCGGCTTGCCGCAGGTCTCCAGCTTGCGCAGCGTGCCGTTCAGCGAGAAGCCAGCATCAAACTGTTCCTTCTTCTGTTCGTCCACGGACTTCGGCTTCTTCTCGCCGCCCGCGCCGGCCCGGTCGCCCATCTCGCCGAGGTCAGCACCGGCGCAGAAGCCGCTCGCCTTGCCGGACGAGAGCACGAGGCCCTTGATGGCGTCATTGGTGGCGACTTCCTTGGTGATCGCGATGATGTCAGCCACCGCTTTTCCGGTCAGCGTGTTCATGCTGCGGCCGGGCACGTCGAAGATGGCATGGGCGATGCCGTCGGCGTCGATGTCCCATTTGAAGGTTTCGAGGTTCATGAGAGGTCTCCTTGAATTCGGAATTGGGTCATTGTTTGGGAACAGGCAGATCGATCTCGGAACGGATAATCATGATCTTCTGCCAGATCTTGCTGGAAAAGTTGGTGGTCAGGCCCTCGATCTCGTTGACGGTGTGGATCACCACTTCGTCGCGAACGCTCTGCATGCAGAGCGCGGCGAGCTTGCCGGTCAGCGACAGCATCTCGGTGCAATAGCCGAGGTAGCGCATCAGGTCGGCGGGCGAGAGATCCCGCTCAGGCGAAGAGGCCGTGCGCCCCGCACCCAGCAGGCTCGCGGGATCCTTGGTCAGCTGGTGCATGTCGATGACGTGCGCGATGGATCTGAGTTCGTGCAAGGCATTGAGCGCCTGCGAGCGCTTGATCCGGGCCTCCAGGTTGAGGAGGAACCAGATCGCCGCGCCCATCAGGATGAGGATATTGGCAATCGCCTCTATCCCCTCGAACCCGATGGCGTCCGGATTTTCCATCAGCAGGCGGACTTTCTGCTCGATCCCCACGCCGGCCATGAACAGGCCGGCGAGAAGGACGAGCGCGACAAGCCCGCGCAGCAGCAGGTGAGGCTTTGATACATCGCCCACCCGCTTCACATGTGCATGTGCAATCCGGTCAAGTTCGGCGCACACGCCTGTCAGGCCCCGGTCCGGAAAGCGCTCACGCACCCGGTCCCCAAGACGCGCAAGCGTCGTGAGGATCGAGTCCGCTGAAAGCGCGCTGTACCGGTCGGCGCCGCGCATGCGTGGATCAGACGCGCTCGATGATCGTCGCGGTGCCCATGCCGGCGCCGACGCACAGTGTGATCAGGCCGGTTTCCTTGCCGGTCCGCTCCAGCTCGTCGAGCACTGTGCCGAGGATCATGCCGCCGGTCGCGCCGAGCGGGTGGCCCATGGCGATCGCGCCGCCGTTCACGTTCATCTTCTCGTGCGGAATGTTCAGGAGTTTCATCATCAGCATGACGACCGAAGCGAACGCCTCGTTCAGTTCATAGACATCGATGTCCTTCGGATCCATGCCGGCTTTCTTCAGCACCTTCTGGGTCACATAGGTCGGCCCGGTCAGCATGATGCCCGGCTCGGAGCCGATCGACGCCATCGCGCGCACGCGGGCGCGCGGCTTCAGGCCCATCGCCTCGCCCATTTCCTTGGAGCCGAACAGCACCGCAGAAGCGCCGTCCACGATGCCCGACGAGTTGCCGGCATGGTGCACGTGGTTGATCTTCTCGAGTTCCGGATAGCGCTGCTTGATCACTTCGTCGAAGCCCATGCCGCCCATGCCGGCGAAGGACGGCTCAAGCGCCGCCAGCGTCTGCATGGTCGTGTCGGGGCGCATGAACTCGTCATGCGCGAGGCGGATGCCGCCCATCTGGTCGCGCACCGGCACGACCGATTTCTTGAAGCGGCCTTCCTTCCAGGCCTGCGCCGCGCGGCGCTGGCTCTCGACGGCGAAGGCGTCCACGTCATCGCGGCTGAAGCCGTACTTCGTGGCGATCGTGTCGGCGCCGATGCCTTGCGGTGTGAAGTAGGATTTGAAGGCGACCTGCGGATCGGTCGACCAGGCGCCGCCAGCGGCGCCCATCGGCACGCGGCTCATGCTCTCGACGCCGCCGCCAATGGCCATGTCGGCCTCGCCGGTCATCACTTTCGAGGCGGCCATGTTGCAGGCCTCAAGGCCCGAGGCGCAGAACCGGTCGACCTGCACGCCGGCGGTCGTCTCGGCATAGTCGGCATTCAGCACCGCGATGCGGGCAATGTCGCCGCCCTGCTCGCCGACCGGCGAGACGCAACCAAACACGACATCGTCCACCTTCGAGGTGTCGAGATTGTTCCGGTCACGGATGGCCTGCAGCACCTGCGTGCCGAGGCTCAGCGCGGTGATCTCGTGCAGCGCGCCGCTGGACTTGCCTTTGCCGCGGGGCGTGCGCACGGCGTCGTAGATATAGGCTTCGGGCATGTTAAAGCTCCTTTCGGGGGATCAGGATGGGGTCGCCGGTGCTTTCACCGGGTTGAGGGTCAAAGAGGCAGTGGCGCGGGCGGCTTCCTTGCCGCGGGCGTCGAAAAGGCCGGCTTCCGCAAAGATCATCGCGCGGCCGATATTGCGCAGGCGGGCAGCCACTTCGATGACGCCAACGCGCACCGGGCGCAGGAAATGCGTATGCAGGTCCACGGTCGATGGAAATTTCGCGGTGCCGGCTTTCACCGTCGCGAGCATGCCGATTGCATCGTCCATCATCGCCACCAGGTATCCGCCCTGAATATAGCCTGCCGGATTGGTAAAGTCTGCCCGTCCGTCGAACCGTACCCGGGTCGTCATGGCCTTGGCGTCGAGTTCAAGCAACTCAAATCCGAGTGACACCGAGCTGCGCGCCGGCACCGGGAACACATCACGGAGGAGATGGCGGTCAGGCATGACAGCCTACAGCGTCCTCGCGATCAGCATCTTCATCACTTCGTTGGCGCCGCCATAGATGCGCTGCACGCGCGCATCGGCGTACATCTGGGCGATGGGATATTCGTCCATGTAGCCGAAGCCGCCATGCAGCTGCAGGCACTCGTCGATAATCTTGCATTGCAGGTCCGAGACCCAGTATTTCGACATCGACGCCGTTGCGGCGTCGAGCTTGTCCTGAAGCAGCAGCTCAGTGCAGTGATCCATGAACACCTTGGCGACGGTCGCCTCGGTCTTGGCTTCGGCCAGCTTGAACTGCGTGTTCTGGAAATCCCAGATCGTGCCGCCGAAGGCCTTGCGGCTCTTCACATAGGCGACCGTCTCGTGGATCGCGCGCTCGATCATGCCGATGCCTTGAAGACCGATGATATGCCGCTCCTGAGGCAGTTTCTGCATCAGCTGGATGAACCCCTTGCCTTCCTCGTCGCCGAGCAGGTGCGTCGCCGGCACGCGGACCTCGTCGAAGAACAGTTCGGACGTATCGGCTGCATGCTGGCCGACCTTGTCGAGATTGCGCCCGCGGCGGAAGCCGCCTTCGCCTTCGACAGGGTCTGTCTCTACACAGACGATCGAGATGCCCTTGGCGCCTTTGGTCGGGTCGGTCTTGGCGCAGACGAGGATGAGGTTGGCGGTCTGGCCGTTCGAGATGAAGGTCTTCGAGCCATTGACCACATATTCGTTGCCGTCACGCTTCGCGGTCGTCTTGATGTTCTGCAGGTCCGAGCCCGCGCCCGGCTCGGTCATCGCAATCGCGGTGACGATCTCGCCCGAGCAGATCTTCGGCAGCCAGCGGCGCTTCTGTTCCTCGGTGCCGTAGGCGGTGATGTAAGGCGCGATGATGGCGTTGTGCAGCGTGATGCCGAAGCCGTCGATGCCCTTCCACTGCTGCTGCTCGATGATGATGGCTTCGTGGCGGAAATCCCCGCCGGCGCCGCCATACTCTTCCGGAACCGACGCGCCGAGCAGGCCCATCTCGCCGGCTTTCTTCCAGATGTCGCGTGGGACCACCCCGGCCTTGCGCCAGGCCGGCACATGCGGCGCGCATTCCTTTTCGAAGAACTGGCCGACGGCATCGGCGAAGATGTCGAGTTCCTCATCCTGCCGCCAGGCAGATTTCGGGACGTTCAGGGGGCTCTCATGCATCTGTCATTCTCCGGCGATTGGCGGCGTCTGCTTGCCGCTTACGTTCACGTCAGGATGTAGTGGCAGGTTCGCGTTTGCGCTATCCGTTCCGCTAGGTGAGGATACCACATTTTCAGCTTGAAAAGCGCCAGATTGACTGGACTTTCCCCACAATTCCCGAACCATCACGGACAGCCCGGCTGGCCGGCCGCCCGGAAGCGGTAGAAGCGCGTTTCGGGCTCCCGCGGATAGAAGACACTCTGGTCGAGACAGGCACCCAGCCGCCCGGCAAGCCGGATGGATTTCGTGTTTGCCTCATGGATTCCACTCACAAGCGTTGTCCAGCCAAGCTCATCCCAGGCAAAACGCAGCGCTGCCGCTGCGGCCTCTGCGGCAAAGCCTTGCCCTTCAAAGCCTTCCCAAAGAATCCAGCCAAGTTCCGGCTCTCCAATAGCGAAAGGCGGATTGAGTGAAACCAATCCTGCCATCACTCCATCTGACATACGCTCGATTGCCCAAGCCCCGTAGCCCAGCAGCGACCATCGCCCTGCACCGGAAGCGAACATATCCCACGCGCGATCACGCGGGACGGGTCCGTCCGTGTAACGCGAACGCTCAGATGCAAAATACTCTGCAAACGGATCGAAGTCGCGAAACTCATAGTGCCGCAGGTTCAGGCGGTCTGTAGTCAATCGAGGTGCGTGCAGCCGCGTTGTCAGAATTGCGCCTCCGTGATGGCCATCATCGCACCCGCGCCGGTCTTTACCTTGGCGAGGTGCGACGCCGTGTCCGGCAGCATCCGCTCCACGAAATACCGCCCCGTGGCGAGCTTCGCTGCATAGAACGGATCCTTGGTGTGCGCCTTCTCCAGCGAGAGTTTCGCCATCCGCGCCCACATGTAGGCGAGCGCGGTGAGACCCATCAGGTGCAGGTAGTCGTGGCTGGAGGCGCCGGCATTGTTGAAGTCGCTCATGCCGTTCTGCATCAGCCACATCGTGCCGTCCTGCAGCTGCGCGCGCGCCGTCTTCAGCCCCTCAAGGTAAAGTTCCATGCCAGGCGTCGCTTCGGCCGAGGCCACGAACTCGTCGATCTCGGCGAAGAAGCTGAACACCGCCCGCCCGCCATTGGCGCCCAGCTTGCGGCCGACCAGGTCAAGCGCCTGCACGCCGTTGGTGCCTTCATAAATCAGTGTGATCCGGCAATCGCGGACGATCTGCTCGAGCCCCCACTCGCGCGTGAAGCCCGATCCGCCGTGCACCTGCAGGCCAAGATTCGCGCTCTCGAGACCCTTGTGGGTCAGGTAGGCTTTCACCACCGGCGTCAGCAGGGCCATGTAGTCGCCGGCACGCTCGCGCACTTTTTCGTCGGGTGACTTGTGCTGCAGGTCGCCCTGGAACGCGGCCCAATAGGCGAACGCGCGCGCGCCTTCGATGAAGGCTTTCTGTTCCAGCAGCATCCGGCGCACGTCCGGGTGCACGATGATCGGATCGGCCGGCTTGTCAGGCGCCTGCGTGCCGGTCAGCGAGCGACCCTGCACGCGGTCCCTCGCGAAATCGAGCGCGTTCTGGTAGGCAACCTCGGCCTGAGACAGGCCCTGCAAGCCGACGCCGAGACGCGCCTCGTTCATCATCACGAACATGGTGCGCATGCCCTTGTGCTCGTCGCCGACCAGCCAGCCGGTCGCGCCGTCATAGTTCATGACGCAGGTCGCGTTGCCGTGGATGCCCATCTTCTCTTCGAGGCCGCCGCAGCTCGCTGCATTGCGCGCGCCGAGCGAGCCGTCCTCGTTCACGAGGAATTTCGGCACCACGAACAGCGAGACGCCCTTGATACCTTCCGGCGCGCCCTCAATGCGGGCGAGCACAAGGTGAATGATGTTCTCGGTCAGGTCCTGCTCGCCGCCGGAAATCCAGATCTTCTGGCCGGTGATCTTGTAGGTGCCATCGCCCTGCGGCACGGCTTTCGTCTTCATCAGGCCGAGATCGGTGCCGCAATGCGGCTCGGTCAGGTTCATCGTGCCGGCCCATTCGGCCGAGGCCATCTTGGGGCCGTACTTGTGCTTCAGCTCGTCCGAGCCGCCCGCCATCAGTGCCTGATAGGCGCCGTGCGTCAGGCCCGGATACATGCCAAACGCCATGTTCGACGCCGAGACCATCTCGGTCCAGGCGATGTTGACCGCATGCGGCAGGCCCTGCCCGCCCATTTCCGGATGCGCCGCCAGCAGCGGCCAGCCATTCTCGACGAGCTGTTTGTAGGCCTCCGGGAACCCGTCCGGCGTCTTCACGCTCGCGTCCGGATTGCGTTTGCAGCCCTGCCGGTCGCCGACGGCGCTCAGCGGGAACAATACGTTCTTGGCGAACTTCGCCCCCTCTTCGAGGATCTGGTCGATCGTCTCGGGGGTCGCGTCGGCAAAGCCCGGAAGGTTCGAATAGTTGTGGAGCTGCAGCACCTCGTGCAGCACGAACTGCATGTCACGGACGGGGGCGTCATAACGGGGCATCGGGGAAAGGTCCTCTCAAACAGGAAGTTTGCGGCCTTGAATGGCAAAGCGTGTTGGAAAAGTCATTCCAACACGCTCAACTATCTACATTTTGATCGGTAGCGAGCTCTCAGACTTCGTCGAGCTGCTTGCGGGCGACCTGCTCATAGGCATGCGCCTGGCGCTTGGTCTCTTCCGACGGGCCGTTGTTGGCGACCAGGTCCTCGAGCCATTCGATCCCTTTATAGAGTTCGTGCAGCGCCGTTTCGATGTCGCCGCGCTGGACTTCCAGTTCGGCGGCCTGTTTGCGGAACTTCTCCAGCATCATCTTGGTCTGGGCACGCTTGCCGTCGTTAAGGGCATAGAGGTCCAGGATTTCGCGGATATCTGCCAGCGGCAGGCCGAGGCGCTTGAGGCGCACGATGATCGTCAGCCGGGCGCGGTCCCGGTTGGAATAGAGACGCATCATGCCGTCGCGGGCCGGATGCAGCATGTCTTTGTCTTCGTAGAACCGCAAAGCGCGGGGGGTCACCCCGAATTCCCGGGCAAGCTCGGAAATCGTGTATGTGCGGGAATCAGCGGCAGAAATAGACGAAATGGTACGATGTTGCATGACGTGGTTCCTCCGTTTGTGTCTGCAGGTTTCTTGTTATGGGGGTGTTCTAAGCAATGCCTTCCGCGAACGTCAACGTAAATTTCCGCTTACGCGAACGGAAAGCGCAGTGGTTGCGCCCTCCCTTAGGGAAACTCACACGGAATCTTACCTTTAACGCGGCCTTAACGGACGATCGTCATTTCTGTGCGGGTGTAAACAATTGCACCGTTCTCCTTAACCATGTGGGAGCGGCACCGGCGTAGGGAGCGGCAGATGAGCCAGACCGGATGGAGCAAGTTCAGCACCGACCAGAGGGCCCGCGACGCAGCACGCGAAGCGGCCCTGGCGGAAGGCATCACGCTGGGCGAGTATCTCAACCGCCTGCTGACGATGGTCGAGGAGCCCCAGCCGGGTGAGACGTCCTACTCTTATACCCGCCGCACCGGCGCGCCGCCGATGCCGATGGCGCCGGTACAGGATTCGGCCTCCACGCTCGATCGCCTGACCCGCCGGATCGAAGCGACGGAAGCGCGCTCCACCCTCGCGATCAACAATATCGACAATGTGGTCAACGGCCTCGCCGCCCGCCTGCAGACGACTGACCAGACGACCGTCGCGATCGCCAACCATATCGAAGGCCTGATCGACGAACTGCGCGTCACCCATGAGACGCTGCAATCGAAAGTCCGCCGCCTCGAAAACGACGACCGCGGTCAGCACAATGTCGAAGCGCTGCGCGCCCTCGAAGGCGCGCTCGGCAAGCTCGCAACCCATGTCTATGAAGAAGGCGAACTCACCCAGAACGAAACCGTCGCCATCAAGGGCCGGATCGAATCAGGCTTCGCCGATCTGACCGACCGGGTCGAAGGCATCGAGACCCGCGTCGACCGCACCTTGTCGGACGCTGCCGCCCGCGTCGAACGCGCCGTCGAGCAGGCAGAACTCCGCGCCGAAGGCACCGCCCGCGGCCTTGCCGAGCGCATGACCAGCCTCGAATCGAACGTCCAGCAACGCCTCGCCGTCGCCGGCCAGTCCGAAGAACGCCTCAGCGCCGTCGAAGCCGACGTCTCGGGCGCGCTGAACTCGATGGAATCGACGCTGCTGCGGATCCAGGAGCGGCTCAACCGCGCCGAGACCGGCACCGACTCGGCGCTCAAAAGCCTCGAGACCACGTTCGCGCACCTCGATGAGCGCATTGAAGCGGTCGCCAGCCAGATCGATCCCGAACAGGCCGAGCGCCTGAAACAGGAATTCGAGGCCCGCTTCGAGGACCTCACCCGGTCCGTGCGCAGCGCGGTCGACAATGCGCGTATCGAACTGGCCACCGAGATCGCCCACGCCGCCGCCGGCCAGGACGAGAAGCTCGAAGAGCGTCTCAAGGCAGAAGTCAGTGAACTGAAGGCCCGCCTCGCCGAAGTCGAAGCCCGCGAGCCGGCAGAAATCACTGCCACGGTGCAGGACGAAATCGGCCGCCTCGGCACGCAGGTCGCCGAGCGCATCGACGCGCTTGCCGCACATGTCGAAGACCGGCTCGAAGAAAGCGAAATGCGCAGCGCCGAAGCCATCGAGCAGGTCGGCGAACAGGTCACCGTGGCCGCAGTCCGCCTCCAGAAACGCCAGGACGAAGCGCTCACCGCGCTCGCCCAGGACATGGACGGCATGCGCAAGGCCTCCGACGCCCGCCTCTCCGACGCGCTCGCCAGCGTCTCCGAACGCCTCGAGCGGATGCAGTCGCAATCGTCCGAGTCGCTCTCGCCCGTGCAGCGCGCCATCGCGGCGCTCGCCACGCGTCTCGAGAGCCTCGAGTCCTTTACCACGCCGCCGCATGTCGAAGCGCAGCCGCCCGTTCTTGAGCCGGACTTCGGCACGTCGATGTTCACCGCCGATTCCGAGCCGGAATACGAATCGGCCTCAATGTTCGAAACCGAAATCGAGGACGAGCCCGCCATCCACGCGCCGGCCTTCGCCGCCGTCGATGACACCGATGAATTCGAAGCCGGCTTCTCCGGCTGGGAAGTCATCGACACCAAAGAATCGGTCAGCCCTTACAAATCCGACTTCGACGCCATCCGCGCGGCCGGCGAACGCCTGATGCCCGCTGACCCGGAGCCGCCTGAAGAGGTCCGCGCCGAAGAGGTCCACACCTATGTCGCAGATGCCCCGGAACCGGACGCCGAACCTGAAGCTGACGGCGGCTTTGATCCCGTTGCCGAACTCGACGGCTTCGACATGATCGGCGACAGCCTCGAAGACAGCCAGACCGAAACCCGCGAGTCCGACATCTTCGACGACGAGCCGGACTTCTCCCGCACGCTCGCGGAAACCGAGGCGCGCCCGCCCGCAGACGCGCTGCCTGAAGAATCGACCGCCGACTATATCGCCCGCGCCCGCCGCGCCGCGATGGCCGCGTCTGAAAAGACCTCGCGCAACAAGCCGCGCGCCGCGCCGTTGCCGGTCGAAGCCAAGCCTGCTGGTCAGAAATCCGGCAGCGCCCGCGTGCCGATGTTCCTCGCCGCATCCGCCGTCGCGATCACCGGCGCCGGTGTCGGCGGCTATCTCTACTTGCGCGGCAAGCAGCCGGTCACGCCAACCCTGTCCGGCCCGGTCGACACCTATGTCGATCCGGCGACCGGCGCAGCCGCCGCCACGACCACGGCCGCCGCCGTCACCGCAGCGCCAGCCGACGCCGAGCAGATGCTGTTCGAGGATGAGACCGCCGTCGTCAGCGACACCTTGTTCGGCGAAGCCGAGACCGCGCCTGCCGAACCGGAAAGCAGCGAGATCCTCGCCCTCGCCGAAGCCGCGTCCGCCAAGGCGCAGGAGTCTGAGCCGCCGATCCTGGCGTCCGTCCAGCCGGTGCTGCCCGCCCTCAAGCCCGCCCCAAAAATCGCGCCGAAACCGGCCGTGGAGCTGACACCGGAACAGGCCGCGATCCGCTCGATAGTAACTGCCGCAGAAGCCATCGAGGCCAGCGGCCCACCGTCGCTGAAACCCTCAATACCTGCCGTGGAGTCCGAACCGGCGAAGGAGCCCGCGAAACGCACCGTGCGCGGCGACACGACCTTCCCCGCCATCCCGGTCGTCGTCACGGTTGAGGCCGAAGCCAATGCCGGCAACGCCGTCGCCCAGTACCAGTATGCGCAAGTGAAGCTCTCGGAGGGCGACCTCGAAACCGCCGCCTCCTTCCTGCGCCGTGCCTCGCAGAAAGGCGTCGCGCCCGCCCAGTACGAACTCGGCAAGCTCTACGAGCGCGGCCAGGGCGTCGACAAGGACATGATCGAAGCCCGCAACCTGATCCAGAAGGCTGCCGAAGCCGGACACGTCAACGCGATGTACGACTACGCGCTGTTCCTCGCCGAAGGCGAAGGCGGCGCGAAGTCCGAAGCTGATGCCGTGACCTGGTTCAACGAAGCCGCTGAACTTGGCCTCGTCGATGCGCAGTACAATCTCGGCGTCGTGCATGCCGAAGGGATCGGCACGCCTCAGGACCTGACCAAGGCATTGTTCTGGTTCGAAGTGGCCGCCAATGCAGGCGATACGGGCGCCGAGCAGGAAGTGAAGAACCTGCGTACGCGCGTCGCGATGTCGGACTCGCTGGAAGCCAGCGAGAAGGCCGCCAAGTGGAAGGCCCAGACACCGGTCGCCCTCGCCAATGGCCGCTTCGGCGCCCAGCGCTGGAACACCGGTAACCCGCTGCAGGTCCAGGCCGTGCAGACTGCGCTTGGCCGTCTCGGCTTCGGCGCCGGCACGCCCGACGGCGTGATTGGTCCGCGCACGGCCGATGCAATCAGCGACTATCAGGCGATGGAAGGCCTCGAGGTCACCGGCACGATCACGCCGGAACTCGTTGACCACCTGAACGCCCGCGCCGCCGGCGCCCGCAGCACCTGATCCCTGGCAACAGGGATCAGTCCTGCGGCGCTGTCAGGTCGATCCGGCGCACTTCTTCAATGACGCCGTCTTCCAGCTTGCCTTCCACGAGCTCTGAATTGAGCAGCGCCAGGTATCGCCCGCCGGTGAAGATCGGCCGCGAGTTGCCATACCAGTCAACGCACGACACTTCGCACTCATAACCGGTGGGCGAGTCCGCTTCCGGATCGGTGCGGGTGGCAATGAGCTGGCCCGCCTCGCTCAGCTCGCCGTCTGCATCCGTCGCGATATAGGTGAGGTCAGAGGACGCCGACCACCACCACCAGCGCTCGGACTCCTCGGACCGCGTCACCGTCGGCAGCCCGATCAGCCCTTCGCCCTTGGCATCAATGCGGCTGTTGAAGGCATGGCTGCGGTTCTCGCTCTCATACCGATTCGTGAGCACATGTGTGCTGGCAAGTTTCGGATCTTCGCCGCGCAGGTCGATCAGAGAGAGGCTCAGCCCCTTGTGGTCCTTGTACCCCGTCAGCGCCATGTACGGGCCCGCACGCTCGGCGCGGATCACGTCATGCGGCACGTCGAGCGTGACCGGCCAGGAGGGATTATCCACCGGCACAACGATCGCCACGCCATTCTCGCGCGGCGCATCGCTCTCTGCCGGCGCCCAGCTGCCCCAACCTTCCCGCGCGCCGTAGACAAGGTGCTTCTCGGTGAAGCGCGCTTCATAGTCTGATGTCCCGGGAGACGGCAGCGGCACGTACCGTCCGCCCGGCGCGTCGCTGAACGTGCTGGTGAAAGCCGACATCGGCGCATCGAAGAAGGTCAGCGTCGCCGGCGTGCTCCAGCCGCCGGGACAGGCGGGCGACTGCCAGTCGACCACCGCGCGGAACGTATCGGCATCCATATCCATCGAGAACTGGTTCTGCGGCGCGCCGCGCACACCCAGCACCGACGGCACCTCGCCGCTGATCGGCAACTTGATCAGCGCAGAGGTCGCGATCTCGCGCACCGGCGCATGCCCCTTGCGGTCAGAACAGGCCTGATAGGCCTCCTCCGAGTCGCTCGACACTTCCGACCAGCCCGGATTCATCCAGAGCCAGAAGGCATCGCGGGTGACGAGGAACTCGTGGGACTCGGTGCCGATGATCGCGGTCGACGTGCAGAGCGGCGCGGACGTATCTGTGGCGCCGGAGATGTCGCAGACCGTCACCGTATGGATCACCGGCTCCAGCAAGCGCTGCACCGGCATCCAGATATCCTCGGCGCGGAACAGCGGGCGGCCACGCATGTGCGTGCGCTCACCGTCCTCTCCCTCGCGGCGCCACTCGCGGATTTCCGGCGGATCGAACGCGTCCCACCAGCCCTGGCCGGAGGTGTAAATCGGCGTGTGGATGACGAGCTTCCCGTCGATCATTCGCGAGGCATAGTTGCTGCCCGAGTAGTAGTCGTCGGACGAAATGTAGAACGTCGCCTGCCGCGTCACCTTGCCGTCATCGCCGAGCGTCAGCACCGTGAATTCGCTGGCATTCTCGTCGTACGAATAGCCGGTGACGAGGATGGTGCGTCCCGAGACGAGCATCTCGTCATACCAGGTGTCTTCGGCGCTGGTGCGATAGACGTCCGCGCGGTCCGTCAGCTTCAGTCCCGGCTCGCCGCCCGGCAGGATGTCGGTGACGAACAGGCGCCCGTCCTGCAGCACGACGAGGAAATTGCCGATCTGCTTGACGATGCCGCCCTCGTCGACACCGGCTTTCTGGTTGTTGGTGATCTCGGGGTTCGCCGGATCGGCCGGGATCGAGGAACCGGTCACGACGATCTCGGACTCGGACGCCACCGCATCGGCCATCGCCATCGCGGGCGGAGGCGGCGGGGGCGGCGGAGACATCGCCGCTTCGCCCGGCGCCGCCATTGCTGTCATCGGCATGTCGCGCCAGGAATACACGCCGCGCTGTTTCGCAGCGCCGCGCACCGCCTTCAGCCAGTCGAGAAATTCCTGCTCGCTGGTGAAGCGCGACAGCGTTGCCGAGCGCAGGGGATCCAGCGCCGGATCGGCATAGGCGGGCACCGACATGTCCGGCGCGGCGAGCTCGATGTCTGCGAACCGGTTCACCGGCGGCGCGGCTTCCGCGAAGGCGTCGGCCTCCGGTTCGCTCGGCCAGGGGCGCAGCGAACTGCAGGCGGTCGCCGTGATCATCAGAGCCGCGAGGCTCGCAGCGTGCATCAACTTCATGGGACTCCCCTCCCTGTTATGGCCGGGAGTTAGGACACCAGACTTTGGCGGAGTAAAGGCAGGCGCTTTTGGCGCGGTCAGATGTTCCCACGCGCGCCAAACCGGATTAGTTCCCCTGCCATGACCAACTCGAATGACATGCCCCTCGCCGCCAAGCCCATCGACCGCGCCGCCCACCGCCGCACAGATGAAGCCTGGCTTGAAGCCGCTTTCAAACGCGAGGACGCGCTCGTCTTCCTGCTGCGCGACGGCATTCCGCTGATCGCGCGCGATGGCGGCCTCGTCTGGATGGGGCCGGAAGCGGCGCGCGTCTCACCCGGCTCGCCGCGCCTGTTCCTCGGCGAGGACAAGGCCGGCGCGCCGGTCTTCGCGCTGGATCTTGCCCCGAAGTTCGACCTCGATGGCTCGTTGATCGAAGGCATCGGCGAGTTCCTCGACTTCCGCCAGGCCGCGGCGCGGATGCCCGCGATGGACGCCAACTGCGCCTCCACCGCGCGCAGCCTTTTCCTCTGGCACACCTCGCACGGCTACTGCGCGAAATGCGGAGGCCGCAACGGAATCACCGATGCCGGCTGGAAAGCGCAGTGCTCTGCGTGCGGCGCCGAGCACTTCCCGCGCACCGATCCCGTCGCGATCATGCTGGCGGTTCAGAATGGCCACGCGCTGATCGGCCGCCAGAAATTCTGGCCCGCCGGTTTCATGTCCTGCCTCGCAGGCTTCTGCGAGCCGGGCGAAACCATCGAGCAGGCCGCCTCGCGCGAGTTGTTCGAGGAAGCCGGCATCAAATGCGATCCGGCGCAGGCGGAATATGTGGCCTGCCAGCCCTGGCCCTTCCCCTCATCGCTGATGATGGGCTTCATCCTTCCGGCTCAATCGGACGCGATCACCATCGATTCAAAAGAGCTCGAGAGCGCGCGGTGGGTCTCGCGCGCCGAGATGCGCGAAATTCTTTCGGGAAAACATTCCGAACTTTTTTGCCCGCCTCCCTCTGCAATTGCCCATCATATATTGAAGGTTTGGGCCGAACGGGACGATTGACCGTGTACGGACTAATACAGGGACTCGCCTGAAAAATGAATTTTAGGAGTTGCATTCTCGCGAATCACGATATTATTGCAGGGCCACTCAAAGGAGATCGAAGATGGCTGTTGCAAAAAAACCCGCCGCTAAAAAACCGGCTGCTAAACCTGCCGTGAAAAAAGCTGCACCGAAAGCCGCTGTGAAAAAGCCGGCTGCCAAAACCGCTAAAGCTGCCCCGGCCAAAAAACCGGCCGCCAAAGCAAAAAAGAAGTAAGTCTACGGACGACTTCAGAATACAAAAGGGCGAGCGCAAGCTCGCCCTTTTTCTTTTTAGAAATCAAGGAATTTGCCGAGAGACTTGAAGTGCCGCGACAAGGCTCGCGTGCCGCTTTGATCCCCGCCCGCGCCAACCGCGCGCCGCGCTGATCACACACCTCTTCTCCTTGTTTTCCGCGACCCGCGCGGCGCCCAACCGGACGCGCCAACCCGCACCCAAAACTGAAACGGCGCCGGAGAGAAACCCTCCAGCGCCGCACGAGTCAGATCGCCGAAAATCTAGTTGATGACCTCAGGCCAGTTGGTGTTCGCGGAGGCGATGAAGCCCGGGATGTCCCCTTCCCACTTTTTTTGCACCGAACTGTTGTAGTTGAGATACAATTTCCCATCGACGATTTTCCAGAACTTCGCATCGCCCTTCGCGGTGTAGCCCTGGCTCACCGCCCAGGCGCAGTAGCCGCCGTATTGCGGCGCGTAGGCTTCCGGATTCTTCTTGAAGGCATCGCGGTTCGCTGCGCTTGCGAAGCGGAACTCGGCGCCGTTCCAGGTCGTCGAGAATTCCTTGGCGCCTTTAACCGGCTTGCCGGCCTTGAAGTAGGCGACGGGGTCATAGCCTTGCACGGCGATGTCGTCGAAGGCGCTTGTGTAGATCGGCGCCTCGGCTGCAGCGACGGGCGGGAAGAGAATGACGGGCGCCATCGCAATGGCGGCAGCGGCAAGGAGTGAGCGGAGTTTCATCGTGTCGTTTCCAGTGTTCGGGTTCAGTTGAAGAAGAAGGATAGAAGTCTGGCCGCGGAGGCATGGAGGGGGGAGCTGCACGCCTCCGCAGCCAGCATCAGGACCGCGCCGGGGTCAGCGCGAGTCCCTCAGGCGACAGCACGCGGGACGGGAGGAGAACCCGCGCCACAGCACTGCCCAGATCGATCAGCACGCCGCGCCCGGCGATCAGCATGGCGATCGAGCAGAGCCAGACGACCACCGCCATCGCGAACAATCCGCCGCCATCATTGTTCGGATCAATGCCGAGCGGCGTGAAGAGATGGAAGCTGACAGCGCCGCTCATCACTGCGACGGCGATCAGGGCGCCGAGAACACGCAGCCGCTTCAGCGCGGGCACGAGGCTGGCGATCAGCAGCGACGAGGCGACCAGCTCGGCCGAGCCGATCACATACTGGCTGAACAGCCCCGTCTGCGCGAACAGGCCTTCGGCGCCGAAGCCGGATGCCCAGGCATCAAGCTTGCCGAAGATCGTCTGCGTCTCCGGCGCGTTGGTAAACTTGAATCGCAGGCTGTCGAGAAAGACGGCCGAAGCCACCAGCGAGTAGGCAATGGGCGCATACGTGCGCAGGCGGGCAATCATGGGACGGTTCCTTGAGGTTTCAATCTTGTGGCATGGTTCGGGGCTGAGGCTCAAAGCACGGCTTCGTGAGCCGGCTTCACGCCTGCGTGAGCCCCGGTATTGCGGTCAGGCCGGTACAGGCTGCTTGCGTGCTGGGGTCCAGGCGAAGGCCTGGAACGGCGCGTTCAGCGGCGTCTCGGCGATGTGGTTGACGTAGTTGGTGATCGACTTCATCGCGACGTTCAGGATCACCGCGAGAATATCGGCGTCGCTCCAGCCAGCGGCCTTGAAGGCCGCCACATCGGCGTCGCTGACGAAGCCGCGCAGCGCGACGACCTTGGTCGTGAACTGGCGCAGCGCCTCGAGGCGCGTTTCAGCAATCGGCCGGCGATCGCGCACCGCGGCGATCACCGCGTCGTCGAGCTTCTGGCCTTTGGCGACGGCCGTGTGCGCGGCGACGCAGAAGTGGCATTCGTTCTCGACGCTGGTCGCGATCTGCACGACCTGGAGTTCAAGGGCGTTGAAGCCGGTCTTGGCGGTAAAGCCGGCGAGCGCGAGATAGGCGTCGAGCACGGCCGGGTTCTCGGCCATTTCGGCCAGGACGTTCGGGATCATCCCGTAGGCTTTGCGCACACCCGCAAGCGCCGCGCCGGCGGCTTCCGGGGCGGTGGTTTCATCATGCAGGGTGAGGGTTGTCATCGGTCTGTCTTTCGGGGTCCGGGCGGTTGGGTGGGATGACCCGTTTGCCGCCGGTGAAGACAAGATGATCCATTCCGGCCTTTCGCGGAACGCCTGCAGATGTCATATGGTCCATGCAGAATCTGCATGCGGAGCATAAAGTTGGACCGGATTGATGCAATGCGCCTGTTCGTGCGAGTGGCCGACGCGGGCAGTTTTTCCCGCGCCGCGATCGATCTCGAACTAGGCCAGCCGACAGTCTCCCGCCGCATCCAGGACCTCGAAGCCATCCTCGGCTCGACACTGTTCCAGCGCACGACCCGCGCGCTCAGCCTGACAGAAGCGGGCCAGCGCTTCTATCGCCGCGCCATCGATATCCTCGCCGAGTATGATGAAGCCGAAGCCGAGGCGCGCGGGCTCGAGCATGAGCCGGTCGGCTTGCTGCGCCTTTCCTGCGCGGCCTCGATGGGCCGTATGCTGATCGGTCCGCAAGTCCCCGAATTTCTCGATCGCTTCCCGCATGTGCGCGTCGACCTGATGCTCGATGACACCTACACCGACCTCGTCGGCGAAGGCATCGACCTCGCCTTTCGCATGGGCACGTTGCAGGACTCAAGCCTGATGGCGAAGAAGCTCGGCGAAGCGCCACGTGCGCTCTGGGCCTCGCCGAACTATCTGCAACGGGCGGGTACACCCACGCACCCGGACGAGTTGTCCGAACACCTTGCACTGACCTTCCGGCAAGTCGCGCAAACCGAGTGGAAACTCTCGCGCAATGGCGAGACAGCATCGGCCTCCGTGGATGGCCGGTTCAAGGCCTCGTCGGGCGAAATGCTTTTGCAAGGCGCGGTGGCCGGCCTCGGCATCCTACTCGGTCCCAACTGGCTGGTGCGCGAGGCGGCCGGTCGCGGCGAACTTGTCCGTGTACTTCCGGAATGGACCGGCGAGCCGTCCCCGCTGCACGCTGTGTGGAGCGCTGGCAAGCTGCGCGGCAAGGCGAAGCTCTTCGTCGACCATCTCGAATCGCGCGTCGATTTCTCGACCAGCTGCTGACCCTCTCACGCCGGCCGGTTCAGCCGCGCAGTCAGAAAGGCCACCAGCGCCGGATCCTGCGTCAGCGAGATCGCTTTGGCCTGCGCCTCTGCCGCCTCCTTCAGCTGCCCCGCCGACTGCAGCAGATGAAACCGCGCTGCCCAGTATGGCTGGTAGCGTTCAACTCGCGCCGCCGGAATCTCGTCCAGCGTCGCGAGTCCTTCCTCGGCGCTCCGGTGCTCACCATACGCGACCGCCCGCGCCACCGCCGCACCGATCGCGGGCGACTGGCGCACCAGCACATCATAGAGCATCAGCAAAACTGAAGGCGGCACGTCGCCGACCATGACCGACTGGTTGTGCAGCGACTGGATCGCCGCCTCGGTCTGGAACCTGCCCGGCCGCCCGAACGCCGCCGCCGCCCGCAGGCACGCTTCGGACTCGGCCATCAGCGCTCCGTTCCAGAGCCGCACATCCTGCTCCTTGAGCGGAACATAGTCGCCGCCCGGTCCGCGCCGCGCCGCCATCCGCGCCTCGCTCGCCAGCATCAGCGCGAGCAGGCCCTTCGCTTCCGGCGCCTGCGGCAGCAACATCACGACGAGACGCGCAAGAAAGACCGCCTCCTGCGTCAGCGGTTCGCCCACCGCCGCCTCCCCCGGCACATCGTCCCAGCCGAGCGTATAGGCTGCATAGATGGCGGCGAGCACATCCTCGAGCCGCTCCTCCAGCACCGAGGTATCCGGCACCTCAAACGCAACGCCCGCATCGCGGATCTTCGTCTTGGCCCGAACGAGGCGCTGCGACATGGCGGGCGCCTCGACCAGGAAGGCGCGGGCGATCCGCGCCGCGTCGAGCCCGAGGATCGTCTGCAACATCAGCGGCGTGCGGACGGTCTCGTCGATAGCCGGATGCGCGCAGACGAACATCAGCTTCAGGCGCTCGTCGGGAAAGTCTTTTGGCGTGCGGGACTGCATGGCGTCGTAAACCTGTTCAAGCGCGGGCGCGGCGGCCTCGCGCACGCCCTGGTGCCGGCGCACATGACCGGCGGCGCGGCGCGCAGTGGTGAGCAGCCAGGCCTCGGGACTATCCGGCACACCGCGCTCCGGCCACACGCGCAGCGCCTCGGCGAACGCGTCGGCCAACGCATCCTCGGCAGCGGCGATGTCGCGCGTCGACCGCACGATGAGTGACAGGAGACGCCCATAGCTGCTGCGGGCCGCGGCTTCGCCAGCAGTGCGGGCGTCTCCCTTACTCATTCAGCGCGCCGGCTGCGGCAGCACGGGGCGCACTTCCACCGAGCCGTATTCCGCCGAGGGCGACTTCGCCGCCCAGTCGAGCGCCGCATCCAGACCGGCGACCTCGATGACGACATACCCGCCCAGCTGTTCCTTGACATCGGCATAAGGGCCGTCCTGCACCTCGCGCTTGCCGTTCCGGACACGGACGGTCGTTGCGGTATGCGGCGGGTGGAGGCCGTCGCCATTGACCATGATCCCGGCCTTGGCAATCGCGCCCATGTAGGACGTCCAGGCGCCCCAATAGGCGGGCGCTTCGGCAGGGTTCTCGCGCCTGGCGAAGACTTCGGTCGGTTCGGTGAAGATCAGCATGTATTGCATCGGAGGGTTCCTGCGAGTTGCCGGCAGGTTCATTCCTGCCTGACAACATGAGCCGCGGGGAGCGCCTGTTTCGACAATCGCGCGAAGATTTTCTAAAGCCTGGCGTTTTCCGTCTTCGGAAACACGCCGAGAATCTTCAGCGACTGCGAGAAGAAGCCAAGCTCTTCCAACGCCAGCTGCACGGGCCGTTCGTCCGGATGCCCTTCGATCTCTGCATAGAACTGCGAGGCTTCGAACGAGCCGCCGGTGAGATAGCTCTCAAGCTTGGTCATGTTGACGCCATTGGTCGCAAACCCGCCGAGGCCTTTGTAGAGCGCCGCCGGAATGTTGCGCACCTCGAACAGGAAGGCCGTCTTCGCCGGGCCGTCCCCGGCATCAATGTCCGCCGGTGTGCGCGACATGATGACAAAGCGCGTCGTGTTGTGTGCAGCGTCCTCGATATCCTCGGCAAGGATTTCCAGGCCGTAGACCTCCGCCGCAAGGCGCGGCGCAATGGCGGCGACGGACGGATCGCCCAGCTCCGCCACTTCGCGGGCCGCGCCGGCGGTATCGGCCGCCGTCACCGCCTCGATGCCATGCTTTCGCAGGAAATTGCGGCACTGGCCGAGGCCCATGATGTGCGAGCGCGCTTTCCGGACGTCCGCCAGCTTCGTGCCCTTCAGGGCCATCAGCTGGAAGCGGATCGGCAGGTAATACTCGCCGGTGATGTGGAGCTGGGTCGAGGGCAGAAGATAGTGAATGTCGCCGACCCGGCCCGCGATCGTGTTTTCGACCGGGATCATGGCGAGGGCGGCTTCGCCCTTCTCGACGGCGATGAAACAGTCCTCGAAGGTGCGGCAGGCCATGGGCTCATGGGCCGGAAAGGCCTCGCTGCAGGCAATGTGCGAGTTCGCGCCCGGTTCGCCCTGATAGGCAATTTTCTGGCTCATTGCGGAAATCCCTGCCCTGCCCCCCGGATTCGACGTGCGTCTGATCGCCGCGACGCCCGGGGGAAGCGCCTCTGCGAGGCACCCGTTATATTGTGTGCACCCGGTTAGCGTGCCAAAACCCGCCCGCCAAGACACTAGTAACGGAATAGATTCGAAGGATTGCCCCGATGGGAGAACTCGGTCTCAACAAGATCATCGGCGCCCTGCTCGCCACTGCCCTGTTCATGATGGGCCTGGCGACGCTGCCCAGCCTCGTTTTTGCCAGCGAAGGCGGCCATCACGGCGGCGAGGAAGAGACCGCTAGCCTCGGCGAAAAGATGTGCGCGCAGTTCCATTACTGCGTCGAGATCGCCGAAGCCGCCTCTGCCGGCGGCGCGGCCGAAGCCGTGTTTGACCTCGGCGCCGCCCTGTTGACCGCAGATGTCGCCCGCGGCGAGCGCACCTTCGCCGGTCAGTGCTCGACCTGCCACACCATCACCCCCGGCGGCGCCAACGGCACCGGCCCGAACCTCCACAACATCGTCATGTCCAACAAGGCCCACATGGCGGGCTTCAACTATTCGGGGCCGATGTCGAACGCCGAAGGCCAGTGGACCTATGAGAACCTGGATGCCTGGCTCAAGAGCCCGGCGGGCTACATGAAGGGCACCTCGATGTCCTTCGCCGGCATCAAGAAGGATGCAGACCGCGCCAACGTGATCGCCTATCTCGCGGCAAATACCGAAGGCGCCGCGCCGTTCCCGGCGCCGATGGCCGCCGCGGCTGCGGCTGAAGGCGAAGTGGTTTCCGTCGAAGGCGAAGCGGTTCCCGCTGATGCCGCTACCCCGCCGGCAGAAGGCGAGGCCGCACCGGCCGAAGGCGCGGCCCCTGCCACCGGCGAAACCCCTCCGGCGGAAACGCCCGCCGAGGAAGTGGCGCCGACCTGATCCGGAACTTGATCCGCACACAGAAAACCCCCGGCCCGCGCCGGGGGTTTTTTGTTGAACGTCACACCAGCTGCAACGACCCTTCCAGCCCCGCAAACATCGCGGCGAGGCGCGGATCGTCGGGCGCGCAGGCATAGACGTTCTGGTAGATGGCGCTGACCGCCTGCTGCAGACGCGCGGTCTCGAGACGGTCTTCCTCAGCGCCCAGCACCAGCAGGTTCATCTTCGGAGCGGGACCGTAGTTTTCCAGCGGAAGGATATAGTCGAAGCCTGCCACTTCGCGGCAGCCGAGGCGGCGATAGAACTGCTTGCGTTTCAGCCGCACGGCGCGCTCCGCCGCGTCCACGTCGGCCTCTTCTGAATCCACTTCGATCAGCAGCATCGTCCCCGGATCGATCCGGCTCGCTGCGAAGGACGCGGTGAACAGGAGTGACCCGATCCCGCCGCCCTGGGCCGTCGCGGCAATGGCCAGATATTCGAGCAACAACACGCCTTCGCGGCGCGGCGCATACACGATCGACACGCCGATGACATCGCCGCCGCGCACATACGCCCAGACGCGCACATCCGGATGCGCGAGGCTCGCCAGTATCTGCGCGCGCGTCTTCTGCTCCGCCTTGGGGATTTCAGCCTCGTAGATCGCCATCGCAGCCTCAAACAGGCCGCTGCGCGCGTCCGTCACCTCGACCAGACTTGGCGTGCCGGAGTGATCCGCCGGCATCAGACTGCCTTCAGCCAGTCCGGCGCTCCGCCTGGTTGCAGCGCCACCCGGCGCACACCGGTCACTTCTCCGACGACGCTCCGTAGACGGTCAATCGCTGGCGCAAGCGGCTCGCGGGCGACGCCGAGATGGAAGGCGTTGGCGTGCAGCAACGTGTCCGGCGCAGTCAGGAGGCCGGCATGGCCTTCCCAGAATACGAGGTCGCCGCGCCGCAAGGCGCCCGGCGCCTGCCAGTCCGCGACCGGCTCACCGGCCCAGGCCGCCTGCATGTCGGAATCGCGCGGCAGGATCACCCCGCAGGCTTCGAAGGCTTGCTGGACCAGGCCCGAACAGTCGAGCCCAAGACTTTCGCGCCCGCCCCATAGATAGGGCGTCTCCAGATAGCGCTCGGCCACACCGGCCGGATCGGTCTCGAACGCCTCCAGGGCGGCGAGGTGGCGCGTGTGCACCCAGCCTGCCCGCGCACACTCTACCCACGGCCCGTCGGTGCGCCCCGTCGCCGCCACGCGCGCGCCGAGGCACAGCATGAAGCGCGGCGCGGATTTGAGGTCCGGCTCCGAGAAACAATAGGTGCGCAGCGCGCTGACCTTGTTGGTTGCCGGCAAGGCGGGCGCCGACAGCGCGTCCATGCTGACCCAGCCGACATATCGGTCGCGGCGCAGCTGGCAGAGGCCGAACTCGCCGTCTTCGCGGAACACGTCGAGCCGTTCGCCGTGCAGCGCCTGCGTGCCGAGGCGGCCATCAGGCGCCGGCGTCTCCCGGATCGCGGCGACCCCGGCAGTGACCTGAAAGCCGATGCCGACGCCTTCGGGGCGTTTCAGGCGCACGTCATTGAAGTCCGGCATGGTCCAAAGGCTCCGAGGCAGACGCCTCAGGCCGCGTTGGAACGCTTGGCCGAAGGCTTTCCGCCAGCCTCTTCGCCGGAAGCCGCAGCGAGAACAAGGCGGGCGAAGGCGCGCAGGTACGTCATGCCGTCCGGCGTGCGCTCGATGAAGATCGAGCGCAGGTCCGAATCGTCCGGCAGGCGGCGGATGAAGTTCAGCCGCTCCAGTGCGTCCAGGGCCCGGGTGATGGCCGGCTTGGCGACGCCCAGATGCTCTGCAAGGCCGCGCACGGTGTGCGGGCCGGGCATCAGCGCCACCGACATCAGCACGGCCTGCTGGCGCGCCGTCAGGTCCGGCGCGTCCGAGCGCACCGAGGCGGTAACCGCCTTGCGCCAGAGTTCGAGCCCGTCCCGTTCGGATAACTGCATTGCCTGAGGCCTCCACACCGCGCCGGACCTTGTGGCCCGAGTCGCCTAAAAGGAGAATCTCGTGTGATTTGCGGGGCCCGTCCAGACCTCGAAAGCCGCTCTCCCCTTCACATTGCATGCGAAACACCCGAAATAGGGGCATGGCCAGTTCCAAACCCCATACCCATGCCCACGGGCACGCGAATACGCCGTGCAGCCCGGCCGATACCGAGGCATTCCTGCACGAGGCCGAAGCCCTCGTTGTGCGCCAGGGCCAGCGGATGACGCGGATCCGGCGCAAGGTGCTGCGCCTCTTGCTGGATAACCAGGGGCCCGCGAAGGCTTACGACCTGCTGGCGAACCTCGACGGCGAAGGCGCGGCGAAGCCGCCGACGATCTACCGGGCGCTGGATTTCCTCCAGGATGCGGGCCTCGTGCACAAGATCGAGAGCCTCAACGCCTATGTCGCCTGCGGCCATACGAGTCACAGCCATTCTGCTGTCTTCCTGATCTGCGACACCTGCAAGGGCGCCGAGGAACTGCACGCCACCGCCACCAGCGAGGCTCTGAAGGCCGAAACCCGGGGCGCCGGATTCCGCATGGCGCGCGCGGTGGTCGAAGTGCGCGGCACCTGCCGGAACTGCGCGCCGTGATCCCCCTCTGGCAAGGCAGCTGCAACCAGTGGGATTGCGACGAGATGGGGCACATGAACGTGCGCGTCTATGTCGAGAAGCAACTGGAAGGCCTCGTTGCGCTTTGCCATGCGGCGGGCATGCCGAATGCGTTCCGGCCCAGTTCGCCCTCCACTGTCGCCCCGGTTGACCAGCATATCCGCTTCGTGCGCGAAGTGCTGCCCGGCCGGCCGCTCAAGATGACCGGCTGCGTCCTCGACATCGGGGAAAGCGACGCGGTGATCTACCAGGAACTGCGCCATACCGATGGCACACTGTCGGCGGCCTTCCGCACACGGATTGCCCACCTTGATACCGCCGAGGGAAAGGCCTTCCCCTGGACAAAGCGCGTCCTCGCCAAGCTGGAAGCCCTGAAAGGCGAGACGCCGGACGAGGCAAAGCCGCGCTCTTTTGATCCGGACGGGCCGGGTCTTCTGGTGGACGAGATCACGCTCGCGAAGGTCGAGACGGTGGGCGCGCCGCGCATCGGGATGGGCGCTGTTCCCGCTGCGCATTGCGGGGCGCATGGGTGGATGACGCCTTCGTGGATCATCGGGCGTGTGTCGGATTCGGTGCCCAACCTCCTTTTTGACTGGCGCAACCGCGTTGGCCAGAATGCCGGCGGCCGGCGGATGGGCGCGGCGGTTCTCGAATACCGCATCCGCTATCACCGCATGCCGCGCGAGGGCGACCAGTTCGTGGTGCACACCTCGCTGGGCAAGGTGGCAGGCAAGACGCACAACCTGATCCACTGGATCATGGACCCGCAGACGGGCGGCGCCTGGGCGACCTGCGAAGTGATCGCGATCTCGCTGGACCTTGATGCGCGCAAGGCGGTCGAAGCGCCGGCAGAGATGATCGCGGAGCTGGAGAAGATCGCGCCGCGCGGGTTGTCGATCTAAAGGTATCCTCCGAGGATTTCCGACAGGGCCGGAATGTCTTTCGGGTTGAGGCCGGCGATGTTGATGCGGCCGGAGGCAGGCATGTAGACGCCGTGCTTGTCGCGCAGTTCGAGTGTCTGCGCGGCGGTGACAGGCAGCTGCGAGAACATGCCGTTCTGGGCTTTCAGGGCGGCGAGTGCGTTCGAGCCTGTGGCGGAGACGAGGGCGTCCGACAGCGATTCCCGCAGGCCTTTCATCCGTGTACGCATGGCATTGAGTTCATTTTCCCATTCGATGCGCAGCTGCGCGTCGCCGAGGATGGTGGCGACGATCCCTGCCCCATGCGCGGGAGGCATCGACCAGGTGGCGCGGCCATTGTCCGCGACATGGGTCGCGGCCGCCGCAATGCCGGCTTCGGTTTCGCCGAGCACGAGGAAGCAGCCGGTGCGTTCCCGGTAAAGGCCGAAATTCTTGGAGCAGGAATAGGCGACCATCGCCTCGCCCGCTTCGGCCATGAAGGCGCGCACGCCGTCCATGTCGCGGTCGAGGCTCTGGGCGAAGCCGTGATAGGCGACGTCCAGCATGACCATCAGGCCCTTCTCCTTCGCCAGCGCGCCGAGGGCTTTCCAGTCGTCAATATGCGGATCAATCCCGGTCGGGTTGTGGCACGGCCCCTGGATAATCACGCCGTCGCCGGCCTCGGCGGCGGACAAGTCCGCCAGCATGCCGAGCTGGTAGAATTCGCCGTCCCGCGCGTAGGCATATTCCTTCACTTCGAGGCCGAGGGATTTGACGACGTTCGGATGGTTCGGCCAGGTCGGCTTCGAGACCCAGACGCGCTTCGCGCCCGTCTTGCGCATCAGGCTGACGCCCTGGAACAGCGCGCCGCAGCCGCCGGGCGCCGTGAAGGAAATCGTGCGGCCTTCCTTTCGGGCGGGATGGTCCCTGCCGAAGACGAAGTCCTCGATATGGCCGCAGAAATCGGTGTTGCCGCGCTGGCCTTCGTAGACTTTTGTCGTCTGCGCCGCGAGGAGGCGGGCTTCGGCCTTCTTCACCGCCGAGAGGATCGGCGTTTGGCCCGCGAGGTCCTTGTAGACGCCGACGCCGAGATCGTACTTGTCGGCGCGCGGATCGGCGCGGAAGGCCATCATCAGGCCGAGCAGCGCGTCGGGCGGGAGCGTGGACAGGGCAGAAAAATGCGACATGGGACACATCCGGAAAAGCTGGCGCAGCCCTAGCGGCTTTTGCCCGCGCGTGAAACCCCGCGACGCGGGGGAAGGAATTGCGCGCGCCGTGCGCAGACGCGAAAGTGGGCGGTACCGAAACCGGAGGAGCCACCGATGACCGCCTATGTAATCCTGATCCGCGAGAAGCTGCGCGACGCTGACGCGATGGCGAAATATGGCGCGGCGGCCGGCGCCGCGCGCGGCGATCACAAGATCACGCCGCTGGCCTTCTACGGCAAGCATGAGGTGACCGAAGGCGCGGCGGCCGACGGCGTTGTCATTCTCGCCTTCCCGACGATGGCCGAGGCGAAGGCCTGGTATGAGAGCCCGGAATACACGGCGGCCAAGGTGCACCGGTTCCAGGCGGCGGATTACCGGGTCTTGTTTGTTGAGGGCGTTTAACCCACCGCTCATCCCCGCGAAGGCGGGGATCGGGATTGGCAAGAGTCGCACGAGATCCCCGCCTGCGCGGGGATGAGCGGGTATTGGAGCGTGCAGCCTTATCCTCCCCTGCGAAGCGGGGGAGGTGTCTGCGCAGCAGACCGAGGGGGCTGTCGTCAAGACGTATCCAGCCCGGCCCAGGCCTGCGGCCGCGCGGCCTGGGCGAGGCGCAGGAGCAGACAGAATCACACATCATGGCCTCGAGCGCGCTGCAACCCACAAGTATGCGCCTAATTGCCGAGCCGGCGAGGAGAAATGGATGAGCACATCCCTGCGCGCGAAAACATCAAAACCCACATAATCCGCACCAAGATCAATTCGATTTTTCTGGTTTTGTTCTGATTGTAGCTTCAGCTCATAATGAAGCCAAAGGTGAGCGGAGCATGCGCGTGTCGAGCAATTCCTTAGGCTGCGCCCTTGAGTATAGACTTTTGGATATATGGTCGTCTGTCGCGCTCAGTTTACAAGGCAAGGCAGAATTGAATTTATCCGAGTTGTCTGAGAGCGTGCGGCAAGGCGACAACATAAGAGGCGGATGCTTCAAATCTGCTCGTGCGATGGAGTCTTTGAAGATTTTTCACACAGCGTGAATGCTGGGCATAGGGCATTTCCCACAAAGAGCATCCATCGTTCTTTGCGCTCGAACACTGATGCGGATTGCAGGCCTTTCAACATAGCAGACAAGCAAAAAGCCAGTTGGGCTACATCAGAGAGAATCCATGAAGGCTCCAGAAGCGCAGTGTCCCTTTAGTCAAAGTGTTTTGCCCGAGGCTGCAGAAGCTAAGAGCTTCTGGCTTTCAGAGGCTCATGATCCCATTTTGGAAGCAGAGATTTTTCTGCTCCAGATGGGACATGAGACGCGGATAGCGGGCATAGAACGCCGGATCCAAATGATGAAGGAAGAAGTCAACCGCACCGGCGTATGGAACCAAAACTACGAGGAACTCACTTTTGGTGCCAGGGTTGCGTGGCGCAATAGCATACGCTGCATCGGCCGAATGTTCTGGCCCTCGCTCAAAGTCTTTGATGCGCGTAGCATGACGCGGCCAGATGAGATTTTCGAAGCCATTCTAGCCCATATTCGGTGGTCGACAAATTCGGGAGATCTGCGACCGGCGTTGACCGTCTTCCGGCCGGGAGAGCCGAGGATCCGGATCCTGAACTCGCAGCTGATTCTTTATGCGGGATACTTATCAGCCGACGGGAAAATTTTCGGTGATCCGAAGAACGTCAAATTGACAAATTTTGCGATGAAAATGGGTTGGCAAGGCAGCGGAACTGAATTCGACATCCTTCCAATTATTATAAAAGTCGGCGAGCAGCCGCCGGAACTGTTTGAGATTCCGGCGCCAGATGTACTCGAGGTACAGCTACAGCACCCCGAACGCCCGGAGTTCGCGCGCTTGGGACTGAAATGGTTTGCTCTTCCTGCAGTCTCGGGAATGGCCCTAGATTTAGGGGGCATCCAATACTCTGCCGCTCCGTCTAGCGGCGTGTATCAAGGCACTGAAATCGGAAGTATCAATCTGGGGGACCCAAGACGGTATGCAAAGCTGGAAAAGGTAGCAGCGATTCTTGGGCTGGACATGAGCCTGAAAAATCCTCTCTGGCGTGATCAGGCCATGGTGGAGCTGAACCGGGCCGTCTTGCATTCCTTCCGACAGGCAGGTGTGCGGATTATGGATCATCACTCCCTATCTGAAAGCTTCCTAAAGTTTCGGCGCAGAGAGGCCGAAGCAGGGCGAGAGGTTTTCGGCCATTGGCCATGGTTGGTGCCTCCGATGTCCTCCAACCTGGCCGCACATTGGCATGACCCTACTTTGAAACGGGTGATCCAAAAACCAGGTTACTTCTATCAGCCCGCACCAGAACTGATGTAATGCTGAGACGCTGGCTGCGTATTGACCTGCCCCAAGAATCTTGGACCAGCGCCAACTTGCCGACCGACTTTTGGACAGGCGCGAATGTCGCAATAGGGCCACAACGAGACGTAGTTCATATTGGCGCGGAACAGGGCCGCGCCCTTACGAAACCAGCGTCGCTTCCGTCTTCGCTTTCACTTCGTCCAGCGTCACGCCGGGGGCGAGTTCGAGGAGTTTGAGGCCGCCGGGGACGACGTCCATCACGCAGAGGTCGGTGATGATGCGGTTGACGACGCCCTTGCCGGTGAGCGGCAGGGTGCAGGCTTTCAGCACCTTGGATTCGCCGGCCTTGTTGGCGTGATCCATGACGACGACGATGCGCTTGACGCCGGCAACGAGGTCCATCGCGCCGCCCATGCCTTTGACGAGCTTGCCGGGGATCATCCAGTTGGCGAGATCGCCGTTCTCGGCGACTTCCATGGCGCCGAGGATGGCGATGTTGATATGGCCGCCGCGGATCATCGCGAAGCTGGTGGCGCTGTCGAAAAAGCTGGTGCGCGGAAGCGTCGTGATCGTCTGCTTGCCGGCGTTGATGAGGTCGGCGTCTTCCTCGCCTTCATACGGGAACGGACCCATGCCGAGCATTCCATTCTCGCTTTGCAGCGTCACATCCATGCCTTCCGGGATGTGGTTGGCCACCATCGTCGGAATGCCGATGCCGAGGTTGACGTAGTACCCGTCGCGGAGTTCCTTTGCGGCGCGGGCCGCCATGTCGTCGCGTGTCCAAGGCATAGTTTCAGCTCCTTGTCGATAATGAAGGCCAGGCGGCGACTGTGCCGATGGCAAAGCATGCGCCGAGCGCGAATACGAGCGCCGATGAGACGGCGCGAAATGTGGACGTGTGCTCCGGCAGCCAGAGCGACGGCACGAAGACGGCCGCCGCGCGCAGCAGCAGTACCGCCGATATCAGCACGAGGGCGACGCGGAGCAGTGGCAAGCGCACCATCAGGCCAGCCGCCGAGAAAGCGATCAGTGCCCAGACGAGCAGGATGCCGGCGATGCCGGCCGTAATCACGTTAGGAAGCATGGCGCCGCGCTCCACCGCAGCGGCCATCCGGTTGCCGGCGCCGAGAAAACGGTACCAGTCCGCGCCGCCGAAGATGCACGCCACGTGCGCGGCGGCGGCCGCAAGGCTGCCTGCGCCGGCGGCTAGCAGCCAGGGGTTGGCAGGCGGGTTCATCAGACCGGCCGTTTGCGCACCGTGCGCTGCTCAATGCGTTTCTCGAAACTGCCTTTGATGATGCGTTGGACGAAGACACCCGGCAGGTGGATATGGTCCGGGTCCAGATCACCGGCGGGGACGATCTCTTCAACTTCGGCGACGGTGACCTTGCCGGCCATCGCCATCGGCGGATTGAAGTTGCGGGCGGTCTTGTTGAAGATCAGGTTGCCCTGCGTGTCTGCCTTCTCCGCCTTGATGATCGAGAGATCGGCGACGAGGCCGGTTTCGAGGATGTAGGTTTCGCCGTTGAACTCGCGGTGTTCCTTGCCTTCGGCGACGAGCGTACCGACGCCGGTCTTGGTGTAGAAACCCGGGATGCCTGCCCCGCCTGCCCGGCAGCGTTCGGCGAGCGTGCCTTGCGGATTGAACTCGAGCTCGAGTTCGCCGGAGAGGTACTGGCGCTCGAACTCCTTGTTCTCGCCGACATAGGACGAGATCATCTTCTTGATCTGGCGCGTTTTCAGCAGGAGGCCGAGGCCGAAATCGTCGACGCCGGCATTGTTCGAGATGGCGGTGATATCCTTCGCGCCGCTGTCACGCAGCGCGAGGATCAGGTTTTCCGGAATGCCGCAGAGGCCGAAGCCGCCGGCCATCACCGTCATGCCATCGAAGGTGAGCCCGTCGAGGGCTTCCTTCGCCGATTTGTAGACCTTGCTTGCCATCCGGCCTGTCACTCCCTGGTCGCGTTGCCGCTGCTGCCTTGCACTAGCATAAACCGCGGCGCCTGAATGCCCTAGTGCGGCGAAAATTTCAACAGGTGTTGAATGTGTTCAGACGGCCGCGACGGTCTGCTCGATGGCGCCGAAGATGGAATGGCCGGAGGCATCGTTCATCTCGATACGCACGACGTCGCCGGCTTTCATGAAGGGTGTTTTCGGGGCGCCGTCGCGGACGGTTTCGATCATCCGGATTTCAGCGATGCACGAATAGCCAAGCCCCCCGTCGGCGACGGGTTTGCCGGCGCCGCCGTCGGCGCCCTTGTTGGAGACGGTGCCCGAGCCGATGATCGTGCCGGCGGAAAGTTTGCGGGTCTTGGCGGCGTGGGCGACGAGGCGGGGGAGATTGAAGGTCGCGTCGACGGCTGCGTTGGCGCGGCCGAAGGGGGCGCCGTTGAGGTCGACGCGGAGCGGCAGGTGGACGAGGCCGTCCTGCCAGTTGGGGCCAAGCTCGTCCGGCGTGACGGCGACCGGGGAGAAGGCGCTGGCGGGTTTGGACTGGAAGAAGCCGAAGCCCTTGGCGAGCTCGCCGGGGATCAGGCCGCGCAGCGAGACATCGTTGCAGAGCAGGATCAGCTGGATGTGGAGGGCGGCCTCTTCCTCGCTGACGCCCATCGGCACGTCATCGGTGATCACGGCGATTTCGCCTTCCATGTCGAGGCCCCAGGCGGCGTCGCCGAGCGGTATGGCGTCGCGGGGGCCGAGGAAGCCGTCGGAGCCGCCCTGGTACATCAGGGGGTCGTAGTAGAAGCTCTCGGGCACTTTATCTCCGCGGGCGGCGCGGACGAGTTCGACATGGTTGATGTAGGCCGAACCATCCGCCCACTGATAGGCGCGCGGCAGCGGGCTTTCGCAGTCATGCTCGTGGAAGCGGAAGGTGGGGACGGAGCCGAGCTCCACCTGCTGCGCGAGGATTTCCAGCTCCGGCCCGTAGATGGTCCACTTGTCGAGCGCGGCCTGCAGCGTCGGCGCGATACGGGCGGCGTCGGTGGCGCGCGTCAGGTCGCGGCTGACAACGACGAGGCGGCCATCGCGCGTGCCGTTGCGGAGGGTGGCGAGTTTCATGGGGGCGTTTCCTTTGATCTTTTTTAGCCCCTCTCCCGCCCCGCGGGAGAGGGGTTGGAGTGAGGGCTCTTGTTTGACTGAACACCCTTGCGGGGGAGATGTCAGCCCCCCTCACCCCCGGCCCCTCTCCCGTGGACCGGGAGAGGGGGAAGGTCAGGACTCTTCCCGGATCTTCTCGTGCAGCCAGGCGGCGTGGCGCGGGGCCTTCTTTGTCGCGGTCCATTCGTCGATCATCGGCTGGGCGACGCTCTTCAGCTGCGCGAGTTGGTCCGGCGTCGAGATGTCGGCGGTGAGTTCGAGGCGGTGGCCGTTGGGATCGAAGAAGTAGATCGACTTGAAGATGCCGTGGTGGGTTGGGCCGAGCACGTCGAGGCCGAGGGATTCGAGGTGGGCCTTGGCGGCGTGGAGTTCGTCGAGGCTGCCCAGGCGCAGGGCGATGTGCTGGACCCAGACGGGCGTGTTCGGGTCGCGGCCCATTTCGGGCTGCTCGGGCAGCTCGAAGAAGGCGAGCACGTTGCCGTTCCCGGCATCGAGGAAGATGTGCATGTACGGATCATAAGCGCCGGTCGAGGGCACGTGGTCCTCGGCGATTGCCAGCTGGAACTCCATGCCGAGCGTCTTCTGGTAAAACTCCACCGTCTCCTTCGCATCCTTGCAGCGATAGGCGACGTGGTGGACGCCTTTGAGTTTGGGAGTTGCCATCACACTTTC
This sequence comes from Candidatus Sulfopaludibacter sp. SbA3, assembly GCA_945888325.1. Lineage (GTDB taxonomy): Bacteria > Pseudomonadota > Alphaproteobacteria > Caulobacterales > Hyphomonadaceae > Hyphomonas. Next base: position 122,884 of record CAMDAC010000003.1, read on the forward strand.
TCCTTCACCGCGAGCACGCCGCGCTCGACCTGGTCGCGTTCGATGCTTTCGAACAGGGCCTTGAAGTTGCCTTCGCCGAAGCCTTCCTTGTAGTCGCCCTTGCGCTGGATGAATTCGAAGAAGACCGGGCCGATCTGCGGCTGGGCGAAGATCTGCAACAGCAGGCGCGGCTCGCCGCCTTCGGTCGTGCCGTCGAGCAGCAGGCCGCGCGCCTTGAGGCCGGCTTCGTCTTCGCCGTGCCCCGGCAGGCGGCCCGACAGCATCTTGTAATAGGTCTCCGGCGGCGCCGTCATGAAGGGCACGCCGCGCTTCTTCAGGTCGTCCCAGCAGGCATAAAGGTCGTCGCAGATCAGGGCGATGTGCTGGATGCCTTCGCCGTTGAACTCGCGCAGGAACTCTTCGATCTGGCCGCCGCCGCCCTTGCCTTCCTCATTGAGAGGTATGCGGATCTTCCCGTCCGGCGCGGTCAGCGCCTTGGAGGTCAGGCCGGTATATTCGCCCTTGATGTCGAAGTAGCGGATCTCGCGGAAATTGAAGAGCGTCTCGTAGAAGTCCGCCCAGTATTTCATGCGGCCGCCATAGACGTTGTGGGTCAGGTGATCGATGACCTTGAAGCCGGCGCCTTTGGGATGGCGGTCCACGCCCGGCAGGTATTCGAAGTCGATGTCGTAGATCGAGAGTTCGCCCGCGCCGCTGTCATACCGGTCGATCAGGTAGATAATCGAATTGCCGATGCCGCGGATGCCGGGGATGTGCAGTTCCATCGGCCCGGTCTTGGCCTCGACGGGCTCGCCGCCCTGCTTGAGGAGGTGGTCATAGGCCTTGCGGGCGTTCTTCACGCGGAAACCCATTCCGCAGGCGGAGGGGCCGTGCTCGCGCGAGAAATACCAGGCGGCGGAGTTCGGCTCATAGTTGGTGATCAGGTTGATGCCGCCCTGGCGCCAGAGTTCGACATCCTTTGAGCGGTGGCGGGCGACCTTCGTGAAGCCCATGGTTTCGAACACCGGCTCCAGTACGCCCTTTTCAGGGGCGGAGAATTCGATGAATTCGAAACCGTCGAGACCGGCGGGATTGTCGAAAAGATCGGCCATGGGACGGGGTCCTGTCTTGCAAGGTGGGATAAGATAGTTTCATATGTAACTAATATTGCCTCGCCCTGCAAGCGAGTCCAGAGGATCCGATGCCCGAAAAGACCCACCCCGCGCCCCTGCGCCTTGCGACTTTCCTGCCGTTCCGGCTGTCGGTGCTCTCGAACGCCGTCTCGCAGCGGATCGCGGAACTCTATGACCGGGAGTTCGGGCTCTCGATCTGGCAATGGCGCGTGATGGCGGTGACGGCCGATACGCCGGGCATCAGCGCTACCGAGATCGGCCAGCGCACGCAGATGGACAAGGTGGCCGTCAGCCGCGCGGTCGCAGGCCTGATCGAGGTGGGCTACCTCGAGCGGCGTCCGTCCACGGATGATGCGCGGCGGTCAAACCTCGTGCTCACGCCCGCCGGGATCGGCATCTACGAGCTGATCGTGCCGCTGGCTCTCGCGGAGGAAGCGCAGCTGGTCAGCGCCCTGTCCGAGAAGGAACAGACAGAGCTGGCGCGGCTGATGGGCAAGCTTGCAAAGGCGGCCTCGCCGGAGCGGGATTTGTGGTGAGGCCTAACCGGCCCGCCGTCTCCGCTGGCGCAAATTCCGCGAGACCGGGCCGTCCTCTTCCAGCGTGTAGCGCTCGACGAGGCGGGCGATGAAAGCGGAGAGCTGGTCGCGGATTTCGTAGGGCGCTTCCATCGGCAGGAAGTGCGAGGTGCCGCGAATGCCGCGCATCATCAGCGAGGGATTCTTCTGGATGATCTCGGCACGGACCTTGTCGGAGATCACCGAGTCGCGGCTGGGGCGCAGGATGACGATCGGAATGTTCTTCTTGCGCACCTTGCCGAGCGCGCTCCAGGGCGCGTTGCGCTGGGCGCCGAAGGTGGCCGCTTCCCATTTCGGCGTGCAGAGCAGCTTCCAGCTCTGCTTCTCCGCGTCGGCGGGGCCGGTGTCCGTGCGGTCGAGACCGTCGAGCAGATAGTCGGCCAGAAAGGGTTCGCGCCAGGACTTGAATGTGGCCTTGCCAGAATAGCCGTCGAGCGCCTCGCGGAAGGAATTGAACTCGCCGCGCCGCTTGCGGGCACGCGCAGCCATGTGGTTGCGCCGGATCAGCCAGTTCACCGGCGGGAAGATATGGTTCCAGAAATAGGTCTTGCGCGACATGATCACGGGGTCGGCCAGCACGAGGCCTTTCACGAGGTCCGGACGCTTGCCAGCGACCAGCAGCGCGACGCAGCCGCCCATCGAATGGCCGCCGAGCACGACGCCCTGCGGCGCTTCGTTCTCGAGGAACTCGATCACATCATCGCGGTACCGGTTCCAGGAGGCGAGCCCGCCCTTGGCTGGCATCGAAGAGCGGCCATGCCCGCGCAGGTCCAGCGCGGCGACGCGGGCGCGCAGGCCGAGCGGGGCCAGCATCGACTGGTAGGTCATCGCGTTGAAGCCGGTCGCGTGCAGCCAGACGGCGGCATAGGGCTTGATCGGATCGCCGAACTCGATCCCGGCCATCTGCCCGCCGGATTTCATGTCTTCGCGGAAACGGCGCATCAGGCAGCGGCTCCAAACACCTTGCGGAGAAGGTCGGTCGTGCGTGCCAAGGGATTCTCCCGGATCTTCTTTTCCTCTTCGGCCACATAGAAGAAGATGCCGTCAAGCCCGAGCGACACCGCATGCGACGTCAGGTCCGCCTGCACGCTGGAAGTTGTGCCGCCGAGACCGATTCCGGACAGGTAGTTTTCCATCGCCCTGAACGCCCCGGACTGGGAGAGCGCGGTGCGCACATGCGGCGTGAAGGCGGCGGTCAGCTGCGTCTCGGTCCGCGCACGGAGGAAATCGGTGGCGGCCGTATCGCCGCCGCGCAGGATGCCGAGCGCGTCCTCGATGGTCATGTTGCGCACAGCGCCGAGGATCAGCGCCCGGGCTTCCGGCACGGCCGCTTCGGCGGCGCGGTTGAGGCGCAGCTCGACATCATCCAGCGGGCCGCTGGCGCCGATGACAGCGAGATTGCGCTGAACCTCGCGGTAGGTTTTCGGCAGCGGGATGCGGATGCGCGGGTCGCCGAAATAGCCGTTCTCGCGGCCGAGCTGGCCGGCGACATTCGTGGTGCCGACCACCAGCGCTTCGCGCAGGCCCGCGTCGATTTCGGCGGTCGTCAGCGCGCCGCCGGGCTGGGTCAGGATTTCGCCAAGGACCGGCCCGTAGGCGCCGGCCGATTCGCACCCCGCCGGAAGTACTGCAAGAACCAGGGCCGCAAGGATTCCAGGTTTCATGCTTCAAACTCCCAAGTCCGTCCGGAAACGGTTTACGCGGCACATGCAGACCCTACAGGAGGGATTCCCGGAAATGAAGGGCGCACACGCCCCCCGGCTGCGTATGTTCGGGTTACCGGGATTTTAGGATCGCCGTATTGACCACGTCTGTAGTCCATAATATGACCACGCTTGTAGTCGTACACAGGTGGCAGATGACACAGATTTCCGCTTCCGAACTAGAAGTCATGGATGTCCTCTGGGCGCGCCCCGGGTTGGCGGCGAGCGACGTGCACGATGCGCTCGGCGACGGGCGCGACTGGAACGTGCGCACGGTGAAAACCTTCCTCGCCCGCCTCGTCGAAAAGGGCGCGCTGACCACCGTCGAGGACGGCAGGCGCTACCTCTATTATCCGGCGATCAAGGAAGACGAATACAAGGCCGCAGCCGCCACGCAGTTCATTGACCGCGTCTTCTCCGGGCGCGCCGCGCCGCTCGTCGCCCACCTGGCCGACAGCCGCGGCCTGACGCGCGAAGACATTGCCGAACTCGAGAAACTCCTGGGGGAGCTGAAGAAATGATCCACGCCATTCTCAACGGGGACTTCTTCCACGCGCTCGAGACGTTGCTGGCGGTGTCGGTCCTGCTCTTGATCGTGCTGATGCTGCGCCGACCGGTGGCGCGCCAGTTCGGGGCGGGCGTTGTCTACGTTCTATGGGCGATTCCGGTTGTGCGATTTTTCCTGCCGCCGCTGACCACGCCGGTGTCGACGCTGAACCTCAACTTTGCGCCCGCCGGAGAGGCCGTCGCTGAAATGATGACGCCTCTGGAGGCCGACATCACACTCACGGCCGCGCCGCCTATCGTGACCGGCTGGACGCCGGGACCGGAGATGGACGCGGCCGTAGCCGAGCCCAGCACATTGTCGCTGGCAGCTCAGCTGATGCCGGCCCTGCTGATCGCCGCGGTCGCGGCCTGGGTCGCCGGCGCAGTGTTCCTCGCGGCGCGCAACCTCATCGCCCACTGGCGCTTCATGCAGACGGTCGACCGCGAGGCGATGCCGGTGTCTGCGCCGATGGCTGACCTTGTCGCCCGGATCGCGGCGGAGACCGGCCTGCGCCGTCCGCCGCGCCTGGTGGCGAGCCTGATCTCCCGCGGTCCGTTCGTGACCGGACTATTCCGCCCCGTTGTCGTGATGCCGGCCTGGTTCGAGGACGACTACACGCCGATGGAGGCGCGTGCTGCGCTCGCCCATGAACTGATGCATGTGCGGCGCGGCGATCTCTGGGCCTTGCAGGTATCCGAACTCTTCGTGGCGGCGATGTGGTTCAACCCGCTGGCTTACATTGCCCGGAATGCATTCCGGACCGATCAGGAAGCCGCCTGCGACGCTGATGTCCTGGCCCGCTGCCAGACCAGTCCGCATGCCTACGGGTCCACCCTGATCAAGGCGGCCCGCCTCCACCTGCCCGAACCGGCGCTTGCGACTGGCCGTCTGCCCCTGACCCACGCCCTCAAGGAAAGACTGACCCGCATGACCTACCCCGCCCCCTCGTCCCGCCGCCGCATGATCGGCTTCGGCGCGGCCCTCCTGTTCGGCGCCTCGACGCTGGCGATCACCGCCTCGGTGGCCGCCGCTGCCGAGCCTGAAAACAAAGACACGCATGAATTCCGCATCGAGACCGACGGTCTCCTGATCAGCAACGAAGACACCGGCCGCCAGATCGTCCTGCTCGGCGATCCGATGTCGAAAGTCTTGCCGGTGCCGCCGGAGCCGCCGGAACTGGCTGAACTTCAGCGCCAGATCGAAATCGATGTGGCCGAACTGACCGGCCCGGAGATCATGGGCCCGATCCTGGAATGGCATGACAGCGACGACTGGAAAGAGTTCGAAGCCCTCGCCGTCGAAATGGCCGAACTTCACAACGAGACGGTCGAGGAAACCGTCGAGGAAAAAGACGGCAAGCGGGTGGTCACCATCAAGCGGACCAGCAATGCCGACATGACCGAGCAGCAGCGCGAGGCGCTGGAAGCCAAGCTGGAGGCCAAGGCCGCCGCGCTCGAAGCGAAGATGGCCGTCCGCGAGAGCGAGATGGAAGCGCATGAAAGCAAGATGGAAGGCCGGATGATCGTCCTCGAGCAACGCATCGAGGAGAAGTCGGCCGAGATCGAGCGGATCATGGAGGAACGTTTCGGCGAAGAGTTCGAAGCCCGCATCGAAGCGCAGGCGGAAGTGATCGAAAACCTGGTCGATGCCTGCGAAGATGCCGAGCTGACACCCGGCGAGACCCGCATCCTGGAGCAAGCCGATCCGGACGGCGACGTGTTCCGCCTCGCCTGTGTCGAAGGCAACCGCGACCGGCTGAAGGCCGCCGAAACGCTGGCCGCCATCGACTCCCATCCCGGCATCACCGCCGCCGAGAAAGCGGCCTTCAACGCCGCCGCCGCCGGTGAGCGCCGCAAGCAGGTGATGGTCATCCGCACCGATGTCTCGGAAGCGCCCGAGCCGCCAGAGCCGCCCGCCGCCCCGGAACCGCCGCTCGCAGGCGAATAACCAAAGCGCCCGACTCACAGACCCCTCAGCCCCGGCCCGAAAGGCCCGGGGTCTTTTTTTGCCTGCCAGCCAGCGCTTTGCGCGCCGCGCCGGACCCGTTAGGGTGCGCGCCTCAGACAAGACCCGGGAGATGGACGCCATGAAACTTCGTGCCCTTTGCGCTGCGCTGCTCGTGGCCACCTCGCTCGGCGCCTGCGCGACCGCGCCTGAGCCGTGCACCACCGAGTGGATCGACTACCGGACGGACAAGGTGCTGAAACGCTTCGCCTACGAAAACCGCGGCCTCGTGTCCGAGCTGCGCAACCTGTTGCGCGCCGATGGCGAGGTTGATCCGGTGCAGGCGATCCTGCTGGCGGCGAAGGCCGAAGACCTGCGCGACTTCGCCACCAGCTTCGAGCGGATCATCATCCCGGAACTGGAAGCGGCGGTCGGCCAGTGCGGCAGCAAGCCCGAGTTCATTCCCGCCTTCACCGAGTTCCTGCGCAAGGAAGGCGTCTCGGAAGAAGCGCTCGAATGGGTCGGGCCGATCATGGCCCTGTCCCAGGTCGCCCGGTCCTATCCGTAACGCGCTGAAGCGAACCCGCTGCAATGAAAACCCTGATTGTCGTTCCGGCCCGCTATGCCTCGACGCGCCTGCCGGGCAAGCCGCTCGCGAAGATCGCCGGGCGCGCCATGGTGGACCGTGTGGCCGGCCTCGCGCGGCGCGCCGCCGCTCAGCTGGAGCAGGCGGAACATGTCGTCGCCACCGATGACACGCGCATCCTCGAACATTGCCGCGATGCCGGCATTCCCGTGGTGATGACCGATCCTGACCTGCCCTCCGGTTCCGACCGCGCGCTGGCCGCAGTCGATGGGCTTGGCGCTGCGCCCGAGTTCGTCGTCAACCTGCAGGGCGACGCGCCGTTCACGCCGGCCGCGCATGTCGTCGCCATCGTCGACGCGCTCGCGACCTCCGGCACGGACGCCTCCACGCCCTACATCCGTCTCAGCTGGGAAGCGCTCGACCGGCTGCGCGCGCACAAGCTTGAGACGCCGTTCTCCGGCACGACGCTGGTCACCGATCCGTTGGGCCGCGCCATCTGGTTCTCGAAGGTCATCCTGCCCGCCATGCGCAAGGAGAAAGACCTGCGCGGCATGGGCCCGCTCTCGCCGGTGTGCCAGCATGTCGGTCTCTACGCTTACCGGCTTGAAGCGCTGCGCCGCTACTGCGCGCTGCCGGAGAGCCGGTATGAGCGCCTGGAAGGCCTTGAGCAGCTACGCCTGATCGAGAACGGCATGAGCGTGCAGGCGGTGGAAGTGCAGCCGGGGCGGATCGCCATCCCGGGCATCGACACGGCCGAGGACATTGCCCTCGCCGAACGCCTCGTCGCCGCGCACGGCGACCCGGACGGGAACTGAGCGATGGCGCGCCTGTTCGTCGTGCGGCACGGCAACACGTTCGATACGGGCGATGTGGTCACCCGCGTCGGCGGGCGCACCGACCTGCCCTTGTCCTCGTCCGGACGCAAACAGGCAGCCGCGCTGGCCGCGCATTTCGCGGAAACCCGCTTCGCCGCCGCGCTCGCCTCGCCGCTGGAGCGCACGCGCGCCACGGCGCGCGCGATCCTCGGCACACGGACGGATGCACCCGCCTTGCTGATCCGCAGCTTCCTGCGCGAGATCGATTATGGCCCGGACGAGAACCAGCCGGAGGATACGGTCACCGCCCGCCTGGGCGACGCGGCGCTCAAAGCCTGGGACGAAAACGGCACGCCGCCGGAAGGCTGGATCGTAGACCCGCCGGCGATCCGCGCGGGGTGGACCGCGCTGCTGAAGGACATCGGCACGCTCGCGCACGAGGCGAACATTCTCGTCGTCACCAGCAACGGCACCGCGCGCTTCCTGCCGGATGTGGTGGACGCGGCGCCCGACGGGCTGGACCGCAAGCTGAAGACTGGCGCCTGGGGCGAGATCGATGTCACGTCCGCTCGCGCCGAGATCAAGGCGTGGAACCAACGCCCCTGATCAGGCTGTGAGCTAGGCCACGTCCCGCGCGATGACCTGCTCGCCGAGCGAGCCGGGGCCGCCGATGGGCAGGTAGAAGGCGACCGTGGTGCCCTCGCCGTAGATCGAGGAGAGCGTCAGCCGGCCGCCATGCATTTCGGCGAAGGACTTGGTCAGCGCGAGGCCGAGGCCCGTGCCGTCGGTATTGCGGTCCTTGGTTTTCGAGACCTGTTCGAACGGCTGGCCGAGGCGGGAGATGTCCTCCGCCGGAATGCCGATGCCGGTATCGGTGACGCCGAAATAGATTTCCGGCCCACGCTGTTCCACGCGGACCGTGATCTTGCCGCCCCGGTCGGTGAACTTGATCGCGTTGGAGACGAGGTTCAGCACCATCTGGCGGATCGCGCGGTGGTCGGCGTCGATGTCCGGCAGGTTCTGCGCGCCGTCGAGGATCAGCTCGATCTCTTTCTCCTCGGCCTTGCGCCGGATCATCCGCATGGCAGCGTCCACCGGATCGACCGGATCGATGTGCTGCGTCGTGATCGTCATCTTGCCGGCTTCGATCTTCGCCATGTCGAGGATGTCGTTGATCATGTCGAGCAGGTGCTGGCCGGACGTGAGGATGTCGCGGGAATAGTCCTTGTATGAGGCATGACCGAGCGGGCCCGCGAGTTCGTTCATCATGATCTCGGAGAAGCCGATGATGGCGTTCAGCGGCGTGCGCAGCTCGTGGCTCATGTTGGCGAGGAAGGCCGACTTGGTGAAGGCCGCATGCTCGGCCTTCGCCTTCTCCTCGGAATACTTGCGTGACAGCGCCTCGGCCTTGCCTTCCGAGCGCTGGAGATCGAGCGCGGCGCGCTTCATCTTCTCCTGCTGCTTCTTCAGCTCTTCCTCGTTGCGGATGTTCTCAGACACATCGACGCCGACGGTCAGCAGGCCGCCATCGGGAGTCGGGCGCTCGACCATCTTCAGCCAGCGCCCGGAGCGCAGGGCGATCAGTGTGGTGCGGCTGTCTTCCGACGACTGACGTTCCACCAACACGGCGCCCGCCCGGGCGATCTGCATCGTCTCGTGGCTCATGCCGGCACGCAGCGTGTCCTGCAGGCCGAAATCATTGGCGAAGGCGCGGTTCCAGTAGAGCAGACGCTTGCGCGCGTCCCACAGGGCGAACGGCCCGGCAAAGCCTTCGATGGCGGCGCGTAGGCGCCGCTCGGCCGCGCGGATACGGTCCTCGGCCTGCTTGCGGTCGGTCACGTCCAGCATGATTCCGCCGAACACCGGCTCGCCGCTGACCGGATCATCCGACAGGCTGCCGCGCATCTCGACCCAGCGGTTGGACGGCGCGACGGCCGGGAATGTCAGCTGCAGCCAGCCGATGGTGCGCGCCTTGGTGAAGACCTCGCGGATCCGGTCATGCGCCTCGACCGGCGCTCGGCCGAGCAGGTCATCGAGCGTCAGCAGGCCGGACCGGTCAAAGCCGAGCAGCACGGCGGCGCCGTCGCTGAAGAAGACGGTGTTGGTGGTGTGCGACCATTCCCAATACCCCGCCTGCGCACCGCGCATGACGAGGCCGAGGATACGGTCCGATTCCTGGTTGCGGGTCGCCTGCGCGAGGATTTCCCGTTGGCGGCGCGACAGGCGGCGCGTCAGGTCAAGGATCGCCATCGCGGGCGCGGCGATCAGCAGGCCGAAGATCGCGATACGAAGGATGTCTGAGGCGGAAAGGAGGGGACGTGCGACGGTGAGGCAGACGGCGACTTCGGAACCGCTGACCGGAGAGCAGGCCGTTCCGGCGCGGACAATGTCGGGGCCGGACTGGATCGAGGGACCGGTGGCCGGCGCCATGTCTGCGGCGCTGGACAGGTGGACGCCACCGAAGCTGAACTTGGCATCCGGCGAGCGCAGCGTGAGCCGCGCGTTCTCCGGTTTCGAGAAGGTCGCCGAGATCGGCGACAGGGCGATCAGCGGCGCGCCGTCAGCGGCGGCCGAAACGAAGACAAGGTCGCCGTGCGTGGTCAGGAACATGCCGGTCTCGCCTTGCGGGAGCGCCTTGGCAACAGCGGCCGCATCGCCGAGCCGTGAGCCGGGCGGCGACTGCGCGGCGTCTCGCAGGGAGACGAGTGCGTCCATGCCATTGGCGATGCCGGCCGCCTTCGAGGTCGTGAGGTCATTCTGCCCGACGAGGCGCAGCACGACCTGTGCGGCGTCGCTGCGGGAGGAGACCCGGGCGGCGAGCATCTTGGATTCGGCGTCGAGCTGGGTGAGGAAGGCGCGTTCGGCGACCTGGCGCTCGTCCCAGGCCTTGAGGCCGAGGGCGAGGGTCAGCAGGCCGAGGATGGCGAGGATCAGGCCCCAGGTCCGCCGGTTGTCGGCCAGCAGATCAGGCTCTTCCGCCTTCGCGGGAGTGGCTTGCCGGCCGGGTTGCGACGCTTTTTTGCCCAAACGTTCCCCTTCACCGACAGGCAGACCACCGGATCACGGGAGTTTGGGCGGCAAAGATTGCCGCTTGGTTAACCAAATCGCGGGCTTTGTTAACGCCTGTCAGGCCCCGCCGGCGAGCGCCCGGCCGGCAATGTCCATCGCGTTCTCGGACAATCCCGCCTCGACCAGCCGCTTGAGGCACGCTTCCGCCTCTGCCCGCGCCTTGGGCTCCAGCAGGCGCCATTGCTCGAAGGCCGTGATCAGACGAGCGCCCAAGGCGGGGTTGACCTTGTCGGCGGCGAGGATGGTCGCCTCGACCGCGCGGTAACCGGAGCCATCGGGTGCGTGGAAAGCGGCGAGGTTCTGCATCGCGAAGGCGCCGATGACGGAGCGGACCCGGTTGGGATTTTTGAGGTCAAAGGCCGGATGGGCGATCAGGCGTTTGACGTCTTCGGCGGTGCCTGTGGAGGCCTGGACCGAGAACCACTTGTCCATGACCAGCGGGTTGTTCTTCCACAGCGCTTCGAAATGCGAGATCGCCTCGGCCCTCGCCCCGCCCTTGGTGAACATCAGCGCGCGCAGCGTCGAGAGCCGCTCGGTCATGTTGGGCGCGCGCTCATACAGACTGTAAAGCGCCGGTGCGGCGTCGCGCGAGTCCGAGGCGCTGAGCAAGCCGATGAAGGCCGTGCGCATCGCGCGGATGGACGCCTGCTCCGCGCCCGGATGATACGGCGCCGGAGGCGGGGCTTTCAGGGTTTCGGACACCTCACTGGCGAGCTGCTGATAAAGCGCCGTCTTCAGTTTCTTCTGTGCAGCGGCGAGCGCGACCGGATCCGCCGGTTGCCGCTCGAGGAAGAGTTCGCCGACTTCCGGCAGGCGCGTCAGCAAAGCGGCATAGGCCGGATCGTCCTTGGCACCGCGAACGGCCGCGGCGATGGCGGCGACCAGTTCGTGGTCCGGATTGGTCTGGCTGCCGTCTGACAGGGCGATGATCTCGTCCTTGATCAGGGTCTGCAGGCCGTCCCATTTGTTGAACGGGTCGGTCTCGGCCTTGACCAGGGCGAGGCGGTCTTCGCGGGTCAGGTTGCGGTCAATGCGAATGGGCGCGCTGAAGTCCCGGCCCACCGAAAGGCTGGGTCTCGGGCTTCCGGGTGGGACCTTCAGTTCGAGGGTTTCATTGGCTTTTTCGAGTACATGGAGGAAAGGTTTGGCAGTGTGGCCGCCTTTTCCGTCGAGCAAGGCGCAGAGCAGCGGGATCGGGAGCGGGTGTTTGACCGGTTGGCCGGGGGTGGGCTTAACCGATTGAGAAAGCTCGACTTTCAGGGTGCCGGTGGCAGGGTCCCAGGCCTCGGTGACGCGAACTTCGGGGGTGCCGGCCTGGGCGTACCAGCGGCGGAACGCGGAGAGATCGCGCCCGGAAACCGCTTCAAAGCACGCATAATAGTCCTCGATCGTTACCGCCTGACCATCATGGCGTGCAAAATAAAGGTCCATTCCTTCTCGATATTTATCATTCCCTATCATCCGGCGCAGCATGCCGATGAGTTCGGAGCCCTTCTCGTAAACCGTCGCCGTATAGAGATTGTCGATCGCGCCATAGGTGTCCGGACGCACGGCGTGGGCGAGCGGGCCAGCGTCCTCGGCGAACTGGCGGGCGCGCAGCTTGATGACGTCCTTGATGCGCTGCACGGGGCGTGAGCGCATGTCGGCGGAGAAGTTCTGGTCGCGGAAAACCGTCAGGCCTTCCTTCAGGCAGAGCTGGAACCAGTCACGGCAGGTGATGCGGTTGCCGGTCCAGTTGTGGAAGTATTCGTGGGCGACGATCGATTCAATGGCTTCGAAATCGAAATCCGTGGCGGTCGACTCGTCAGCCAGGACATAGGCCGAGTTGAAGATGTTGAGGCCCTTGTTCTCCATGGCGCCGAAGTTGAAGTCGCGCACCGCGACGATGTTGAACACGCCGAGATCATACTCGCGGCCATAGGCCTCCTCGTCCCAGCGCATCGAGCGTTTCAGCGCGTCCATCGCCCAGGCGGCGCGCGGGGCGTCGCCCTTGTCGACATGGATGCCGAGATCGACGTGTTTGCCGGACATCGTTGTGAAGGTATCGCGCAGCACGTCATAGTCGCCAGCGCAGAGCGCGAAGAGGTAGGCGGGTTTCTTGTGGGGGTCGATCCATTCGGCGTAGTGGCGCCCGTTGGCCAAGTCGCCCGAGGCGCCCGGGGTGCCGTTGGACAGGAGGATCGGGAATTCGTCTTTCGAACCGACCATCCGCACGCGGAAGGAAGACATCACATCCGGACGGTCCGGATAGAAGGTGATGCGGCGGAAGCCTTCGGCCTCGCACTGGGTGCAGAGGCGCCCGCCTGAGAGGTAGAGTCCCGACAGCGCGGTGTTGGCCTCCGGTGAAATCTCGACTTCGGTTTCGAGCACGAAGGGCTGCTGCGGCGGCGAATGCAGCGTGAGGCCGCGTGCGTCGACCGTGAAGTCTGCCGGATCCACCGGCTTCGCGGCCTCGCCCGCGAGGCCCACGGCGACATAGTTCAGGTGCAGCGCTTCGCCGTCGAGGCGCATCGCGCCCTGGCCGCGCGGCGTGATCGACAGCGCGGCCTTCACCACGGTCTTCTGCGCGCCGAGGTCAAAGTCGAGCGTCACATCGGTGATCTCGAAGGGATAGGGCGTGTAGTCCTTGAGTTTCACCGCTACCGGGGTTTCCGTTCGCATCGGGGGCGCTCCTCAAGTCAGATGGATCAGGCTTCAGGGATACAGGAGCGTGCCGGGACCGGCAACGGCGCTTGATGCCGCCCTTGCCGGACAGGTGACGCGCAGAAAGGGCGCGGTGTTCAGTGGCCCTTGCGGCTGGTGAGCTTGCCGTAGGTGCGATCCAGGGCCGTGACCATTTTGCCGAGCGCGCCGACGGTGGCCTGGTGCACACTGCGGGCGGTGTCTGTGACCTTTACCGGCCCCAGGCCAGTGGGCCTTACCTCGATCACGCATTGCTTGTCGTCACCGGCTTCGCGTCCGGCATTGTCGTCGGTGACGTGGATTTCGACACGAGTCAGCTTGTCCTCGAAGCGGGAAAGGCGGTCGCGGATGAGCGTTTCGAGCCCGTCCGTCATGGCGGCGCTGCCTTCGATAGTTTTGCCGGTATTGACCTGAACGATCATGGCGGCCTCCTGTTTATGGTGGATGTGGGCAGGCGGGCGGACGCCCGCTAGCGGACCTTGCGCGACCGCTCGAGGACGGGGCGTTGGCCTTCGGCGTCGAGGGCGCCGGACGGTGCCTGGCCTTCCTGCGGTTTCGAAGTCATGCCGGCATCCGGTGTGGGCTCCGGCAACGGATGGTCAGGCGCCGGTGCAGCGGATTTGAGATCCATGGCGTGTTGTGTGGGCGCAACCTGGGCAGCCTGCTTTTTCGGTCGATCTTTTTTGCTCATGTTGTTCTCCGTGTTGGCAAGGCCCACCCGTCTACCAACTCAATGCGTCTCGGCACGGATCGTTCCACTCCGATCTGCGATCTGGTCGCATGGGTGTGATTGTCACTTGGGGCCGACCGGCCCGTTGTATGCCGCGCCGAGCGCTGGCAAGACTCCGGCGATGAACCCTGCCCTTGTCCCTTACCCGCCGGCGATCCGGCGCGCGGCCTTTGTCATCGCGGCGCTGCTGGCGGTGGTAATCGCGTATTTTTCGCTGGTGCCGCCGGGCGAGGCGCCGGCGCCGCAGATTTCCGACAAGATCCGGCATTTCGCGGCCTATGCGGGGCTGGCCGTTCCGGTGTCGATGTGGTTCGGGCCGGGACGGATTGCGGCGGTGATGGTCACGGCGGCTTACGGGATCGGCCTTGAAATCGCGCAAGGGCTGGCGGGCACGGGGCGGGAAGCCTCCCTCGCCGATGCCGCGGCCAACACGCTGGGTGCGGCGGCCGGGTTCCTGCTGATCTGGTTTATCGCCCGGACGCGCCGGGCTTTAGCGATCACTCGGCGGCGATCGTGATCTCTTCGTCGAGGCGGTAGACGTCGCGCAGGATCAGCGCGCAGTGCTGGGCGACCGGCTTGAGATCCAGCGGCAGCTCGTCCGGATTGGCGGACGCAAACTCGGCGATCTTGCGGGCGATGCGCATCAGGTCCGGCGTATGGACGATCATCCTTGCCTGGTGCTCGACGCGCTGCGGGTCGCGGTCATATTCCGCGCCGCCGACGCGCCAGCCGCCGGTGCCGCCGTCATCGGTGGCGACCACCGGATAAGTGCCGGGATTGGCGAGGGTTACGCCAAACTCGCTGGGGCGCCATTTGATCAGGCGGCGTTCGACGTTCCAATGCTCGAGCATCATGTCTTCGTCGTCGTCGCTGACGCGGTTCTGGTTGTGCACGGCCTGCTCCGAGACCAGCTCGTGGGCATGGAACGGGCGGCCCAGACCGCAGTCATAGGTAATGCGCAGCGGCTCGTTCACGTCCTTGACCCAATGGGGCACGACATGCTCGATCACCGCCCAGGTGCCGACCGGCTTCACGAACACGCGCTGCGATTTGTGGAACAGGGCCTTGGCCATGGTTGCGTCTCCTCATCCAGCCGGGAACGTGCCACAGGATCTTGGGAGTCCGGTGAACAAGACCGGTGAATTTTGAAGCAAATGTCGCGGCGCCATTGCCGCTGGGTCACACCTTTCCGCGCGCGTAAAGTGGGCTATTCTCTGGCCATCCGAGATAACAGGTAACGCCCCCGAAGGGCGATGGGAGCCAGTGCGCCATGAATTTTGATTTCTCCGAAGACCAGAAATACCTCGCCGGTGAAGCCCGGAAGTTCCTGTCGGCAGCAAGCCCGACCTCGGAAGTCCGCAAGGTGCTGAACGACGACAAGCTCGCCTACCACGCTGACCTCTGGAAAAAGGTCGTGGAAATGGGCTGGCTCGGCGCCGCCATTCCGGAAGAGCATGGCGGGCTGGGCCTCGGCATGCTGGAAATGTGCGTGCTGGCCGAAGAGATGGGCCGCGCGATTGCGCCCGTCCCGTTTGCCTCGACCGCCTATTACCTGACCGAAGCGGTCAAGCTCGGCGGCACCGAGAAGCAGAAAGCCGCCATCCTGCCGCAGATCGCCGCCGGCTCCGTGATCGGCGCCTATGCCGCCTCCGAGGGCCCGGGCAATCCGGACGCCGCTTCCTTGCGCACCACATTCGACGGCAAGACGCTGACCGGCGTGAAGATTCCCGTCACCGACGGCGACATCGCGACCCATGCGGTCGTGCTGGCCAAGGAAGGCAAGGGTGTCTCGCTGGTGCTCGTGGACCTCTCGGCCAAGGGCGTCACCCGCAAGCCGCTGCAGACAATCGACCCGACCCGCAGCCATGCCGAACTCCATTTCGATGCGACACCGGCCGAACGCCTCGGCGGCAAGGGCGACGGCGAATCGCTGAACACCCAGCTGCTCGACCGGGTGGCCGTGCTGCTCGCGTTCGAACAGCTTGGGGGCGCCTCGGTCTGCCTAGAGATGGCGAATGACTATGCCAAGAACCGCTACGCCTTCGGCCGCCCGATCGGCGGCAACCAGGCGATCAAGCACAAGCTGGCCGACATGTACGTGAAGAACGAGGTTGCCCGGTCGAACTGCTATTACGGCGCCTGGGCGCTCTCGACCGGCGCAGCCGAATTGCCGGAAGCGGCGGCGGCGGCGCGGGTGGCTGCGTCAGAGGCCTACTGGTTTGCGTCGAAGGAAAACATCCAGACGCATGGCGGCATGGGCTTCACCTGGGAAGTCGACTGCCACCTCTACTACCGCCGCGCCAAGCTTCTGGCCGTGCAGGCAGGATCGCCGAAGGTCTGGAAAGAGAAACTGGTGCGCGCGCTCGAGGCGAAGAATGCGGCCTGAGGCAAGCGCCCTCAAACATATCGAGCGGCGGGATCTCTCCCGCCGCTCGCAACATGCTGGCTTATTCGCCGGTGTAGGCGACGGCAGCCACAGGCTCCGGAGCCGACCAGGTGACGGAGTCGGACGGCGTGGTTGCGCCGGCGGTGAACACTTTCAGCGTGGCGGTCTTGTAGGTGATGTCGAAGTTCTCGACGACCGTCGAATTCTCGCCGGTGTAGGTCGAGTAGTTGTTCAGGACGGCGTCGGTGAGCGTCCAGACCTGCTTGTCGGACGAGCCGTCAGCGGTGATCGTGATGTCCACGGACGAAACCGGGGTTGCGTTGACGACGTGCTTGAGCACTTTCACGGACGCGGTGTCGAACGTGCGGGTGACATAGATGCCGCCGGCATACAGGGTCGACTTGGCAGGTTCGACCGGCAGGTAGGTGACCGGGTCGTAGACCGGCTGCTGCGACACGCTGAAGGTGACGGCAGTCGCGGAAACCTTGTCGGCGCCCAGTTTGAGTTCGACGCCGGCATGCGCCATCCCGGCAATGAGCATGGAGGCGGCCGAGGCTGCGGCGATGCGGCGGGTATGCGCAAAGATATTCGACATATGACGTTGTCCCTTTGTACTGCGCCGCGGGCGGGAGCCCATCGCTCATCACCCCGGCGCACGAAGGGCATTCGACGCCCCAATTCGGGATGGAATATGGCAACCGCCTGTCAGCAACCGTTCACCGCGAAATATTTTTACCAAACCGTAACCGGGCTTGAAATTCCGGTTTCAACCCCTAGCCAGTGAAAGCAACGGAGACCGAGATGGACTTCAACGATACCCCCGCCGAAGCCGCCTTCCGCAAGGAAGCGTATGACTTCCTGTCGAAACACCTCGAGCTGAAAACCGGCTCGCGCCCGCGGGCCGGCTCCGGCGACTCGGCGCTGAAGCGCGCCAAGGACTGGCAGCGCATCAAGGCCGAAAACAAGTTCGCCCAGATCACCTGGCCGAAGGAATGGGGCGGCCGCGGCGGCACCTCGATGGAATCGGTGATCTGGG
Organism: Candidatus Sulfopaludibacter sp. SbA3; assembly: GCA_945888325.1. Taxonomy (GTDB): domain Bacteria; phylum Pseudomonadota; class Alphaproteobacteria; order Caulobacterales; family Hyphomonadaceae; genus Hyphomonas. The sequence continues at coordinate 140,069 of CAMDAC010000003.1, forward strand.
GACAGGAAGAGGGCAAGTTCGACGCCCCGACCGGCCCGTTCGCCATCGGCCTCGGCATGTGCGTGCCGACCGTCATCGCGTTCGGCTCCGACGCGCACAAGGAACGCTATGTCCAGAAAGCCCTGATGGGCGAAGAGATCTGGTGCCAGCTGTTCTCCGAGCCGTCGGCCGGCTCTGACGTCGCAGGCCTCAAGACCAAGGCGGTCAAGGACGGCGATGAATGGGTGATCAACGGCCAGAAGGTCTGGACCTCCGGCGCCCACTATTCCGATTTCGGCATTGTCCTCGTGCGGACGAACCCGAAGGTTCCGAAGCACAAGGGCCTGACGATGTTCATCGTCAACATGAAGCAGAAGGGCGTTGAAGTGCGCCCGATCCACCAGGCGTCCGGTGGCCGCGAGTTCAACGAGGTGTATTTCACCGATGTGCGTATTCCGGACACGGACCGTCTCGGCGGCGTGGGCGATGGCTGGAAAGTCGCGCTCGTCACGCTGATGAACGAGCGTCTCGCCGTGGGCGGCTCGCCGGGTCCCGACTGGGGCGAGATCATGACCTATGCCAAGGATGCTGGCAGCATTTCCGACCAGGCCTTCCGCGAGAAGCTGGCCGACTGGTATGTCGCAGCCCAGGGCTACAAGCTGACCAAGTTCCGCACGATGACCGCGCTGTCGCGCGGCCAGACACCGGGACCGGAAAACTCGATCGGCAAGATCATCACCGCCAACCACCTGCAGGACATCTGCAACTCGGCGATCGAGATGCAGGACCATTTCGGCATCATCACCGAAGCCGAGCGGATGCCGGGCGACGCGATCTTCCAGCAGAGCTTCATGTGGGCGCCGGGCCTTCGCATCGCGGGCGGCACGGACGAGATCCTGAAGAACATCATCGCCGAGCGCGTGCTCGGCCTGCCGCAGGATGTCCGCGTCGACAAGGACCTTGCGTTTGACGAGATGAAAGCGGGCTGACGCCTGCCCCTTTGCGGGATCCGAAAGTCAGGGCGGCTTGCTTCGCAGGCCGCCCTTTCTCATGATGGCGGCATGACCGGACCCAATCCCATCTCTCACGGCGCGCACCGGCTGGCCTGCCCGGCCGGCACCGTCCTGTTCCGGCCGGACGATGCCTGTTCGGGCTTCGTCGTTCTGCAGGAAGGCTCGATCCGCGTCTCGCTGACCAGCGCCGGCGGGCGGGAGATCGTGCTATACCGGGTGCGGCCCGGCGAAATCTGCCTGCAGACCTTCACCTGCCTCGCCGAAGGACGCACCTATTCTGCCGAGGGCGTTGCAGAGAGCGAACTGACGGGAGAGTTGATCCCGCCCGGCGAATACGAACGCCGGATGGCGCAGGATCCGGATTTCCGGCGCGCGGTGTTCACTGCCGTGGCGCACCGGTTTGCCGATTTCGAACATCTCGTCGAATCCCTCGCCTCGGCCAGCATCGAGGCGCGCCTTGCCGAGGCGCTGCTGGCGCGCGCCGACGCCGCGGGTGAGGTGCACCTGACGCATGACGGGCTCGCCTCGGAGATCGGCTCGGCCCGGGAAGTGGTCAGCCGCCAGCTGTCCCGGTTCGAGCGGTCCGGCCTCGTGGCGCTGGCCCGCGGGAAGGTGACCCTGCTGGCGCGCGGCGCGCTGGAACACAAGGCGGCCGGCCAATGAAGCTTTCAGGCTTGGTGACTTAGTCACCGACACAGGCCCCGGCGCGGGCCTAACCTGTCTCCACAAGCAAAGGAGACTTCCCATGTTCAAGACCAATGAAGGCACAATCGACCGCGCCCTGCGCGTGATGGCCGGTATCGTGCTGATCAGCCTCGTGTTCGTCGGCCCGCAGACGCCTTTCGGCTGGATCGGCGTCGTGCCGCTGCTGACCGGCCTCGTCGGCTGGTGCCCGGTTTACACCCTGCTCGGGCTCAACACCTGCCCGGTCAAGAAAGGCTAAGGCGCCGAAGCAGCTGCGACCGCTTCCTTGTCGGTGGTATCGACAATGAAGGCGGCCAGCTCGCTGACGCAGGCCCGGCCCGCATCGGTAAGCGATTTGGCGCGGGCGGCGTTGGACGTGTCGAGCGCAATCGCCGTCGTCTCCAGCGTCGTCTGCGCCACGACGGCGCGCGTGCGCCCGCGAAGCACGGTGGCATCGAGACGGCAGCGGGCGGTCTCACCGTAAAGCGTGAATTCAGACAGGCGCCAGGTCACCTCGAACTGGGTCGGCCCGGAAGAGTTCGACGGCAGGGCGGCAAACTCGCCCTCGCCGCTCAGGGAATCGAGCAGGGCGCCCTGCATCATCTCGGTAGCATTGTCCGTCCACTGAACGCCGCGCACGATGCGCAGCGCGCCGCTCTCGTCTTCGGCTGCGATGGTGCGTCCTGAAAACAGGCGTGAGGCTTCCGGCTCGCGGATGGTGACGGTCGCGTTGAGGCGGTGCATCGGCTCCATCGGGCCAATCCGGTAAAATGCGTCCGGCGCCTCCGGCTGGGTGAGGACGTTGACGCAGCCGGCGAGGCTGGCCAGCGCGGCCGACAGGATCAGGGTCCGGATCATCGCGTCTTCTCCTCGTACGGCAGCGGTTCACCGACGATGAAGCCCTGCGGGTTGCGTTCAATTTCGCGCACCGTCCGGTCAAGCCGGTTGATCAGTACGCGCAGGTCCTGGCTGGCGGCGGTCGTGTTCTCGAAGGTGGCTGCAGCCGGGCCTTCCATAACGGCCGTGGCCGCGGCGACGGCCCGCTGGCTTTCCTTCAGCGTGCCGGTGGCGGCGGTGGCCACCGAGCGGAAATCACCGACCAGCGTCTTGAGATCGGTCTGCACTTCGGCGAGGCCCGAACCGGTAGACACGCCGACGATTTCCCATTCGCGCGAGGCGGCCTCGAAAGCGACCGAGGCCTCCGATACATCCTTCAGCGTTGCCGAGGCCTCGACGATCAGGCCGTCGTCCGAAGCGAGTTTGGTGGTGATCGTCTCGAGGTTCCGGATCGAGGTGCTCAGCGAGGCGATGTTCTCTTCCGTCAGGATCTTGTTGATCCCGTCGAAGGTCATGTTGGCGCGGCCGAGGGCCTGCGCGCCGCCGGCGACAATCTGGTCGACCAGCGTGCGTTCGGACTTGATAATCGGCACGGGCTGTCCGGGGCGGCTTTCGAGCGGCTTGCCGGTGCCGGCTGTCAGCTGCACGAAGGTGATGCCGGTGATGCCAGCGAGCTGGATCGAGGCGGTCGAGTCCTCGCGGATCGGTGTCTCGCGCGAGACGCGGATGTGCGCGCGCACCTTCGAGGGGTCCGCCTTGTCGATGCGTACCGAGGCCACCTCGCCGACCTTGACGCCGATATAGCGCACGGCCGCGCCTTCCTCGAGCGAGACCGGCCCTTCGAAGACGATGTCGTAGGACTTGTAGTCGCGCTGGAATTCGGACTGGCCAAGCCAGAGCACGAAGCCAGCGATGACCGCTGCCGCCACAAGGACGAGCGCGCCAATCAGTGCGTAGTTTGCCCGGGTTTCCATGCTTTTTCTAAGCCTCTTCTTCTGTCACCGGCGCGGCGGCGCGTCCGCGCGGCCCGCTGAAATATTCCTGGATCCACGCATGATCGACTTCGCGAAGCTCCGGGATCGTTCCGACGGCCAATACCTTCTTTTCTCCCAGAACCACGATCCGGTCGCACGTCGCGTGCAGCGTATCGACATCATGGGTGACGAGAAAGACCGTAAGTCCAAGGGCGCGCTGCAGTGAGCGCACGAGCGTATCGAAGGCGGCGGCCGTGATCGGGTCGAGACCGGCGGTCGGCTCGTCGAGAAACAGCAGCTCCGGATCGAGCGCCAGCGCGCGCGCCAAAGCCGCGCGCTTGCGCATGCCGCCGGAGAGATCGGAGGGGTATTTGTCTCCGGCGCTGGCGGCGAGGCCCGAGAGTCGGATCTTCATATCGGCGAGGTCGTGCATCAGCGGGCGGCTGAGCTGCGTGTGCTCCTTCATCGGCACCATGACATTCTCGCGCACCGTCAGGTTCGAGAACAGGGCGCCGTCCTGGAACATGATGCCCCAGCGCCGCTCAATGGCTGTGCGCTCTTCGCGCGACAGGGTTTCCAGCTGCTCGCCGAACACTTCGATGCTGCCGCTTTCGGGTGGCTTGAGACCGGTGATGGCGCGCAAGAGGACCGACTTGCCGCAGCCGGATGGGCCGATCACGCCGACCACTTCGCCCTGCGGTATGTCGAGGTTCAGATGCTCGAGCACCACCGAGGACCCGAAGGCCACCTTGAGGTCCCGTATACGGATGATCGGCGCGGCGCTCATATGCCGAGCTCCATGTAGAAGATCGCGAACATCGCATCGAGCACGATGATCGCGAAGATCGCCTGCACGACCGAGGTCGTCGTGCGGTGGCCGAGCGACTGGACGCTGCCGCCGGTGAGCAGGCCCTGGCGGCACGCAATCAGGGCAACGACGAGGCCGAAGACAGGGGCCTTCGACATGCCGATCCAGAACTGGTCGAGCGGAACAGAAGTGCGCAGGCGCTCGATGAAGAGGCCCGGATTGATGTCGAGCGAGGTCCAGCCGACGACGATGCCGCCGGCGATACCGGCGAGCGTGGCGACGAAGGCGAGGATCGGTGTCATCACCACCATGGCCAGCACGCGCGGGGCGACCAGCACTTCCATCGGCTTCAGGCCGAGGGTCTGCATCGCGTCGATTTCCTGGCGCATCTTCATGGTGCCGATCTGCGCGGTGAAGGAGGAGTTGGTGCGCCCCGCGAGCACGATGCCGGTCAGCACCACTCCGAATTCGCGCAGCATGGAGTAGCCGATCAGTTCGACGGTGTAGATCTCGAGATCGAAATCGCTGAGCGTCGTGGCGCCGATATAGGCGACCACCATGCCGACGAAAAAGGACAGGAAAGCGACGATCGGCATCGCGTTGAGGCCGGCCTCTTCCATGACGGCGACGATCGAGGTCCAGCGCATTTTCCAGGGCTGGGCGCCGAGCCGGACAATCGTGAATACCGTCTCGCCGAGGAACGCGAGCGTGGCGATGAGTTCGCGCACGAAGGCTTCCGTGCCGCGGCCGACGCGTTCGAGCATCTCGATGAGGCCGTGCGGCGTCGCTTTGGGTGGTTCGGCGGGATCTGAGACGGCGTGGACCTGCGCGATCAGGCTGGCGGCGGAGGCATGCTCGCCGATCAGGCGCGGCGGGGTCTCGCCGCCCTCGCGCATCGCCCGGTCGATCAGGAAGGCGCCGGCGGTGTCGATGCGGCCGAGGCCGGACACATCGATCCCGGCGCCGGAGGGCAAACGCAAGTCGGCAAATTCGCGTTCGACATTATGCAAGGTCGCTACAGTCCAGTCGCCCCGCAGGCGGAGGACCGTTTCTTCGCCGCTCTTCTCAAGCGCGAAACCGGGGGCGGATGGGCTCATCATGTACCGTACGGGCCTGACCTCACTAACAAAACATGCTTAAGCACAGGGCTGGCCAGTCCAACACAATTCAACCGGTAGGCTTAACCCATGCGCAATCTGCGGCTCGAAATTGCCCATGTTTCCTCGCCTTTGCGCGCAGCCTTCGCCATCTCGCGAGGCGCCAAGACACAGGCCGAGACCGTGCGCGTGCGGGTCTCGGACAGCCACAACGCGGGGCGGGGCGAGGGCGTTCCCTATGCGCGGTACGGCGAAACGGTGGAAAGCGTGATCGCGGCGCTGGAAAGCGTTCGCGGCCAGGTGGAGGCGGGCCTCGACCTCGCGGCGCTGCAACTCGCCCTGCCCGCCGGCGCCGCGCGGTGCGCGCTGGACTGCGCGCTCTGGGACCTTGAAGCGAAACGTACGGGCCGGCCGGTCTGGCAGCTCGCGGGCCTGCCGGCGCCGAAACCGGTCGAGACAGCGCTCACGATCAGTCTTGCAGACCCCGCCGCGATGGCCGAAGCAGCCACGCGGGCGCCCGGCCGTTTGCTGAAACTGAAACTCGGCGGTCCGGAAGACCTGGACCGGATCAAGGCCGTCCACCTCGCCCGGCCGGACGCGCGCCTGATCCTGGACGCCAATGAAGGCCTCGCGCCGGACGCCTACCCGGCCATCACCGCTGCGGCCGCGAAGCTGGGCGTGGTGCTGCTCGAGCAGCCCTTTCCCGCCGGCAAGGACGACGCGCTGATCAAGCGGCCCGGCCCGGTTGCGGTGTGTGCGGACGAAAGCGCGCATACCAGCCGCGACATCCAGACGCTCGCGCGCGCCTATGACGCGGTGAACGTGAAGCTCGACAAGGCGGGCGGCCTGACCGAAGCGCTCGCCATGGTGCGCGCGGCGCGCCGGTCCGGCATGGGCGTGATGGTCGGCTGCATGGTGGCGGGGTCGCTGTCGATGGCGCCGGCCGTGCTGCTGGCGGGACTGGCGGACGCGGCGGATGTGGATGGGCCGCTCTGGCTGGAAGCGGACATTGAGGACGGATTGGCGTACACGGACGGGATTGTCTCGCCGCCGGGTGCGGCGCTCTGGGGTTAGCGGACCGCCGCCTCGTAGGCTTCGCTCGCTTCGAGCCAGACGGCTTCCGCCGCTTCTCTCTCGGCCACGAACTTCGCGCGTTCCTTCAGGCGCTGGCGCACCTCGTGCGGCGGGATGTCGGGGCGGGCGACTTCCACATCGAGCGCGGCGATCTTCGCGGCGAGCCGCTCCATCGTCTTCTCCGCGTCCTGAGCTTTCTTCTTCAGCGGCGCGGCAGCTTCGCGCGCCTGCGAGGCCTTGCGGCGCGCTTCGGCCTTGTCGCCGGTCTCGTCGGATGCGGCGGCTTTCGCGGGCGAGGTCTTCTCGCGGTCGGTGCTGAGCACCAGCGTGCGGTAATCGTTGAGGTCGCCGTCATAGGACGAGACCTTGCCATCCTTCACCAGCCAGAGCGCATCGGCGGTGGCTTCGGCAAGATACACATCGTGGGTGATCAGCAGGACGGCGCCGGCAAAGTCGTTGATCGCGTAGATCAGCGCTTCGCGGCTGTCGATATCAAGGTGCGAGGTCGGCTCGTCGAGGATCAGGATATGCGGCTTTTCCAGAGCGATAAGGCCAAGGATCAGGCGCACCTTCTCGCCGCCGGACAGGGCTTCGACCTTGGTCTCGACCTTTTCGTGGCTGAAGCCCATCTGGGCGGCGACCGAGCGCTGCTTGGCGGGCGGCGTGCCTTGCGGCAGCGCGCGCATGACGTGTTCGAGCAGCGTGTCGCCGGCGGTCAACTCGTCCAGCTGGTCCTGCGAGAAATACCCGATACGGACGGCTTTCGGCATCAGCCGCTTACCCGCCATCAACGGCAGGCGCTCGGCGATGGATTTTACCAGCGTTGTCTTGCCCTGCCCGTTGGTGCCGACAATCGCGATCCGGTCGTCCGGGTCCAGACGGATATCCACGCCGCTGAGGATGCGCGCATTGGCGCCATAGCCGAGGTCGGCGCCCTTGATCTCCAGCAGCGGCGGCGAGAGTTTCGACTCCGGCGCCGGGAACAGGAAGGGCGTCGTGCGCTCCGCAATCGGGATCGACACGTCCTGCATCTTCTCGAGCATCTTGACGCGGCTCTGGGCCTGGCGCGCCTTGGAGGCCTTGGCGCGGAACCGGTCGACGAAGGCCTGCAGGTGCGCGCGCTCGGCGGCCTGCTTGGTACGCTGGCTTTCCAGCTGCGCCAGTTTCGCCGCGCGCAGGCGCAGCCAGTCGTCATAGCCGCCGGGCGTGATCGACAGCTTGCGGTGTTCCAGCGCCAACGTGTGGGTGACCGAGCGGTTCAGCAGTTCGCGGTCGTGGCTGACGATCAGCACGGTGTTCGGATATTTACGCAGGTAGCCTTCGAGCCAGGCGGCGCCTTCGAGGTCGAGATAGTTCGACGGCTCGTCGAGCAGCAACAGGTCCGGCTGCGCGAACAGGGCGCCGGCAATCGCCGCGCGCATCCGCCAGCCGCCGGAGAATTCCCGCGTGGCGCGCGAGAGGTCTGCGTGCTTGAAGCCGAGGCCCATCAGCACTTCGGCGGCGCGGGCTTCGGCGGACCAGGCGTCGATGTCGAGCAGGCGCGCATGGATCTCGCCGATCCGGTCCGGATCGGTCGCGGTCTCGGATTCCGTCATCAGCGCGTGGCGTTCGGCGTCGGCCTGCAGCACGACGTCCATGATCGTATCGTCGGAGGGCGCGACTTCCTGCGCGACCCAGCCGAGGCGGGCGCCGTTCTGCAGCCGGATCGGGCTGTCCTTGCTCGGTTTTGCGATCTCCTCGCGGATCAGGCGCAGCAGGGTCGACTTGCCCGTTCCGTTGCGCCCGACCATGCCGACTTTCCAGCCGGAGGCGATGCGCGCCGACGCGGCTTCAAACAGCGGGCGCGCTTCCACGCGGTAGTCGAGATTGCGGATTTCGAGCATGGGCGTCCCATACCCGCTCGACGCGGAAAAGACACGCTAAAAGCGCTGCAATATTACATCTCGGCCATGCTCCACCCGCGCCCCATTCCCGCCATGTTGCGCTGCAACAATTCTACCATGGATAATCGCAGTTTCCCCATCCATCTGGACAGCGGCGAGGCGGTCCTCGTACGGCCCATCGGGCGGCACGACGCCGACCGCATGCGCGCCGGAATCGCGGCGCTGTCAGACCATTCGCGCTATCTGCGCTTCTTCAACGGCGGCCAGACGATGCCGGAGCACGTGATCGAGCGGCTTTGTGACGCCGATGGCTGGAAACACGTCGCGTGGGGCGCGATTGACCTCTCTTCGCCCGGCGAACCCGCCATCGGCGCGGTCCACGCCACCCGCCGGGGCACCAGCCGCGAGGCGGAACTCGCCCTCGCCGTGCTGGATGACTGGCATGGCAAGGGGTTGGCCCGTCTGCTGCTGACGGGCGTGATCGCGGATGCGCGCCGCGCCGGCATCACCCACCTGACGGCGGAGACCTTCGCCGAGAACCGCGCGACACGGCAGCTGTTCCGCGGCCTCGGCGGGCTGTCGGTGCACCGCGACGGGCCGGTGGTCAGCTACCGCTTCGACATCGAGACAGCCGCGCAGAAACTCGATGGCCTGACGCAGAACGCGGCCGGTGACTTGATCCGTTCAGGATTGAATCAGACGGCCCCGGCGCAAGCCCTCGAGCCGTCTGTTCGCGTGCGCCGTTCCGTCTGATCAGGCCGCGCCGTCGAGGATTTCCTTGAAGCCGCTCGGCGCGTGCGGGCCGATGAACAGCTGCTCGAACGTGCCAATGCCTTCGGAGCCTGTGCCATCCGGGCCCTTGTGCACGGCCTTGACGATTTCCTGGATATGCAGGTTCTCCGGCATCGCCCAGGGCGTCTTTCCGGGCTCGAAATTCTCGCGGACCACTTTCAGCTGATCGCCCTGGAAGGCGCCGTGGCGCCAGACCGGGTGGCCATAGCCAATGCCCTTCATCAGGAAGGTGCCGAGCGGCGTGAAGTCCACCGTATGCGGACGGCCTGACGGATCGGTGACCGACAGGGTCGCCGTCTGCATCCGGCGCGTGCCCTTGGCATAGCGCACGTCCATCACGGGATTGCTGAGGTGGATGCCTTCGCCCTGTTTCGAGCCGTCCATCACCAGCGAGGCGCGCTGGTTCCAGGGCTCGCCGGCGCCGTCTTCGTTGACGTGGAAGAACATCGAGAGGTTCGGGAAATTGGTCGGCGTCCAGATCCAGTAGAATTGCGGCGGCACGGCCGGGATGGCGGGCTGCGGATCCGGGGCACCGATCGGGCGCACGCCCCAGCTACGATCGCGCGTACCGGTCCAGCTCGCGGGATCGACCTTGATCTCCGTGCCATCGACTTTCAGCGTGCCCGACCAGCGGCCGTTCTGCGTCATCCGCGTCAGGTCCATCATCATGCGCGAGCCGATGCGGCGGGTGAAGCGCGGCTCCTCGATCGGGAACGCGCGGCCGGTAAACTCGACATCCAGCGCGAGGCCTTCGGTTTCCTTCAGCGTCAGGCGCACCTTCTTGAGCGGCTCGACAACCGTCACCGAGAGCGGGCCGACGAAGGTGTCCATCCGCTCCATGTTCAGCGGGCGAGACATGAAGACCGACGATTGCTTGCCATCGCGCAGGATCGATACCGAGGCGTCGATGATGTTGAGCGCTGGGTAGACGCCCATGGCGGCGGCGAAGAAGGTTTTGCCGTCGGCGCTGTAGCCGTTGAAGAAGAAGCGGTCGTAGAAATTGCGGTCCGAGCCGGCGAAGGCGACCGGTTCCGGGGTCTGGTGGATCGGATATTCGTCTCCGGCGGTGAGCATGGCGGCTTCCTTCCTTGGCGTGACCTCTTGGCGTATGGGTCCGTCGGGCTAGGTTGGCGCCGCGCCGCAGCACAATCAAGCCGTTCCGCCGGGAGAAGCCGCATGACCAAGTTCACCGCTGCCGAGGCCAACGCCTTCCTCGACGCCGCCTTCGAGGGCCGGGGGCGGCAGAACCAGGTGATCCTGATGGAGGAAGGCCGCGCGATACTGCGCCTCGAGGCGGACGTGACCCACCTGCGCCCGGGCGGCTATATCTCCGGCCCGACCCAGATGAGCCTGGCCGACTCGGTGGCCTATATGGCAATCATGACACTGACCGGGCTTGAGCCGATGACGGTCACCAGCAATCTCAACATCAACTTCCTGCGCCCGTGCATCGGCCCGGTCGTGCTGGCCGAAGGCAAGGTCATGAAGATCGGGCAGGCCCTCGCGGTCATTGATGTGGATATCCGCATCGAGGGCGCCGAGAAGCCCGCGAGCCATGCGATCGTCACCTATGCGCTGCCGCGCAAGGCGGCGACATGAACCGGCTCGTCCTGGCTGCCGCCGTGCTCGGATTTGCCGGCGTCGGGCTCGGCGCTTTCGGCGCACATGCGCTGGATGCACAGCTCACGGAAGAATCGCGCGGTTGGTGGGATACGGCGACGCTGTATGTCCTGCCCCATGCCGCCGCCGCCCTCGCCGCCGGCCTCAGCGAACGCGGCGGACGCACGGCGCTCGGCGGCTGGCTGTTCGTGACCGGCGCAGTGATTTTCGCCGGCAGTCTCTATGCGATGTCACTTGGCGCTCCGCGCTGGTTCGGCGCGATTACGCCGATCGGCGGGCTGAGCCTCCTTGCCGGATGGCTCACCCTCGCGCTCAGTGCCCTGAAGAAAAACTAGGAGCCCGTGGTGCCTTCGCCGACATAGCGGTCGGCCAGCTTGTCGGCGGTGATGCGCGCGTCATCGATCATCACCGCGAAAGCTTCGATTTCCGACACGATCGGCTGCACGTCCATGTCGGCGCGGACGGCCACAAGGTCGAGAGCTTCCTGGAAGCCGCGATGCGCCATCTGGGCCCGCACCAGCGCGCGCTCATAGCTCATTACGTCGCCGCGGTTCGAGGCATTCTTGTCGCCGCTGCGCAGGACCGATTCGGCTTCGGCAGTAACCTCCGCCAGCCCCCGGCGCGCCGACTGGCTGTCGGTAATGATCCGGGCGAGGACGAGTGAAGGCGCCTTGGTGCTGGCGCCGATACGGGTTGCGTAGAAACCCTGCGCGCCGGCCACTTCGGTTTTGCCGTGCATCAGGGTATCGGCGAGCGAGGCGAGGCCATCAGCCTCCTCGACCCAGCCGGCCTCGACGACTTCGTCACAATAGGCGTTGGACGCCTGGCGCAATTCGGATTGGCTTTTGGTTAACGAGGCCTCAACCGTCGCCTCGCCGGGCACAACCGAAACGGTTGCGCATCCCGCAAGAACGCCTAGGGATAGGCACAGAAGAACGCTACGCATCAATATGCTACCCGCCAGCAGCTTTGGCCCCACTCATTAAAAACAGTATGGGTGGGATGTACACAAGTCCAGTCATTGTCGAAAATCTAGTCGATTATAAGTGAAGAGCGCATGAACAGACGCCAGAGCCGCCGTATTCTCTACCACAGGCACGAGCCCTATGCGTCCGGGCGCCTGCGCGTCTCACCGCTGCACGAAATATACTGGGAAGAATCAGGCAATCCGAAAGGCATACCGGTCGTCGCCCTGCATGGCGGCCCGGGGGGCGGATCGAGTCCGGAAATGCGACGGTTTTTTGACCCCGAGCGTTACCGCATCTTCCTGTTTGACCAGCGCGGGTGTGGACGCTCGACGCCGCACTCGGAACTGGAGGGCAACACGACCTGGGACCTGGTCGATGACATCGAGGCCCTGCGCAAGCATGCGGGCGTGTCCAGCTGGCTGGTCTTCGGCGGCTCCTGGGGCTCGACGCTGGCCATCGCCTATGCGGTGACCAATACCAGCCGCGTCCTCGGCCTCGTGCTTCGCGGCATATTCCTGGTCTCGAAGTCCGAGATCCAGTGGTTCTACCAGGAAGGCGCCAGCCGGCTGTTCCCGGATGCGTTCGACCGCTACGTCGCGCCGATTCCGGAAGAAGAGCGCGGCGATCTCGTCACCGCCTTCTACAAGCGCCTGACGGGCACCGATGCGGTGGCCCGGATTGACGCGGCCCGCGCCTGGGCCCGCTGGGAGGGCCAGACGCTCTCGATCAAGGGCCCGGTGACCACGCCGCCGCGTTTCAACGAGGACGACTTCGTCGACGCCTTCGCGCGGATCGAGTGCCACTATTTCATCAATGACGGCTTCTTCGACACCGACAACTGGCTGCTCGAACAGGCGAAGCTGAAACTGCAGGCAACGCCCGGCGTGATCGTGCACGGGCGTTATGATGTGGTGACGCCGCTATCGACAGCCTGGGAACTCTCCAAGGCCTGGCCGAAAGCCGAGCTGCACATCGTGCCCGACGCCGGCCACTCGTCGATGGAACCCGGCATCATCGACCGCCTTGTTCAGGCCACGGACGATTTCGCGGATCAGCTGGCGGTCAGGTCGCGCGCTTAGAGGGCCTGATCAAAAGGTCGCGTTTGGGCCCAGCCGCCCTATGGATTGGCGCTCGCTGCTGTTGCGTATCGCTTCACCAACTAGCTGAAGGCGCTTTCGCGGCCTTCATTTGCCAGCTGGTGGACGCGGGCGGCCAACGCGCCCCGCATTTGCGCCTTCACGGCGCGGAACCCGGGTTGTGCCGCAAGCTCGAGGGCCCGGTTGTTTGCGAGCGCCGTCACGCGGTCCGGATCCGTCGTTTCATCGAAGACGCCATGACGCATAAAGTCTGCTGCTGACACGATGCGCGACGAGAGCGTCAACTGCCGGAGCAGTGTCGCCGGCAGTTCGCTCTGTACGATGTGCGCCGGCCCATCGGGAAACGCGATGCCGGCTTTCGCCTCCAACAGGCCAAACTTAGCCTGCTCCGCATTCGTTGCGACGCGGTAGTCGCAACACAGCGCAAGCACCAAACCGCCGCCCAGAGCATGACCCGGAATTGAGGCGACCACAGGGGCGGGTATGCGCAACAAATTTGCGGTCATGCGGGTTATCGCCCGCGCCATCTGAATACGCTGGGCGCGGTCATACCCCATGAACTGCTTTGCATCGACCCCTGCGGAGAACACGCCTTCAGAGCCTTCGAGAACAAGCGGCAAATCCGGAGGGTGATTTTCGAACAATGCGCTGAGCCGCTCAACGGCGTCGAGGTCCAACGTGTTCATGGGGTCACGGCGCAGCGTTACCGTTCGCACGCCATCTTCCGTGTCTTCCAACATTGCCACCGCCCATGCTTGCTCGGGTTGGTTTGAGCGGTCTTGTGCCGCTGCAACTATTTCTACGCGGCAAACGCCCTGTGATCATCCATCGAATGGGATTTTAGGAACTGCGTGTCGCCATCGCAATCCTGACTTCTTGATCAGAAATTGCCTGGCCGCATCCGGGACAGTCAAGCAGCCCGGAGGTCAGGCCTCCGCGCGGAACTCGACGCCCTCGAACTTGCCCGACGTGCGCCAGCCTTCGATGTAATTGAAGAACGCCACGGCGCCCGCCGGATAGCCGACGAAGTAGCGCGCCTGCGGACCGGGATCGCGGCCTTCGTTGTTGTAATAGCCGGGCGTGCAGTCGGGCGAGCCGATCATCAGGCCCATACCGGACAGCAGCAGGTCCACCCAATCGTCCTCGGCCTGTTTGCTGACCTCAACTTCCTTTGCGCTCGTTGCCTCGGCGTGGCTGACAATCAGGGAGATCGTCCGCGCAGAGTCGACGAGGTTGTGCGGGTAGTTGGAGATCAGGTTCGCCGCCTGCGTCGCCTGGACGAGGAAGGCGTTCGGGAAATTGTGGACGTGCATGCCGTGCTTGGTGCGCATGCCGTCGGCCCAGTATTGCGAGAGCGTGACGCCGCCGCGGCCCTTGGGATCAAAGCCGGTGCGCCGTTCCAGCGGCGTGCCCACTTCGAAGCCCGAGGCGTAGACGATGCAGTCCACCTCGTACTCCACGCCGTTCACGACGACGCCTTTTTCAGTGATGCGCTCCACACCCTTGCCATCGGTATCGATCAGGTGGGCCGCGGGTTCGTTGAACGCCTGCAGGTACTGGTCGTGGAAGCAGGGCCGCTTGCAGAGCTGGCGATACCAGGCCTTCAGCTTCTCAGCGGTTTCGGCGTCCCTGACGACCGCTTCGGCGCGCTGGCGGATCTCTTCCATCTTCTCATGGTCGGCGTCCTCATAGGCGGCCAGCATGCCCATCGGGTTGCGCTGGTCGGCCGGCAATTGGAGGATGCGGTTGCGGATGCGCTTGGCAAGATCGGTCCAGCCATCCTGCACCAGGTCCTCCGGCGCCATCCCGATACCCGCCTGGTTCTGCGTGAAGTTCTCCAGCCAGCGTTGCTGCCAGCCGGGTGTCGCGATCGAGGAAAACCATTCCGGATCAATCGGACGGTTGTCGCGCACATCGATGGACGACGGCGTGCGCTGGAAAACGTAGAGCGCCTTGGCGGCGCGCGCGAGATGCGGGACGACCTGAACAGCCGTGGCGCCGGTGCCGATGATCGCGACGCGCTTGTCCTTCAGCTTGTCCAGCGGCGCACCGTTGGGATCGCCGCCGGTATAGTCATAGTCCCAGCGGCTGGTGTGGAAGGCGTGGCCCTTGAAGTCCTTGATGCCGGGAATGCCGGGCAGCTTGGGCGTATTCAGCGGGCCGGTGCCGAGGCCGATGTATTTTGCGGTGAAGTTGTCGCCCCGGTTCGTGCGGATGACCCAGACGCTGCGCGCCTCGTCCCAGGAAAGGTCCTCGATGACAGTGTGGAAGAGGGCGTTCTCGTAGAGTCCATAGTGCTGCCCGATGCGCTGGCACTGCTGCAGGATTTCCGGCGCGTGCGCATACTTCTCGCTCGGCATGTGGCCGGTCTCTTCGAGCAGCGGCATGTAGATCATTGAGGCGGTATCGCACTGCGCGCCGGGATAGCGGTTCCAGTACCAGGTGCCGCCGAAGTCTCCGCCTTTCTCGATGATGCGGACGTCGTTGATCCCGGCTTCCTTCAGGCGGGCGCCGGTCACCAGGCCTGCAAAACCGCCGCCGACGAAGGCAAAGGTGACGTGGTCGGTCTTCGGCGCGCGCGGGGTGACCGGCGTATAGGGGTCTTCAAGGTATTCGTCGAACAAGCCGGCGATCCGGGTATACTGATCATTGCCGTCGCTGCGCAGCCGCTTGTCGCGTTCGGCGCGATAGCGCTCGCGGATCGCGTCCTTGTCGATGGGCTTGCGTTGGATCTGCGCCGCGTCATCCGCCATGGTGGTACCTCTCCCGTTGGTCCTGCGCCTTGCTCGGCGGCCAGCCGGAAAGATAGCCTATCCGGACTGCCTGCCTAGCCGTGACCCAAGGGCGCCGGACCCGGAAAAATGAGGCTGGCAGCGCCCCGCTCTATTGGCGGCCGCGCGTCCGAAGGCCGTCAGCCGGGCAGCAGTCCGGCGCTTGAAGCCGCCGAAATCAGACCGAAGACGAGGATCAGCGCGATCAGCGGCGGCGCAACCCAGCGCATCATGAAGCGCCAGACGTTCATCACGCGCCCGTCACCCAGTTCGCTGACCAGCATCTCGCGCGACAGCGCCCAGCCCGCAAACACCGCGATCAAAAGCCCGCCCAGCGGCAGCATCAGCGAGCCCGTGACGAATTCCATGAAAGCAATGTACTCGGTCGAGAACACATAGCCCGCGCCGATCATGAACACCGCGAACCCGATGCCGACCGCCGCCCCGGCGCGCGTCACGCCCTGCTTCTCCTCAAGCCAGGAGACCGCCACTTCCATCAGCGAGATCGACGAGGTGAAGGCCGCGAACAGGGCGAGCGTGAAGAACAGGCCGCCGATCATCTCCCCGCCGGGCATCTGGCCGAAGGCGATGGGCAAGGTGACGAAGAACAATTCCGGCCCCTGCGCCGGCGACAGGCCCGCGGCGAACACGATCGGGAACACGGCAAACGCCGCCACCAGCGCGACCAGCGTGTTGGACAGCGCAATCGTCACCGAGACGTTAGGGATGTCGGTATCGCGCGGCAGGTAGGCGCCGTAAGTCATCATCAGGCCCAGCCCGACGCCGACCGAGAAGAACGCCTGCCCCATCGCCGCCAGCACCGTGGCCAGTCCCGTCTGCGAGAAATCCGGCTTCAGGATGAAGCTCGCCGCCGCGGCAGCGTCGCCTTCCACCAGGGCAAAGCCGACCATACCGAGCAGCATCACGAAGAACAGCGGCATCAGGATCAGGTTCACCCGTTCCAGGCCGCTCTTCACGCCGCGCGCCACAACCACGATATGCGCCAGGATGAACAGCGCGAGCAGCACCAGCACCCTTGGACGGTCCTCGATCGTCGCTTCAAAGTTGTCGCGCGATCCCGCCGCGTCGATCCCTTCAAACGCGCCGGACACGGCTTGCGGAATGTAGCTCAGCACCCAGCTCGAGATTACGGCATAGAAGGTCAGGATGAAGAACGAGGCGACTGTACCGATCCAGGCGACGAGGCCCCAGTATTTCGACCGGCTTTCCGCCCGCGCCAGGGAGTGCGCGCCCTCGACCGCCGACATGCCGGATTTGCGGCCCATCGCATACTCCGCCATCAGCAAGGGAAGGCAGAGGAAGGCGACGCACGCGATATAGATGATGATGAAGGCGCTGCCGCCATACTCACCGGCAAGATACGGAAAGCGCCAGAAATTGCCGAGACCGACCGTGGAGCCGACGGCGGCCAGAATGAACCCGATGCGCGAGCTCCATTCTTCAGTCTTCCGGCCAATCTGTGCCATGAATCATGCTCCCCGGGGCATTGTTTCGCGGGACCCTAGTCAGAAAGAGGCAAAGATCAACGTAGATTGACGTTTCCGGACTAGAACAGTCCTCGCGAGGAAAGTTTCTCGTCCTGGTGCAGGTGGGCCGACAGGATCAACCCGAAACAGGCCATCACGGTGATCAACGCGGTGCCGCCATACGAGATCAGCGGCAGCGGCATGCCCAGCACCGGCAGCAGGCCCAGCACCATGCCGCTGTTGAAGATCGCGAAGAAGGCAATCGTCGAGGTCGCGCCGATCGTGGCGAGGCGGCCAAACCAGCTCTTGTTGCGCGCCGCCACCCGGAACGACCAGACGAACAGGAAAGCGAACACCGCGAGCAGGCCAACCGCGCCAATGAATCCGAATTCCTCGGCGATGATCGTCAGGATGAAGTCGGTCTGCTGCTCGGGCACGTATTCCTGCTGGGACTGGATGCCCTGCAGGTATCCCCGTCCGCTGAACCCGCCGGCGCCGATGGCGATCTTCGCCTGTTCGATCTGGTAGCTTTCGCCGAGCCCGTTGGTTGCCTCGCCGGTGATCCCGGCGATCAGCGTATCGACGCGCTCGCGCTGGTAAGGCTCCAGCACGAAGGTATAGATGGCGGGAACCGACAGCAGGCCGATGCCGATGGCGGCCGCGACCCAGCGCATGGCGATACCGGCAAAGAAGATGATCATCGCGCCCGAGGCGGCCAGCGCCAGGGCGGTCGACAGGTTCGGCTGCTTGAACACCAGCGCCGCCGGGACCAGCATGATCAGCAGAGCGCCGCCATGCACCAGCAAGGGCGGGCTCTGGCCATTGGTCGGCATCATGCGCTGATAGTAGCTGGCGAGCGCCATCGTCACGGCGAGCTTTGCCGGCTCGGACGGCTGCAGGATGATCGGCCCGACCTTCAGCCAGCGCGCCGCGCCGCCGCCCATCACGCCGAAGAAATCGACCATCACGAGCAGCACGATCACCACGGCATAGGCCGGCCAGGCAAAGCGCGCCCAGATGCCGAGCGGCAGCAGCGCGAGGCAGATCATCAGCACAAAGCCGACGCCAAGACGCGTGATCTGGTCACGCCAGAGGTCGGCTTCGTCCGGCGACGGCGCCTGCGCGACGGGGTCCCAGCCGACCGAGAACAGCATCGCCACGCCGGTCAGACCGACGCCGACGATCAGCAGGATGATGCTCCACGGCAGGCGCGCAATGGCGCCAAACGGGCCGAAATTCGCAAAGTGCAGCGCGCGCGCCGTCGGGGTGCGCGCTTCGCCGCGGGTATAGCCGGTAAAGCCTTCGCGGCTCATACAGGATCTCCGTCCGGCTTTCCGTCCGTAGACGGTGTGACGGACGCGCGTTTGGCATAAACAGGCGTGCGCCCGCTATCCATCTTGATCGCGGCGGCGAGAATGTCCCGGCCTACAGGCGCTGCGGTGCGCGAGCCGCCCTCGCCATGCTCGACGATGACCGAGACGGCATAGCGCGGATTGTCGGTCGGCGCGTAGGCGACGAACAGGGCGTGGTCACGCAGTTCGCGCGCAATCGACGCGCCGCCGCGAATGCCCTTTGCCCGCTCCTCAGCCGAAATCCGGCGGACCTGCGCAGTGCCGGTCTTGCCCGCAAGGCGCGGGCCGCCGAGGCCGAGATCGCCGGAGCGGTAGCCTGTACCGCCGGGCTCCGACGTCACACCGTACATGCCGGCCTTCTGGATTTCCATGATGGCGGGGTCGAGCGGCGCGTCCAGCATCTTGTCTTCGTCCGAGGGCGGACCGAATCCGATCAGCTTGGGCTTCAGCGGCGCACCGGTGGCGGCGATCCGCGCGGTCATCAGCGCCAGCTGCAGCGGCGTCACGCCAAGCTGTCCCTGCCCGATCCCGAAGTTCAGCGTCTCGCCTTCGAACCAGGGCTCGCCCCGCGCTTTCAGTTTCCAGGCGGGATCGGGCACCAGGCCACTGCGTCCACCGGTCATGCCGAGCACGAAGGTTTCGCCGAATCCGAACTTGTGCGCCACTTCGGCAATCTTGCTGACCCCAGTGCGCCGCGCGATCTCGTAGAAATACACGTCACAGGAATGCTTGATCCCGTTGTGCATGTTCATCGTGCCGTGGCCGCCTTTTTTCCAGCAGTGCCAGGTGCGGTTGCCGAAGCGGTATGAGCCGCCGCAGCGGACGGTGTCGGTGGTCTTGACCACCCCCGCCTCAAGCGCGGCAGTGGCGACCACCATCTTGAACGTAGAGCCCGGCGGGTAGACGCCGCCATGCGCGCGCGGATAGAGCGGCGCCATCGGGTTGTCGCGCAGTTCGGCATAGTCCTTGCCGGATATTCCGTTCACGAACGAGTTCGGATCAAAGGCCGGGGTCGAGACCATCGCCAGCACGTCGCCGGAGGCCACATCCATCAGCACGGCAGCGCCGCTTTCGCCCTCGAACCGTTCGATCGCCACCCGTTGCAGCTCGGCATCGATGGTGACGAACAGGTCCTTGCCCGCCACGGCGGCGTTTGTGGGGTCCTGCTCCAGCTCCTGCATCGGGCGGCCATGCGCGTTGGTCACGACGCGGCGGCGCCCGGGGCGGCCTCGCAACCAGTCCTCGGCAAACCGCTCCATGCCCTGCCGGCCCACACGGATGTCCGGGTGGCGGAACAATTCCTCGAATGTCTTCAGTTCGTCCGGCGAGCGGCCTTCGGCCAGCCGCGTCAGGTCGTCGGCGCTGGCGCGCGCGACATAGCCGAGTACGTGCGCAAAATCCCGTCCGCGCGGATAGGACCGCGTCGAGGCCATCTGCACATCGACGCCGTCCATCTCCACGGCGCGCACGCGCAGGCGCGCAAACTCCTCATAGCTCAGTTCCTGCACCACGGTGACCGGCACGAAACTCGCGCGGCGGATCCGGTTGGTCTGGATTTCCTCGAGCACGCGTTTGACGCGCGATTCCGGAAGGTCGATGAACTTCGAGAGTTGCAGGAGTGTCGCTTCCGGATCGTCCAGCCGCTCGGGCACCACCGAAACGCGGCCAGCCTGGCGCTGCGACGCGAGCGGACGGCCGAAACGGTCAAGGATCTGCCCGCGCTCCGGCGGCGCCAGCACCAGGCGGATATGGTTCTCGTCGGCGAGCTTGCGATAATGCTCGGCCTCGAAGAATTGCAGCTGCGACAGGCGTCCTACCAGTGTGGCAAACACCGCGCCGCCAGCACCCATGGCCAGCAGCAGGCGGCGGTCAAAGTCTGCCTCCGGACTATTCTTGCGCGCCATCAGCTGCCCCCCGGCGATTCGCCCGGGCGCCGGCCGAGATCAAACATCCCGTTGCCGAACGCGTAGATGAGGCCCGTCGTGATGAAGCTGGTCATCAAGGGCCAGGCACGGACCAGATGGTCAGAGGTGATGCTGGCAAAGCCCCAGACCAGCAGGAACGCGACCACCAGCAGCACGGCGGGGCCGACGACCGCGACCAGCGTGTCGCGCATGCCGTCCGTCTGGTCGGCGATGCCGGCGCTGAGGCCGTAGACGAGCAGGTTGATCATCGCAAAGCAGCCAAGTGGCGCGTTCGAGATGACGTCCTGCATCAGACCGAACATCACCAGCAGCAGCATCGGGCGCAGCGACAGGCCGGCCCGGCCCCAGCCGATGGCGCCCCAGAGCGCGGCAAAGGGCCAGGCGAGCGGAATGCCGAAGAAGGCTTTCGGCGTCATGCCCAGCACGCCGACAATCGCAATGATCGCAGCGCCGAAGATGAGACGCGGGCTCGGGCCGGACTGGCTCCAGAGGGTGCGCTTCTTGCGGTTGGCGGACGCGCTGGCCATAGCCTATTCGCCTCCCTGTACCGGCGTTTCCGGCAGGCGGATCACCGGCGGGTCGGTTTCCGGTGTCACCACCGCCGCTGTAACGGGCTCGGTCACCACCGGCCGGGCCGGCGCCGGTCGCGCGGCGGGTGCGGGCTTCGCCGTCTCCACCGGGGGAACAACAATTTCCGGCACCTCAGACTCGGGCAAGGGTTCGACAATCTCGGGCGGCGCAATCATCCTGACATAGCCGCTGGCATGATCGCGCATCGCCAGTTTGACCAGCCATTCGGAGCCCTGCTTCGTCACCGTGCCGGCCACCAGGCCGCGCGGGAACGCGCCGCCTTCACCGGAGCTGAGCACGCGCTCGCCTTCAATGAAATCAGACGCTTCCGGCAGGTCCTTCAGAACGCCGCGGTCGCGGTCCTTGCCCTGCATGATGGCGCGCACGCCGCTGACTTCGCCGAGCACCGGCAACTGGCTCTGGTAGTTGGAGACCAGCAGGATGCGCGACGACCGGTCGCCGAGCTGGATGACGCGCCCGACCAGGCCGCCCTCGTTCAGCGCGACCGCGCCGGGCACGACGCCTTGCAGGCTGCCGGCATTGGCGAGCACTGTCTGGGCGAACGGGCCGTCCACCACGGTGGTGACGCGGGCGGTCACGCCTTTCTCGGGCGGCTCACCCATCAGGTTGAGAATGTTCTCGTAAGCTTCCATCCGCTCCGCCATCGAAATGGCCGCGGCCTTGTAGCGCGCGAGATCGCGCACTTCGTTTTCAAGTTCCTTGATGCGGTGTTCGCGGCCGGCCTGCCCGCTGATCTGCGCCCAGAGGCTCGTATCGGCCGGCGCGCCGATGCGGTCGCTGATCGTGGTGCGGGCGGGCACGAAGAAATTGCTGATCTGCGGCGCCGACTGCGCCACGATCAGCGCCAGCGCACCAAAGATCAGGATGCCCAGCGTGACCCGCCGTGCGCCTGATTTCTGACTGGAACGGCCGGAACGTGCCATGCCTCAGGCTCCCTGCAATGCCCGTGAACTACACTTCCGGGCAGAGAACACTCTTCATCTTGGAGTAATTCTCGAGAACCTGTCCACAGCCGTTGACCACACATTTCAGTGGATCGTCGGCAATCATCACCGGCAGTTGTGCCTGGTTGCGGATCGCGGTGTCGAGGTTGCGCAGCAACGCGCCGCCGCCGGTCAGCACGATGCCGCGGTCGACGATGTCGGCGGCGAGTTCCGGCGGCATGGCTTCCAGCGCCAGCTTCACGGCGTCAATGATCTCGGTGACCGGCTCGCGCAGGGCTTCGGCGATCATCGCTTCGGTGATCTCGGTTTCCTTGGGCACGCCGTCGAGGGTGCCGCGGCCACGCACCGTCAGCGCCATGCCGGTGCCGTTCTCCGGCGGCATCGCGGTGCCGATTTCCTTCTTGATCCGCTCGGCCGACATTTCGCCGATCAGGATTTTCTGTTCACGGCGCAGGTAGTTGACGATTGCCTGGTCCATCTTGTCACCGCCGACGCGCACCGAGCGCGAATAGACGATGCCGCCGAGGGACAGGACAGCCACTTCCGAGGTGCCGCCGCCGATATCGACCACCATCGAGCCGGCCGGGTCCTGGTATGGCAGGCCGGCGCCAATGGCGGCTGCCATGGGCTCCTCGATCAGTTCGACATGGCGTGCGCCGGCCGCGAGGGCCGACTGGTGGATGGCGCGGCGCTCGACGCTGGTCGCGGAGCTCGGCACGCAGATGATGATGAGGGGGGACACGAACGCCCGGCGGTTGTGAACCTTCCGGATGAAGTGCTTGATCATTTCCTCGGCGACTTCGAAGTCGGCGATCACGCCGTCGCGCATGGGGCGGATCGCCTCCATGTTGACCGGCGTCTTGCCGAGCATGTTCTTCGCCTGCTCGCCGACCGCGTAGACGATCTTGCGGCCGCCCTGCGTCATGTACGCAACGACCGAGGGCTCATCGAGCTGGACCCCCTGGCCCTTCACGTAGACAAGCGTGTTGGCGGTTCCGAGGTCAATGGCCATGTCCGTGGACAACAGGCCGAGAAGGCTACCAATCATGGTCAATCCAAGCTCTTTTCTATACGGTCCGGACCGTTCCGTCCAGCAACGTGCTTTTGTTAGATCACAGCCCCATACACCATGTGCCGTTAACGCTCCTTTAAAGCAAGGAGCGGGCCGCAGTTAAATGGAACGTTTCGTTCAATCTCGCGGAATCCCCTACCGCATCGGCGCATCACGCCCAGGACGCCTGTCTCCACAGGGCATTGATGGAACGAATCGTTCCGATTTAGTTAACAGAATAGGGGTCGACGTTAACGCTTTGGGACCCGGCGTTCACACCGTCGGGCCGGCCTGAGTCGCAAGGTGAGCGCGAAATGAACGGGTCGTTCGGATTTGGTTGAGGCGGACGCGCCTAGTCTTTACCTGCAACGCCGGGCCAGACATGCCGCTGCACCTCCGCCTCCCCGGAGCTGGCGCCGGACCGGCCACCCTCCCCCCCTCAGGCGGGTCCGTAGTTTCCCGGCGTTGCAATCTTCCCGGCGGTCAGGCGGCGGTGACGAAGGTCGCGATGACCTTCTTGCGGCCCGTCTTGTCGAAATCGACCGTCAGCTTGTTGCCTTCGCTGAAGGCGACCTTGCCGTAGCCGAACTTGTCATGGAACACGCGCGCGCCCGCCGGGAACGAGTCCGGACCGGACGCGGTGGCGTTCAGGCCGGAGGCCTCGCGCGGCGGGGCGCCGGAGGGCCGCGTGGCATTCTCCTTGAGGCGTTTCCAGCCGGGGCTTTCATAGTTCGAGCGCTCGCCAAGGTCCTCGACCGTGCCGACAAAGGCCGATTCCGCCCCCGGTATACCGGAGTAACCGGTTTCCGAGACCGCATCGACATGCTCATGCGGCAACTCGTCGATAAACCGGCTCGGCATCACCGATTGCCAGCGGCCGTAGATCTGGCGGTTGGCGACGAAGGAAATGTAGCAGCGCGCGCGTGCCCGGGTGATCCCGACATAGGCAAGGCGCCGCTCCTCCTCGAGGCCGCGCATCCCGCTCTCGTCGAGCGACCGCCGCGAGGGGAACACTTCTTCTTCCCAGCCAGGCAGGAACACGACCGGCCATTCAAGACCCTTGGCCCCGTGCAGCGTCAGGATCTGGACCTGGTCATCGCTGCCCGCGCCGGAGGCAGCGTCCATCACCAGTTCGACGTGCTCGAGGAAACCCGCGAGGGAATCAAACTCGCCCATGGCGCGGACGAGTTCCTTGAGGTTGTCGAGCCGGCCCTGCGCCTGCGGGCTGCGGTCCTTCTGCAGCATGTCGGTATAGCCGGACTCCTCGAGGATCATCTCGGCGAGCTCGGTATGCGGCATGCCGCCGTTCAGCTTGTCGCGCCACATATTGATCTGGTCGATGAACACGGTCAGCCCGCGCTTCGCCCCGCCTTTGATCTCGTCGGTCTGCAGCACCATGGGCGTCAGCGTATAGAGACTGCGCCCGTCGGCCCGCGCATAGGATTGCAGCTTGGCGAGGGTCGTGTCCCCCACCCCGCGCTTCGGCTCGTTGACCACCCGCTCGAAGGCGAGGTCATCGTCCGGCGAGCGCACGAGGCGCAGGTAGGCCATGGCATCGCGGATCTCGGCGCGCTCGAAGAAGCGCGGGCCGCCGATCACCCGGTACGGGATGCCGAGCAGGATGAACCGCTCCTCGAACGACCGCATCTGCCAGGACGCGCGCACCAGCACGGCGCACTGGTCATGCCTCCCGCCGCCGCGCACCCAGGCCTCGATATCGTCCGCGATCAGACGGCTCTCCGCCTCGCCATCCCAGAGACCGCGCACCTTCACCTTCGGCGCATCGATGTCGCTGGCCGCCGCACTGTCATCGCCGACGAACAGCGTCTTGCCAAGGCGTCCCTTGTTGTGGGCGATCACCGAGGAAGCGGCTGCAAGTATATGTTTTGTCGAGCGATAATTGCGCTCGAGCCTGACCACTTTGGCGCCCGGAAAGTCGTTCTCGAAGCGCAGGATATTGTCCACTTCGGCGCCGCGCCAGCCATAGATCGACTGGTCGTCATCGCCCACGCAGCAGATGTTCTTCGAGCCCTGCGCGAGCAGGCGCAGCCAGAGATACTGCGCGACGTTCGTGTCCTGATACTCGTCGACCAGGATGTAGCGGAACTTCGAATGAAAATCCCGAAGCAGATCAGGGTTCTGCTGGAAGATCGTGATGTTGTGGATCAGCAGGTCGCCGAAGTCACAGGCGTTCAGAACCTTCAGCCGTGCCTGGTAGATCTCGTAGCACTTGATGCCCTTGCCGTTGCCGAACAGCTCCGTCTCGTCGCCCGGCACCCTGTCGGGCGTCAGCGCGCGGTTCTTCCAGCCATCGATCAGGCCGGCGAGGTTGCGCGGGGTCCAGCGCTTGGGGTCGAGGTTCTCGGCCTGGACGATCTGCTTGCACAGGCGCACCTGGTCATCGGTGTCGAGGATCGTGAAGGTCGACTTGAGGCCGACCAGTTCGGCATGCCGCCGCAGGATCTGCGCCGAGATCGAGTGGAAGGTGCCGAGCCAGCGCAGGCCCTCGCCCGCCTCGCCGAGCAGGGCGAGCGCCCGCTCGCGCATCTCCCGCGCCGCCTTGTTGGTGAAGGTCACCGTCAGTGTCTGCGAGGGGTAAGCCAGCCGCGTCGCCACGATATGGGCGAGGCGCGCCGTCAGCACCCGCGTCTTGCCGGTGCCTGCGCCCGCCAGCACCAACAGCGGGCCTTCGGTGTACAGCACGGCTTCGCGCTGTTCGGGGTTCAGCCCCTTCAGATAGGCCGCGCCCTCCGCCACCGGCTGGGGCGGACGCGCAGAGGCCATCTGGCTGATCGGGAGACGATTCGGATTGGAACTCATCGGGAACGTATAGCAGCCGCCTGCGGGGCGCGTTACCCCCTACCTGCTTGGAACCGGCAAGGTCCTCCGGCATATTGGCCGCTCGGCCGGGAGGACGCCATGAAGGCCCGCGCGATACGGCGACCAGATGAAACGGATCAAGGAGGCCTGCGCGAAAGCATGACCGAGAAACTCAATCCCGTCGCCCGCGTGCCCGAGCTCGAACTCACCCCTTTCGAACACGGCACCGCCTACCGGTCCGCCGATGCCGGCATCGCCGAGCGCATCGGCCTGACGCAGCTGGGCGCCGTCTACAGCGAAGTGCCGCCCGGAAAATCCGGCTGCGCCTTCCACGTGCATCACGTGGAGGAGGAAATGTTCGTCATCCTCGAAGGCGAAGGCGTCTACCGGTTCGGTCCAGACAGCTACCCCGTCAAGGCAGGCGACGTGCTCGGCGCGCCGCGCGGCGGTCCGGAATATGCGCACAAGCTGACGAACACCGGCACGGGGCCGCTGAAATATCTCAGCATCTCGACGCAGGCCGACACCGAAATCTGCGAGTATCCCGACAGCGGAACATTCCAGGCCAGCACCCGCAAGTCCGGCGCCAGGAACAGCCACTTCAAGTTCGCCGGCCGCGTGGAAAGCCGCGTGGACTATTGGGACGGAGAAGAGTCCGCCGACTGACGCCTACTTCTTGTTGAACGCGATCGTGACCTGTCCGATCTCGATGCCATAACGGGTGACATAGGCGCGGTTGATCAGCACGCCGTCCTGCATCAGGAACATCCAGTCATTGAAGCCGACATTCCACACACTGTCGCCGACCTTCAGGTCGACCTTGTATTTCCAGTTGAACGCATTGCCGCTCACCTGCCCCACCGCCGGCACCGGCACATCGCCCGCCGTGCCGCGGTACTGGCCATTGCCGAGAATGTCGATTTCCCAGACGCGCGTGTCACGCTCACCGTCATCATAGACGAACTTCTCGGTCAGCGTCAGGCGGTTGCCCTCCACCTCGCCGGTGATGTCCACCTTGAACTGGCGGCGCACCTTGCCGAACCGGTCCTCGAACAGGCCGTAGGCCGTCGTCTCGCCTTCGAAATACTCCTCCAGCACCAGCTGGCGCGGCGCGGCCTCGAACTGCTCGAGCGTGCTGCTGGACGCGCAGCCAGTTGCGGCCGTAGTGGCGATAAGCGCGGCCGCGGCGGCGATAGAGGATTTGTTCATGAGTTAGGATCCGGTCTGCAGTCACACCCAAGGCATGATACGCAGGCCGGACCCGAACGGATGCAAATGAACGGCGCTAGTAAAGCGTCGCGAGCGCCTTGCCGTCATAGTCGCGCAGGTCAGCGAAGCGGCCTTCTTTCACCTTCTTCGCCCATTCCGGGTCCTGAAGGACGGCGCGGCCGACGGCGACGAGGTCGAACTCGCCCTTGTCGAGGCGCGCTTCGAGGTCATCCAGCGAGCGCTGCGGGGCGCCTTCCCCGGCGAAGGATTTCTCGAAGTCGCCATTCAGGCCGACCGAGCCGACGGTGATCGTCGGCAGGCCCGTCAGCTTCTTCGCCCAGCCGGCGCCGTTGAGGCCGTTCGGCCCGTCGATCTCCGGGAATTCCGGCTCCCAGTAGCGGCGCTGCGAGACGTGCAGGCAGTCGACGCCCGCGTCCACGAACACCTTCAGGAAGGCTTCCAGCTCCTGCGGCGTCGGCGCGAGGCGTGCGGTATAGTCCTGCTGCTTCCATTGCGAATAGCGCAGGATGATCGGGAAATCCGGGCCGACTTTCTTGCGGATCTCGCGGATGATGTCGCCGCCAAAGCTGGCGCGCTCTGTCAGGCCGCCGCCATAGCGGTCGGAGCGCTTGTTCATCGCGTCCCAGAAGAACTGGTCGATCAGGTAGCCGTGTGCGCCGTGGATCTCCAGCGTGTCGAAGCCGAGGCGTTTGGCGTCGGCCGCGGCGTCGGCATAGGCGAGCACCATGTCGTCCACCTCGGCGGTGGTCGGCTCGGGCAGCACCTGCTTGCCGGTATGGGTCAGGCCCGAGGGGCTGTCGGTCGGCGCGTCGGGATTGGGGCCCGTGCCCTGCTTGCGCACCATGCCCTGGTGCCAGATCTGCGGGGCGATCGCGCCGCCCTCGGCATGCACCTTCTCGACCACCCGGCCCCAGCCCTTCAGGGCATCGTCCTTGTAGAAGTTCGGCACATTCGGATCATTCGACGAGCCGCCCCGGCGCACGGTCGTGCCCTCGGTGACCAGCAGGCCGACATCGGCGGCGGCCCGGCGGGCATAATAATCGGCCACATCCTCCCCCGGCACGCCGCCCGGCGAGCGCGAGCGGGTCATCGGCGCCATCACGACGCGGTTGCGAAGTTCGAGTTTGCCGAGCTTGAAGGGGGTGAACAGGGTGCGCGTCATCGGGGTGTCCTTTTGGAAGCTGGCCGTGAAGTGGGACGCGGCGCGGACTTCGTCAACCATTGACGCCGCGCGGGAGTGTCGGCACGTCTAATCAGACGCTTCAGTGGGGGTAAACATGACGCGCTTTCTGGCTCCGGCTTTGGTCCTGGCCGGCTTTCTCGCGGCCTGCGCTACGCCGGGCTATGACTATACCGCCCGGGCCGCGCCGAATTTCCCGGAAGCCCTCAATTACACCGACGTGTCGGCCGGCCGGTTCGATGGCCCTGCCGGCGACATTGCCGGGCGCGAGTTTGACGCCCTGATCCGGTCTGCCGAGCTGGAAGGCCGCCCCTGGTTCGTGGTGCTCGAGGCCGACCAGCCGCAGGGCGTTTATGAAGGCGGCGTGGCGGTGACCAGCTACCGCGGCGAGATCCGCCTCGAGTCGGAGCGCCGCTGCGCCGAGTATGACGGCCCATTCGACTGCGAACGCGAGAAGATCGTCGAGATGGAGTGCACCAAGGAAATCGTCGATGTGCAGGTCACGGCCAGCCTGATCGACCTGGCGGCGCGGCGCACCGTGTTCACCTCCGCCCAGGGCGGCACGACCGAGCGGGAAGACTGCTATGATGTCGCCGAATATCCGTATACGAACCAATCAACGGGCACGATCGGCTCGACCATCTTTGAAACCTACGGCAATTATGAAGCGCCCTATGGCATGATCGCGGACGCCGTACCCGCCGCCGTCGCCCAGTTCCGGTTCGACATCGCGCCCTACATGGCCACCTTCCGCGCCGAGATCGTCACCAAGCCGCTGGTTGGCGAGGAAGCCGGGGACGCGCGCTTCGCCGCCGCCGTGAGCGCCACAAAGCGCGGCGAATTCATCGGCGCGTGTGCGCAATGGGTGGAGCTGGCAGAGGCCTATCCGAACGCGCCGGGCATCCAGCACAACGCGGGCGCCTGCGCCGAAGCGCGGGGCGACCTTGCGACCGCGCACTCACAATACGCGCATGCCGCGGAACTCGCGAAGCAGATCCCGCTGCTGAAGGACAAGGACGCAAAGCCGATCTTCGATGCGCTGACGCGGGTCAATCAGGGGCGCTACGAAAACACGCTGATCGACCAGGCGAAGGATACCGGCGGCAGCTGAAAACCGGGGCTCAGCCCTGGAACACACCGATGAGGGGAAGGCCGGCGGCGCTGGCTTCAGCGGCGATGCCCCAGAGGATGCCGGCCGCAAAGGCCACGGCGCTGAACACGGTTTTGTGGAAAATGTTCTTCGCCAAGTTCCGCACTCCCACGCTGACACAACTCAGCCGATGACGTGCAAAGCGGGGGCCGTCTTGTCAACGCTTTTTTAACCGTCTTTTGGATCGTGTTTTGATTCTGGCATCTCGCGGCGATGGCCTTCGGTCAGCTTCGCCTGCTTTTCGGCCTTTGCGGCCTCCAGTTTCTTCTCGGCTTTCGTGCGGCCAAACTTCGCGCGGTTTTCTTTCGCGCGCTGCTCGGCATCTGCTTTTTCCTTCGCCTTGCGGGCCTTGTTGAGATTGATGGGCGTGGTCATGCCGCCGCGATCCGCGCGTCGAGCCTCGCCTTCACGTCCGGCCATTCGCGGTCGAGGATGGAGAAGAAGACGGTGTTGCGCTGGAAGCCATTGCCGACGATCTTGTGGTTGCGCAGGATGCCTTCCTGCACGGCGCCAAGTTTCAGCACGGCGGTGCGCGAGCGCATGTTGCGCTCGTCCACCTGGTACTGCACACGCCGGGCGCCCCACTCTTCAAAGAGGTGTCCCATCAGCAGGCGCTTGCACGAGGGATTCACCACCGTGCCCTGCGCCTCGGGCGCATAGCAGGTCATGCCGACCTCGACCGTCTTGTTGGTCTCGCTGGGATCCAGCCAGCTGGTGATGCCAAGGAACGCGCCGTCGGACGGCCGTGTCACGAGAAACGGGATCATCGTGCCGTCAATCGTCCGCTTGCGGATCACCTCGACCCACTCGGTGACCCAGTCGCCCGGCGCCCAATGGGACCAGAGCCTGAAAATCTCCGGCGCCCGCTCGTTCAGCGCGTAAAGTTCCGGCGCGTCCGTCGCCTCGTCGTAGGGGCGAAGGCGCACGTGCGCGTTCTCCAGGATGAGCGGGGCGAGCGTCATGGCGGCTCAGTCCTTGTTGGCGTCGCGCCATTGCTCCATCGCCAGCGAGATGGCGAAGGTTTCGCGGTATTTCGGACTGGAGGCCGGACGCGGCGGCTTCTGCGAGGTCAGCGCCATGATCTCGGCCAGCTTGTTGTGCGCCGCGCCCGCCTGCCCCGCGCCGATATAGGCGTGCAGCTCGACCAGCGCCGAGGACATCGGGTCATGCGCGCGGATGACGAAATAGGGCTCGTCCTCGGCCAGTTTCGGCAGGACATCGAACTGGGACGGATTGGCTTTCGAGCCGACGGGGGGCTTGGACATGGTGTTGGGTCTTTCTGAACGGGAGGTGATTCTCTGCCGCCACTCTATCCACCCGCCGGGCCAGCGTCAGCAAGACTGTCAGATGCCGAAGAAAAGCCGGTTGATGGCATTGGCGATGGGATCCTCGTAATCGGCGAGGGTCCGCACGACGGGGCCGAGGTCCTTGCGCTGCACGGCTGCCAGCTGCTGCACGGCGACAAGATGGTCCTCGCCGTCCAGGTTCACTTTTGGCGTCACGCCTTCCAGTTCCAGCAGTTCGCTGGCCGGAAACAACGGCGCGACCAGAACGCTCGCGCCCGTGTCCAGACCGGGATACTGCAGCACGACGACTTTCTGCTTCGCGCCCTTGAGCGTGTGTACCGTCAGGGCCTGCATCGGTCAGAACAATCTGAGGCGATCAGACCAGAGCCCCGCTTCCTCAATCCGCTTGTTCCAGGCCGCAATCGCTTCCCGGTTATGCTCGGACCAGATCCGCATTTCCTCGGCGCGGGTCCTGAATCGGATCGCCTCCTCCGCCACGGCGGAAAGGTTCACCCCGGCGGCCTTCGCCCGTGCGACCAGCGCCTCATCGAGCGTCAGGTTGACGCGAACTTTCGAGGCCATGGGCGGCTCCTGTAGACGAAATGATGCGCATATATAATCCGCATCATCCCTGCGCACAACGCCGGCTAGTTGCCCTGCGCCGGCATCCCGTAGCGCTCGACCTTCACGACTTCGCCGGTGACACCGTCAATCTCGATCTCGATCACCACCCCGTCGGCATCGGCGCCCTCGAACTTCCACACGCCCCGGCGCGCCTTCACTTCGCGCACCGTGGCGAGGCCTCTCGCCTTGGCGATTTCCAGCGCCTGCGTCTCGGTCACTTCAAATTCCGCGACTGAGCGCTCGTCATCGCCCTTGCCGGCGAGGGCGGGGCCGGTGCCCGCGAGCATCAGCAGGGCGGCGAGCAGCGTGCTTCTGAGCAGTTCGGTCATGGCATGTCCTCCAATGATGTGGCCGGGCAGACATAAGGTCGCCCGGCCACGGTTTTTAGGGGCGCCCCGTCTCAAAGCGACGGCGCCGGTCCGCCTCCCCCACCCGGCGGTTTGCTGCCCAGCAGGGGATGCGGGTCATAGAGCCCCTGAAATGCCGGATCGAGCAGGTAGTCGAGCCGCCGCGCCGTGATGCCTCGCCGGCCGGAGACCTGCAGCGCAAGGCTGGAGCGATCCATCTGCCGCAGTCCCTCCTCGGAGAAATCCCCGAGCACGCGGGAGAGCTCCGACGCCGACAACAGGTTCGGCACGCCGAACGCCTGGATCGCGGCAGTGTTGTTGAGCACCGTCGACCA
Source organism: Candidatus Sulfopaludibacter sp. SbA3 (assembly GCA_945888325.1). GTDB lineage: Bacteria > Pseudomonadota > Alphaproteobacteria > Caulobacterales > Hyphomonadaceae > Hyphomonas. Next base: position 171,988 of record CAMDAC010000003.1, read on the forward strand.
TTCCCCCGGCAGCATCCGCTCAATCTGCGCGAGGTCCTGGAAGAAGGCCCAGACGCGCATGCCGTAGGAGCGTGCCAGCGTGTAGACCATCGGCAGCAGGCCGAAGTCCCCCAGCTGCGCGCACTCATCGATGGCGAACAGCGTGCGGTGTTTCGGCAGGTTGCCCTCCCGCGACAGCACCGCCGACATCAGCGCCGCCGTCCACAGCCGGAACAGGGGCGCGTGGCTGGCGAGCTTGGTCGGCGGCACGACCAGGTAGATCGTCATCGGATCTCCCCGGCGGACGGCCGCGAGATCGATGGTCGAGGTCTTCACCGTGCGCTGCGCCGCTTCCGAGGCGATCACCGAGAAATAGCTGCAGGCCGTGGCATGAATGCCGGAACGCGTGACGTCCGTGGTCTGAAGATAGTTCGAGATTTCCTCATACGCGAAGGATGGCAGTTTCTTGCCGCAGGTATCGAGCAGCACAGCCAGGTTGTACGTGCTGTCATCGCGCTTCAGCATCCGGCGCACTTCGATCAGGTTGCGGTCCTGCGGCTCGCGCGTTGCGGCAATCGCCGCGATCACGCCGGCCGACAGGTCATGCCCGCGGATATCCCAGAACGGGTCCTTGGAGATCTTGCCGCCGCCGGACAGCTGCTTGGCGATGTCCATCGACAGGGCGGAGGACTCGACGCCCGGAATGGCAAACGCATCCATCGGGTTGAGACTGTCGGTTTCCGGCGAGATTACCCCGAACGGATCGATGACATGCACCGTCTGGCCCATTTCTCGGCGGCGGCGCGCCGTGATCTGGCAGGCCTCACCCTTCGGATCGATCACGATGACCGGGCCTTCATAGGTCAGCAGGTTCGGGATCAGCGCCCCCCGGCCCTTGCCGGCGCCGGTGGGCGCGATGGTGATCATGTGGCCCTCGCCTTCCAGCCAGAGCGGATTTCCCGACTGCACCACAGGCACCGGCCCCTCGCGGAAGCCGACCTGCTGGCGCGTCTCGTCAATCTGCCAGCCGAGCAGCAACCGGTCGCCCGCGCCGAGCGCGGGATTGTCCGCAGGCGGAAGGATCGGCGGATTGTTGGGCGGCTGCTTTTTTGCCCCGCGCCTCTTTGTGCGCGTGGCCGCCTTCGCGTCTGGTTTGGCATCGGCCTTCGCCGGCCCATTGTGGTTTGGTGTGTTGGCCCCTGCCCCCTCGGCTTCCCAGCCCCGCGGAGTTTCAGATGACCCGGACATTTTCATTCCCTCACGGAGGACGACAACCGCCCTCCTTGACCAGGAGGCTCATTCAACAGACGTTGAAAGTCAATAATGATTTTTATGGGAAATCGCACAGAGCAGCTATGCAAGCCATTTCGTCCCTATACGGACGATCCCTGTTTACCCAGCATTCGCTGCAGGATCAATCCCGACGGGCAGGCTGAACGGCCGCACAAAACTTTTTCATTGATTTCTGCGTTGGAATTAAGGCATGCAGGCGCGCATGGATTTCGCCTGCGCGCAATGCAAAACCCACGTCGAGACATTCCGCATCAAGCAAAGTCCACAGTCTGCACAACGAACCTCGGGCACCGGAGCAGAGGTCCGCACAAAGACTAAAGCCCGTCCTCTTCTTTCATGATGTCCCAGAGATATTTCTCCGGAAACATCAGGAAATCGCGCGTCAGTTTCACATGCTCCAGCGAGTCCCACTCGCGCCGCATGGGCCCCTCGCCCGTCATCTCGTAGATCCAGGCATCGGGATAGGCGAGCAGCATCGGCGAGTGCGTCGCGATCACGAACTGGCTGCCCGCCTTCACCAGTTCGTGCAGGCGCCGTAGGAAGCGGATCAACCGGTGCGGCGACAGAGCCGCCTCTGGCTCGTCGAGCACATAGAAGCCGTTGCCAAACAATCGGTGCTCGACCAGCGCGAGGAAACTCTCGCCGTGCGACTGGTGATGCAGCGACAAGCCGCCGTAAGCATCCCGGATTCTGGGTCCGCCCATCGGATCTTCATCCAGCCGGTCGATGTTGGTCGCAACGTTGAAATAGCTTTCCGCGCGCAGGAAGTAGCCGTCCCTCGGGCGCCGGATGGCGCGGACCAGGCGCAGGAACTCATGCAGGCTGGAATAGGACCGTGAAGTCTCGAAACTCTGATTGCGACTGCCGCCTTCGGCGTTGAACCCCGCAGCGATGGCGATAGCCTCGACCAAAGTTGACTTGCCGCTACCATTCTCACCGACGAGGAACGTGACCCTGGGATGCAGGTCCAATGTCTCCCATCCGGCGACAGCCGGCAGGCTGAATGGGTAATCGCCAGCGTCCCAGCCAGCGCCGCGCTGCTGTCTGACCTGCATGATGAACCCGTCAAAATCGATCGCCCGCCGTTCAGCCATGCAGGTTGCCTCCGTTCCGGCCCAAGGTTGCAAACCTCGGGCCAGTCCGCAAGGCTGGATCAGCTGGGCGAAACTCAGGCCGGGTCGGGCCCGATCATTTTCTCCGGCCGAACGATGGCGTCGAAGTCGGCTTCGGAGATGCCGAGCGCGAGGGCTTCGACTTTCAGCGTCGTGCCGTTCTTGTGCGCGTTCTTGGCAACCTTCGCGGCGAGGTCGTAGCCGTACTTTTCCTTCAACGGCGTCACAAGCATCAGCGAGTTCTCGAGCGCGCGCTGGATATTGTCGAGCCGCGGCTCGATGCCCACCACGCAATTGTCCGTGAACGACACCGACGCATCGGCGAGCAGCTGCACCGATTGCAGGAAATTGTACGCCATCATCGGATTGAACACGTTGAGTTCGAAATGGCCCTGCGAGCCGGCAAACGCGATCGCCGCATTGTTGCCGAGGATATGCGCGCAGACCTGGGTCATCGCTTCGCACTGAGTGGGGTTCACCTTGCCCGGCATGATCGATGAGCCCGGCTCGTTCTCCGGCAGTGCCAGCTCGCCAAGTCCGGAACGTGGACCCGAGCCGAGGAAGCGGATGTCGTTGGCAATCTTGAAACAGCTCATCGCCACCGTGGTGATCGCGCCGTGCGTGAACACCATCGCGTCATGCGCCGCGAGCGCCTCGAACTTGTTCGGGGCGGAGGTAAACTTGAGTCCCGTGATCTGCGCGATCTTGTCGGCCACCAGTTCGGCAAAGCCCGCCGGCGAGGCGAGCCCCGTGCCGACAGCGGTGCCGCCCTGCGCCAGTTCCATCAGCGCCGGCAGCGTCAGCTCGATCCGCTTGATGCCGTTCTCGATCTGCTTTGCGTAGCCAGAGAATTCCTGACCCAGCGTGACCGGAGTCGCGTCCTGCGTATGCGTGCGGCCAATCTTGATGATCGACTTCCAGGCCTGCGCCTTGTCGTTCAGCGCATTGTGCAGCGTCTGCAGCGCCGGCAGCAGCTTGTGCACGACCTCTTCGGCGCAGGCGATGTGCATCGCGGTCGGGAACGTGTCGTTCGACGACTGGCTCATGTTGACATGGTCGTTCGGATGGACCGGCTTTTTCGAGCCCATCTCGCCGCCGAGCATCTCGATGGCGCGGTTGGAGATCACCTCGTTGGCGTTCATGTTCGACTGCGTGCCCGAGCCCGTCTGCCAGACGACCAGCGGGAAATGCGCGTTCAGCTTGCCTTCGATCACTTCGTCGGACGCCTGGATGATCACCTTACCCAGCGCCGGATCGAGCTTGCCGAGCGCCATGTTGGTCTCGGCCGCCGCCTTCTTGACGATCCCGAGCGCGCGCACGACCGGGGCGGGCTGGCGCTCCCAGCCGATCTTGAAATTCCCCAGCGAACGCTGCGCCTGCGCGCCCCAGTACTTGTCCGCCTCGACCTCAATGGGGCCGAACGTATCGGTTTCGGTGCGGGTGGGGGTCTTGGCGGCCATGGAGGGCTCCTGAGGCTGGGGTCTATGTGCCCGCGCGGTCTAGCGAGGCCGGCCCGGCGCTTCAAGGGCGGAGGGGCTCGACAGGACGGACGGTCTCCGCGCAATCTGACCCGAGACACCAGCAGGGAGGCTGAAGATGCAGGGAATGATAGAGGTGGGCAGTCTGACACGCGATCTCGCCGCCAGCGTTTCGATGGCGGTGGAAGACGAGCTGGACTGGGAACACCTGCCGCACGTGCACCGGACCACCTTCCGGGCGGCGTCCCTGATCCATGCCGACCGCGATGGTTGGGCGGCCGAGGTGGAACTGGTCGACGGCACCCCCATGCAAATGCAGGTAAAAGTCGATCCCGACCGCCGGGGTTATACCAATGCGACCTTTGCTGGCGGCGCCGAGAACGGGCGGGCTGTGGTGCGATTCGAGGAAACGGGCACCGAAAGCTGCCGGATCAATCTGCGCTTCTTCATTCCCGAAGGCTCCAGCTTCCCGGTCGAGGCGGCAGGCGCATTCTACCGCGACCTTTTCAGCCGGATACTGGACGAGGACGAACCCAAGATGATCCACCGCGCCGCCGCCCTCAAGGCGGGCCCTGCCGGCCGCAAGGCGCGCAGGTCAGCGGCGATGGCCGACGGCGCGCGCGTCCAGGTTCCCCTTCTCTGCCCGCATCAGGGACTGCCGCTGAATTGCGAACCGGATGAAAGCGGATTGATGACTTGCCCCTGGCATGGATACAAGTTTGACGCCCGCACGGGCGCCTGCGTCCAAGGCAAGGCACGCGGCTGGACGGACTAACCTGGAGACCTGCATGGCTCGCCTACCTGTCGGCTTGATCGCCGTCTGCCTTGCGGCCTGCACGTCCGCGCCCGAGCATGCGCCGCTGGCCGAGAAGGCTGTGCCGGACTTCTGCAAGGTCGCGTACGAGGCGGGCCCAAGCTATACGCAGGCCGATGCGTCGGAGCGGTTTGCCGCGCGCAACGCGGCCCTGCCCGAAGGCGCAACGGTGGCGTCGCTGACATCCATTCGCCGGACAGGCCCGCAATATCCGCTCTGCGCGCTGAGCTACGATCTCGAAGGGCATTGCGACATGGTGTTTGACGTGCTGCCGGACGGAACAACGGCGAATATCCTGCCCGTCTGCACGAGCCGGGTGTTCGAGCGCGATGCGGTCCAGGCCGTTCGTGGCTGGACCTTTGAGCCGCCGGGCGAGGGACTGCGGCCGGCAATCTTGAACCGGCTGATGTTCACGCTGGGCGACTCAGACGCCGCCCCTGGCCCGCTGCCTGTCGCCGAGCCTGGCCCGGTCACCGAATGACCGAGACCGCCGCGATCGCCTGGGTCCAATCCGGAAAGGTCCGTGCCCGGATCACGGAGAGCGGCGCGTTGGAAGTGGCGTGCACCGGCCTCACCACGCAGACGAAGTATTACAAGACGCTGCTGAAGGAGTTCTTCCGCAAGGACTTCCCGCGCCTGCGGCCCGGGTACGGCGACTATAGCGTCCACATCGTGATGGAGCATCTCGGCGAGGCGCCGTGGATGGACCTCGACAACCTCGCCAAGGCCCTGCTGGATTCCCTGAGCGGCAATGTCTTCGAGGATGACCGCCAGGTCGCGCGGCTGCTGGTCGAGCGGCGTGAGGGCGAACGGGACGGCATCTGGCTGCTGGCGGAGGCGATGGAGGCGTAGATCCTCGGGCTATCAATCCGCCACACAATGCCCGCTCATCCTGAGCGAAGCATGCCCCTGCGGAGGCAAGGGTCGAAGGATGGGCCAAACAAAACTGTCGCTGGCAGCTCCTTGTGCAACCCTTCCCGCCCCTCGCCGCGAACAAATCTCCCTACGGATCAATCCGCTGAAAATTTCCGCGCGGAAACTTGCGCCACACCCCTCCGCCCACGGACTCAGCCCTCCACCACCAGTTTTTCCAAACCCCGGAAAAACGGAAGCGTTCGCCAGACAAGGTCCTGCTCCGGCAGGCGCAGGTTCGGGTAACGGGCGAGGAGCTTGAGGAAGGCATGCCGCGCCTCGATCCGCGCGAGCGGAGCACCGATGCAGATGTGCGGGCCGCCGCCGAAGGCGATATGGCTGGGGCGCTTCTTCGTGATGTCGAAGGCCTGCGGAGCCTCGAACACGTCAGGATCGCGGTTGGCGGCGGCGAGCGACATGAAGACCGGCTGGCTCTTCTGCATCGGGCAGCCGGCAACGGTGCGGTCCTTCTCGACGATGCGGGAGGTGACCTGCACCGGCGCCTCGTAGCGCAGCACTTCCTCGACCGCCTGCGCCGCGAGATCCGGATTGGCGCGCAGGGCTGCGGCCTGCTCGGGGTGCGTGAGCAGGAGCCAGATGCCGTTGCCGATGAGATCGGTGGTCGTCAAATTGCCGCCCACCAGCAGGGCCTGAAGGTTGAGGCAGACTTCATCGTCCTGGATCTTCGCCTCGCCGCTGGCCTGCAGCTGCACCATGTCGGTGACGAGATCATCCTTCGGCGCCTTGCGACGGGCCTGCATCAGCTCGGCAAAGTAGGCGTCGAGCGCGGTGCCGCCGGACAGCATGCGGGCATTCTCTTCCGGCGTACGGACAGGATTGAGGCCGAGGATCACGTCTTCCGACCACTGACGGAAATTCGCGAGCATGGCTTCATCAACGCCGAGGATGCGGGCGATGACGAGGACCGGGACCGGTACGGCGACCTGTTCCATCAGGTCGAAGGCGCCGGTCGCCGGGGCAGCGTCGATCACCTTATCGACCATCGCCTCGATCTCGGGGCGCATCTTGTTGATGCGGGCATAGAAGGCTTTCGCCAGAGGCTGGCGGATGCGGGCATGGTCCGGATCATCGAGGAAGAGGATGCTGGTGCGCCGGTCTCTTTCCGGATCGACGAGGCGCGCGGTGATGGACTCCGGGTCGGCATTCAGCGGATGGCGCACAAAACTGCGGTCGTTGACCGTGTCGCGGATGTCCTTGTAGCGGCTGAGCACCCAGACCTTTGCGCCCTCGTCGCGCATCACCGGGCAGCCGGCCTGCAGCGACTGCAACAGCGGATGCGGGTTATCGCGGGCGACGGGATTGAACGCAGAGAGTTCGAGGACGGATTGCGGGACGCTGGGCAGCGGTTTCGGATCATCAGCCATGTTGTCTCCTCCCGGGAGCGTTTTTGTTATGGCACCCGTATAGCCGATTTTTCGGTCTGTGGCGCCCCGTCTTGCAAGGTCAATTCGCGATGGGATCGCCCGAGGCGGCCATGGGACAGTGAGTCAGGAGGCTGGCAGAGAGGTCCGGCGGCAGGTCCGGCGCGGCGAAGCAGGCTTCGATCTTCTGTTGCAGATAGGCGCGCTGGGCCGCGGCATCGCCGACCAGCCGGAACTCGTGCCGGTCGAGAACCCAGCCGGAATTCCAGTACTGGAACCGCGCCATATCGGCGAGCGGCAGGGCCGCGTCCGCCTGCACCTCGAACGCGGTGTAGGCCGAGGAGTAGCTCGCTTCGCAGGCCTCATCCCTTGAGCGGCCGGCATTGATATCGTCCACGATTCGGCGCGTGCTGTAGTCACTGGCATACCGGGCACAGTCGACCATGTCAGCGAAGCGGGCCTTCGCCTCGAGCGTGGCGTTCGCGGCCGCGAGGATGTCGGCGCGCTGCTGGATGGCTGCCTTGGCCCATTCCGCTTGCGTGTTGGGACGCCCGCCAGGGCCTTCGGCCGGACGCGTGACAATGACCGGCGGTTCGCTGGCCGGCTCCGGCGGAGCGGCGCAGGCGGCCATCAAGACCGCGAGCGGCAAGGCAGCGAGACGAACCATGCGGCGGCGCTTCACAGCTTCTTGTACAGCATCGGAATGGCCGTCGCGGTGGCGCGGGCGACGAGGGCGCCTTCGCCGTCGAAACAGTCGGCTTCCATGAAGGCAGCGGACTTGCCGAGCTTCAGGATGCGGGCGGTCACGCTGGCGGGGCCGGGCATCAGGCGTTTGAGGTAGCTGGTTTTCATTTCCAGCGTCGGCGCGGTCATCGTGACGTTGGAGGCGATGATGACAGCGGTGCTCATCGCCTCGTCCATCATCGCGGAGATGAAGCCGCCCTGCACCGCGCCGGTGGGGTTGGCGAACATCTGCGGCACATCGAACTCCATGCGCACCCATTGCTCATCCTGCGAAAGCGCGGCGAGGCGCATGCCGAGCGTATCGGAACAGGGCGGGCGTTTCTTCGAGTTCTGGAAGCGGGCCAGCATGTCGGCGTCGGACACGCGGGGCTTTGTCTCCTCGGTCAAAACCGGGGCGCCTTACTTGCGGCGGTAGGCGTCAAGGTTGACGACCGTTTCGGCTGCCGGCTTGGGCGCTTCCTCGACCGCTTCCTTCGCGGGGGCAATCACGCCGGCATCGCGGCCACGGGTTTCGAAGGTGAGGCCGAAGTTCACCGACGGGTCGACGAAACGGGTGATCGCGGCGAGCGGGATCGACAGGTGCTGCGGCACGCCGGAGAATTTCAGCACGATCTCGAAATGGCCTTCGTGGACTTCAAGGTCCCAGTACTGGTGCTGCACGACGATGGTCATCTCTTCAGGGAAGCGCTGGACCAGATGGTCGGCAATCTTCACGCCGGGGGCGCGGGTGCGGAAGGAAATGTAGAAGTGATGGTCACCGGGAACGCCGCCATTCGTTTTCGCGCGGCGCAGGGCCTCGCGCACAACGCCGCGCATGGCGGCCTGGGTGAGCGCTTCGTATCCGATGTAATCCGTCATCTTGGCGCGCTCTTCCCGGTGTTGATTGGTTATCGAATTGTAAATTACGCAGACCCTTTGAACCCCGCAACGGCCTTAGCGCAACACGCGAGCATTTATTTTCTTCTCGCGCCGCGCCGGGCGGCTTAGGCTGGTGGCCTGAACCGCAAGGAGCGCCGCCATGAAGATGCCGCAGCAAGGCCGGGACTGGGACGAACTGCGCGCCGAGATGATCGCGCGCGGCGGCGGGGACGTGGACTGGCGCGGCGGGAAGACGGCCGTCTACGTGTTTAACGCAGGCGAGGACGTTCACCATGTCCAGCACGAGGCTTACGGGATGTTCATGGCCGAGAACGGCCTCGGCCCCCTCGCCTTCCCGTCGCTGGCGCAGATGGAGAAGGAAGTGATCGGGATGGCGCTCGGCCTGCTGCACGCCCCGGAAGGCGCGGCAGGGGCGATGACATCCGGCGGCACCGATTCGATCACCATGGCGATGAAGACCGCGCGGGATTTCGCACGCGCGAACGACAAGCCGCTGACGGACCACAACATTGTCCTGCCCCGCTCGGCGCACCTCGCCTTTGACAAGGCGGCGCACCTGATGGACATCGCGGTGCGCCGCGTACCGCTGAAGGGCGATGGCAGCTATGAGGCCGACGCGGGCGCGATGGCCGAGGCGGTGGACGCCTCGACGATCATGATGGTCGGCTCGGCGCCGAACTTTCCGCACGGCATCATCGACCCTATCGCGGCGCTGGGCGAAGTGGCAGCGGCGAAGGGTGTGTGGCTGCATGTGGATGCGTGCGTCGGCGGATACTTCGCGCCGTTTGCGCGGATGAACGGGGTGCCCGTGCCGGATTTCGATTTCGCGGTGCCGGCGGTGCACTCGATGAGCGCGGACCTGCACAAGTATGGCTATTGTGCCAAGGGAGCCTCGACGGTGCTGTTCCGTTCGGAAGCCCTCTACAAGCACATGCCTTTCTCGATGCGTGACTGGAGCGGCGCGCCGATGAAGACGCCGACGCTGGCGGGCACGCGACCGGGCGGCGCGATCTCGGCGGCCTGGGCCGTGATGAACATGTTGGGCGTGGAGGGCTACCGCGAGAAGCAGCGCCTCGTTTGTGCGACGCGCGAGAAGATCGAGGCGGGGGCAAAGGCGCTCGGCTTCGAAGTGCTCGGCCGGCCGCTGCTGGGGCTGATCGCATTCCGGCATCCGGAAGCAGAGACGCTGGCGCTCTACGCCGCCATGCGGGCACGCGGCTGGTTCACCTCATTCACCGCAGAGCCCGCCAGCCTGCACCTAATGCTGTCCCCGAAACATGCGGAAGTGGCAGACGCCTACCTGAGCGACCTTGCGGCTGCGCTGGCGGACGTGAAGGCGGGCGTGAAGGCGGAGAAGGTTGAGGCGCGGTATAGTTGAGGCGGGTGAACGTCAGGTGCGGATCAGCCCTGATATCGGCCGGACACCTGTTCCATCCGGAAAGACGGTCCGGCCAAGCGTGTCGCGGTCGAGGCCCCAATGGTCTCGCAGCACCGCCATGAAGACCGACCGGATGTCATTTGCCGGGGCAAGGTCGCGGCCCTCGAAAAGCGCTTTGGGCGCCAGTCCCGGCCAGTCGCCGCCGAATTTTCCGCCGGAGACTGCGCCGCCCAGCAGGAAGGCAGCGCTGCCCGTGCCATGATCGGTGCCGCCGGTTCCGTTTTCGGCGACCGTACGTCCAAACTCCGTGACCACGGCCACCACCGTATTGGGCCAATGCGCGCCGAGCCCGTCCCTGAGGGCGCGCATGGCGGCGTCCAATCCGGCGAGGCGCAGCGCAAGCTGGCCGTTGGCGGCGCCCTGGTTGGCGTGGGTATCCCAGCCATCGAACGACAGCACAGCGGCGGCGGGGCCGCCTTCGGCGGACATGAGCCGCGCCGCCGCCTCCGCCAGACCTTTATAGGCGCCGGGTCCGTTGCGCCGGCCCTTGCCGTCCATACCGTCCATGCCAGAGGCGCTGGCGATCGCATTCGTTTCGATGGCCGAGGCGAGCGCTGGGCCCAGCAAGGCATCGCCCGCGTAGAGGTCCATCAAGCGGCTGAGTGTGTCCTCGCTGGCAGAAGGCGCGAAGGAAGGCGCCCAGCTGGTCGCCGAGGCCGATCCGCGCAGCACAAGCGGCAGCGATCCCGAGATGGCCACCGCTTCACGTTTCAATTCCGGCGGCAGGGCGGTCAGCGCGCGGCCGAGCCAGCCATCGCTTGCTCCGAAGACTTCCGCAGCGCCGGTTTCCAGCACGTCCTGGGCGTCAAAGTGCGAGCGCTCCCGGTACGGTGACGCGCAGGCGGGAACGATGGCGAGTTCGCCGCTTGTCCACTGCGCGTAGAGAAAGGCGAGGTCCGGATGCAGGCCAAATCCCTCCGTAAGCGGAAGAACGCCGCCGGCTTCGCCCGGGGGCGACAGCGCGAGCTTGCCGCGCGCGGCCCGGTAGTGCGCATCGCCATAGGGCGCGACGGCGGCCAGCCCGTCCAGCGCCCCGCGCAGGATGACGAGGACGAACTTGCGGTCACCAGCCTGCCGGGAAAGGGTCAGGGCGCCTGCGGAACCCGCCAGGAACAAGGCGCCGCCCGCCATCAGCGCCGCGCGCCGCGTCATCAGAGGAAGGGTCATCACGGTTCTCCTAGCGGCGCTGGAATTCGGGGCTCATCAGGGCAAGTGTCAGCCCTTGCGAGGCGCTCTCGGCACGGGCGATGCTCTGGGCCGTCGCTGCGGACAGGGCGGGGCCGAGCGCCGCGCGCGCGAGACTTTCAGGGCGGACCTTGGTGCCCAGCCGGTCGGCGAGGCCCTGCGCCCACTCGACGCGCTTGATCACCGCGTCTGGCCCCGCCCAGCTGGCCGCATCGTCCGGCCAGCCCTCTGGCGATGGCGCCTGCCAGGGCACCTGCCCGAGCAGGCCGTAAGCCGCCGTGATGGCCTTGCGCTCGATCTTGGGCAGGCCCGTGAATCGCAGGGCGGACAGGAAGAACTCATTGGGAGATTTGAACTTCTGCGCCTCGGGATTCCAGGCCTCGTCGAGCGAGATCAAGGTCTCGTGCAGCGCCGGCAGGCGGCCACCGCTGGTGCGGAAACTTTTCGCCAGCGCCTCGACGGCAGAAGCCGGCGGCGTGTCCGATATGAAATGGCGGGCCAGTTTCGTGGCAACGCGTTGCGCCGTGGACGGATGATTGGCGAGGTCGCGAAGGATGGCTTCGCCCTGCCCTTCGTCGTCCGCACTGTAGCGTTTTTCCATCACCGTCCGGGTACCCGGTTCGTGGAAGCGGTCCACGAAGATGAAGTCGCCCGGGTCTGCACCGGGGACAAGCAACTTGGTGCGCCCGCCTGCCAGTGACCACCCGGTCAGCGCCTTGGCGAACTCGGTGACGTCCGCCTGGGTGTAGCCGCCTTGCGCGCCGAGGGTTTGCAGCTCGAGGATTTCGCGGGCGAGGTTTTCGTTGAGGCCCTTGTCGCGGCGCTTGCCCGCTTTCGAGTTCGGTCCCATCGACTGGGCCTGATCGAGATAGAGCAGCATGCCGGGATGCCGGGTCGAGGCGACCAGCAGGTCCGCAAAGGTGCCGGTCATGCCGGCCCGGATCACCTCGCGCTCGAACACCCCGGCAAAGGGAATGGTGACCGCCTTGTTCGCAGAGACCGTGAAATGGTTCGACCAGAACAGGACAAGGCGCTCCGCGAACCCGGCCTCGGTCGTCAGCCCGTGCAGGGTACGCGCCTCGATTTCGGCGATCAGGATTTCGCGCAATTCTTTGAGCGGCTTGAGGATGGCCTCCTCTTGCGCCTCCGGGCTCATCTTGCCCGCTTTGCCGTCCGTCTTTGTCTTCAGGTCTTCGAGATAGCTGCCGAGCGCTTCGGCGGCGCTGCGGGTCGTCGGCAGCCCGCCTGAAGGCAGCGTGAAGCTCGACGCGCGCGTCAATTGCTGCGCCAGCCAGGCTTTTGGATCGGTGGTTGCCGCCTCCGGTTCATCCGGCCGGGCACCCAGCCCGAAGCGGTTGACAGCGATCGACGCGGCAAGAGTCCGAGGCATGTTGGGCTCGCTCAGTTTTGAGGTTTAACGCGGGCCGAGCGAATATCCGTTGCGTGGAGCGAAATAAAAAGGGGTGATAGCTGCTGGCGGAGGCGGCGCGTCACGTCGGCACATAGGTCAGCCGGATCACGCTCTCCCCGATCCGGTCGGTGCCGGTAAGGCGCAGCGGTGGGCGGGGGCCGGGGAACATGGGGGTGCCGGTGCCGAGGACCACGGGGTGAAGGTAGATCTGGTATTCGTCGATCAGGGGCGTGAGGCTGTAGGCAATCTGCGGGCCGGTGATGGAGATTTCGCCTTCGATGTCAGCCTTCAGCCGGCGGAGTTCGGCCTCGACGTTGTCTGAAATCAGCGTGGCGTTCGGGCCGACGGCATTGAGCGTGCGGGAGACGACGTATTTCGGCTGGGCACGCCAGGCTTCGGCGTATTCGCGCTCGGCGTCGTCCCAGCCGGGCTGGTCTTCGTCCCAGTAAACCATGATCTCGTACATGCGGCGGCCATAGACGCTGGCGGTCTCGCGGCGGACCTGGCCGATGAAATGGCGGAACAGGACGGGGTCCGGCGCGAAGCGGTCGTGGTCGACATAGCCGTCGAGGGACATGTTGAGGCCGAAGGCGAGTTTGGCCATGGCGGGGTCTCCGGTTGCGGCGCGGGCAGACTGGCGCGCGAGGCGGGGTCGCGAAAGGGCGATCCGACCTTCCGGCCCGGCGCACGCCGGAAATCTGTTCGCCTACGGAGCGATATTTTCCGGCCTTCGCGGGCCGCGAACATGAACGAAGCTGAACCGGGCGTTCAAAGCGCGTTCAGTGCGGGCGCGTCATTCCTGTGCGGGATCGAGCGACACTTCAACCGGGCTCGAGATGAAACCAGGAGTCTGAAACATGAAACGTCTTCTCTCTACTGCCGCCGCTGCCCTGATGGTCTTCAGCCTCGGCACCGCACATGCGGATCGCAACCGGGTACGCGTGGACCAGTCGGGCTACAGCAACGGCGCCGCCGCCGCCCAGCAAGGCGACCGCAACGGCACCGTCATCGTGCAGGGTGGCCGCGGCCAGTATGCGCGCGGCGTCCAGTCCGGCTATAACAACTTCCTGCGCATGGACCAGTACGGCACGCGCAACAGCGTCACGACGGGTCAGATCGGCGAGAACAACTTTGCCGTCACCGGCCAGGAAGGCCGCAACCTGCGTGCCGACACGCTGCAGACCGGCTATGGCAACGTCTCCGGCATCGCCCAGATCGGCACCAACAATACGGCCGTGGCAGACCAGGACGGCGTGAACAACACGTCGGGCATCATCCAGGTCGGCAATGGCCAGGATGTGATGGTGCGTCAGCGCGGCGAAGGCAACATCTCCGTGGTCGTGCAGAGTGGCTACAACTGACGCCTCGCGCGGGGAGGCCGCCGCGCCTCCCCGCAACGCCCGCCCAAGGAGACACGCGGATGAAAATCCCATTGATTGCGGCTACGCTCGCGCTGGTCACGGCCTGCGCCGCGCCGGCCCCTGCCCCGACCTACGCCCTGTTGCCACCGGACGAAGCGCTGGCTGCGACTGCACCGGCCGCGTCAGCTGACTGCTGGATCCGCGAGACCCGGACGGCCAATGGTCTGCGCCTCAAAGCCATCGTGCAGTCGGACTACGCCGTACGCGGATCATATGACTTCACCGTGACGTCGCAGGGCCCGGGCGGCTCTTCTGACGTGACGCAAGGCGGCGAGGTCGACCTGGCGGACGGCGAGAGCGCCACCGTCGGCTCGGCGGAATTTTCCGGCGGGCGCTACCGCGCCTTTCTGACACTGAGCGATGCGGGCGGCGAACTTTGCTCCGCTGAACAGCTTTCCTAGGAGACCTCAATGAACCGTTCCCGCAAGATGATGCTCGCCAGCCTGGCGCTCGCGGTCTGCGCGATGCCGCTTGCCGCCCACGCCGATCAGGGGCGCGGATACCCGAGGCAATACCTGGGCGACCGGCTGCGCGAGCAAAGCGTGGCTGCGCCGGCGCCTGCGCCAAACCGGGTCTCCGTCGCGCAGCAAGGCAGCGGCAACGGCGCCGGCGTGCTGCAGACAGGTACCGGAAACACCGCCGGCATCCTTCAGTTCGGCCAGGGCAATACCGGCGTGATCACGCAGGACGGCTCAAACAATACGGCGTGCCTCATCCAGGCGGGACGCAATCTCAACCGGTCCCTCCAGCAGGTCGGCGACAATCAGAGTGATGGTCTGCTGCAGACCCGCTGGGGCTCCGAAGTGGTACCGGTGCAGCTTTGCTCAGCCGATACGACACGGCGGGATCTGAGGGCCTATGCGACGCCAAATCCGCGAGCGGATGTGCGCACGCGGACGCGGCCGATGGCCCAGCGGCAATAGTCACCGGAGCCGGCTAGTCTGCCGCGCACCGCCCGCCGGTGACCTGTTCGACCACGGACGGATCGCCATCGGTTTGGGCCGGCGTGATACCCAGCGCGCACGCGATCATGCCGTAGACATTGACGTTTTCGAAGGGGGCGGCGGTTTCGCCTTGCGGGAAGATCGGACCGGCAGCCACGAACGTGGCCGCCATCGAGGGATCGAGATTGTCATAGCCGTGGTTGCCGGGGATCGGAGCGCGCCAGCCGCCGACATTCGTGCTGCGCAACAGCCAGCCGGGATCGGCAACGGCGAAGAGGTCCGGCCCGCGCGTGGGGTGGTCGAGATGGTAGTGGCCGGGCATCGCGCCGCGCCGGTAGACGCGGATGTGTTCGGATGCGGCGGAGAGGCCGTTGTAGGCGGCTTCGAGCGCCGGGCCTTGGCCGTAAATCTGCAAGGACGGATGGCCTGAGCCGCCATAGGGGCCCACAAACTGGGTGACGACGAGCTGGTCGAGATCGATATACTCGCCGACATCGAGCACCTGTTCGGGCGGCGTGTAGGCCATGCCGTGATCCGACACGACCATGATCGTCGTCGAGTCGGTAAGGCCTCGCGCTCCCAGGCCAGCGATGAGCTGGCCGACGAAGGCGTCGACTTCTGCGACGGCGGCTTTTGCTTCGGCCGAATTGGGACCGGTATAGTGGGTGACAGTGTCGACGCGGTCGAAATAGACGGCGGCGAAGCGGGGGCGGTCGGCGTCCGGCACATCATACCAGGCGAGCACTTCGTCAATGCGTTCCTGATAAGGCTTCTCGTGCTGGTAGGGTGTCCAGATGGACGGGCGGATGCCTTCATGAGGCACTTCCGAGCCAAGCCAGAACATGATCGCGCTTTTTAGGCCCTGCTTCTCTGCAGTCACCCAGATCGGCTCGCCCTGCCACCAGCGTTCTTCCTGCGGGCCAGTGGTGGGCTGGAAGTACTCCTTTGCTTCGGCGTCATATGGATTGTTGGCAACCATTCCGTGGTTTTCGGGATAGAGGCCGGTGGCGAGGGAATAGAAGTTGACGAAGGTGACGCTTGGCATCACCGGGATCATCGCTTCAGCCTTTACGCCCCTGGCAGCAAGAGCGGCGAGATTCGGCGCATCCCAGCCGAGCATTTCGGGGCGAAAGCCGTCGAGGCCGATGAGGAGTACGCGCTGTGTTGGCGCGGCGTCGGCGACGACGGGCGCAGCGGCCTCGACCGGCACAGCGGGCGGTGCGTGGGTGCAGCCGGCGAGGACGAAGAGGCCGAAGGCGGCGGCGAGCGTTGCGCGTTGCCAGTTCATGGCGGGCTCCTTGTGGGATGGGAATCGAGGGTCCGGGCGAGTTAGACCCCGTTTGAAACAGGCTTGTGAAGGCGCGCGCTGAAAAATGCGTGACGCAGGCGGCAAACGCTCTAAAAAACGATCACGTTCAGAAAACACCCGGGGAGATACCCATGTTGCGCACGCAGAAATTCCGCCCGTTCCTGTTCGGCCTGTCGGCCCTCGCCCTTGCCGCCTGTGCGCAGACAGGCACTGCGCCGGACGCCGCCGTCACTGAAGCAGCGCCTGAAGCTGCGTCTGCGCGCGTCACCAAAGGCAACCTAGTGATCGAAGGCGTGCCGGAAGCCTCTGCCGAACTGAAGGAGCGCCTGACGCGCTACGAGAACGTGCGCGGGCACGGTTTCCAGGACTGGACGGGCGAAGGCGGCATCCTGATCTCGACCCGGTTTGCCGATGTCAGCCAGATCCATGAAGTGCGCTTCCCCGGCGGCGCGCGCCGGCAGCTGACCTTTTACACCGAAACCGTCGGCTCTGCAGATGTCAG
Source organism: Candidatus Sulfopaludibacter sp. SbA3 (assembly GCA_945888325.1). Lineage (GTDB taxonomy): Bacteria > Pseudomonadota > Alphaproteobacteria > Caulobacterales > Hyphomonadaceae > Hyphomonas. The sequence goes on from CAMDAC010000003.1 coordinate 188,791, forward strand.
CCCGGAGGGCGGCGCCTTCCTGTTCGCGAAGGACCGCGGCGGCGATGAGTATTACCAGTCCTACCGGTTCGATCTAGGCAGCGGCGAGATCACGCAATACTCCGAGCCCGGATCGCGCAATGGCAGCGCGCTGTGGGCCGATGACGGCAGCGTCGTCGCCTGGGCCCGCACTTCGGCAGGCGATCCCAACAACGATATCCTGATCGCCAACCCGGCAGACCCCGCGAGCCGCCGCGTTGCGCTGGAAGGCGAAGGCGCGATCGGCCCCGTCGACTGGTCAGCGGACGGCAAAACGCTGCTGCTGCAACGTTACGTGTCGGTGGCCAAGAGCCATATCTACAGCCTGGACGTCGCGAGCGGCACGCTGACCGAGATCAATGCCGGCGACGAGGTCGCCTATTCCGGTGCGTCCGTCCTTGCGGACGGATCGGTGCTGACGGTGACCGACAAGGACAGCGAGTTCCAGAACCTGTTGCGGATCGCGCCGGATGGGACGATGACCAACTATACCGCCGATATCGGCTGGGACGTCTCCGACTGGGCGCTGTCGCCGGACGAGAAGACGGTGGCCTTCACGCTGAACGAGAACGGCCTCGGCACGATCCGCCTGCTGGATGTCGCGAGCGGGCACGTGCGCCCAGGCCCGACGCTGCCGGTGGGTATTGCCAGCGGGCTGGTCTTCTCGCCGAGCGGCGCGCAGATCGGCTTCACTTTCAACGGCGCGACGAGCCCGGCGGATGCCTGGTCGTTCGACATCGCGACCTTGAACCTGACGCGCTGGACCGAAGCAGAGACCGGCGGGCTTGACCCGAGATCGTTCCTTTCGCCCGAGATGATGACCTACTCGAATGCCGACGGCATGGACATTCCAGCCTTCATCTACACGCCGGAGGGCCCGGGGCCTCATCCGGTGATCATCTCCATCCATGGCGGCCCGGAAAGCCAGGCGCGGCCCACCTTCACCTCCACCTACCAGTATTGGGCCAAGGAGCTGGGCATTGCGGTGATCGTGCCGAACGTGCGCGGATCGTCCGGGTACGGAAAGACCTATGTGTCGCTCGACAATGGCCTGAACCGCAAGAAATCGGTTGAGGATATCGGCGCGCTGCTGGACTGGATTGCCACGCAGCCGCAGCTGGACGCGTCCAAGGTGGTGGTGCATGGCGGATCGTATGGCGGCTACATGGTGCTCGCCTCGATGATCGATTACGGCGACCGGCTGGCAGCGGGCGTGGACATTGTCGGCATTTCGGACTTCAAGACCTTCCTCGAGAATACCGAAGGCTACCGCGTGGACCTGCGCCGCGTGGAGTATGGCGACGAACGTGACCCGGCGGTCGCGGCCTTCTTCGACGAGATTTCGCCGCTGAAGAATGCCTCGAAGATCACCAAGCCGCTGTTCATCATCCAAGGGTACAACGATCCGCGCGTACCCTATACCGAGGCCGAACAGATCCTGTCTGCGATGAAGGCCAACGGCGTCAAGGCCTGGTTCATGATGGCGATGGACGAAGGCCACGGCTTCCGCAAGAAATCCAACCGCGAGGCTCAGCGCGAGGCGGAGACGCTGTTCCTGCAGGACGTGCTGGGGATCGATTAGGAAAGAGGCAGCGAACGGCGGCAGTCGGCCTGACCTAGCGGTACCACTGGCTCCGCGGACGCTTCCGGCCTAGCTACTCCCGCAACACAGCGCTGTGGGAGACCTTGCCTTGATCACACTGCATCATCTGGAGAAATCCCAGTCGATCCGCATCCTCTGGCTGCTTGAGGAGCTCGGGGTTCCGTACGAGATCAAGCTGTATGACCGCGACCCGAACACGCGGCTCGCGCCGGCGGCCTACAAGGCGGTCTCGCCGCTCGGGACGGCGCCCGTGATCACGGATGGAGCCGTCACGCTGGCCGAGACGAATGCCATTGTGGATTACATTCTTGATGGCCAGCCGGGCAGTTCGCTTCGGCCAGCAGCAGGCGCGGCGAACCGCGCCGACTATCTGTTCTGGTTCCACACGGCGCAGGGCAGCCTGCAGCCGCTGCTGACCAACAAGTTCGTGCTCGGCGCGCTGACCACGCGCTCACCGATGCTCGTGCGGCCGATCGCGAAGTCGCTGGTCGGGGCGCTGAATACGGCGTTCTTCGATCCGCGCCTCAACGCGCTGCTCAAGGAGATCGAGAAGGCGCTCGGCCAGTCGAAATGGTTTGCGGGCGACACGTTGACGGCGGCGGATATCGTGATGGGCTATTGCATGGAACTCGCCGCCCACCGCGCGGGGATGGACGAGGCGCGCTTCCCGAACGGGCACCGGTTCCTGAAGCAGATGCGGGAGTATCCCTCCTACATCCGCGCAATGGAGAAGGATGGGAAGGGTACGATCCTTCTGTAGGCTGACCAGCGGGATTAGGTGGGGGCTTCTGTTGCCAGGCGCCCCCGGGCCCCGCCTACGGGTCTGAAACCGTAGGACTTAGGTCGGAAAAACCGTCACCGCTTACGCGGCGAGCAGTTCGCCCTCAGCAAAGTTGTCGTTTGCAACTATTTGCTTTTGAGCTTCTAACGCAGCTCAAGCGAGCGAAAGCCTCGTCTTTACACGTCCGTCGACACTATTTCAGCCCCATCAGGAAACGGCCAACATCGCCGTCTTTTGGTGGAGCTGCCGGGTACCGCCCCCGGGTCCGAGCCGCTTATTACACGCGCATTTATCGCCATAGTCCGAAGACCCTTTGAATATAGGTGATCCGGCCCCCCGGCGTAAGCCCTAATAACGTTAAGGGCCATTAACAGCTCACCCGCCGTTGAAGTGCCCGTGGATGCGGATGGCGAGGGCCTCGTTGACGCCGTCGACCTGCATGAGGTCGGCGACCTTGGCGCGTGAGACGCCGCGGGCGGAGCCGAAATGGTGGAGCAGCGCTTTCTTGCGGGTGGGGCCAATGCCTTCGATCTCGTCGAGCGGCGAGCGGGCGGCTTCGGCGGCGCGTTTCTGGCGGTGGGCGCCGATGGCCCATCGGTGGGCCTCGTCGCGCAGGCGCTGGAGGTAATAGAGGACCGGCGCGTTTTCCGGCAGCTTGAAGGGCGCGCGGCCGGGGCGGAAGAATTGCTCGCGGCCGGCGTTCCGGTCGACGCCCTTGGCGATCGAGACGAGGGTCACATCGTCCGGAGTCAGGCCCAGTTCGGCGAGGGTTTCGATGGTCGCGTTGAGCTGGCCGAGGCCGCCGTCGATCAGCACGAGATCCGGCCAGTCCTGGTCCTGCCCGGCTTCGCGTTCCTTGAGGGCGCGGGCGAAGCGGCGGCGCATCACTTCACGCATCATGGCGAAATCGTCGCCGGGCGTGATCTCGGTGTCCTTGATGTTGAACTTGCGGTAGGCGCCCTTGCGGAAGCCTTCTGGCCCGGCGACGACCATGCCGCCGACGGCGTTGGTGCCCTGGATGTGGGAGTTGTCGTAGACTTCGATGCGTTCCGGGACTTCCGGAAGCTCGAAAACTTTCTGCACTTCCAGCAGCAGGCGTTCCTGGCTCGCGGTTTCGGACAGCTTGCGGGTCAGCGCCTCGGCGGCGTTGCGTTCGGCCTGCGTGAGGAGGTCGCGCTTGGCGCCGCGTTCGGGCTTGCGAAGCTCGATCTTGCGCGCGGCTTTCAGGCTGAGCGCTTCGGCGATCAGCTCGGCCTGTTCCGGCAACTCGTTGACGAGGATGAGGCGCGGCGGCGGGCGCTTGTCGTAGAACTGGACGAGGAAGGCGGCGAGGATTTCCTCCGCCCCCTGATCACGTTCATGGCGCGGGAAGTGGACGGTGGCGCCCCAGTTCTGCCCGGCGCGGATGAAGAAGACCTGCACGCAGGAGACGCCGCCGTCCATGGCGATGGCGAAGACGTCCGCCTCTTCGATGCCGTCCGGGTTCACGTCCTGCGTCGAGAGCACATGCGCGAGGGCGCGGATACGGTCGCGCAGGCGTGCAGCCGTCTCGAATTCCATGGCCTCGGCGGCGGCTTCCATTTCGGTCGCGAGCCGCTTTTGCAGGCCGACCCCCTTCCCGCGCAGGAAGTCGGCCGCCTCGTTCGCCAGCTCCTCATAGTCTTCCTTGGAGATCAGGCCGACGCAGGGCGCGGCGCAGCGCTTGATCTGGTGCAGCATGCAGGGGCGCGTGCGGGCGGAATACACGCTGTCCTCGCAGGTGCGCAGCAGGAAGGCCTTCTGCAGCGTGTCGAGCGTGCGCATTACGGCGCCGGCGCTGGCGAAGGGGCCGAAATAGTCGCCCTCGTCCTGTTTCGAGCCGCGATACTTCTTAATCTGCGGCGCCTCGTGGTTGCGCCGGATCAGGATATAGGGGAACGACTTGTCGTCGCGCAGCAGCACGTTGAAGCGGGGCTTCAGCGATTTGACGAGGCTTGCCTCGAGCAGCAGCGCCTCGGTCTCGCTTTCGGTGGTGACGAATTCCATCCGCCGCGTCTGCAGGATCATCCGGGCGATGCGCTGGGTGTGCCCGCCGAGGCGGATATAGTTCGAGACGCGGGCCTTCAGGTCGCGGGCCTTGCCGACATACAGGACTTCGTCGGCGTCCCCGAACATGCGGTAGACGCCCGGCTTCGACGGAAGCCGGGAGAGGTTGTCCTTGATGACATCGACGCCGCGAAGGGGCGGCGCGCCGGCCTGATTCTCGCTCATGGGTGACAGATAGCCCTGCCGGGGCCGGGCAGGAAGGGCGCTATGCCGCGTAGTCCGAGGCGAGCCAGCCGAGGCCGGCTGCCATGGCGACCATCATGAACATGATGCCGACGAATCGGCCCCCGGCCCTTTCGTCCTCGCTGCCGCCCTGCAAATGGCCAAACACCAGATAGAACAGGCCGATCAGGACGAGGCCCATCAGTACCAGCTGCTCGGTGGTGTCCAGTCCTTCCACAAACCGTTTCCCTTGGCCGACCAAGTCGTCCAGGTCACGCCCTACGCCAGAGAGGGCGGATTCGATCCGTTCCTTCCCGATGTCAGCCAACATTTTGCACCTCCGGGCCAGCCTAGCGGCCTGAAGCGTCCCGCCCGCATGAACAGATTGCCGGATTTATTTTATCTTTCCTCCAATTCTTCGATCAGAATTTATCAATCCGGCTCAATCCGGCGGAAACCAAACCTTTCGCGCCCGGGGGCGGCCCGGGCGCCTTGCGGAGCGGCTGGCGCGCCGGTATGCGTGCGCCGCCTCCCCCACCCCAAGGACAAGACCCCATGGCCGCCGATATCCAGCTTTCCGAAGCCATCTCCCGCGTAAAGCCGTCCGCCACGATTGCCGTGACGACCAAGGCCAACGAGATGAAACGCCAGGGCCTCGACGTGATCGGCCTAGGCGCGGGCGAGCCGGATTTCGACACGCCGGAGAACATCAAGGAAGCGGCCATCCGCGCGATCCGCGAGGGCAAGACCAAGTACACGCCCTCAGACGGCATTCCGGAGCTGAAGGAAGCGGTGTGCGGGAAGTTCGCGCGCGAGAACGGGCTGACTTACAAGCCCTCCCAAGTGAACGTCTCGCCCGGCGGCAAGGCGGTGCTGTTCAATGCGCTGATCGCGACGCTCAACGTCGGCGACGAGGTGATCATCCCGGCGCCCTACTGGGTGAGCTATCCGGAAATCGTGCTGCTGGCGGGGGCGAAACCGGTCGCCGTCATTTGCGGCGCAAACTCCAATTACAAGCTGACGCCGGAAGCGCTGGAGGCGGCGATCACGCCGAAGACAAAGTGGCTGATCCTCAACTCGCCGTCGAACCCGACCGGGGCGGCGTATACGCGGGCTGAGCTGAAGGCGCTGGCGGAGGTGTTGCTGCGCCATCCGCATGTCTGGGTGCTGACCGACGACATGTACGAACACCTTGTCTATGACGGGTTCGAGTATTCGACCATCGCGCAGGTCGAGCCTTCGCTCTATGACCGTACGCTGACGATGAACGGCGTGTCCAAGGCCTATGCGATGACCGGCTGGCGGATCGGCTATGCGGCGGGGCCGGAGAAGCTGATCGGCGCGATGCGCAAGGTGATGGACCAGTCGACCTCCAACCCCTGCTCCGTCAGCCAGTGGGCCAGCGTCGAGGCGCTGAACGGGACACAGGATTTCCTCCCCGGATTCCGCGCGGCCTACCAGGCGCGCCGCAATTTCATGGTCGAAGGCCTGAACAAGGCCGAGGGGCTGATCTGCCCGAAGCCGGAAGGGGCGTTCTATGTCTATCCGTCCTGCGCGGGCGTGATCGGCAAGCGGGCGCCTTCGGGCACGGTCATCGACACGGACAAGACGTTTGCCAGCGAACTGCTGGAAGCGGAAAAGGTCGCCATCGTGTTCGGGGAGGCATTCGGCCTGCCGAACACATTCCGGATTTCCTATGCGACGTCTGACGCGGCGCTGAAGGAAGCGCTGGTGCGCATCCAGCGGTTCTGCGCCGCCTTGTCATAGACGCGGTCTATAGCGCCTTCGGATGATACGGATTTGAACGCCGCAGGGCGCGCGACCATATTCAGGGCACACAGGCACAGGCCTGCAAGGAGACTGACATGGCGATCGATATCGGACTGGATGACGCCGCCCGGAAATCCTCGGCGGAGGCGCTGAAGGCGCTGCTGGGCGAAACCTACGCGCTCTACACCAAGACCCACGGCTACCATTGGAACGTGACCGGGCCGCGCTTCAACGAGCTGCACAACATGTTCATGGTGCAGTATAATGAACTCTGGCTGGCGCTGGACCTTATTGCCGAACGTATCCGGGCGCTCGGCCATTTTGCGCCGGGCTCGTCGGGCGAGATGCTGCAGAACGCGACGATCAAGCCCGACAATGGCGTGCCGGACGCGGCCGACATGGTGAAGCAGCTGGCGGCGGGCCATGAAGCGGTCAGCAAGGCGGCGAAGGCCGGCATCAAGATCGCCGAGAAGAACCATGACCCGGTGACCGCCGACCTCTGCACGCAGCGCGCGCAGATTGCCGAGAAGACCGCCTGGATGCTGCGCGCAGCCGTCTAGCGCGGCTCAGCGCCTATGCCGCGCGCCAATGCGGCCATCGCGTCGCGCGCGTAGGTCTTCGAGACGCGGGCACTCGCCAGCTGCATGAAGCCGTGCGGCGCGCCGGGATAGACGTGCAGTTCGACCGGCACGCCGTCGGCCATAAGGCGCTTGGCGTAGTCGAGGTTTTCCTCCGTGAACAGATCAAGTGCGCCGGTGGCGATATAGGCGGGCGGCAGGCCCTTGAGGCTTTCCGCGCGCGCCGCCGCCGCATAGGGCGAGACGCCGTCGCTGCCGGGCGGTTGGCCGAGCAAGGCCTGCCAGCCGAAATGGTTGGACGCATTGGTCCAGACGAACTCGCCGTAGATTGGCGAGATATCCGTGCGCACGGCGGTCCGGTCGTCGAGCATCGGGAAGATCAGCTGCTGGTGGCAGAAGCTGTATTCGCCCCGGTCGCGCACGAGGAGGGCGAGGCCCGCGGCGAGGCCGCCGCCTGCGCTCTCCCCGGCCACCGCGATGCGGGAGGTGTCGATGCCGAGCGCGGCGGCATTCTTCACGGCCCAGGCGAGCGCCGCGTAGGCGTCCTCCACGTTGCCTGGAAAACTGGTTTCCGGCCCGAGCCGGTAGGCGGGGGCGATGACGACCGCGTCGAAGGCGTCCGCCCATTGCGCGCAGAACGGCGCGGAGGCGTCCGGCGTGCCGAGGATATAGCCGCCGCCGTGCAGGTGCAGGATCGCCGGGCGGGACGCGGCGCCCTGCTTCTTGCGGTAGGTGCGCACTCGGACATCCGGATCCCCCGGTGCGCCGGGTACATGCACCACGTCCGCCTGAACCGACTGCGGCAAGGGCGGCAGCTGCGCCAGCATCACGCCGCGCATCTCCCGGATCTTCGGCAGGGTTTCCGCCGTGATGTTCAGCGTCGGGAACGCCTCCAGGAAGGGCAGCAGTTCCGGATCGACGAGAGGGCGTGAGGACATGGCGAGGGCTCCCTGATTGGCGCGGACAGGATGGACATCATACGGCCATAACCAATGCAAGGGCACCGGGAACCCGCCTGTCGCTTCTCAGGATATCCTGCTTGCAAGACGGATAGATTCTTCTAACGCTCCGCCACATGACAATGCTGTGACAACGGGGAGTTGGGTGAATGATCTATGCGCTCGGGGCGTACATTATCCTGCAATTTGCAATCGCGCTCTGGGCCAGCAAATACGTCAACTCCGAAGCCGACTATTTCGTCGCCGGGCGGCGCTTTGGCCTGCTGATGGTCGGCGTCTCGGTCTTCGCCACCTGGTTCGGGGCGGAAACCGTCATGGGCGCTTCGGGCGCCATCGCCGATGAGGGCCTCGCCGGCGGGCGCGCCGATCCCTTCGGTTATTCGATCTGCCTGATCGGGATGGCCCTCTTCCTCGCCTACAAGCTGCGGGCGGCGGAAGTGATGACCTTCCCCGACTTCATGGAACAGCGCTTCGGCCAGCGCGCCGAGATCACTGCGGCCATCCTGACCATTCCCACCTCGATCATCTGGGCCTCGGCGCAGCTGCTGGCCATGGGCCAGATCATTTCCGAGACCGCCGCGATCAGCCTGAACATCGCCCTCTTCGGCGGCGCCGTGGTAATCATCGCCTACACGACGATCGGCGGCCTGCTGGGGGACGCCCTGACCGACATGCTGCAAGGCGCCGTCATGATGATCGGCCTGACCGTGCTGCTGATCGTGCTGCTCGCGTCCGGGGACTTCTCCTTCGCCGAGATCAAGCCGGAACAGCTGACCTGGGTGGTCTCTGACGAAGAGGGCAACCCCGAGTCGTGGCTCTCGGCGCTAGATACGTGGATGGTGCCGATCCTCGGCTCGCTCGTGGCCCAGGAAGCCATCTCGCGTTTCCTGGGAGCGAAGTCCGCCAGCATTGCCCGCAAGGGCTGTTTCCTTGCCGCAGGTCTCTACATCGTTTTTGGCTCAATCCCGCTGATGATCGGGCTGCTCGGGCACGCCGCGGGCTTCGAGGCCACCTCGACAGACAGCTACCTGCCGGAACTGGCGCGCCAATACCTCTCTCCCGTCATGTACATCCTGCTGATGGGCGCGATCGTCTCGGCGATCCTGTCCACCGTGGACACGACGCTGCTGGCCGTCTCGGCCATCGCCAGCCGTAACCTGATCGATCCGATCGCGCGCAACTTGCCGGAGCCGCGCAAGCTGATGTTCGGCCGGTCGCTGACCTTGCTTGCCGGCCTGCTGGCCTATGGCATTGCAGCCTCGGGAGAGACCATCAAGGGCCTGGTCGAGATCGCCTCTTCCTTCGGATCGGCCGGTATCATGGTGGCGCTGCTGATCGGCCTGCATTCCAGCTATGGCCGGGAAAAGGCCGCGCTGGCCGCCCTGTTCACGGGGGCTGCGTTGAGTTTCCTCGGCTATGGCGTGCCGGCCTGGGCCGTAAGCCTGTTCGACGAGGCCGCCGCCGAAGGCATGCCCGCCTGGGCGCAGGGCTTCGAAGGCTCGTTCATTATCTCGGTCGTCTCGGCCCTCGCCGCCTATGTAGCGGTGGCGGAGCTGGAGAAGCGCGGCGTTCTCGAGGGCGGGAAAAAAGAAAGCCCGGCTGCATCTTACGACGCGCCGGGCTAAAGTGGGGTCCTGTGAGGGGGAGGAAACGCCCAATCGAAGGAATGATCGGGATATGCGCAGGACCCATCGCATAGCCCCTACATAAGTGGGTTACGCTGCATTGCAACATGCGGGAGAGCAGAACACGCATGCAAATACGCATGCATTACGCAAAATCCACTATCATTAACGCATGGACATCTTGCGCAGCGGTTCGGTCTCCGTGGTCAGGAAATCCCGGAAGGCGGCGACTCGTTTGGAACGGCGCAAGTCACTGGGATATATGAAATAAAGGTCGAAAGTGGGGCCTGTGATCTCGGGCAGGATACGCACCAGGCGGGGCAGCGCGCTGGCCATGTAATCTGGCACATCGGCGATGCCGAGCCCTGCATCCACGGCCCGCATCATCGCAAACACGTTGTTCACCTTGAGGGTGGCCGGACGGGGGGGTGCGTCATCGCGCCCTACCCGGCAAGCGAAGCTCATCTCCTGCAAGGGCGAGGAATCGTCCCCGTAGGCGATGATCCGGTGATTATCGAGGTCCAGCGGGGTGCGGGGCACGCCGTGGATCTTCAGGTATTCCGGCGCGGCATAGAGGTTTGTGGCGACCGTGCCGAGCTTGCGCTGGATCAGGTCCGCCTTGTCGGCCGCCCAGAGCCGGATGGCGCATTCGGCCTCCAGCTTCAGCAGGTCATACTCGCGCTGGTCATCGAGGCGCAGGTCGAGGTGCAGGTCCGGGTGGCGGCGCACGAAGCCGCCGAGGCGGGGCACCAGCCAGACCGAGCCGAACGCCACGGGGGCGGACACGATCAGCTCGCCCTGCGGGGTTTCCTGCTGGTCCTTGAGGGCGGTGTTCGCCGACATGGCGGCTGAGGCCATGTCCGAGGTCGACCGGAACAATGTGTGGCCGCTATCAGTCAGCACCAGGCCGCGCGCATGCCGCTGGAACAGCGATACGCCCAACTGTTCCTCCAGCGCCGCGATCTGGCGGGAGACCGCCGATTGCGAAATGCCCAGACGCTCGCCGGCGAGCGTCAGGCTGCCGGCTTCGGCGGCGGCGTGAAACGATCTGAGCTTTCCCCAATCCATGGATACTTGTGGCACGGCCCGGACTCGCGCTGCAAGCGTCCGCTTGAATTGTAATTGCTGGCGCTAAGCCTGTGCTGCTGCCAGGCGGGTTTCGGTGCTTTCACCGAGCCCGGCGATTTCGGCGAGGAGGAGATCAAGGTCCGCGGTCTGCGTCCGGTGATTCGTGAGATTGACGCGGATGACCGTTGCCCCCTTCAGGCGCGTCGTGGAGGGCGCAGCAATTCCGAGCTCCTGAAGACGGATGACGATCTCCTCGTTCAATGCGTCGAGCGC
>CAMDAC010000004.1 GCA_945888325.1 Candidatus Sulfopaludibacter sp. SbA3
TCCGGCATCGTCACGTCCGGCTGCGCCTCCACCTCGCCAATCAAGAAATCCAGATATGGCGCCAGCTTGGCGTGCCGCCGCCCGCCCACAGGGCGAGGCGTGACGCTCCCCGTCTCCTGCCACAACTTCAGCAGCTTCACCGCAAAGCTGGGGCTTACCCCAAACTGCCGTGCCGCGGCCTGTCGTGAGTTGCCCCGTTCAACAAACGCCACCACTCGGCGACGAAGATCCTTCGAATATGCCTCAGCCATGAGCCACCTCCTGAAAGAAGTGAATCACAACCCGCCCAAACTGGGAATCTTTGATTCTGCGTGACCGCGCGACGCTCTAGACGCCGGCACGTTCCGGACGGCGCGAGCGGTTGCCGCCGCCGCCCTGGCCGGGACCGCGGCGCGAGCCGCCGCCATTGCCGCCCGGCTTGCCGCCGCCGGAGGTGCGCTGGAAGTGGCCGCCATTACCGGACGAGCGTTCACCAGCGCCTTGCGTGCGGCCTTCGCCGCCCTGTTGAGGGCGGCGTTCACCGTCCGCCTGCGGACGACGTGCGGCAGGGTCATAGGCGCGGCGCTCGCCGTCCCGCTGAGGACGACGCTCACCGTTTCCGCTGCTGCGCTGCTGGCCTTGCGGGCGCCGGCTTTGCTGCTGGGGTTTGCGCGAGCCGCGATCATCGGACTCTTTTTCGCCGGCGGGACGCGGGCCGAGCTTGTTGCCGATCAGCTTCTCGATGGCACGCAGGTAATCGCGCTCGTCTTTCGAGACGAACGAGATCGCCACGCCCGATGCGCCGGCGCGCGCAGTGCGGCCGATGCGGTGGACGTATTGCTCGGGCACTTCCGGAAGGTCGAAGTTGATGACGTGGGTGAGGTTGTCGATATGGATGCCGCGCGCGGCGATATCTGTGGCGACGAGGACCGGCACCTTGCCGCCCTTGAAGGCTTCCAGCGCGCGTTCGCGTTGCGACTGGCTCTTGTTGCCATGGATGGCGACCGAGTCGATGTCCGATGCCGCGAGACGGCGAACTACAGCGTCCGCGCCATGTTTCGTCCGGGTAAAGACGAGGACTGTCTTCACTTCCGGCTTGCGGATGGTCTCCACCAGCAGAGCCTGCTTTTCGCCCTGCTCAACGAAGCAGATGCGTTGCTCGACCTTGTCGGCGGTGGCCGAAGGCGGGGCGACAGCCACCTGGGCCGGGTCACGCAGGAACTGCGCGGCGAGGCCTTCGACGAGTTTCGGCATGGTGGCCGAGAAGAACAATGTCTGGCGTTTGGCCGGGACGTGTTTCGCGATCGCGCGCAGGGCATGGATGAAGCCGAGGTCCAGCATCTGGTCGGCTTCGTCGAGCACGAGGACTTCGACGTCCTTGAGGCCGACAGCGCGCTGCTCGATCAGGTCGATAAGGCGGCCGGGTGTTGCAATGAGCACGTGCACGCCGCGCTCAAGCTTGCGGATCTGCGGGCCGATCTTGGCGCCGCCGCAAACCATCGCGATGCGCAGGCCGAGGCCAGCGCCGTAGGTTTCGAACGAGGCGGCAATCTGACCAGCCAGTTCGCGTGTCGGAGCCAGCACGAGAACGCGCGCGCCCTTGTGCGGCGCCGGGCCCTGGTTGCGGAACAGCTTGTCGAGGATCGGGGCAGCGAAGGCCAGCGTCTTGCCGGTGCCTGTCTGGGCGAGGCCCATGACATCGCGGCCGGACATGATCAGCGGGATGGCGCCGGCCTGGATCGGGGTAGGGGTGGAATAGCCGGCAGCGGTCAGCGCAGATTCAACGCGCGGCGCGAGGCCGAAGGATTGGAAGGTTGTCATGTGTTCTTTCAAAAATACTTTGCGCCCGGCGCGACACGTCGCGCTGGGGAGCGGGGGTTCTAACGACCCGCGTGAAGAAGGGCGCCTGGGGCTCAGTTGTTGTCTGTAAGGAGGGCCTACGACAGGGCGAATGTTTCGCCGCGCCAGCTCACGCTGTCCCTGCAAGGCGGCCAAAGCTGCCCAGACAGCGGGCACATGGGGTAAAACCGCCGACAAGTCAAAGGATTTTCCACAGGGGTGGGTTAACGCCGCCCATCGTCTGTCGGCGGATCGTCTGCCCCGCCGCGGTTCAGGATGGCTCGAACGGATCGAGCCCTTCCTCCAGAACCTTCAGTGCCACCGCCCGGGCCCGGCCCTTCGGTTTGCCCAGCAGCTCCCCTAGTGTCGGGCCGAACAGGCCGACCCCGATGGCGAGAATCACGCTGATCAGGATCGCGTCTTCCAGGCGGCTTTCATCCGCTTCGGCCGCGCCGATCTTCTGCCGGATCACCGTTTGCACCGCCTGGCGCACCGTTCGCAGGCGTTTTGATTCGCCGGTCATCTCCAGCCAGGCGGCGAGGCGGGCGGCGCCTTTGGTTTCGAACGCATCGAACAGGTTCTGCATGGCCGCTGCCCGCGCCTTGCGGGGGTCGGCCGGCACGTCCATCGCCAGCAGGCCCGAGACCAGCTCGACGATCATCTTTTCCATCAGCGCGGCCTGAACCGCGTCGATGGTGCCGAAATGATGGAGCACAGTGGCATTTGCCACGCCTGCCTCCTTGGCCACGTCCGCCAGCCGCAGCGACTGAGGTCCGGTTCGCACCAGCAGGCGCTCCGCAGCGATGAGAATGTTCTCTCGTGAAGCTTCCGGCGACCGGCGGACCCGGGAAGGGGTGATTTTACTTATCGACATTTTTGTCAGTAACTGCTATAAAGTCTGAAATTCAGTTGAGACTATGTCCCCAATCTCACGCTTGTCAGCAGGAATCACCCGATGACCGCCGCCCGCACCCCTGAAGACCTTATCATTCTGCCTCGCGACCTGCATTTTGACGTGGCTACGGCGAAATCCGGCTACTGGCTCGATGGCGACCCGGTCGCGACGGCGGTGATGAACTCGCTGTCGCTGACATTCCCGGATGGCGAGCGCCTCTTCATGGACGCGGTGCGCGGCTACAAGGACCAACTGAGCGGCAAGCTGGCTCAGGAGGCGAAGGACTTCATCGCCCAGGAAGCTATCCATTCGCGCGAGCACGTGATGCTCAACAAGATGATCGACCGCAGCAAGTATCCGGTCGAGCCCATCGAGGCCGAAATCCGGGAGCGGATCGCATTCGCCCGCTCGCGGGGCCCGATCGGCATGTTGATGTCGACGATCTGCCTCGAGCATTTCACCGCCATGCTCGCTGACATGTTCGCCCAGCACGACGACCTGTTCAAGAAAACCGACCCGGCTTTGCGCGATCTCTGGCGCTGGCATGCCATGGAAGAGACCGAGCACAAGGCGGTGGCCTATGACGTCTTCCTGATCGCCACCAAGGACTGGCCGGCCTGGCGCCGCTATGTCCGCCGCTGCGTGGCGATGCTGCTGATCTCGTATTTCTTCCCGCGCAATATCACCACCTTCGCCTCGTCGATGCTGGTCGCGGATGGCTCCACGCCGGAAGAAGCCAAAAAGGCCGTCAAGCGCTTCCTCTGGAAGGACCCCGCTTTCTTCGGCCGCGGCTGGAAGATCTGGATCCAGTGGTTCAAACCGGGCTTTCATCCCTGGGACCATGACAACCGCGCCCTGATGTCTGAGTGGCAAGCCGAGTTCAATCTGGTGGCGGCCGAATAATTTCCCCCACCTGATTCAGGTTACTGGACAATCGGGGCCCGGCACCTCAACTCTAACCCCAAGGCTGGGGATTGAGGCCGTTCAGTATGAAACACTTCTGGTCCCGCCTGGCGCTTTCTATTGCGTCGCTTTCGCTTGCGGCGTTTGTCGCGGGCGTGGAAGCGACCGCAGAAACTGCGCCACCCTCGGTGGAGCCGGCACCGAACTATCTCGGCATCGAACTGCCCTTGCGTCCCGGCGAGCGCGTCATCCCGACTGCGGGCGGCGACTGTTCCGTGGTTGTGTTTGCCCCGCATAAGGAACGCTATGAGCGCTTCGCCGCGTATTGGCGTACGGCGCGATGGAACGGCTACTGCCGGTTCGGCCTCGCCCATGGCGCCGGCATCGTTACCGGCGTGGAGGGAAGCTGGAGCGTCGAGACGTCGATGGTCTATGGCCTGGAGGTCAACCCGGCTGAATCCATCACGGTGGAAACCGGGCAGGACGGGGAGATATCCTGGGACCCGTCACTCGACACGCTGAACTTCTTTGCGGGCCCTGCCTTCAGCGATCTCGAAAGCAAACGCTACGTTATCCGGCTTGAAAAGGAACCATCCGGCGATCTGGAACTCGGTGACATGGTTTCTGAGTGGTATGGTCAGGACTATCTCGAAAAGCGCACGTTCGACGAGAATGGGCGAGAAAGAACCATCAGCATCAGTGTATGGAATGTCGACACCTTTTGCGGGCTTGGACTTCCGGACGAGTACAAGTCGTTCGAAAAGGAAGTAAAAAAGGCCTGCAAAAAGACCACCGACAAGCTCGTTCTGCTCCGGCGGGAGGGCTTTGAAGCCGACACCTGGTCGGATCGCCCGATCACCTGGCTGAAATCCTGTCCGGTTAACAGGGCGCGAAACGTCAATGATTGCGGCAAGCTGGTGAAGGAATCGCTCGGCAAGGAAGCCGCCGAACTGGATAAGTTTCTCGCCGAGGGCGACGCGGCCGCGCGCGCTGCGGCGCGGCAGGAAATCATCGGCCGCTACGCCCCGCTGGAAGCGGCCATCGAGGAGCCTCTGCTCGTCGGAGACTTCGAGTAGGCCCGTTCGATCCGTCTACAGATCGATTACCACACGCCGGTCTTCCAGCGCGGTGATCGCCGCCTGGGGCGTGGCGCTGTGCACCAGCGCGTCCCGGAACGTCTCCGGAATGAACCCGCCGGCGATGATGCGGTCGATCAGGTCGAAGAAGGGTTGCCAGAAGCCGTCCTCGTCGAGAAAGGCCATCGGCTTCGCATGCAAGCCTAGCCGGGCCCAGGAGAGGATCTCCACCGCTTCTTCCAGCGTGCCGATCCCGCCGGGCAGCACGATGAAGGCATCGGCCTCCTCGAACATCATCATCTTGCGGGTGTGCATGTCCTCGACGATGCGGTGTTCGACATCCTTGAAGATGCGTTCCTTCTGCAACAGGAACCGCGGCATGATGCCGAGCACTTCGCCGCCCGCGCCATTCGCCGCGCGTGCGCAGGCGCCCATCAGGCCCACCCCGCCGCCGCCGTAGACCAGCCGGATGCCGCGCCCCGCCAGTTCACGTCCCAGCGCTTCGGCCAGGCGGATGTAGATCGCGTTCACATTGTCGGAGGCGCCGCAGTAAACGCAGATTGATCCGATGCTCGAGGTTTTCGGGTGGGTCTTGATATCATCCATGGGCGGGGAGTTTACGCAGCGTTGCGGGCTTCTGCCAGACGGTTTCTCAGGATCGCGCCGGGAGGTATTCCGTGGGTGGGTTTCGTTTTCCAACGTTCCGCGCCATATGGCATTCATGAGTTCACATGCACATGCCGCACAGGCGCCCGAAAACCACGACCGGATCGAGAGTGCGGATGGGGGCCTGTGGGCTTCGATCCTGCGTATCCTGAAGCTGCTCTGGCGGCCGGAGCTGGCCAAATGGCGTCCGGTCATGGCGGTGGCCGTGGTCCTGACGCTGGCTGCGTCGGTGCTGGAGGTCATCTCGCCCCTGGTGATGGGCCACGCGATCAACCAGGTCGTGCCGCAGGGGGCCGGCGGCGGCTTTGCTGTCGCGGCGCTCTGGCTGACCTACGGGCTGATCCTCAGGTTCGCAGCCGCCGGCCTGCCGCAAGCCCGGGACTGGCTGTTCGCCCCGGTCAGCCAGGATGCCCAGCGGGTGGCGAGCGTGGACGCGTTCGGCCATGCCCTCGGCCTGTCGCTGAACTTTCACCAGACCCGGCGTACCGGCGCGCTCAACCGCGTCATTGAGCGAGGGGCAGGGGCGATCGATTACCTGATCCGCTTCCTCGCCTTCAACATCGGCCCGACGCTGATCCGCCTCGTACTGGCGTCGATCGCGCTCGGCGTCGCCTATGACTACCGGCTCGCCCTGATCGCCGTCGCGACGATTGTCCTGTATGTGATCTGCACGGTCGTCATCACCGAATGGCGCGTGCGCCAGCGCCGGAAGATGAACGAGGCCGACACGCATTTCCGCGCGACCTCCGTGGACATCCTGACGAATTTCGAGACCGTCAAATCCTTCGCGGCGGAGACGCGCGAGACCGCCCGGTTCGACAAGGCGATGGGCGATTACAACGTCCACTATGTCGACACGATGCGCAGCATGTATGTGCTGAACACCGTGCAGGCGCTGGTGATGAACCTTGGCCTGTTGGCTGTAATGGTGCTCTCGGCGCTGAACGTCATCGAAGGCCGGATGCAGATCGGCGACCTGACGGCGGTGATGCTGATGCTGCTGTCGCTGTATGCGCCGCTGAACATTCTTGGCTGGGCCTGGCGCGAGATCAAGCAGGGCGCTGTCGATCTCGAGAAGCTGCATGGCCTTCTCGCCATGGTGCCGGAAGTCGAGGATGTGCCGGACGCGAAAGTGCTCTCCAAGCCGCAGGGCCGGGTGACGTTCGAGGATGTGTCCTTCAATCATGAAGGCCGCTCCGTCGGTGTGCAGAATATCAGCTTCGATGTGCCCGCCGGTGGCAAGATCGCCTTCGTCGGTACGTCGGGCGCGGGCAAGTCGACGCTGCTGAAACTGCTGTTCCGTTTTTACGATACCGATGGCGGGCGGGTGCTGGTCGACGGACAGGACGTGCGCACGGTGACGCAGGAGTCGCTGCGCGCGGCGCTCGGTCTCGTGCCCCAGGATGTCGTGCTGTTCAACGACACGATCCGCGCCAACATCGCCTATGCGCGCCCTGGCGCGACCGAAGAGGAAATCCGCGACGCGGCCCGCGGTGCCCAGCTGCTCGACTTTATCGAGAGCCAGCCGGACGGCTGGAACACCCGCGTCGGCGAGCGCGGCCTGAAACTCTCCGGCGGCGAGAAACAGCGCGTCGGCATTGCCCGGGTCGTGCTCGCAGACCCCGCCATCCTCGTGCTCGACGAAGCCACCAGTGCGCTCGACAGCGCCACTGAAGCCGCCGTGCAGGACGCGCTGGAAGCGGCCTCTGCGGGGCGCACGACCCTGATGGTGGCGCACCGGCTTTCGACCGTCATTTCGGCCGACGAGATCATCGTTCTGGAGGCCGGACGTGTGATTGAGCGTGGTAACCATGCCGCGCTGCTGGCAAAAGGCGGCAAATATGCTGATATGTGGCAAAGGCAGGCGCGTAGCACGGATGCTGCATTGGCGCTGACCTGAGGCTTGGAAGACACGAAAGGAGCGACGTCATGACGGATGAAATCGAGCGCCGCTCCATGCCGTGGCTGAATGTCGTGTTCGACTGGGAAGGCGTGGCGGCGGCGGCGGCAGCTTTCCTCGCATCCCTTCTGCTGGGCTGGATCTGGGGTCCGCTGTTCTGGATCGGCTTTGCGGCCATGATTGCGGCCCTGGCGGCGGGCCGCTGGTCGCGCCGGTCCCCGCCTGACCTTGCGGACGGCGTGGTGGCACCCTGTGACGGGATCGTTCTGAGCATCCAGGGCGAAGAGCCGCCGACGGCTCTGCGTCTCTCGCCGGGCAGTTATGTCCGGATACGGATCACCTCTTCGCCGCTGACGACCAACAAGCTCTATACGCCGATTGCCGGCGGGGTTGACCTGATCACGCTGGCACAAGGCGAGCCGTCTGTGCCGATGGCGTTCCGCCCGGACGATGTGGGGCTGACCCGCGCCTATGTGTCGTTCGAAAGCGCCGGCGAGCAGGCCGGCCTAGCGCTGTCGACCGGCGGGTTTGGTCCGCGTATCGAGCTGGATGTCGAGACCGGCGATGTCGTGCGGCTCGGCCGCGCCTTCGGGACCCGGCGGCTGGGCGGCTGGTGCGACCTGTACCTGCCTGCCAGCCTGAACATCCTCGTCTGGCCGGGGCAGACGCTGATCGGCGGTGAGACCGTGATCGGCCGCCTGCGCGCAGAATTCGAAGATGATCTGGTGATCGGCGTGCCCGAAATCGTGGTGCCGGAACCGAAGCCTGCAACCGTGGCGGCGGCGCCGACAGTTGCCGAAGTGGCGGCCGAGGAAGAAGACTTCTTCGACGATTATCCGGAGCCGGACGAAGTCGAAGCCCCAGAAGATCCCGCCGCGATCTTTGCCCGCCTGCGCGAAGCGGCCCGCAAGCACGGCGAGAGCGACTGAGCTGTCAGGGTATTACGAGCCGCGGGCCCAGTCGCGCAGATCGGCCACGTAAATCTCCGGTACTTCCATCGCCGCGAAATGTCCGCCCTTCGGCATCTCCGTCCAGCGCGTGATATTGTAGGCCCGCTTCGCCCAGCTCTGCGGCGGCGCGAGGATGTATTCTTCGCCCGGATAACTCGCAAACGCGGTCGGCGTCTCGCACCGTTCGCCGTCGGGCAGGCTGGCGCCGCCTTCCTGGAACAGGGCGTTGTAATACCAAACGCTCGTCGCAATGGCGTCGGTCACGAGATAGATCATCACGTTCGTCAGCAGCTGGTCGCGCGTGTAGACCTCCAGCAGGCCGCGCTCGCGAAGATCGCTCCAGCCATGGAACTTCTCGAGAATCCATGCCGCTGTGCCCATCGGCGAATCCATCAGTGCCATTGCCAGCGTCTGCGGTTTGGTCGCCTGCTGCATCAGGTAGGCGCCTTCCATCTGCATCATCATTTGCGAGCGCTGCAGCCACGCGGCTTCCTCGGGCGTCTGGGGAAGGGCAGGCGTCGGCCGCATCGCCATCATGTTGAGGTGGATGCCCCGGCAGCCGCCTTTGCCGTCCACCGTGCCATGGTTCTTGCCGAGCCAGGACGTTACCATCGAGCCCCAGTCGCCGCCCTGCGCGAGGTAGGCCGGATAGCCGAGCACGTCCCGCATCAGCTTGTCCCACAGCGCAGCGGTCGCCCGCTGGCCAAGCGGCGAGGCCGGCTTGCCGGAAAATCCATAGCCGGGCAGGGACGGGATCACGAGATCAAATGCATCTTCCGCTTTTGCTCCGTGCTCGGACGGAAAGGCGAGCGGCCCGATGGCCTTCCAGAACTCGTACACGCTCCCCGGCCAGCCATGCGTGATCAGCAGCGGCCGCTTGCCTTTCGCTTCGCCCACAACATGCACGAAGTGGATTGTCTGCCCGTCCACCTCGGCCGTGAACTGCGGCCAGCGGTTCAGCTCCGCCTCGGCGGCGCGCCAGTCATACGCCTCCAGCCAGTAGCGCTGGATGTCCTGCATCACCGGCGTCGACATGCCATAGGCAAAGCCTTGCTCGTTCGCGGGGGCGGGGAACCATTTGTACGCCTCCACCCGCGCGCTGATCGCGGCGAGTTTTGCGTCAGAGATGTTGATGGTGAAAGGTTTCGGCGCGGTCATGGCGGATCCTCGTTTTGAGGAACCCTAGCTGACCGTGCGCCTCCGGGGGAGACGGTGCCCTTGCGTCAAACCGAAAAACTCGTCCCGCAGCCGCAACCGCTCGTCGCGTTCGGGTTCTTGATCTTGAACGCCGCACCGATCAGCTCGTTTGCAAAGTCGATTTCGGAGCCCTTGAGGAACTCAAGGCTCATCTCGTCGATCAGCACCCGGGCGCCGTCCCGCTCGATCACGAGGTCGTCGCCATTGGCCTCAGGTGCAAAGTCGAACTTGTAGGAAAAGCCCGAACACCCCCCACCTTCGACGGACACACGCAGGTAGGCCGCGCCGTCCTGTTTGGCGAGAATCGCATTAATCCGCTTCGCAGCCGAGGCTGTAAGGGTCACATCCGGTGTAGAAACGTCGGTCATGGGCAGAACATAAGGACTAAAACCGCGATGGAAAAGAGAGCCCTGTTCGCAACCCGGCACGAAGACAGCCGTGGACGCTTCTTCAATGAGGCGCCTTCTGCGACCCGCACGCCGTTCCAGCGGGACCGGGACCGGATTATCCATGCGACAGCTTTTCGCCGCCTGAAGCAGAAAACCCAGGTTTTCGTGGCCCACGAAGGCGATCATTTCCGCACAAGGCTGACCCATACGCTGGAAGTCGCCCAGATTGCCCGCACGATTGCCCGCACGCTCGGGCTGGACGAAGACCTCGCCGAAACCCTCGCCCTTTGCCACGATCTCGGCCATCCGCCCTTCGGCCATGCCGGGGAAGACCAGCTCGACGCCTGCATGGAGCCCTTTGACGGGTTCGACCACAACGCCCAGTCGCTGCGCATCGTCACCCGGCTGGAGCGGCGCTATCCGCAGTTCGACGGGCTCAATCTGAGCTGGGAGACCCTCGAAGGGCTCGTCAAGCACAACGGCCCCCTGACCGGGCCGGATACGACCCTCAACGACCTGCCGGCCGCGTTTCGCGACTTTCCCCACCTGATCGACCTCGAGATCGACCAGTTTGCCGGCCCCGAAGCCCAGGTGGCCGCCTTGTCGGACGACATTGCCTACAACAACCATGACATCGACGACGGCATTGCCGCCGGTCTGTTCACGGTCGAGGACCTGATGGACCTGCCGGTGGTCGGCGACGCGTTCCGGGGCGTGCGAATCGAGTTTCCGGACATCGACGACCGGATGGTCACCTACGAGGCCGTTCGCCGCCTGATCGGCCTGTGGATCAATGATCTCGTGGACGAGACCCGCGCCCGGGTGAAGCGCTACAAGCCGAAGACCGCCGCAGATGTGCGCGCGATGGATGTGCCGCTGATCGCCTTCTCCGACGCCCTGGCGGGGCCGCAACGCGCCCTGCGCGCCTTCCTGTATGCCCGGATGTACAAGCATTACCGGGTCAACCGGATGCGTTCGAAAGCAAAGCGCGTGCTGGCGGACCTGTTCGAGGTGTTCCTGCACGAGCCGCAGACCCTGCCGCCCCCTTGGGGAGGGCTGGCCGATCCGGCGCCAGATGCGCTGCGGGCGCGGATCGTGTGCGACTATATCGCCGGAATGACCGACACGTTCGCCCTCGAAGAACACCGCCGCCTGTTCGATTCGCGCAGCCTCGCCTGAACCCGGAATCCAAGCAATCAAGGCGCAAAGCGGGTCTCTTCAAGGCTCGTTAAGGAAACCGGCCTAGTTGTTAACCGCAGGATTTTGTTCAGGGAGCAACCAATGAGCCGACAAAGCTCACAGGGCCAAGACTACACCCCCTTTGACGACGACTATCGCGGGTTTGACGCCCGCGAAGAAGAGACCGCACGCGGCCCCCTGATCCTCACGCTCGCCATCGGCGTGCTGCTGATTTTCGGCGCCGTGGTCTGGAACACCTACCGGCAGGGCGTGCGCCCCGAAGGCGAGGGTCTGCCCAGCGTTTTGGCTGAGGATACGCCGATCAAGACCGCCCCCGCCGAAGCTGGCGGCGCCGTGGTCGAGAACACCGATATCCGCTTCTTCGACGAGATGGACGCCTCCGACCGCGAACCTGCTGTCGAGCTTGCTTCTGCAGGCGCAGAACTCGCGGGCGCCGGCGCGGTCAGTGACGGCCTGCCGACGAACCTCCGCCGCGGCCCCGTGGAACCCGTCACCGACCTGACGGACGCGATTTCGCCTGCAGCGGTGGTTGCCGAGCCTGCGCCAGCGGCTGAGGCCGTTGTTACCCCCACGCAGCCCGCGGCCCTCGAAGTGCCACAGGGCCCGCGCGTGCGCTTCGCGTTTGCGGCGGACGGCACCTACCTCGTGCAGATCGCCGCGCTTCGCTCCGAGGAGGCGGCCGAATCCCAATGGAAACGGGTGACCGCTTCAGCGCCGGAATTGTATCATGGCGCCACGAAAATGATCCAACGCGCCGACCTCGGCTCGGAGGGTGTATTTTATCGGTTGCGCGTTGGCGCCTTTGCCGACAGATCGGAGGCTTCGGCCTTCTGTGACGCGGTCAAGGAAGCCGGTGCCAACTGCATCGTGGTGAACGGATAGTGGTCAAAGCCTGCATTCTCAGCGTATCCGGCCCGGAATTGACTTCCGGCGAAGCGGCCCTGTTCCGGGCGCAAAACCCCTGGGGCGTGATCCTGATGGGCCGCTCCTGCGTCAGCCGGATGCAGGTGCGCAAACTGGTCGCCGACATTTGGGACGCGACCGGCCGAGAGACGCTGATCTTCATCGACCAGGAAGGCGGCCGCGTGGCGCGACTGAAGGCGCCTGAATGGCCGCTGTTCCCGCGTGGGGCCGATTACGCGGCCATCTACGCCCGCGACCCCGAGCTTGGCCGCGAGGCCACCTGGCTCGGCCACCGGCTGATCGCCGCCGAACTCGCGAGCCTCTCGATCCACGCTGATTGCGCGCCGGTGGTCGACCTGCCGGTTCCCGGCGCCCATGACATCATCGGCGACCGCGCCTTCGGCACCGACCCCGCTGGAATCGCAGACCTTGCTGCCGCAGCCCTCAGGGGCCTTGCCGCGGGCAGCGTCGCAGGGGTCATCAAGCATATCCCCGGTCATGGCCGCGCCTTCGCCGACAGCCATTATGAGCTGCCGCGCGTCACCGCCGGCGACAATGAACTCTCGAAGGATTTCGACGCCTTCGCCCGGGTCGCCGATGCGCCGATGGCGATGACAGCTCATATTTCCTACGACGCTTACGACGCCGGCAAGGCCGCGACCGTGTCGCGGATCATGATTCAGGACGTCATCCGCGGCCGAATCGGGTTTGATGGCCTGCTGATGACGGATGATCTGGGGATGAAAGCCTTGGGGGGCACACTGACCGAACGCGCAGACGCCTCGATCGCGGCCGGCTGCGATGTGCTGCTGCATTGCTCGGGGTTTCTGAATAACCCGGCCGAGATCCTCGCGGAAATGACCGAAGTCGCCACCGCTGCGCCGCATCTCGCGGGCAAGGCCGAAGACCGCGCCGACAATGCGGACGCCATCGCGCGGCGCACCGAACCGTTCGAGGCCGCGAAAGGCTGGCGCCGGTTCCACGAACTCTTCCCGCAAATGGGGGCGATGGCGTGAGCGGAGAGGCCATCTCCATTGATGCCCTCTCGGCCGATGTGGCCGAAGCCGACGGCGTGAACCTCTTCTCGGTGGATGTGCCGGGCTATGAGGGTCCGCTGCACCTGCTGCTGGAACTTGCGCGCCGTCAGAAGGTGAACCTGCTTCAGATTTCCATGCTGCAGCTCGCCGAGCAGTACATGACGTTCATCGAGGACGCGCGCAGCAAACGGATTGATCTGGCGGCGGACTACCTGCTGATGGCGTCCTGGCTCGCCTTCATGAAGTCGCGCCTTCTGCTGCCGAAGCCGGAAGCCCTCGGTGATGACGAGCCAACCGGCGAAGAGATGGCCGCCCGGCTTGCCTTCCGGCTCAAGCGTCTCGACGCAATGCGCGAAGCCGTGCGCGAACTGGAAGCTGGTCCGGTGCTGAACAATGTCGTGTTCCTGCGCGGCGCGCCGGTGCAGCCGAAAGTCGTCAAGCTTACCGAGTTCACCGCAACCCTTTATGATCTGACCTCCGCCTTCGGTTTCATCCGTGACCGGAAGGAAAAGGAAGCGCCGCACCGCATCGAGAAGCAGCCCGTGATGGCGCTCGAGCAGGCGCGCAATACGCTGCGGGGCCTGCGCAAGCAGCTTGAGAACTGGTCGAGCCTCGACGATATCCGCACGGCGCTGTGCGAGAACACGCCGGAACTTCCGGGCCGGTCGGTGACCGCCAGCGTCTTCTCTGCCGCCCTCGAACTGACGCGCGACGGTGAGGTCGACATGCGCCAGGACGCTCACTTCTCGCCCATCTATCTTCGCAACGCGGCCCGTGCCGGGGAGGGGATCGATGCAACCGTCTGAGACATTCAAGATGACCCATGACATGGCCGACAACCGCCGCGATGCAATGAGCCAGCTGTCCGAGGCTCAGGCCCGCGCCGAAGCCGACCTGCTGGGCGGACGCGACGCGGCCTTGGCCGAAGGCGTGCGCCGTGCCGAAGCTGTGCTGTTCGCCGCCGGCGAACCTCTGTCTGCGGAGCAGGTTGCCGAAATCCTGCCGCAGGGCATTGAGGCGGGCGAAGTGCTGATGGCGCTGCGCGCGGTCTATTCCAAGCGCGGCGTGAACCTCGTCGAGGTGGCCGGCAAATGGCGTTTCCAGACGGCGCAGGACCTGTCCTACCTGTTCGTCGAAGAACGCCAGGTACAAAAGAAGCTCGGCCAGGCTGCGCTGGAGACGATGGCGATCATCGCCTACGGCCAGCCGGTGACGCGCGCCGAGATCGAAGCAGTGCGCGGCGTGGCAGTTGCGAAATCCGTGATCGATACGCTGCTGGAAACCGGCTGGGTGCGCGTGCGCGGCCGGCGTAAGACGCCGGGCCTGCCGATCACCTACGGCACCACCGACAAGTTCCTCGAACATTTCGGCCTCGAAAGCCTCGACACACTGCCCGGCAAGGCGGACCTCGAAGCCGAAGGCTTACTGACCGACGTGATCCCATCCGGCTTCCAGATGCCTGACGAAGAGGCGCTGTCGGAAGAAGACATGCTGATCGGCGAACTCGGCAATGTCGAAGACGTCGAAGCATTCGTGACAGACTTCATGGGTGATGAGGCCATTGCTCCGGTTACGGAGCAAGCTGCTGCGGCGCCGGTTGCCGACGATGGCGATGACGAGGAAGAAACCGAAGGCGGCCTCAGCGTCTTCGCCTATACTCGCGCCCCGAAACCGGAAGCCGACCCTGAAGCCTTCGACCGCGAAGCCATCCAGGCCGCCGTCCGCAAACTGCGCGGCGAAACCCGCACGCCGCAACAGCCGATGCATACCTGGCGGGACGACGAGTAGGCCTCAAGCCTCCGGCGGCACAAACCGGAACCGCCTCGGCGTATCATAATCCGCATACAGTTCATCCTCGCGTGTGCCGCCGCCGATGTTGTGGATGAACATGGCGTTGCCCGTCAGCGGATCATGGCCGGAAAAAATCGCGATGTGGGGCAGGCGGCCGCCAAGGCGCATGGTGATCAGGTCGCCGGCCTGCCAGTCGTCGCGGGTGCCGGGGGCGTCGCGCTCAAGGCCCTGGCGCTGGAAGTAGCGTTCAAGGTTCGGAACGCGGCGATGGTCGATGTTCCTGTCGGCACGCGTCAGGCCCCAGGTCCTGGGATAGCTGCCGAAAGCCGCCGTCATGTCGTCATGCACCAGCACCTGCAGGTCGACGTCGAAGGCGTCGCGGTAAGCGCGGATCACGACATCGGTGCACACGCCGGTCTCGCGCGGGATGTCGCCGCCCGGATAGGCGAGCGTCACATAGGCAGGGTCGTATCCGGTCGTGACGCCGATCTGCTTCCTCGCGGCGCGCACCAGTTTCTTCGTCCAGACGTTCTCCGCCTCGACCAGCGGTAAGGGCGGCAGCAGCGGCAGCCCGAGGGCGGAAACAAAAAACGTCCGGCGTGTCCACATGGCGCCATTTCAACGCGCGCTTGCGGCAGGATTTTGTCCGAAATCAGAAGCCTTTGAACTCTGCGATCTCGTCGACCGGGGCGCGCTCGGCATAGAGATTGTTCGCCTTGTCGGCCTTATCGGGTTTGCCGACGGCGATGCCGCACCAGATCATCTCGGTCGGGCCAAGGCCGAAATGTTCCTTCAGCGTCGGGCGCAGGATGCCCCAGCATTCCTGCATGCAGGTGCCCCATCCGCGCTCTTCGGCGAGCAGGCAGAGCGTCTGCAGGTACATGCCGGTGTGGCCCCACTGGCCGTGGCCCATCCGCTCGTCGATGACGATGAACAGCGCCAGCGGCGCGCCGAAGAAGCGGAAATTGTTGGCAAACCAGCGCATCCGGCCTGCCCGGTCCTCGCGCGGGATTTCGAGCGCTTCATACAGCATCTCGCCGACGCGGCGGCGGCGGGCTTCATGCGGCTCCCAGAGGTCTTTAGGATAGATCGGCCGGTCGGTCTGCTCGCCGGCGGGGTTGGTGGCCAGCTTCGCCTGCGCAATCTGGATCACCTTGTCCTTCTCGGCGCCGGTGACGGCGATGACGCGCCAAGGCTGGGTGTTGCCGCCTGAGGGCGCGCGCTGGGCTGCGGTCAGCCACGCGCGGACTTCATCCAGGGGGAGGGGATCGGGCAGGAAGCCCCGCGTGGAAATACGCTGCGCAACGGCCTTCGATACGTCCATGAAAAAACCTCCCGACATCTCTGCCGGGAGGTTTAATCAGGATGCGGCCAGGCGGCCAGTCCTTACTTCGGGTGAAGCACGACCGGCATCCAGGTATAGCCGCGCACGAAGGCGCCGGACGTATAGGACGGCTCGGCCAGCACTTCGATATGGTCGTAGCGGGCCATCAGCTCTTCCCAAAGGATCTTCAGCTGCAGCTCGGCGAGGCGGTTGCCGACGCAGCGGTGGATGCCGAAGCCGAAGGAAAGGTGCTGGCGGGCGTTCTTGCGGTCGATGATGAAGTCTTCCGGATTTTCCTTCCAGAAGTTGGTGTCGCGGTTGCCCGAGACGTACCACATGGCGATCTGCTCGCCTTTCTTGATCGTCTTGCCACGGATTGTCACGTCTTCCAACGCGGTGCGGCGCATGAAGGACAGCGGCGTCTGCCAGCGGATCGTCTCCGACACCATGTTCGGGATCAGCTCCGGATCCGCCTTCAGCTTCTTGTACTCTTCCGGATACTTGTTCAGCGCATAGACCGAGGCGGTCATCGTGTTGCGGCTCGTGTCATTGCCGCCGACGATCAGCAGGATGACGTTGCCGAGCAGTTCCATCGGCGTCATGTTCTTGGTCTTGTCGCCGTGCGCGAGCAGGCTGATCAGGTCGCCATTCTCCGCTTCTGCGCCGCGTTGCTGGAACAGGCCCATGAACGTGGTCAGGCACTGCATCATTTCCTGTTTCCACTGCACTTCGCCGCCGGGGCAGATGTCGGGGTTGTGCATGTTGGTGGCGATGTCGGACCAGCGGGTCAGCTCGCGGCGGCGTTCCTGCGGATAGCCGAACAGGGTGGCGAGCATCATGCCGGTCAGTTCGATCGAGACGCGGTCGACCCAGTCGAACGGCTCGCCGACCGGCAGCCCGTCAAGCACCGCCTGCGTGCGCGTGCGGATGACGGACTCGTATTCCTTCAGCATGTTCGGCGCGACCGCTGGCTGCACGGTCTTGCGCTGCTCGGAATGGCGCGGCTCGTCCATCGCGATGAACATCGGCATCTCGAAATCTTCGAGCGGCGGGCCAAGGGTGATGCCGCCATACTCCCACGAGGAGGAGAAGCGCTTGTGGTCGGTATCGACCGCCATGATGTCTTCGTAGAGGGTGACTGACCAGTACGGGCCGACGAAGCTGTCCGGCGTGTAGTGGACCGGGTCTTCCTTGCGAAGGCGCTCCAGGCGGTCCCAGAACTTGCCCTGGCGCCACATCTCCGGATCGACGACGTCCAGCGTTTCGAGGGCGAGTTCGGAAGCCGGGCGCACATGGCCGAAGGTCTCGGTATAGCCAGGGTGCATCGGTTCGCGCGGGGTGACTTTCGGGCGCTCGAGGGCAGGGTGGTTCTCGAAGGAGAAGGTATCGGCAGCCATGGAAAATCCTCCGGTGTCTGGCCCATCTGCGGGGCGATTGAACATTCCGGATTCTATTTATCACACCCCGTTTCACAAATCCATGACGCCTGCGTCATTTTTGTGAGATTGCGCAGGTCAGGCCGGCAGGCGCTCGGCTCTGGCGTCCCGCAGCGCGCTGCGCAGGCGGCTCGCGAGGCTCTTGCGTTCATCCACCGTGAGGAACCGGCCGATCACCCAGGCGGTGCGGCCGTGCTCGATTCGCAGCCAGCTCGTGGAGGTCAGCGGTTCATCCAGCTCGACCCGGGCAAAGGCCGCCGGTACTTCGGCAATCTTCTCCCGCCCCTTGGCGTCCAGGTGGCGCATGCGGATCTGGCGGGCGGTGACGGTGATATGGGTCTGTTCGCGCAGTTTCCGGAAGGAGAGGCGGAACGCCAGCCAGATCGCCAGCATGTCCAGCCCGAAGAAGACGAGAATGGGCGCTGCACCCATCGACCAGAACATCAGGCCAGTCAGGAAGAACACCACCGCCACGATGGCCATACCGATGGCAAACCCGCGCTCGCTGAGGGAGCGGTTGGGGGTCAGGGTCGCGTCCAGGTAGATCGTTTCGGCCGGCTCGGTCATGCCTTTCGACCTAGCACGCCCTTGCGCCGGAAAAAGGGCGCTCTATGCCTCACCCGATGGCCAAGGCGACGCACCCGAAATCCAAGTTCACCCGCGCGAAAGCCGCCGAGCTGTTCGCGGCCCTCGCGGCCGACCGGCCGGACCCGCGCACGGAACTGGACTTCGTCAACCCCTTCACCCTGGTCGTCGCCGTCGCCCTCTCGGCGCAGGCGACGGACGTGGGGGTCAACAAGGCCACGAAGAAGCTGTTCGCCGTGGCCGACACGCCGGAGAAGATGCTGGCGCTGGGGGAAGAGGGCGTCGCCGCCTATATCAAGACCATCGGCCTCTGGCGGAACAAGGCGAAGAACGTCATCGCCCTCAGCCGCAAGATCCTCGAGGAGTTCGGCGGCGAAGTCCCCCGCACGCGCGACGAACTGGTGACCCTGCCGGGCGTCGGCCGGAAGACTGCCAACGTGGTGATGAACGAAGCCTTCGGGGAGCCGACGATTGCGGTCGACACCCACATCTTTCGCGTCTCCAACCGCACCGGCCTCGCCCCCGGCAAGACACCGGACCATGTCGAAGCGGGCCTCGAACGCATCACGCCCATCGAGTTCAAGAAGGGCGCCCACCACTGGCTGATCCTGCACGGCCGCTATGTTTGCAAGGCCCGCACCCCGGAATGCTGGCAGTGCGCCATCAGCCATCTGTGTGCGTACAAACCAAAGACACCGGACCCGGCGACGATGGGGAAGCTGGGGCCAAGGGGGCCACGCAAAGTGCCATGAGACTCCCTCTCCCTCGGTCAGGGCCATCGCTTATGATGGCCCTGACCGAGAGGGGGTAAAAGTCATGAATTCGGTCGTTTTCTGCAGATACTTGGACGGAGGTGTTGCGCAAGGTCTGGAGGCCGATGGCGTAACGTCCTGAGAGGAATGTACCTTATTCTGTCGCAGCCGCGTTTATTGTAGGCATGAGTCCTCCCATTCCGTCGCCAGAGGGTCTCATCCGGTTGCAGGCTTTGCATTCCTGATATCGATTCCTTCTCATTGATTCTCATTTTTTATCACTTGGTATCGGTTCTTTCTCGCCTTCTCTCGGGGATGTCGGATTTCGGCCTATGGCCTCTATCCGGCCTACGGTGTGGGGATATGCGGAGTAAAACCCGGCGCGGAGGGGTGTGGCGCAAGGTTTCCGGAGAAATCTTTCAGGCGCTTGATGCGTCTACGGAATTTTTCCGGGAAGAGGCGGATCTTGTTGCACAAGATTCGCCCGGTTTGAGTCCGGTACGAAGGCCGTGCGCAATTGCCCTTCTCCCAAAGGAGAAGGGGCTCAAGCCGTCAAACGCCGCTCAACACCTGCCGCCAGCCGCTCGCCCAGTTCCGGTCCCTCGATGGGGTAGAGATACGGCTCGATCACTTCCAGTTCCATCAGCAGCAGCCCGCCCTCCGCGCCGCGCAGCATGTCCACGCGGCCGTAGAGCGGCGCCTCGTCCAGCGTGCCAATGATTGCGCGCGCCGCGGCGAGGTCGTCCGCTGACGGATCAATCTTCTCTTCGCGCCCGCCATAGGTGGACTGGATGCGGTAATCTCCCGGCTGCGCGCGCTTGATCAGGGCGTGGCAGAAGTCGCCGTCGATGAAGATGAAGGAAAGCTCGCCCTCGGTCTGGATCATCGGCAGGAAGGGCTGCGCCATCATGGCATGCGGCATCGCCGGGACCGGCTCGCCGCGTTTCACCCGGTGCTGGTCCTTCGCGCCGGCGCCGACCTGGCGCTTGAACACGACATCATCCGCGCCGAGCGTATCGAACGCCGCCTTCGCCGCCGCCTCGCTGCAATTGTCCAGCCAGAGCGTCGGGATCAGTTTGGCGCCCTTGGTTTCCAACTCCCGCAGATAGGTCTTGCGGCTGTTCCAGCGCACCAGCGCCGAGCCGTTGAACAGGCGCGTCTGGCTCTCGATCCGCTCCAGCGCGGCAAGGAACTCGTCCAGCCGGTCCCAATAGTCCCAGGTCGTGCCGATGATGGCTGCTTCATAGGCGCTCCAGTCGGCCTTGGGATTGTCCCAAGCCACATCCTCGACCCGGTATCCGCGTGCCTCGAAGGGGCTGCGCAGGGCGTCCATCATGTTGTCATGCTCGAAAGCATCGGTGCGGCGGATGGGCGAGCCGGGCAAGGTGACGCGGCTTGCGAGGTAGGCGATCTTTTTCATGGCCGCGCCTCTAACCGCCTCCGGGCCTTGTGTCCACGGGCGCGCTCTGGCAAGGCGCGCGTCGGTATCCGGCAGCAAGGGCGAGACCAGAATGAGCGGTGCGAAGTACGACGTCGTCGGCATTGGAAATGCCATCGTGGATATTTTGGCAAGCGCTGATGATGCCTTCCTCGCTCAGCATGGCATAGCCAAGGATGCGATGAACCTGATCGAGGAACCGCGCGCCGAAACGCTGACGGCGCTCGCCCGCAACCCGGTCATCACCTCCGGCGGCTCGGGTGCCAATACGATTGCCGGGCTCGCCAGATTCGGCGCCTCAGCCGCCTACATCGGCAAGATTGCCGAGGATGACCTCGGCCACCAGTTCATGCGCGAGATGATGGCGACCGGGGTGCCGTTTCACACGCGCCCGCTGACCCAAGGCCCCGCGACGGCGCGCTGCATCATCTTCGTCAATGACGAGGGCGCGCGCAGCATGAACACCTTCCTCGGTGCGTCGGTCCTGTTTTCGAAAGAAGACGTCGATGCCCAGATGGTGCGTGACGGGGGCATCCTCTATCTGGAGGGCTATCTGTTTGACAAGGACGAGGCGAAAGCCGCCTTCGTTCACGCCGCCGAGATTGCCAAGGCTGCCGGCCGCAAAGTCGCGGTCACGATGTCTGACAGTTTCTGCGTCGGACGCCACCGGGCCAGCTTCCGTCAACTGGTGCGCGGCTATGCCGACATCGTGTTTGCGAATGAGGCGGAACTGCTCTCCCTTTACGAAACGGACGACTTCGGCAAAGCCCTCGACGCCCTGCAGGCCGATTGTGCGGTCGCGGCCGTCACGCGCAGCGAAAAAGGCTCAGTTGTCATCGGCGATGGCGCGCCGATAGCGGTTCCGGCAGAGCCCGTTGCTAAAGTCGTGGATACGACAGGCGCCGGTGATCAGTACGCGGCCGGCGTCCTGTTCGGCATCGCGCGCGGCCTGCCGCTCGCAAACTGCGCCCGCCTTGGCCACATTGCAGCGGCGGAAGTGATCTCGCATTTCGGTCCGCGCCCGGAGCAATCCTACAAGACGCTGGCAGAGAAAGCCGGCATCTTCGCCTAGGCGAGCACCCGCTCCACATAATCCAGGCGGTCGTGACCGAAGAACAGGTCGTCGTCCACAAAGAAGCTCGGCGCGCCGAACACACCGCGCGCGAGCGCTTCATCGGTCGTGGCTTTCAGCTTTTCCTTGTTCGCCGGATCCGTCGCCAGCGCGCCGACCGCCGCCGCGTCGAAGCCGTTCGCGGCGCACACCTTCGCCACTTGTCCCATGTCGCCCAGGTCAACCGGGTTCGGTTGGCCCCAAGCTGCCTCGAACAGCGCCGCGATGAACCGGCGCTGCTCCGCCGTGTCGGTCATGCCCGTCGTGGCCCGCAACACGCCCAGCGTATTGATCGGGAAGGCGGGGTTCATATGCACCTGGATGCCGATATGCGCGGCGCAGCGCTGCAGGTCGCGGTTCATGTACTTCGCCTTGGCCGGCACGGTGCCCGGCGGCTTGTTGCCGGAGCCTTGCATCACGCCGCCCAGGAACATCGGCCGGAAGCGCAGCTCAGCGCCCGTGCGCGCCTCGACGCCCAGCGCCACTGGCAGCGCTAGCCAGGCCGTCGGGCTGGTATAGTCGAAGAAAAACTCGAAGAATTTTGCCATCCGGGCGCCCCTACGTTTTGTTTTGGAACTTATGACAAACTGCGCTAGAACTGTCACTTATGAAATGGTCAGAACTTTCAGATAACTGGTGCCCGGTCGCGCGCACGCTCTCGGTGGTCGGAGACCGCTGGACGCTGCTCATCCTTCGCGATTGCTATCTCGGCAAATCCAAGTTCGAGGAATTCGCCGAATCCAGCGGTATGACGCGCCACATCCTGGCCGAGCGCCTGAAGCGCCTCGTCGAGGAAGGCGTGCTCGAACGCCGCCTCTATTCCAGCGCGCCGAAACGCTATGACTACGTGCTGACCGAGAAGGGCGAAGAACTTCGCCCGGCCCTGCGCATCATGAAAGACTGGGGCAAGAAACACATGCCCGTGCGTCGCGAGGCGAAGGCCTAGACCCAGAGCCCTTATCTGGACAGCCGCCCAAAACCGGCGCTCAATGCCCAAAAACCCGGGAGGAGCGCCGCGCCATGAACATGTCCGATTTCTCGAACCACGATGGTCTCAGTCTCGCGGAACTTGTCCGCACAAGGCAGGTCACGCCCCTCGAACTACTAGACGCCGCGATTGAAAGGATCGAACGCCACAACCCGGCGCTGAACGCCGTCGTCCACACCGCGTTCGACGAAGCCTGCGAGACCGCCAAAGGCCCACTGCCGGAGGGCCCCTTCAAGGGCGTGCCTTTCCTGATCAAGGATCTCGGCCAGCGCGTCAAAGGCTGGCCGCGCACATCGGCGAGTTTCTATGCCGAAGTCGCCGCCGACGCCGACGACAGCGAGCTGGTGCGCCGGTACCGCGCCGCCGGCCTTGTCCTCGCCGGAAAGACCAACACGCCGGAGTTCGGAATTCCGGGCGTCACCCAGTCTGCCCGCCTCGGCGCCTGCCGCAATCCATGGAACCCGGATCATGTCTCCGGGGGCTCGTCCGGCGGCGCCGCCGCGTCGGTTGCCTCGGGCATGGTGCCGGTGGCCCATGCCAGCGACGGGCTGGGATCGATCCGTATCCCGGCGGCGTGCTGCGGCCTTGTCGGCATGAAACCAACGCGTGACCGCAATCCGAATGGCGGCGAGGACACGGACCGCGCCATCGGGCTCTCGGTTGATCACGTCGTCTCGCGCACCGTCCGCGACAGCGCGGCCATGCTGGACGCCACCGGCTATCCCGAGCCCGCGAGCCCCTATGCCTATCCGTACAAGGAGCGTCCCTATCTTGAAGAAGTCAGCCGCTCGCCCGGCAAGCTGAAGATTTTCTGGTCCGGCGCGACCCCGAGCGGGCGACCGGTCGATCCGGAAATCCAGTCCGCCCTCGAACGCACGGCAACCTTGCTCGCCGAGCTGGGCCATGAGGTGCGCGAGCAGCCCATCACACTGGACTGGCGCCAGTTCTACCGGGCCCAGGCGATCGTATCCGGTTCGAACTTCGCCGCCGGCATGGCCCGCATGATCCAGGCGATCGGCCGTGAGCCCGCCGGCGATATCGGCCCGCTGGCCCGGCGCGGCTATGACCGCGGCCGCGAGATCACTGGTCAGCAGGCGATGTGGGGCTGGCAACAGCTGCGCCTCATGAGCCGGCAGGTGATGGCAACTTTCGAAGAGTGCGATGTCCACCTATCGCCGGTGCTCGGTACGGCTGTGCCGCGGGTGGATTGGCTCGATCCGCTCGCGCTCGAAATCAAGGAGTATGACAAGCGCTCTTCCAAGACCTATCCCTTCACGCCGCCCTACAACATCACCGGCCAACCCTCGCTATCGCTGCCGCTCTGGCAGACGTCCGACGGCCTGCCGCTCGCCATGATGTTCTCCGGCCGGTATGGCGACGAAGGAACGCTGTACCGTCTCGCGGGACAACTCGAAAAAGAATGTCCGTGGAAGGACAGGAAGCCGTTTGTCTGGAATTGACGAGGTGACCATTGGAGCGGAAGCAAGTGGCGCCAAGCGACGGCTTGCAACAGGGCAGACCCTAGACCTGTAGCGGCTTTCGGCCGAACGCCGCTGTCGCGCATCCGAAAAACAGTTTCCGGCATGCCGTATCAAGGCCTTCGGCGCGCAGATCCGCCGTAAACTGACCCGCATTTCCAAACCGCGTGCTGTATTGGCCGATCATCGAGAAGTCCTGTGCGCCGTTCAGGAATACCCGCTCAACCATGGGTAACACTTGTTTGAGGTGGAAAAGATAAAGCGGACGCAGCGGCCACCCCTTCGGTTCGGAAGCTTCGATCAGGGCAAACGTTCCGCCGGGCTTCAGAACTCTGGCCACCAAGGTCGCCAATCGTTTGTGCTGCGCGGCATTGAAGGTCTTCAGACCGAACGTGGAAACAAGGAAATCAGCGCTTTCATCCGGGAGCGAGCTGTCCAGGGCATCATCTTCGATGAAGCTGATGCGGTGTGCCCGGTGCTGGTGCAAGCGCTCAAGCGCCCGTTTGTGCATGCCGGCTGAAATGTCGATGGCGGTGATGGTGTGAATGTTCGGGGCGGCTTTCAGCAGGTGCGGCCAGACTTCGCCGGTCCCCGCCATGAGGTCATAACCTTGAAGCGGGCGATCCGCCGGCAGCACAAGAAGCTCTACGCATTGGCGTCTCCAGCGCTCGGTGAAGCCCATCGAGCAAGCGTAGCTGAAGGCGATGTATTTGCCGGAGCAACGATCAAACAGGTCTTTGAAGTAGGCCGGATCGTAAATGTCTTGCTGGTCCGGCGCTTTGCTCATGCTGGTCAGCCTACAGAATAAACTTCGACAAGTCTGCGTTCCCCGCGAGCGTGCCGACCTTCTCGTCGACATAGGCGGCCGTGATCACGAAGGTCTCGCCCGCCTTGTCGGGGGCGTCGAAACTGATCTCGTCGAGCAGGCGTTCGAGCACGGTTTGCAGGCGGCGCGCGCCGATATTCTCGACGGACTTGTTCACCGCTTCGGCAAGGTCGGCCAGCCGGTCGATGGCGGCGTCCTCGAACACGAGTTTCACTTTCTCCGCCGCCAGCAGCGCTTCGTACTGGCGGATCAGGCTTGCCTCGGGTTCCACCATGATGCGGCGCAGGTCATCGCGTGTCAGCGGATCGAGTTCCACGCGGATCGGCAGGCGGCCCTGAAGTTCGGGCAAAAGGTCTGATGGTTTCGCAACGTGAAACGCGCCGGACGCTATGAAAAGGATGTGATCGGTCTTGACCGCCCCGCGCTTGGTGGAAACAGTCGTGCCCTCTATCAGAGGCAGCAGGTCGCGCTGCACGCCTTCACGGCTCACATCGGCGCCGCCCCGGTCCTTGCGCGCGGCGATCTTGTCGATCTCGTCGAGGAACACGATGCCGTCTTCCTCCACCGCGCTGAGCGCTTCGCGCACCACCTGTTCCTCGTCCACCAGCTTGTCGGCCTCCTCGGTGAGGAGGGGCTTGTAGGCTTCCTTCACGGTCGTCCGTACACGTTTGGTCCGTCCGCCCATCGCCTTGCCAAGCATTTCGGAGAGGTTGATCATGCTCATCGAGCCTTGCTGGCCGGGAATGTCGAGCATCTGCATCGGGTTCGATCCGGCGTCCGCAAAGTCGAGGTCGACTTCCTTGTCGTCCAGCATACCGGCACGCAGCTTGGTGCGGAACACATCGCGGGTCGAGCGTTGCGCCTCGGCGCCGACCAGCGCGTCGAGCAGGCGCTCTTCCGCCTTGTCCTTGGCGGCCTGAGCGACGCCTGCGCGCTTCTGTTCGCGCACCATTCCGACAGCCGCCTCAACGAGATCGCGGACGATCTGTTCCACATCGCGGCCGACATACCCAACCTCGGTGAACTTGGTCGCCTCGATCTTCAGGAAGGGCGCATTGGCGAGCCGCGCGAGGCGCCGCGAGATCTCGGTCTTGCCGACGCCTGTCGGCCCGATCATCAGGATGTTCTTCGGCGTGATCTCCCCGCGCAGGTTTTCCGGCGCCTGCTTGCGCCGCCAGCGGTTGCGCAGGGCGATGGCGACAGCGCGCTTGGCCGCGTTCTGTCCGACAATGTGCCGGTCAAGTTCGGCAACGATTTCGCGGGGGGTAAGCTGGGTCATCAGGTGGGTCTCAATATGTCTCGAACTGATATGGGAGCGTCCAGAAGTCCGCCCAACCATGTAGACAGTTTCTGGACGGTTTTTTACGCGCGTTCGGGCGGAAAAATACGCGCGGCGATTCCCGTTTTCGGCACCCACCCCAGCACCCAGCGCCGCGCCGTGTGCCACCCGCCGCCGAGCAGGATGATGCCGGTGCCGAGCAGCAGCGTGGTGGCGATGAAACTGGTCGAGCCCCCACCGCCGACCGCATCGACGACCTGTCCGAGCGCGAGCCAGAAGCTGAACAGGCTGGATACCACAAGTGCGCGCCGGTTCAGCGCGAGGGACAGGAGGCCAAGCCCGATCAGGCAGGCGAGCAGCAGCGCCGCTTCCGGCGTGCTGGGCGTCGCATTCGGCGCCCCCATGATCATGCCCCGCAGGCCGAGGATGATCTGCGGCGCGGCGGCGACGTGCAACCAAAAAGCGTTATCCGACAAGCGTGTAATCCGGCCGGGGTCCTTCTGGTCGAACCAGATGGCGGCGGCGAGGGTGGCGAGGCCGATGATAATCGACAGGAAGCCGCCGAAGATCAGCCCCGCGTCGCCGAAGAAGCCAGCGAAGGTGTAAGCGGCGGCCGCAACCGAGACCGCCATCAGGAACATGCTGAAGGGCAGGCGGAAGCGCAGCCAGGCAATCGCCGCGGCAGCGCCGCAGCCGATGAACGTGCCCATGCCGGTATTGCCCAGCGTGTCCCAGGCCTGCGTCAGGCTGGTGATGGTCTTGGCGTTGGCGCCGGTCAGCCCGCTGGCGATCATGCCGAACGAGAGGCCGGAATATAGCGTGAAGATCGAGATCGCCGCCATGCTCGGCAGCAGCATCCGGCGGCGGCGCCCGAAGTACTCCGCCAGCAACCACATGACCGCTGCCACGGGCATCAGAATGATCGCGCCGAACGCGCCGGCATTGCCTCCAGTGACCATCGACCAGAAGTTCGGACCAAAGAAGAGGCCGGTGATGGCGGTGAGGCCCATCGCCAGGATGATGATGCCAATCGTGATGAAGATGTCGTTGAAGTTGTTAAGGAAGCGTAGGTTCTCGGTCTGCTCCGGCATCGCCCGGGTGACCGGATCGGCGCGCGCGGCGAGGAAGGCTTCGAGACGGCTGGCCTGGTCGCGGGTGATGATGCCGGCGTCGGCGGCGGCGCGGATGTCGGACCGGTCAAACATCAAGGGTTTCGACCGTGAAATGCCCGTTGGTGTACACGCAGATGTCGGCGGCGATCTGCATCGCCTTGCGGCCGATCAGCTCCGCATCGCTCTCATACTCGTAAAGCCCGCGCGCGGCGGCGAGCGCAAAATTGCCACCGGAGCCGATGGCGACGACATTGTGTTCCGGCTCCAGCACATCGCCCGACCCGGTAATGACCAGCGTGCTGGTCTTATCGGCGACAATCAGCAGAGCTTCGAGCTTTTGGAGGTATCGCTCGGTCCGCCAGTCCTTGGCGAGTTCGACGGCCGCGCGCTGCAGCTGGCCCGGGAATCGTTCGAGTTTCTGTTCCAGGCGCTCAAACAGGGTAAACGCGTCCGCCGTGGCGCCTGCGAACCCGGCGAGGATAGAGCCATCGGCAATCCGGCGGACCTTTCGCGCGTTTCCCTTCATGATCGTCGGGCCCATCGAGACCTGACCGTCTGAAATCATCACCAGCTTGGGGCCTTTGCGCACGGCAATGACCGTGGTGCCATGCCAGGGCAGGCCGGAATTTTCTTGCGTTGTCATGGCATTGAAATTGGCGGAGTTGGCCGGGCGGCGCAAGGGATCGGCGGCTGAAGCGGAAATGTGACGGTTTCGTCACTGAACTGTCACACACCGCTCCT
This sequence comes from Candidatus Sulfopaludibacter sp. SbA3, assembly GCA_945888325.1. Taxonomy (GTDB): domain Bacteria; phylum Pseudomonadota; class Alphaproteobacteria; order Caulobacterales; family Hyphomonadaceae; genus Hyphomonas. The sequence continues at coordinate 27,796 of CAMDAC010000004.1, forward strand.
AAGGGAAGGAAGCGGGCGGGTGAAGGTATCGAGATGTTGCAACAGCTTGGCCAACTACCGATGGGCTGGCTGCTGATCGCGCTGATCGCGGTCTTCGGCTCTGCAGCATTCTTCATGGGCCGCGTGCGGGCCGAGCGCCTGCTGGTCTCGACCACCTCCCGGATGCACTCGCGCCCCAACTACCACGGCTATTACGTCGCCATGTGGGCCACCGTCCCGGTCGTTCTCGTCGCCATGGCCTATGCCATCTTCGCCGAGGACCTTACGCGCAGCCAACTTACGCGCGAGTTGCCGTCCTCGTTTGCGCGCCTGTCACCTGTGGAGCTGCAGAGCTACCTTGAGTCGGTGCGCATGGCGGCCGGTACCGCAGCGAGCGCGGGAGCAGACCGGGTATTCCAGGCGATCACCAACCGGTATCTCGAACTGCGCGGCCTCGTGAATACGGGTACGCTGGTGCTGCTCGGCCTGCTGGCCGCAGGCGGTATCTTCTTCGCGCAGCGCCGTCTCCAACCGAATTTCCGTGCGCGGGCCTTCGTCGAGAACGGCATGCAATTCGTGCTGTTCTTGTGCGCCGGTGTGGCGGTTGCAACCACGGCCGGCATCGTGCTGTCGCTGCTCTATGAAAGCCTCCTGTTCTTCCAGAAGGTGTCCGCCTGGGACTTCCTGACCGGCACCCGCTGGAACGCGCAGACGGAAGCCGAGTTCGGCGCGCTGCCGCTGTTCTTCGGCACCTTCATGATCGCGCTGATCGCCATGCTGGTGGCCGCGCCGATCGGTCTTTTCTCCGCGATCTTTCTCTCCGAATACGCCTCGCCGCGCGCGCGTGCCTGGATCAAGCCGATCCTCGAGATTCTCGCCGGTATCCCGACGGTTGTGTACGGCTTCTTTGCGCTGCTCGTGGTCGCACCCGGTATCCGGACGGCAGCGATCTGGTTCAACGAAACCGCCATCCGCTTCGGCCTTGCGAGCGAACCGATCCTGGCCGCGCAGCCGACAAGCGCACTGGCCGCGGGTCTCGTGATGGGGATCATGGTGATCCCGTTCGTGTCTTCCCTGTCAGATGACGTGATCAACGCCGTGCCGCAGACCCTGCGTGATGCCGCCTATGCTCTGGGCGCGACGAAATCCGAAACCGTGAAACAGGTTGTTGTCCCGGCCGCCCTGCCGGGCATCATCGCGGCCTTGCTGCTGGCCGTGTCCCGCGCCATCGGCGAAACGATGATCGTGGTGATGGCGGCGGGCAAGAGCGCGCGCATCTCGATGGATCCGACGTCGGACCTGACGACCATCACGGTACAGATTGTCTCGCTGATGACGGGTGAGACCGGCTTCGATGACCCGAAGACGCTCTCGGCCTTTGCGCTTGGCCTGGTGCTCTTCATTGTGACCCTCGCGTTCAACGTCGTCGCCCTGCGCGTCGTCAAGAAATACCGTGAAAAATATGACTGATACCGTCCGCACCTCGGCTCCCAGCGCGGCTGCGGCCAAGCACCTGAAGCGCCGCCGCGCTGCGGATGGCCGCTTCCGCTATTACGGCCTCACCGCGATTTTCGTGGCCCTCGGCGCGCTTGCCGTGCTGGTGCTGACGATCGGCACGCAGGCCTTCTCGGCGGCGACCTATAATGTCGTCAAATATGAAGTGACGCTTGATCCTGCGGTGATTGCACCGGAGGGCGCCAACCGGCCGGCCGATATCTCGCGCAATGTCGAAGGCTTCTACAGCCTTGTGCGCGATGAACTTCTGACGACCTTTCCGGAAGCCGAAGCGGACCGGGTCTCCCGCCGCGAGCTGTCGGATTTCGTCACGCGTCTGGCGGTGCTGCCTACGGCGCGCCTCGTGGCAAACAATCCCGAACTTGTCGGCAACACGATCACGCTGACCGCGCCGCTGAACGACGACCTCGACCTTTACCTCAAGGGGCAGGGCGTCAAGGAACGCAAGATCAAGGCCGGCACGGTATCGTCGGTCCAGGGCGAAGAAGACGGCACGTTCCGCCTTGCGGGCGCTGAAGCGTTTGAGGCGGTCGTCACCGGTCTCGCCGTCGCGAGCGTCGACCGCGCCGAAGATGCGGGTCAGCCAGACGTGCTGCTCACTGCCGGCGTCTCGACTGGACGGCTGACGGACATCGATGCCGGATCGGCACGGATGGAGCTGTTGACGGGCCGGGCGCAGGATTTTGCGCAGGCACGTCCCACCGCGCGGATCATCGTATCGGCTGAAAGCGAGCGCACGATTTCGGACCGTCAGATCGCCTGGGTGCTCGCGCTCAAGGAGATGGGCCGGGTGGACCGGGTGCCGCGCTGGACGCTCCTGACCAACTCCGACAGTACGTACCCTGAGCTTGCAGGCGGCCTCGCCGCTATTGTCGGTTCGCTGCTGACAATGCTGATCACCGCGCTGGTCGCCATGCCGATCGGCATCCTCGCGGCGGTGTATCTGGAAGAATTCGCGCCGCGCAACCGGCTGACCGAGTTCATCGAGGTCAACATCAACAACCTCGCCGCTGTGCCGTCCATCGTGTTCGGCCTGCTCGGCGCCGCACTCTACATAAACTTCCTCGGCATGCCGCGATCGGCGCCGCTGGTCGGCGGCCTCGTGCTGGCCCTGATGACCTTCCCGGTGGTGATCATCGCCTCGCGCGCCGCGCTGAAGGCGGTGCCCCCGTCCGTGCGCTCCGGAGCGCTCGCCGTCGGCGCTTCGCAGATGCAGACGGTGTTCCACCACGTGGTGCCGCTGGCTGCCCCGGGCATCCTGACGGGCGCTATCCTCGGCATGGCCCGCGCGCTCGGCGAGACGGCGCCGCTGCTGTTGATCGGCATGGTGGCCTTCGTCGGCGACGTGCCGCGCAGCCCGACCGACGAGTCGACCGTGATGCCGGTGCTGATCTTTAGCTGGTCGAACAATGCCGAACGGGCCTGGGAGCCCTTGACCTCAGCGATGATCGTCATCCTGCTGGCCTTCCTTTTGGTTATGAACGGCCTCGTGGTATTCCTGCGGCGCAAGTACGAACGGAGATGGTGATGGATACGACCCAGGGAACGCCCGCGATGATGGACGACACGCTCACACTCCCGCGCGCAGCAGACGGTGCTCCTCGAATTGATTGCCGCAATATCAAGGTGTTCTACGGCGAAGCGCAGGCGATCCATGACGTGTCGATGACCTTTCCGGACCGCGCCGTAACGGCGCTGATCGGGCCGTCGGGCTGCGGCAAGTCCACCTTCCTGCGCTGCCTCAACCGGATGAACGACACGATCGAGAACTGCCGCGTCGAAGGCGAGATCCTGATGGACGGCGAAAACATCAACGACGAGGACGTCGATCCCGTGCTGTTGCGCTCGCGCGTCGGCATGGTGTTCCAGAAGCCGAACCCGTTTCCGAAATCGATCTATGACAACATCGCTTACGGCCCCCGTATTCACGGGCTGGCCAACGGCCGCGAAGACCTCGACGCCATTGTCGAGAAAAGCCTGCGCCGCGCCGGCCTGTGGGAAGAGGTGAAGGACCGCCTCACTGCGCCGGGCACCAGCCTTTCCGGCGGCCAGCAACAGCGCCTTTGCATCGCGCGCGCCATTGCGGTGCAGCCGGAAGTGATCCTGATGGACGAGCCCTGTTCGGCCCTCGACCCGATTGCCACCGCGCGGATCGAGGAACTGATCGACGAATTGCGCAACCGCTACTGCATCGTCATCGTGACGCACTCCATGCAGCAGGCCGCCCGCGTGTCGCAGCGCACGGCCTTCTTCCACCTCGGAAATCTCGTGGAAATGGGCGATACCAACCAAATCTTCACCAACCCGCGCGAGAAGCGCACCGAAGACTACATCACCGGCCGGTTCGGTTGAGCGAGGTACGCATGTCTGATCATATCGTTTCTGCCTATTCCGAAGAACTCGAGCGGCTGTCGGCCGAAATCATGAAAATGGGCGGCATTGTCGAAACCATGATCGTGGATTCGACGCGGGCACTGTCGGCAAATGACCTTGAACTCGCCCGGGCAGTGGTGGCGCGCGACCCGCTGGTCGACGCCATCGAATCCGACGCCGAGCGGCAGATCGTGTCGCTGATAGCGCGCCGCCAGCCGATGGGTCATGACCTGCGGATGATCCTCTCGGCGATGAAGATATCGAGCGAGCTGGAGCGGATCGGCGACCTTGCAAAGAACATTGCCAAGCGCGCGCAGCGCCTGGACGAGAACGTCAACGACGAGATGCGCAACGCCATCGTCCGGATGTCGAAGCCCGTGTCGCGCCAGCTCAACAACGTCCTGAACGCCTACGCGTCCGCAAGCCCCGATAAGGCCAAGGTCGTCTGGGAGTCGGATGACGACATCGACAACCATTACAATTCCGTCTTCCGCGAAATGCTGACCTATCTGGTCGAGGACCCGCGCCGCATCACGGCGGGCGCGCACATGCTGTTCATGGCGAAGAACCTTGAGCGGATCGGGGATCACTGCACGAATATCGCCGAGTTTGTTTATTACCAGGTCGTCGGGGACTACCTCTCCGAACTCGAACGGCCGAAACAGGATCAGGTTTAAGCCCTTGAAGGGCCGCGCCTACAGAATGGAGCCGACCCAATGAAACCGTATGTGCTGATCGCAGAAGACGAGAAGGCCGTTTCGGAGCTCTTGCTCTACAATCTCCGCAAGGAAGATTACGATGTGGGCGTCGCTGGCGACGGCGAAGAGACGCTGATCATGCTCGACGAGCGCACGCCGGACCTGCTGCTGCTGGACTGGATGCTTCCGAAAGTGAGCGGAATCGAGATCTGCCGGCGCGTGCGCACCGGGGGCGGCAATCCCAACCTTCCGATCATCATGCTGACGGCGCGCGGCGAAGAGAGTGACCGGATTCGCGGCCTTGATACGGGTGCGGACGATTATGTGACCAAGCCGTTCTCGACCACCGAACTGATGGCGCGCGTGCGCGCCGTGCTGCGCCGTATCCGGCCCGGCCTGAAAGAAGATCGCATCACGGTCGGCGATATCGAGATCGACCGTGTCGCCCACCGCGTGGCGCGCAAGGGGTCGGACATCCACCTCGGCCCGACGGAATTCCGCCTGCTGGATTATTTCATGCAGCACCCGGGCCGCGTGTTCTCGCGCGAGCAGCTGCTGGATACGGTGTGGGGCTCGGACGTCTATGTCGAGGCGCGCACGGTGGATGTGCATGTCGGGCGCCTGCGCAAGGCGCTTCGCAACGGCGGCGGGGATGATCCGATCCGCACCGTGCGCTCGGCCGGTTACGCCTTGCGCGAGGACTGACGGGCGCCGCAAGCAGCGCCCGTCCTTGAGCCGTCAGCTGAACACTTCAGCCAGGAAAGTTTTCAGATAGGAAAAGCTGCGGCGGTCGGTATCCGCGTGATACTGCGTCGCGTCGCCGGTGGCGCCGACCGTCGTGAAAGCATGCGTGGCAAGGCCGTGCGCGTGCAGCTGCCAGTCACTGCCGGCAAACTCCTTCGCAATGGCGAGCACGTCGTCCGGCGTCGCCATCGGATCGCGCCAGCCATGCTCGATCAGCACCTTCGTCTTGATCTTCGGAGCCGGGATATTCTCCGCCGGACGGAACAGGCCGTGGAACGAGGCGACGCCCAGTACGTCCATTCCGGCGCGCGCCATATCCAGCACGCAGAGGCCGCCGAAGCAGAAGCCGATGGCGGCGGTTTTCGTCGCGCCTGATTTGGCTTTCGCGGCGGCGATGCCGGCCGCAAGCCTTGTTTGCAATTCAGCGCGGTTGCCGACCAGCGGATACATCAGTGCTTCGCACTCGGCCTGGTTCGTGCCGCGTTTGCCCTTGCCGTAAACGTCGATCGCAAAGGCCGCGTAGCCAAACTCCTCGGCAATGATGCGGGCCTTCTGTTTTTCGTTTTCACCGACGCCCGCCCAGTTGTGGCAGATCACGACCAGCGGCGCGTCAGGTTTGCCAGCCGGTGTGAGGAAGTAGCCTTCATAGGTCTGGCCATCGATCGTGTAGTCCACTGCGCTCATGGGAGGTTCCTCTCTGTTGTGATTGCCGGGGTGGATAGTGCGTTTCCGCAGGGTCATTTCAAGCTTGGCGGCGATTAGTATGCGCTTTCTAGACTTTTTCCCTAGATCGGGCGGCATGAACTCATCTTCCCCCGCAAAGGAGCCCCCCATGGCGAAGAAACCCGTGAAATCCACCCAGGCAAAAGCCCGCGCAAAAGCGGCCGCTGTCGGCAAGAAAGTCGAAGCCCAGTCGACCGAGATGGCTTACAAGATCTGGCTCGCTGGCGTTGGCGCTTATGGCAAAGCCTACGATACGGCGGTTGCCGGCGCGAACGTGCTGAACAAGCAATCGGCTGACGTCTTCGAAGATCTCGTGAAGCGCGGTTCGGAAATCGAGCACGATGTCCGCGCCAAACTCGCCGCCGACGAGCGTGTGGCCGGCGCCTCCAAGCGCGTTTCGAAAACCATCGAGACCGTGCGCGACATGCAGGTGCAGGCCCGCGATCAGTTCGACGCACGCCTTGACCGGATGCGCGACCTGCTCGGCGTCAAAGGCCTTGCCGATGTGCGCCAGAAAGTCGCCCGCCAGATCGACAAGCTGGAAGACGAAGTCGCCAGCGTCACCTCGAAAGCCCGCGCGAAAGTTGCAGACTCCGACCTGAAGGCACGCCTGGCGCGTCTCTCGGCCGAGATCGAAGCTGTCGCCGGCGAGACCGGTGCAGAAGTTGCCAGGACGGCCAAGAAAGCTGCCCGCAAGACCACGAAGGCCGTGAAAACCGCGTTCGCGGCTTCGGAAGGTGCTGACGACCTGACGCAGGCCACCGGCATCGGCCCGGCGCTGGCCAAGAAACTGAACGCTGAAGGCCTGACGCGCTTTGCGCAACTGGCCGCACTGAAGAAGGCCGAACTGGAAGCGCTCGACGCGAAAGTGGCTGGCCGTGGCCGCGTGGCGAAAGCCGAATGGTCGAAACTTGCGAAAGCCGCCGCGTAACGAAGACGGAAGAGGGCGGGCCGGTCGGTTCGCCCTTATCCTTTCGTTTCGTCGAAATGTCGGATCATGCGGCCGAGTGCGGCCGGGCCGGTCTCGCCCATGTAGGGCACCATCAGGCACATCACCTGGAACACCGTCTTGTGGATGAGGGCAGGGCCGTCATGGACCTCTTTGGTCAAGGCATCGCCGGCGAGCCAGAATGTCAGTGTCGTGATGATCTGGTCGATCAGCGGCTCCCTGAGGCGCTTGTCGACGGTCAGTGGTCCAGCCTTTTCCAGATCGCTGAGGATCCGTGCAATCGTCTGGCGTTTGGCGGCAACGAGGCTGCGGAAGCGGATGGCAAGGTCCGGATAGCGGGCCAGCAGGCCGGCCAGGTCGCGGTAGAAGAAGCGGAAGTCGTAAATCTCTTCCAGCAGGATGTAGATGTAGACCCAGTTGTCCTCGATCGAGGCCAGGCCGCCCTTCGAGCCGCGCAGGATGACGCGCATCTCTTCTTCGAACCGGTCAAACAAGGCCCGGTTGATCGCGTCCTTGCCCTTGAAGTGATAGTAAAGATTACCGGGGCTGATCTCAAGCGCATTGGCAATATCGACAGACGACAGCCCGCTTTCTCCTTCCTCGTTGAAGAGAAGGAGGCTGACTTCAAGTATACGGTCCCGTGTTTTCATGGCCACACGGTCAGTTTGACACCGAAATCTGACTGTGAAACGAATTTTGTGAGTAAATTTACCACGGTCTTTTTGCCGGATGGCAAGGGACCTGAATTAGACCGGCCACTGGCAGGCCCCTGCCAGGAGAGACCGGCGGGCATCTGGGAGGGACTGGAATGAGCACACCTAAGGACGAAATCGCCCAGAATGCGGCGCAGAGCACAACGGCCCTTAACCCGTTGCTGGGCGGCATTAACCGGCAGGAATTGCTGGGCGCCGTGGCGATGATGCTGCGCTCGTCGGTCACCAATCCGGTGACGACCGCCAAGGCCGCCCGCAAGATTGTCAGCGAGAACACGCAGATCCTGCTCGGAAAGTCGTCGCGCGAAGCCGACAAGAAGGACCGCCGCTTCAAGGACCCGGCCTGGGAGCACAACCCCTTCTACAAGCGCGGCATGCAGGCCTTCCTTGCGACCCAGGAGCACCTCCACGAGTGGGTCAGCGAGATCAAGATGAGCGAGCTGGAGCACGCCCGCGCCAAGTTCGTGATGGGCATGATCACCGACGCCATGGCGCCGACCAACACGCTGATCGGCAACCCCGCCGCCACCAAGCGCGTCGTCGATTCCGGCGGCCTGTCGCTGCTGAAGGGCATGAAGAACCTCTATGACGACCTGACCAAGAATGGCGGTCTGCCGTCACAGGTCGACAAGCGTCCCTTCAAGGTCGGCGAGAATCTTGCCGTCTCGAAAGGCGCCGTGGTCTGGAGGAACGAAATGCTGGAGCTGATCCAGTATGCGCCGACGACGGAGAAGGTTTACAAGACGCCGATCCTGATCATCCCGCCGCAGATCAACAAGTTCTATGCTATGGACCTGACGCCGATGACGTCGATGGTGCAGTTCCTCCTCGCCATGGAACAGCAGACCTTCGTCATCTCCTGGCGTAATCCGTCCAAGGAGCATCGCGGCTGGGGCCTGTCAGATTATATCGACAGCCTGATTCAGGCGAGCGACGTGGTCCGCAAGATCACCAAGTCGCCCAAGCTGAACGTCTCCGGCGCCTGCTCAGGCGGAATCACCACGGCGACGTTTGCGAGCCTCCTCGCCGCAGCGGGCGACAAGCGCATCAATGCGCTGACCTTCATGGTCTGTGTGCTGAATCCTCAGAAGGAAGACAGCGACATCGGCCAGATCGTCTCCGATGGCAGCCTCGAGATTGCACGGAAAATGTCAAAAGCCCGCGGCATACTGAAAGGCGATGACCTCGCCCGGATGTTTGCCTGGATGCGCCCGAACGACCTGATCTGGAACTATGTCGTCAACAACTACCTGATGGGCGAAGACCCGCCACCGTATGACGTCCTCTTCTGGAACAATGACACGACGAACCTGCCGGCGCAGCTGCACTCGGACTATCTGGACATCGCCTTGCACCAGCCCTTCGATCATCCGGGTACGGTCGACGTGGCGGGACATATGGCCGACCTGACGAAAGTCACAGCCGATGCGTTCGTGGTGGCCGGTCTCACGGACCACATCACCCCCTGGAAAGCCTGCTACCGAACACCCGGCCTGCTCGGCTCCAAGAATGTCGAGTTCGTGCTCTCCTCCAGCGGCCACCTGCAGTCTCTGATCAATCCGCCGGGCAACCCCAAGGCCAAGTATTTCCGCAGCACCCAGATGAAACCGACGCCGGACGAATGGGCCGCGAGCGCCGAGGAGCACAACGGCTCCTGGTGGCCGCGCTGGGGCGAATGGTTGAAGGAACGCTCGGGTCCGCTTAAGGCGGCTCCCGCGAGTGTCGGCACTGCTGCCTTCCCGGTACTATATGCGGCCCCGGGCCGTTACGTATTCAACGACTGAGGACTGCCGAATGGCCAGCTACAAGCGCATGCCGGAAATCACCATGCAGGACGTCGAAGGCGTCATGCTGCGGACCGCGTATTGGGAGAAGCCCGACGGCAGCGACGCGCTGCCGCTGGTCTTCTTCAACGGCATTGGCGCAAATCTCGAACTGACACTGGCGCTGGGCGACATGTTCCCGGACCGCGAGATCCTGACCTTCGACGTGCCCGGCGTGGGCCTCAGCCCGGTCACCCAGTGGCCGTACCGCCACTGGATGGCCGCGCGCTGGGCCCGCAAGCTGAGCGACCGGCTCGGCTTCGACGTGGTCGATGTCATGGGCGTCTCCTGGGGCGGGGCGCTCGCCCAGCAGTTTGCCTTCCAGTACCGCAACCGCGTCAACCGGCTGATCCTCTGCGCTACCTCGTCGGGCATGACGATGATCCCCGGCCGCCCGGCCTCGCTGTCGCGCATGGTCGATACGCGCCGCTACACCGACCCCGAATTCATGCGCGAGAATTTCGCAACCCTCTACGGTGACCTGGCGGACGACTCCGCCGGCCGCCACATCGACGGCCTCCTGCCGCCGGACCCGAAGGGCTACATCTACCAGCTCCTCGCCTTCGCCGGCTGGTCGAGCCTGCCGTTCATCCGGTTCCTGAAGATGCCCACGCTGGTGATGATGGGCGACAAGGACACGATCGTACCGCTGGTCAACGGCCAGATCCTCAGCTGGGCCCTGCCGGACGCGCGCCTGCACGTGGTCGAAGGCGGCGGGCACCTGTTCCTGGTGACGCGCGCCGCCGAGACGGCCAATGTGATCAACGGCTTCCTCCGCGACCCAGCGCTGCGCGCGGCGAAAGCGGCCTAGTCGCTCATCAGGCGCTCGGCCTGCATGCGGACTGCGCCGTAATCGACCTTGCCGGTGCCCAGCACCGGTATCTGGCCTACCTTGAACACCCGTCTGGGTACGGAAATTTCCGGCACGCCGTGGCTTTGCGCCCAGGTGAGGATGGGGCCGCGTGACGCTTCCGGCGCCTCGCTAAGCAGCACGACCTGCTCGCCCTTCTTCGGGTCAGGCAGGGTGACCGCCGCGTGCATGTGATCCGGCCAGACGGCTGCGGCGCAGTTCTCCACCACCGCCAGCGACACCATCTCACCGCCAATCTTGGCAAAGCGCTTCACCCGGCCAAGGATCTTGATGAACCCTTCGGCATCGATGTCGACGATATCACCTGTATCATGCCAGCCATCGTACAGCTTCTCGATGACACCGGGATTGGACGGGCGCAGATAGCCCATCATGATATTCGGGCCGCGGATGTGCAGGCGCCCGCCTTCCGGCATGCCCTCCACCGGCACCAGCTTCGAGTCCATCCCCGCCATCAGGCGGCCGACCGTACCCGGACGGTTGTTCTCCCACTGGTTCGCCGCGACCACGGGCGAGGCCTCCGTCGCGCCATAGCCCTCGAGAATCTCGATATTGAACTTGCGCCGCACATAGTCGCGGGTCTCGTCCTTCACCCGCTCCGCGCCGCACACGGCGAGGCGGATCGAATCCATGTCGCCATCCGCGCCGGTGCGAGCGTATTGCGAGATGAACGTGTCGGTGGCCAGCAGGATCGTCGCGCCGCTCTCGCGGATGCGCCGGACGATTTCCTTCGGTTGAAGCGGGGAGGGGTGGAAGATCACCTTGATGCCGGCGATCAGTGGTAGCAGCGCGCCGACCGTCAGGCCGAAGCAGTGGAACGTCGGCAGCGGATTGAACACGATGTCCGTATCCGGACTAAGCCCGATATGCGCGCGCACTTGTTCGACGTTTGCCATGACGTTCTCATGGCTGAGCACCACGCCTTTCGGCTCGCCCTCCGTGCCCGAGGTGAACAGGATCACGCCGGGCTGCTTGTGGCTGAGCGCGGCGCCGACAAAGGTCGGCAGCATCGGCCCGGCGATTGCAGAGAGCTTGTCGCCGATCGACAGTTTTTCCCGGACGTCTTCCAGGTAGATGATTTCGACCGATTTCGAGAGTTCGGAGATCAGGTCTTCCAGCCCGCCGAGTTCGACAAATTTGTGCGCCGTGATCAGCCGCTTCACCTTCGCCGCGCGCATCGCCGCCTTGAGGTTCTTCGACCCGGCCGTGAAGTTCAGCATCGCCGGCACGCGGCCATAGGCCGTCAGCGCGAAAAAGCCGATCACCGCGCCAGCCCCGGTCGGCAGCATCACGCCGACTGATTCGCCCCGCTTCGTACCCTTCTTGAGGGCCGAGCCGAGACCGAAGACCGCCCGGATGATTTCCCTATAGGTGAGGATGCGCTCATCCCCGTCGACGAGGATGGGCTTGTCCGGACCGAATTCCCGCGCGGCGCGCAGGAGGCCGGTAAACAGGTTGGAGCGGGTGCGTTCTGGCCGATAGACCAGTGGAGCCGGCACAAGCGGCTGGAGCGATTGCTGCATCGGGTAGGGCCCTGACTCGTTTCGTCCCGTTGTTTTGTGTAACATTCTGTCATCTAGCGTCATGCAAGCAAGCGATATTGCAAGTCTGCATATGCAGCCTGCGCTATGTCACGCTTGCTGAATCGCGCGCCGGGCGCCATTTTAGGTGCCAATGGCAAACCTCATCGACCTGAAATCCAACCCGCCCCGCCCGCGCCACCCCGAGAAACAGGGCCGGCCGGATACACCTTTGATGCGAAAACCCGACTGGATTCGCGTCAAGGCACCCACATCACAGGGCTATGCCGACACGCGCGCCATCGTGAAGTCGAAGGGCCTGGTCACCGTCTGCGAGGAAGCCGGCTGCCCCAACATCGGCGAATGCTGGGACAAGAAGCACGCGACGATGATGATTCTCGGCGACGTGTGCACCCGCGCCTGCTCGTTCTGCAACGTCGCGACGGGCAAGCCCAAACCGGGCGTTGACAGCGACGAGCCCCGCCGTGTGGGCGAGGCCGTGGCCGAGATGGGCCTCAGCCATGTCGTCATCACCTCGGTGGACCGCGACGACCTTGAAGATGGCGGCGCGATGCACTTCGTCCACACGATCCAGTCGATCCGCGAGCGGGCTCCCGGCGCCACCATCGAAATCCTGACGCCGGACTTCCTGCGCAAGGATGGCTGGGAGAACCGCGTCATCGACGCGAAGCCGGACGTGTTCAACCACAACCTCGAAACCGTTCCGCGGCTTTACCTGACGATCCGTCCGGGTGCGCGCTATTTCCATTCCCTCCGCCTGCTGCAGAAAGTTAAGGACCGCGACCCGTCGCAGTTCACGAAGTCCGGCCTGATGGTCGGCCTCGGCGAGACGAAGGAAGAAGTCATGCAGGTGATGGACGACATGCGCTCTGCCGGTGTCGACTTCATCACCATCGGCCAATACCTGCAGCCGACCCGCAAGCACGCCGCCATCGACCGCTTCGTTACACCGGATGAATTCCGGTCGTATGAAGAGATCGCGCGCTCGAAGGGTTTCCTCATGGTCTCCGCCAGCCCGCTGACGCGCTCCAGCCACCATGCCGGTGAAGACTTTGCGAAGTTGCGTGCGGCGCGCGAAGCGCAGCTCGCGGCGCGCAAGTAGGGCATGCCGCGTTTCTCGAAATCCATCCGCGTGCCCTATGGCCCGGCGGACTGTTTCCAGCTGGTGTCCGACATCGCGAAGTATCCGGACTTCATCCGCTGGATCACGGCGATGCGCGTCTCCGGTCAGCGTGACGTCCAGCCGGGCGTGACCGAGTGCCAGGGCGAAGCGATGGTCGGCTTCAAGGGCTTCACCGAACGCTTCACCACGCAGGTCGTGGCGGACGAGCCGGCGAAACGCGTGACGGCTTCCCTGGTGCGCGGCCCTTTCCGGAAGCTCTTCGCTGAATGGCGCATCTTTGAAACGGTTGGCGGCGCGGCCGACATCACGCTCGAGATCGACTACGAGTTCCGCAACCCGGTGATCGGCTTCCTCGCCGCGGCCAACCATGACCTTGCGACGGATCGCATCCTGAACGCGTTTCTGGTTGAAGCGCAGAAACGCTTCAGTGTGCCTACCGCATCTGCGCCTGAATGAGGTTCAGCGCCGACTCGACCGCCGCCATCCGGATCGCGTCGCGGCTGATCTCGCCGAGTTGAAGATGCTCGTGGATGATCGCCCGGTTTTCGCGCGCGCAGGCGATGTGTACGGTGCCGACCGGTTTCATCTTGGTGCCGCCGCCGGGGCCTGCGACGCCGGTGATGCCCACGGAGATGTTGGCGCGGCTGTTGGTGAGCGCGCCTTCGGCCATCATCCGCGCGACCGGTTCGGACACCGCGCCATAGTCGGCCAGTGAATCTCCCGGCACGCCCAGCATCTCTTCCTTCGCGCGGTTGGAATAGGTGACGAAGCCGCGTTCGAACACGCTGGAAGAACCCGGGATTTCGGTGAACAGGGCGGCGAGCAGGCCGCCGGTGCAGCTTTCGGCGGTCGCGATCTTCAGGCGCGCCTGTTCGGCGTCGTCGAGGATCAGCATGGCGAGATTACGCAGGCGTTCTGGAAACATGGTGCTTACCTACAGGCCGATCAGCGGCCCGTGAAGACCGGATCGCGCTTCTCGATGAAGGCGGCGGCGCTTTCCTTCGCGTCTTCGGTCTGCATCAGCTTGCGGATCTCGGTGATCGCCCACTTGCCGGTATCGCGCCAGTCGGGGTCGAGCGTGCGGCGAAGGCCTGCCTTCAGCGCCTTCACGGCCTGGGGCGGATTGGCGGCGATCTTCTCGGCGATGGCGAGCGCGGTCGGCAGCAGGTCCGCCTGTGGTACCACGCGGCTGACGAGGCCGATCTCTTTCGCTTCGGCGGCGTCGATGATGTCGCCGGTGAAAAGCAGCTCGCTCGCCTTCTCGCGGCCGACGAGTTGGGCGAGCCGGCCCAGTCCCGGCGCGTCGCAGCATAGACCGCGCTTGACGAAGATCTCGCCCCACTTCGCCGTGTCGGCCATCACGCGGATGTCCGCCATGATCGACAGTTCCGCGCCCCAGCCTAGGGCGAAGCCGTTGATCGCGGCGATGACCGGAATGTCCGTATGCAGAAGGGCGTCCGCCGCTGGGGTCAGCCCGCTGGTATCCTTGGCTTTCGCGGCGCGCTCGGGTGTCACCGGCGCGCCCTTGGAGAGGATCTTCTTCACGTCATCGCCGGAACAGAAGGCCCGCGTGCCCGAACCCGTGATGACGATCACCCGGGCCTCCGAAGTGCGCACGGCATTTTCCAGCGCATCGTAAAGATCATAGTCGAGCGAGTTCATCGCCTCGGGCCGGTTCAGCGTCAGGACGGTGACATGGCCCCGATGCTCGGTCAGCAGGATGTCGGACATGGCGTTTCTCCCCGATTTGTTTTCACGGAAGCTGTCATGAAGGCGGGCTGTTGAAAATCATGCCCTTGGGGCAGGTTCCTTCTGTTGGCTCAGTCCTGCACCTGCATGAAATGGATATTGAGGGTTTTGAGGGCTTTTTTTCGGGGGTCCGTGGGCGGAGGTGTTGCGCAAGGTTGAGGGGGGGGATTTCATAACGGCTTGGCGGGTATGGGATTTGTTTTGCGGACGGGGTGTTTCCTGTAGGCGCAAGTTCTCTTTGTTCGCTCACAGACGGCCTCAACCCGTTGCAGGCTTTGCATCCCTGATGTCGATTCACTCTCACGACGTCTCATTTTTTATCACTTGGTATCGATCGGCTATCGTTTTCTCTCGGGGTGTCGGATTTCGGCCTGCGGCCTCTATCCGACCTACGGTGTGCGGGGTGAGACGGAGTATAACCCCGCGCGGAGGGGTGTGGCGCAAGTTTTACGGAGGAATCTTGCAGGCGCTTGGCGCGCCTGGAGATTTTGTTTCCGGAGCGGCGGTTTTTGTTGCGCAGGCCAAGTGTCAGCCCTTCGGCATCAAGACCGCTATCGCTTCCGCTGCGATGCCTTCGCGGCGGCCGGTGAAGCCGAGGCCTTCGGTGGTGGTCGCTTTCACGCTGACGGCGTCGAGCGGGAGGCCGAGGAGTTCGGCGGTGCGGGCACGCATGGCCTCTCGGTGGGGTTTCACCTTGGGGGCTTCGCAGATCACCGTGATATCGCAGCTGTCGATCCGGTAGCCTTTGGCTTCGGCGAGGGTCTGCGCGTGTTTCAGGAAGATGCCGCTGTCGGCATTCTTCCAGCGCGGGTCTGAGGGCGGAAAATGGTCGCCAATGTCACCCAGGGCGACGGCGCCGAGGATGGCGTCCGTCAGCGCATGCCATCCCGCGTCGGCATCCGAGTGGCCTTTGAGTTTCGTACCATGCGGAATGTGCACGCCGCAAAGCGTGACGTGATCGCCGGCTTCAAACTCATGGACATCAAAGCCCTTGCCGACACGGGGCGCGCCTGTTGGCGCAAGGAGGCGGCTCATCATGTCGAAATCCTCAGGGTAGGTGATCTTGGAAAGGCGCAGGGAACCGGCCACCAGAGTGACCCGCGCGCCTGCCGCCTCGACCGCCGCGAGATCGTCCACAAGGTCTGGCCCGGCCGCTGCCAGCGCGCTGCGGATGGCGCCTAGGCGGAAGGTCTGCGGGGTCTGCACCCGGTAAAGCCCTGTCCGGTCGACCGTTTTCAGGCGGCCTTCCTTTTCGGTCTTCAGGGCATCGGACACCGGCAGGGCAGGCGCCGCTGCGTCCGAGATATCGAGCGCGTCGATCAGCGCATTGATCGTGGCCTCATCTATGCCAGGCCGGGCTGCATCATGGATCAGCACCTTGGCATCGTCTGGCAGGTCCAGTGCCGCGAGCCCGCTCAACACCGATTGCGTGCGCGTCGCACCCGGCTCGGCCCGGCTGAACCGCTGCCCGGCACCCGGCGCTCCGACATCCTCACTGGCGACCACCACAATGTCGGTCACGGCCGGATGGCGCGAAAACGCGTCGATGGACCAGTCCACCACCCGCCGCCCCAGCAAGGCCTGCCATTGCTTGGGCGCCTCTGCGCCAGCCCGGAGACCTTTGCCTCCGGCAACGATAAGAACAGCTACGCGAGTCATCGCGTTGCTTCTAATCGAGCCATTCCGGTGTGACTATACTGCCGCAGGAAACTCGCCTTCTGCACGAATATTGTGCTGCTCATGATTTGTGCGCTTGCCCGTGCGGCAAAAGTCGTGAAGATAGTGTAATGATCAAATTTAAGGCACCTCGTGTTTGGCTGGCGCCGATGTCGGGCGCGACGGACGCTCCCATGCGCCGGCAAGCCGTACGATTTGGTGCGCCTGCGGTGGTTTCCGAAATGGTTGCGGGCGAGACGCTCGCCAAGGCTCGGCCGGACGTGGTTCGACGCACCTGCCGGCATGAGGGCGCGGGTTTCTGGATCGTCCAGCTCGCCGCGCGCCGCCCCGGCGACATGCTGCAGGGTGCGCGTCTGATGGCTGAGGCTGGTGTCGATGTCATCGACATCAATATGGGCTGTCCCTCCAAGGAAGTGACCGGCGGCCAGTCCGGATCGGCGCTGATGCGCGATCTGGGCCTCGCGGGCGAGATCATCGATGCGGCCATTGAGGGCGCCGGCGACCGGCCGGTGACGCTGAAGATGCGGCTGGGATGGGATGATGCGCGCCGCAATGCGTCGGAACTCGGCCAGATCGCCGAGGCCAAGGGCGTCCAGATGCTGACCGTGCACGGACGCACGCGCTGCCAGTTCTATGCCGGCGCGGCGGACTGGGCGGCGGTGCGTGAGACGGTCGAGGCGGTGTCTGTTCCGGTCATCGTCAACGGCGACATTCGCGATCCGGCCTCGGCCAAGGCGGCGCTGGCGCTGTCGGGCGCCCACGGCGTGATGGTCGGCCGCGCGGCGATGGGGCGGCCCTGGCTCGCCGGAGAAATACTCGCGTCGCTTGAAGGGCGGCGCTGGCGGGCGCCGGAACTTGCGGCGCAGTGCGAAAGCCTTGGCGAACAGATTGCGGACTCGCTGGCCCTCTACGGGCCGAACCTTGGCCTGCGGATGGTGCGCAAGCATGTCTCGGCGGCGATTGATCACCTTGCCTTGCCGCTGCCGGAGCCCGAACGCCGGGCGCTGCGGTCCGAACTCTGCCGGATAGAAGATCCGGCTGAACTCACCCGCGCCCTGCGCGCGGCCTATCTCGAAAGAATGCCCGAGGAGCTGGTCTCAAATGCCTACGCTTGACCAAACGCGGCCTGCTAACCTGTCAGAGCTTGCGCCTGTCGCCCTGCTGCACATCGATGCAAGGCGGCGCATCTGCAATGTGAATGCGGCGGCGGAGTCGCTGCTGCAGCTGTCACGCCGCGCGATGATCGACCGGCCGCTGAGCGAAGTGATCTATCACGACTCGCCGCTGTTCGAGCTGATCGACCGGGCGGCGCGTGAGCCTGCCGAGATCACCGCGCCGTCGACGCCGGTGTCCGGTCCGTCGGTGCCGATGCGCACCATCTGCGATGTGCGCGTGCGCAGTGTGGACGGCGGCGATTTCATCCTCGTGCTCGGCGAAGCACCGGCGCGCGATCCCTCCGAGGGCATTGCGGGCGCGGCAGGCTTTGGCCGCATTCTCGGGCACGAAGTAAAGAACCCGCTGGCGGGCATCATCGGCGCGGCCCAGTTGCTGGAGCGTCAGGGTCTCGCGGAGCAGGCGGAGCTGTTAGACATCATCAAGGACGAAGCGCGCCGCATCGAGCGGTTGGTCAACCGGCTTTCGGCGTTCGAGCTGTTCTCTGCGCCGCGCATGCAGAGCTGCAATGTTCACGCCTTGCTCGACAAGGTGATCGCCTCTGAACGCGCGGCGATGGGGCCGAAGATCGAGTTCAAGCGGGAGTTCGATCCTTCGCTGCCGGACATCCAGGCGGACCCGGACCACCTGCAGCAGGCCTTCCAGAATATTGTGCGCAACGCTGCCGAAGCGGCCTCCGAGGACAATGGCCGGGGCGAAGTGACCATCCGCACGGCTTACGCTGCGGGATTGGCCATGCGGCAGGCGCGGCTCGGCTCCGGCTTGCGGCGCGCCATGCTGATTTCGTTCGAAGACAATGGCCATGGTATCCCGCGTGAACGCCAGGCGACCATTTTTGATGTTTTCCAGAGTTCAAAGTCGGGTGGCCGTGGACTCGGGCTGTCGGTCGTGAGTGAAGTCGTCACTGCACATGGCGGTCAGATACGCGTTGACAGCCAGCCGGGATCGACCCGGTTCACGGTTCTCTTGCCACTCGTGGAGGCTGGCTGACATGGCCGACAAGACCGTTCTGCTCGCCGAAGATGACGCGAGCATTCGCCTGATCGTCAACCAGACGCTTGTTTCGGCAGGCTATGAAGTGCGCGCGACCAGTTCGCCCGACGCGCTGCAGCGCTGGGTGCGCAACGGGGAAGGGGATGTCGTCGTCACCGACGTCTATCTCGGCGACACGTCGATCTTTGATCTGCTGCCGTCGATGAAACTCGCCCGGCCGGACCTGCCCTTCATCGTGATGAGCGGGCAGAACACGATCCTGACTGCTGCATCGGCGGCGGAGCATGGCGCGTTCGACTACCTGCCGAAGCCGTTCGACATCGATGTGCTGTCGAGCCTCGTGCGGCGCGCCTTGAAGTCCTCGCCCAGCGTGGAGCGGCTGATCCATCCGGAAGCGCAGAAGGCGGTCCAGGATGCAGGGCTGCCGCTGATCGGACGCTCCGATGCGATGCAGGAAGTCTACCGCCTGATTGCCAAGGTGATGAACACGGACCTGACCGTGCTGATCGAAGGCGAGAGCGGCACCGGCAAGGAACTGGCGGCGCGCGCGATCCATCAGCTCGGTCATTCCAAGAATGGCAAGTTCATCGGGCTGGACCTGGCCGCCATGCCGGCCGCCGGGATCAACCGCGAACTGTTCGGCGTGAATGGCACCGACGGCGCCGTGCACATGAAGGGCGGCACGCTTTATCTCGACGAGATCGGCGACCTGCCGGCCGAGGCGCAGGCGCAACTGGTCAAGCTGCTGCGCGATTCCGGCGGCGCGCGCCTGATCGCCTCGACGCGGCGCAATCTGGGCAAGCTCGTCGAAGAGGGCAAGTTCCGCGAGGATCTCTACTACCGCCTCAACGTGATGCGCCTCGCGATCCCGCCGCTGCGTCACCGTAAGGAAGACATCCCGGAACTCGCC
Source organism: Candidatus Sulfopaludibacter sp. SbA3 (assembly GCA_945888325.1). Lineage (GTDB taxonomy): Bacteria > Pseudomonadota > Alphaproteobacteria > Caulobacterales > Hyphomonadaceae > Hyphomonas. The sequence goes on from CAMDAC010000004.1 coordinate 47,350, forward strand.
CGCGCCTTCCTGATCCGGGCGCAGCGCCAGGGCCTCGCGGCCCGTACGTTCGAGAAGTCGGCGCTCGACCTGATGGCCGCCTATGACTGGCCGGGCAACGTGCGCGAACTCGAGAACCTCGTGATCCGTCTCGCGGTGCTGAGCTCCGACACGATCATCACGCTGATGGATGTCGAACGCGAGATGCGTATGGGCGCCTCAGAGCAGGCGAGTGGCCATGCCGGCTTTGAAGCTGAAGTCGAGGCACTTCTCCACCGCTATGTCATGGGTGATCTCGTGACGGGCGGGGAGAGCGGCGATTCGATGGTGCACAGCTCGGTGATCGACCGGGTTGAGCGCCCCTTGATCCGGCTTGCCCTGTCGGTGACCTCCGGAAACAAGGTTAAGGCGGCTCAGCTGCTGGGCATGAACCGCAACACCCTGCGCGCGAAGATCAATGCGCTCGGAATTGCAGAAGACTGATTGACGACGCCCCATTCCGTGGCCTTAATGCACCAGTGTTGCAATAAGGCCACGTAATGTGTGTCCGGATTGCAACGGGGCTGGGGCCCTCATTGAGCCGGATTGCGTGTCGACAGCTACAAACTCAACTGCCACCAAAGCCAGCTGGGCCCTCTTCGAGGGCCTTTTCATCATCGCGGCCCTCGTCGCGGTGTTTGCGACTTTTATAGCCATATCCGGCGCTGCGCCCAATGATCCGACGGCAGGTGCCACGCCCTGGCTCCTCGGGCTGAACTTCGTCCTGCTGATCGTGCTCGCGGTGATCGTCGTGCGCGAATACCTGGCCATCCGAGGCGACAGCAATGATGGCGGTGGCAAGCTGGCCCGCCGGTTCGTGCTCCTGTTCGGCTTTTCGGCGCTGATTCCGTCGCTGGTCGTCGCCGTGTTCATGGGCGCGTTCATCACGCGCGGCCTCGACCGCTGGATCGGCGAACGTGTCGACCAGCTGATGGAGCAGAATACCGAAATCTTCCGGACCTATGTCGACAACTTCCAGACGACGTTCGAGTCCGACATGCGCCTCGCCGCCATGGACGTGGAGAACTTTGCCAAGCAGGTCGACCAGTCCCTCGCCGGCGCCGGCGCGCCGGAAGTGGCCGCTTTTGCGTCGACCGAGTTCTTTGACGGCCTGCGTTCCGAACTCGCGATCCGCGAATTCCTGACGATTGCCATTCTCGGCCCGGACGGTGTGGACCTCATCGCCGAAGCGAGCGTGCAGGACGCCATCCTGCTGTCTCCCCCGCAAGCGGCGTTCCAGGAAGCCGATGGCGGCGCCGTGGCCACAACGCTCTATGAGGGGCGCGGCATCGCGACCGCGCTGATCCGGATTTCTGCGCCGGTCGATGGCTACATCTACGCGGTGAAAGTGTTCGACCGGAACGCCGCAAGGTCCTTGCGCGAAGCCGAGACGGCCCTCGAAGAATACAACGCCGCCAAGCGCAACAGTGGGCGCCTGCAGGCGATCTTCGTGATCGGGTATGCCCAGATCGTGGGTCTCGTCCTGCTGCTCGCAGGGCGCCTTGGTCTTGAAGCGGCGGGCAGGATTACCGGTCCGATTGGCCGCCTCGCCTCGGCGGCGCATGCTGTGCGGGACGGGGACCTTGAGGTGCGCGTGCCCGTCAGTGGACCCGTGGACGAGGTGCACGCGCTGAGCAGCTCGTTCAACGCGATGACCGAGCAGCTTTCCGGTCAGCAGAATGCGCTCATCCGTGCACGGAAGGACGAGGAAGACCGGCGCCGTTTCGTGGAAACCTTGCTGGGAGAGCTTGGCGCGGGTGTGATCCGGGTGGACCGGGAAGAGCGCATCACGCTGGCCAACCGATCGGCCTGTGAAATCCTGGGGCTGGACGAGGTGCCGGAAGGCGCCCTGTTGGCCGATGTGGCACCGATCTTCGAGCGGATCGTGCGCGACACGTTCGAGCGCAACGCCGCCGTGGACGCGAGCCTCGAACTGACGCGGGACGGCGAGCTGCGCAGCATCCGGCTGAAGTCTGCGCCGGAAGCAACCGGCGGCTGCGTGCTGACGTTTGACGATACGACGCGGCTGATCTCGGCGCAGCGCCAGCTGGCCTGGCGCGACGTGGCGCGCCGGATTGCGCACGAGATCCGAAACCCGCTGACGCCGATCATGCTGTCGACCGAGCGGCTGCGCCGGCGGTACGCGTCCAAGATTGATGATACTGACGGGGTGTTCGACCGCTGCATCGAGACCATCCTGCGCAAGGTCGACGAGATCGCGCGGATGGTTGAGGAATTCTCGAACTTTGCCCGCATGCCGAAGCCGAGCATTGCACCGTTCGACATGCGCGCTGTGCTGCAGGGCGCGAGCTTTGCGCAGAGTGTGGTATCGCCCGACATAGACATCGAACTCGAGACGGACCTCGCAGAGGCGCCTTTCCTCGGAGACGAGCGGCTGCTCGCGCAGGCTTTCGGCAACCTCCTGAAAAACGCGGCGGAAGCCATCGAAGGCTTGCCGATCGAAAACGACGTGTCCGGACAGATCCGCATCCTGCTGTCCAACGACCTGGGCGGGCTGGAGATCGTCATTGAAGACAACGGGCCGGGCTTTCCCGCCGAAGTGCGTAACCGGCTGCTGGAGCCTTACGTGACCACGCGCGAAAAGGGCACCGGCCTTGGTTTGGCCATCGTGAACCGCATCATAGCCGATCATGGCGGCTCGATCTCGCTGCAGAACCGTCCGGACGGTTTGAAAGGTGCGCGCGTGCGCGTGCTGCTTCCGGAAAATGGCGCGCTCACCATGCAGGCGGTCGACACGACTGAAGGCGAGCTGGTTCACGATAGCGGGCGTCTGCCCGGATCATTGAGTTTGTAGAGGAAACGGGCCATGGCACTGGACATTCTAGTCGTAGATGATGAGCCGGATATCCGGGAACTGATGGCCGGCGTGCTCGGCGATGAGGGCTATTCGGTGCGCACCGCCGACACGGCAGAGCGCGCGCTGGAAGAAGTCCGGTCTCGCACGCCGCGTCTGGTGATCCTTGACGTCTGGCTGCAGGGCAGCGGCATGGATGGCTTGTCGCTTCTGAAATATCTGAAGTCGATTGACCCGATCCTGCCGGTCATCGTGATCAGCGGCCACGGCAATATCGAGACGGCGATCGCGGCCATTCGGCGCGGCGCGTTCGACTTCATCGAGAAGCCGATCAAGGCTGACCGGCTAATGCTGGTGGTGGAGCGCGCGATTGAATCTGCGGCGCTTCGCTATGAGAACGCCGCGCTGCGCAACCGCGCCGGCGATGAAGAGCGCTGGATCGGCAACAGCCAGGCGGCGGCCACGCTGCGGGCCTCGATCGAGAAAGTGGCCCCGACGAATTCCCGCGTGCTGATCTCGGGCCCTGCCGGTGTCGGCAAGGAGCTGGCGGCGCGTCTGATCCACAAGAGTTCGACCCGTGTGGAAGGACCATTCGTCGTCGTCAACGCGGCCACGATTGCGCCGGACCAGATGGAAAATGCGCTGTTCGGTGAAGAGGATTCGCAGGGCCGGACGATCCGCGTCGGCCTGTTCGAGCGCGCCCATACCGGCACGCTGCTGCTGGACGAAGTGGCGGACATGCCCATCGGCACGCAGAACAAGATACTCCGGGTGCTGACCGAACAGCGGTTTCAGCGGGTCGGCGGCCGGTCGGACGTCAGCGTGGACGTGCGCGTCATGGCGGCGACCACCAAGGACCTGCGGGCAGAGATCGAGAAGGGGAACTTCCGCGAGGATCTGTTCTACCGGCTGAGCGTCGTGCCGCTTCGCGTTCCGTCGCTGTCCGAACGCCGGGACGACATCGTGGAACTGGCGTCTTATTTTTGTGAGCGCATTGCCGAAACCTCAGGTCTCATCTTCCGCAACTTCACGCCCGAGGCGCTCGCGGTGCTCCAGTCCATGGAATGGCCGGGCAACATCCGCCAGCTGCGCAACCTGGTCGAGCGCATCCTGATCCTCTCGCCGTCTGATACGACCCGTCCGATCAGCGTGGACGAACTGCCGCGCGATCCCGGCCGATCGGCCGCCTCGCCGGCGGCCCAGTCCGGCTCGGCCGACCTGGTTGGCCTGTCGCTGCGCGATGCCCGCGAGCAATTCGAGCGGGAATACCTGACCCTGCAGATTACGCGGTTTAACGGAAACATATCGCGGACGGCTGAATTCATCGGTATGGAACGCTCCGCCCTCCACCGAAAATTAAAGGCTTTGGGCATAACAACCGGCGTGCGGCACGATAGCTGATACCCGGGCTGAAAGGCTGAACTGATGCATGTTCTGATCTGCGGCGCCGGACGCGTGGGGCAGGGTATTGCCCGGCGACTCGCGCGCGAGAAGCACGAAATCACGATCATCGACGAGAACGCCGATCTGGTCGATCAGGTCTCGATTGATCTCGACGTGCGCGGCATTGTCGGCCACGCGGCGCACCCGGACGTATTGAAGCGGGCGCGGGCGGCGGACTGCGAGATGATCATCGCGGTCACCCACTTCGATGAAATCAACATGGTGATCTGCCAGATCGCCCACACGGTCTTTTCAGTGCCCTTCAAGATCGCGCGCGTGCGCGACAGGTCGTACCTCGACCCCGCATGGAAGAACATCTTCTCGCGCGAAGGCCTGCCCATCGACATGGTCATCTCGCCCGAAGCGGAAGTGGGGGATGCCATCCTCCAGCGCTTCCGCACGCCGGGCACGATCATGAGCGCGGCCTTCGCGGGCGGCAAGCTCAAGCTTCTCGGCTTCGAGCTCGGCGCCGATAATCCGCTGATCGACCTTCCGGTCGACCAGATGCGCGGCGTGTTTCCGGACCTCTCGGCACGGATCATCGGCATCGGCCGCGGCGCCGAAATCCGCGCCCCGCGCGGACGCGACGTGCTGAAGCCGGGAGACCGCGCCTATATTGCCGTGCTCGACACACATGCCGAACGCCTCACCTCGATCTTCAACCGCGACCAGAGCCGACTCGATCACGTCGTCATCATCGGCGGCGGCAATGTCGGGCTGCACGTCGCCAAGGTGCTCGAGAAGGAAAGCCACATCCGTGTACGGTTGATCGAGCGCAGCGCCGAGCGGGCCAACAAAGCCGTGGCGCAGGTCAAGCGCTCCATCGTGATCCAGGGGGACGGTCTCAACCCGGACATCCTTGCTGAAGGCGGCGTTGACCGGGCAGACTTCGTCATCGCGATCACGGACGACGACAAGACGAACCTGCTGATCAGCAACCTCGCCAAGCGGGCAGGCGCCAAGCGCGCGCTGGCGCTGATCAACGCGCCCGAACTCGCCAGCCTCGCCGCCGACATGCGGGTGGACACCGTGCTGGACCCTCGCGCCCTGACGGTCTCGCAGGTTCTGCTTCGCATGCGGCGCGGCCGGATCCTCGGCCTCCAGTCTCTGGAAGACGGCCTCGCGGAAGTCGCCGAGGGCGTGACCCTTGAGTCGTCCTCGCTGATCGGCAAGCCGCTCGGCTATGACGACATGCCGGAAGGCGTGACCGCCGCCGCTGTCTTGCGCGGCAACCAGATCCTGATGGCCGATTCCGATGTCATCGTGCGGCCCGAAGACCATCTCGTGATATTCTACGAAGCCGAAATGGTCCGCAGCGTCGAGAAATTCTTCCGGGTCAATCCGGACTACTTCTGATCCATGAATTACGCGTCCGTCGCCCGTGTCCTGAGCCTGCTCATGCTGATCGTGGCGGGCGCAGGCATATTTGGCGCCGCCATTGCGGTATTGGCGGGTGAGACGCCGCAGGTCATTTCGCTCGGCGTCACCGCCATGGGCATCCTGGTCGCCGCCGCGAGCGTCCTGCTGCTGACACCGAAACCGGAGCGCAAGGCGCGCCCGTCGGACGGTCTCGCCGTGGTGATCCTCTGGTGGCTGCTGACACCGCTCGCGACCGCCATGCCATTCGTGTTCGGCGTCGCCAACAGCTCGGTCATCACCGCCATCCACGAGGCCGCCGCGTGCCTGACTACGACCGGCCATTCGGTCATCCGCGTGTCGAGCGCCGAGTGGCCCGCGAGCCTGATCTACTGGCGCGGGGCCTTGCACCTCCTGGGCGCCTTTTCAGCCATTGTAACCGCTGCCGGCGTCTTCGCGGCGGTGAATCTCGGCGGACCGGGTGTGCACCGCACGGTCCTCTTTTCCCTTCCCGAAAGTAGCTTCTTCGATGCCATGCCCCGGATTGCGGGACCGGTATCGCTGATGATCGGTGTCGGGGTCCTCTTGATGTTCGTCGCCCTGCTCGTGCTGGGTGTCGAGCCGGGCAGGGCGCTCGGTGATGCCGTCAGCGTCATCACGACCGGACTCGTGCATCCCGACGCACTGGACCTGGCACCGGCGTCGGCGGCGGTCTCCATCGTGCTGGGCATAGGCCTCCTGCTCGGCTCACTCGGGCTCGTCTTCTGGCTGCCGTTCCGGAATCGCGCCTTGGCATCGATCGTCCAGGATCCGGAGATCGTGGTGTTTGCCGGGTTTGCGGTGATTTTTGCGGGTTTTGCGTTGATTGCCGGGCTCGCGGCCGGCGATGCGCTCGGCTGGTCGATTGCGACCCTCTCGACCTCAGGCATTCCGCTGGGCACGCCCGGCGCAGCCGATGCCATTCCGTTGACGGTCTATGTCATGCCCTGCCTGATCGGCGGCTCGGCGCTGGCGGCCGCTGGCGGCATCAAGCTGGCGCGGGTGGTCGTCCTTGGGCAGAGGGCCGGGCAGGAGTTCCAGCAACTTGGATATCGCCGGTCAGTTGTCAGCTTCCGCTTCCGGGACCGGGAACTGGATGAGCGCAGCGTGATCGGGGTCTGGGTCTACTTCGTCGCCTATGTTCTGGCGGTCTTCGTGTTCCTGGTCGGTTTCAGCTTCGCGGGCCTCGGCTTTGACGACGCCATCCGCCTCTCGATCGGCGGGCTGACCTCATCGGGCGGACTGGTTGCCGGATCTGACACGAATTTGGGCCCGGCCAGCGAAATCCTCCTGATCATTGCCATGCTTCTGGGCAGGCTGGAGATTTTGACCTTGCTACCTGCGCTTTCACTGAGCTTTTGGCGGGGCTGACCCTTGCGCACCTGCAGCAAACGACTTAGCTCGGGGACATAACAAAAACACTAGCAGGAAAAGCAAAACGCATGTCAGCTGACAAAAAACAAAACCTGCAGGACACTTTCCTCAACGCTGTTCGCAAGTCCCGCACACCCCTTACTGTCTTCCTGGTAAATGGTGTTAAACTACAGGGCGTTGTCACTTGGTTCGACAACTTCTGTGTACTGCTCCGGGGTGACGGGCGTCCGCCGCAACTCGTCTACAAGCACGCGATCTCGACGATCGCGCCGAGCGCACCTGTCCAGCTTTTCGACGAAGAGATGGACGGAGACTAGTCCGGATTGACCGAGAAATTCGTTGATCGCCTGCCGGCGCCGGAAATTGCCGGCGTGGTTATCCCGTGGTTCACGCCTGCAGATCGTCCGACACCGGACCGGTTGCGCGAGACATCGGGCCTTGTTGAAGCCCTTGGTTGCCAGCTCGGCTTTGTCCGGCCGGACCAGATCCGCAAAGTCAATCCGTCCTTCCTGCTGTCCGGCGGAATCGTGGACCGCATGGCGGCGGACCTTGAAGCCGAAAACTGCACGCTGGCCGTCATCGACGGCGCGCTGACTCCGGTTCAGCAGCGCAACCTCGAGAAGCGCCTCGGCATGAAGGTCATCGACCGGACCGGGCTGATCCTCGAAATCTTCGGCCTCCGGGCACGGACGAAAGAGGGGCGACTGCAGGTAGAGCTGGCGCGCATCCTGTATGAGCGCTCGCGCCTCGTGCGCACGTGGACCCACCTTGAACGCCAGCGCGGTGGCTCCGGATTCCTGTCGGGCCCCGGCGAGAGCCAGCTCGAGGCGGACCGCCGGATGCTGGATGACAAGATCATCCGCCTGCGGGGCGATCTGGATGAAGTCAAACGTACCCGGTCCGTGCAACGGGCGGGACGACGGCGCTCCGGCACGCCGGTCGTGGCACTGGTCGGCTATACGAACTCCGGCAAGTCGACCCTGTTCAACCGTCTCACCGGAGCCGACGTGTTCGCCAAGGACATGCCGTTTGCGACGCTGGATCCGACGATCCGCAAGCTGCAGCTGCCTTCGCTTGGAGAAGCTGCACTGATCGACACGGTCGGTTTCATTTCGGACCTGCCGACACACCTGATCGACAGTTTTCAGGCGACGCTTGAAGAGTCCCTGCAGGCAGACCTTCTGGTGCATGTGCGAGACCGGTCGAGCGCCGCAGATCTCGAGCAGGCGAGCGACGTGATGAAGGTGCTCGAACGGCTGGAGAAAGAGTCCGGCATGACCCTGCCGCCGCTCATCGAAGCCTGGAACAAGATCGACGCGGTGCTGCCAGCGCATGCGGAATCGCTGAAGACGCTCGCGGCTTCGCAAACAGACGTGCCCGCTGTTGCCGTGTCGGCGCTGACGGGAGACGGCGTCGAGACGCTGCTGCAGCGCATCGAAAAATCCCTGCTGCATGGGCAGCAGGAAATCGAACTTGTGCTGGCGCCCGAAGCGGGCCGCGCCCGTGCGTGGCTGCACCAGAACGGCGATGTGACCGGCGAGCGGACTGAGGATGATGGCGCGTCGCATCTCGTGGTGCGTCTGTCGGTTGAGCGCCTCGGTCAGTTCAGAGCCGAGTTCCCGGGCCTGCTTCCGGTAGCGGGCTAACCGCGCTCGGTCTGCTTGACCCGCTGCCAGTAGGCTTCCTGCTCGTCCAGCGTCAGGGACGCGAACTCGACCGTATCGGCTTTTGACGCTTGCTCCATCGCCCGGAAGCGGCGTTCGAACTTAGCGTTTGCCTTGCGCAGCGCCTGTTCCGGGTCGACCGACAGGCGCCTTGCGAGATTGGCGACCACGAACAAGAGGTCACCGACTTCATCTTCGACCGCGTCTGCGTCACCGCTGGCGATCGCTTCCTTCACTTCCGCGATTTCTTCCTCGAGCTTGTCGAAGATCGGCGGCGTTTCGGTCCAGTCAAATCCGGTCCGCGCGGCGCGTTTCTGCAGCTTCTCGGCGCGCAGCAAGGCGGGCAAGGCGCGTGCGACTCCGTCCAGCGCGCTGGGGGCGGCATCGCCTTTCGCCTTGGATGCACGTTCGGCGGCTTTCACCGCCTCCCACGCCACGGTTTGTTCGTCTGCGGAGCGTCCGTCGCCTTCATCGCCGAAGACATGCGGATGGCGACGGATCATCTTGTCAATGATCGCGGCCACCACATCGGCGAGCGCAAACGCGCCTTGCTCTTCCGCCATCCGGCTGTGGAACATCACCTGGAACAGGAGGTCGCCGAGTTCGTCGCGCAGCTCGCCCATGTCGGCGCGCTCGATTGCGTCGGCGACCTCGTAGGCTTCCTCGATCGTGTAGGGCGCAATCGTCGCGAAGTTTTGCTCAAGGTCCCAGGGGCAGCCCGAGACCGGGTCCCTGAGCCGCGCCATGATTCGGGCCAGCTCGCGGAAGGCGGTGGCGGCGTCTTCGGTTCGGTCATTCTCTCGCTGCATGCGCCACTCCGGTGCTGGTCTTCGTCTTGCCGTGGCCACTGCGCCTGCGCAAGCGGCGGCTGCCCCCATGGGGACCAGCGATTGACATAGGCTGCCAGCCGCGAGACGGGAGACCATCTCCAAACACGTTGTTCGCTGGCGTCGACGCCGGCAAGGTGAGGGTATGAAGGACAAGCTGGCGCTGATCGGATTCGAATGGGCTGGCACGCAGCTGCGCGCCTGGGCCTTCGATGGCGACGGCGAGATCCTGTCCTCTTTCCATACCCGCGAGGAACCGGTAGCCGGGCACCGCGACTGGCCGGGCCGCGTGCGGTTCCACCTGGCGGAATGGCTCGGTGTCTCGCCGGAGGTTCCGGTCATCGGCTGCCGGGATGTGTCGGCGTCCCTCGCGGGCGAAGGCAATGTCGCGCTGAATGCGCCCCTGCCGCTGACCCAGCTGGCCAGCCATCTGGGCCTGCAGGCGGGCATTCACCTCGTCCCGTGGATCGGCCAGCTGTCGCCGCCGGACCTGACCTGCGGCGCGGAAACGGTGCTCTACGGGCTGGGTGAGGCGAACGGCTCGATCTGTATCGCCGGCCACCATACCCAGCACTGCGTCGTCGAGCATGGCCGGGTGCTGGAGTTCTCGACCGAGATCACGGCGGAGCTGCGCGACCTGCTGCTCTCGCACGGCACGCTCGCCCTGGACGAGGCCAGTGCGCAGGCCTTCGACATGAAGGTTTTCAAGGACTGGATCGAACGGGCCCTCGATACCGACGACTCGCCGCCGGTCTTCTCGGTGGAGGCGGCGATCCGGCAAGGTTCGCTCTCGGCCGGCAACAAGGCGGCGGCGCTGGCGGGCCTGATGATTGGCGCGGACGTGGCGGCGCACTATGATCCGGGTGACGAAGTCCTGCTGGTCGCCGACGGACCGCTGCTCGAGGCTTATGGTTTCGCGCTGGACGCCCTTGGCGCGGATGTCGAGGAAACCTCGGCGGTGGAAGCCCTGCAGGACGGCCTGTTCGAGATTGCCGATCTTGCCGGACTGCTCGGCGAGGATTAAGGCCCGCTGTGACCGCAAGGAAGCCTGACCTTCGATGATCATTACCCCCGAATGCGTTGCGCCTACCGGATGCCTCATCGGGCAGTCTCCGCTGTGGAGCCCTTCCGAGGGCTTCCTGTGGTGGGTCGACCAGAAACGCGCCAAGCTGCACCGCTACAACCCGCGCACCGGCAACACGCGGCGCTACGAGCTGCCGGTCCGGCCGAGCCGGATCGCCCTGTTTGACGGCCTGCTGCTGATGGCGGCGGACCGGGAGATCGGGTTCTTTGATCCGGCGACCGAGGTGTACGAGCGTCTGGCCGTCGTCGAGGGCGAGCCGGAAACCAATCGCACGAGCGATGGCGGCGTGGCGCCGGACGGGTCCTTCTGGTTCGCGACCGAGGACGATGCCGAGCGTGAGCCGGTCGGCAATTACTACAGGTACGGCCCGGACAAGACGATCTCGCCGATCCGGCTGCCGTCGGTGATGATGTCCCGGACGTTCGAGTTTTCGCCGGATGGCCGGACGTTTTACACCTGCGATTCCGCCGAATGCGAAGTCCTCGCTCACGATTTTGACCCGGAAACCGGCGCCGTTACGGGGCGCCGTACCTTCGCGTTCACGCATGAACTGGGCGGCATGCCGTTCGGTTCGGCGGTCGATCAGGAGGGCGGGCTTTGGGTGTGTCTCCACGGCGCCTCGCGTGTTGTACGGTTTACGCCGGCGGGGGATGTCGACCGGGTCATCGTGCTGGCCGCGCCTTTGCCGACGGGGTGTGCGCTGGGCGGTGAGGATATGCGGACGCTGTTCATCACGACCTCGCGGGCGGGACTGAGCTTCCCGCAGCTCGACTCGAGGCCGCTCTCGGGGAGCCTCTTTGCGGTCACGGTGGATATTCCGGGTATGCCGGCACGCAGTTTTGGTCCCATCCGCTGATCACGCCGTCTCACTCGACGCGGGATTTTTATCATTTTTTATCGTTGTGTCGCAGGGAAGCGGCGTCTCCGGCGGCCAGTCTGGCGCACGCAGGGAGTCGCTTTCGCGTGTCTGAACACCCACAACGAAAGCCATTCCATGTCGACATCGCTGACAAACCACCGCGATTTGCGGACCGGTCGTTCCATCTGGATGGCGCGCCGGGGGCCTTCGGTGGCTTGTGCGCCGCTGACCCGGAACATCAACTGCGATGTGGTCGTGATCGGCTCCGGGATTTCGGGGGCGTTGATCGCCGAGAACCTGAATGATGCCGGACTGAACGTGGTGATCCTTGACCGGCGGGGGCCGGGGCAGGGATCGACTCCGGCGTCGACGGCGATGCTTCAGTATGAACTCGACACGCCGATGGTGCTCATGGCGAAACGGATTGGCCGGGAGCGTACGGAACGGATCTAGCACCGCTCGCGCCTGGCAGTGGACGCGCTGCGGGAGCGTACCGAGCGGCTCGGGATCAAGGCCGATACGGCGACCCGGGGGTCGATTTACCTGAATGGCAACGTGCTGGACGCGGAGGGGCTGGCGGACGAAGCCGATGCCCGGCGCCGGGCGGGGTTCGAGGTCGAGTTGCTGAAACCAGCGGCAGTGAAAGACAGGTACGCCATCGCGGGTCGGCATGCGATTGTGGGGTTCGGCAACTATTCAGCCGACCCGAGGCAGTTGGCGGCGGGCTACCTGAATGTCGCGATCGATCGCGGCGCCCGGCTCTATGCGCCGGTGGATGTGACCGATGTCGAGCCGTCGAACCTGGGCGTGCTGGTCCATACCGATCAGGGCCGCCAGATTTCGGCGAACCATCTTGTGGCCGCGACCGGCTACGAGATGATGAAGGGCATTCCCCGCAAGGGAAACAAGATCATCTCGAGCTGGTCGATCGCGACCAAGCCCCAGCCCCGCAACATCTGGCCCACGGCTGCGATGATCTGGGAGGCCAATGATCCCTACCCCTACATCCGCACGACCCCGGCGGGCGAGGTGATCTGCGGCGGCGAGGATGAGGAGATCAGCGACGCCGAGGAACGGGACGCCAAGATCGATGCGAAAACCAGAGCGTTGTCCCGGAAACTGGCGGCGCTGGTGCCGAACATCGACGCCGCGCCGGTCCACGCCTGGGCCGGCAGCTTCGGCGACAGTGCGGTCGGGACCCCGACGATCGGACGCATTCCGGGGATGGCAAACTGCTATGCCGCGATGGGATATGGCGGGAATGGCATCACGTTTTCGATGATGGCGGCCCAGATGCTGCGCGGCCTGATCACCGGATACGGCGATGGCGACAGCGAACTGGTCAGCTTTCATCGCGACTTCTGAGGGTTAAGGATCGCCTCCCGGTTGATCCGGGCCGGGCGGCAAAGCGTTTGCCCCCTTGCCTGAAGGGCCGGGATGCCCACATCGGTTACCAGCGTCACATCCTGCACATTTTCCGTGGACGCGCGCCTGTAAACGGGCTAATCGCCCGCCTTTGAAAAACGAGTGATTGTGATGGCCGAAAAGCCGACCAAGGCGCCGCAAGCGCCGAAAGAGAAGAAAAAGCGGGTAGGACCCCTGACTTTCCTCGCGCAGGTGCGCGCGGAAGGCAACAAGGTGACCTGGACCACCCGCCAGGAGACCATTCAGGCGACGATCTTCGTGATCATCATGTCGATCCTGATCGCAATCTTCCTTTTCCTGGCCGATACCCTCATAACAATGTTCGTGAACTTCGTCCGGGGCGCCTGAAGGTGCTTTCCGCGAATCCAGATCAACAGGAGCGCTCTCGGCCCATGCCTGAAGCCAAATGGTATATCGTCCACGCCTATTCGAACTTCGAAAAGAAGGTCGCCGGCACGATTCGTGAGCAGGCCGAACGCAAGGGCCTGACGCACCTCATCGAAGAGATCGAAGTGCCCACCGAGGAAGTGGTCGAGGTCGCCCGCGGCAAGAAGAAGACCGTGGAGCGGCGCTACTTCCCCGGCTACGTGCTTATGAAGGCCCAGCTGACCGACGACATCTACCACCTCGTCAAGGACACCCCGAAAGTCTCCGGATTCCTCGGCGCCGAAGGCGGCAAGAAGCCGCTTCCGGTTCGCCAGCGCGAAGTCGACCGGATCCTCGGCAAGTCGACCGACGTGGCAGCCGAACGCCCCCGCGCCCGGATCACATTCGAGATCGGCGAGCAGGTTCAGGTCAACGATGGTCCGTTCCAGGGCTTTGAAGGCGCCGTTGAGGAAATCGACGAAGCCAATGGCCGCCTGAAGGTGACCGTGTCGATCTTCGGCCGCGGAACGCCCGTGGATCTGGAATTCGACCAGGTCGTGAAGGTCTGAGAATCATCTGTCCGGCATGCGCACGGCCTTGAATCGAGGGGCCCTCGCCTGTATGCCGAAATCTGATTGCCGCCTTAGCTCAGTTGGTTAGAGCGCTGGTTTGTGGAACCAGAGGTCCCCCGTTCAAGCCGGGGAGGCGGTACCATCCCTCCCGTTCCTTGTATTTGCAGTAAATTGCGGCATTGACGCAGGTGAGTGCACGTGTTGCAAAAGGGTCGCGGTGTGCGGACTTTTCCGCGGCGAATGGTTGATTTTACCCGGAATTCGCTCGCAGATCCCGCAAAAACGGATTAACACGCAAATGTGCGGTTCTATCCGTATCATCCTGCGGCCGAAGGCAATCCCGCCCTCGGCACACAAAAGGGGATTGAGTATGAAGAAAACTCTTATGTGCGCGACTGCCGCGGCCGCTTTTGCGTCTGCCGGCCTCACTGCACAAGCTGAAGGTTGGTACTCGCGAGCCGACCTCCAATACACGTTCGATGGCCGCGTCGATCACGACTCGCTTGCTGCTGTGAACGGCAAGCTGTCCGACAATTCGGACGCTTCTGAACTCCTCGGCGCCGGCGTCGGTTTCGGCTACGGTTACGATAACGGCCTGCGCTTCGAAGGCGCTATCGGCTATCGTGGCGGCGACCTTGACGTTTCGGACACCATCGGTGGTACGGCGCCTGGCACCTCGGTCAATCCGGATGGCACTGTTGCCGTCATGGATGTGATGATCAACGGTATCTATGACTTCAACAAGGACGGCACCATCAGGCCGTACATCGGCGCTGGCGTCGGCGGCACGCGTATCCGCGCCAAAGCCTCCAACCGCACCGTCGGTGCGGCGCCGAACCTGAGCGCCACCAACGGCTTTACGGACACGGCTGCCGGTCTTGCCTGGCAAGGCCTTGCGGGCATCGGCTTCAAGCTGTCCGACCGCCTCGCTCTGGACCTCGGCTACAAGTACTTCAACGCTCAGGAACTTGAGTTCGCCGGCAAGCACACGGGTCCGGACTACACGGTCGATTACACGGACCATACGGCGACCATCGGTCTGCGCTACGCCTTCGGCGTGACGCCGCCGCCGGCTGCACCGCTGCCGCCGCCACAGCCGCCGGCGCCGCCTCCGGAGCCGCCTCCGGCACCACCACCACCGCCTCCGCCGGTGGAAACGACCGAGACCGTTGCGCAGCAGTGCTCGGCCCTCAACCAGCAGTTCGTCGTGTACTTCGAGTGGGATCGCTCGGACCTGACGAGCCAGGCTTCTGCGGTTATCGACCAGGCCGTTGCGAACATCGCAGCCGGCACCGGTTGCGCCGCGGGTTCCGTGACGATCGTCGGCCACACCGACACGTCGGGCGCCCCTGCTTACAACGAAGCCCTGTCGGTTCGCCGCGCAGACGTCGTTGCAGCAGCCCTGTCCGCTGCCGGCATCACGGCCACGATCGACAAGTCGGGTAAAGGCGAAACCGCCCTTGCCAAGGCAACCAATGACGGCGTGCGCGAGCCGCTGAACCGTCGTTCGGAAGTCACGATCGTCGTCCAGTAACCACTGGAAGACCTGCAAATCAGACGGCCCGGCAATTTGCCGGGCCGTTTTTGTTTTTAGGGGTTCGCGGCCAAGGCTTGCCGCCCTGTTCCACCTGTGAAACCAAGGGGCCCATGACAGACCTCACCAAGCTAACCGCCGATGATGAAGCCGCGCGCGAGCGCCTGTATGCCGGCGCGGCCGGAATGGTGGCGCGCACGCGCACCTGGTCGGCGCACAATACCGGCAGCCTGAACACCGACGGGCTGAAGCGATTCGCGCCGATGCTGGCGGATGCCTTTGCGGCGCTTGAGGCGGACATCCAGCTGGTCCAGGGGCCCGGATTCGAAGCGGTGGGCGCCGACGGGAAGGTGACGGAAACGCATTCCGGACCGATCGTCGAAATCACCTCGCGCCCGGAGGCCCCGGTGCAGGTCGTGATGTCCGGCCACTATGACACGGTGTTTTCGCCGGGCGTTTTCGAAACGGTCACCGACCGCGGCGACGGCACCATCAACGGGCCCGGCATGGCCGACATGAAGGGCGGCATCTGCGTGATGCTCGAGGCGCTGAAAGCGTTCGAAGCGGGGCGCCTGAAGGACACGCTGGGCTACAGGATTGTTCTGACCCCGGATGAAGAGATCGGCAACTTCTCCAGCAACGAAGCGCTGCGCCGCGCGGCCTCGTCCGGCGCGCTGATCGGCATGACGTATGAGCCGGCGATGGAAACCGGCGCGATGGCGGGCGGACGCAAGGGCTCTGCGGTGTTCGACATCGTGCTGCACGGGCGCGCGGCGCATGCAGGCCGCGCCAAGGAAGAAGGCCGCAGCGCCATCGAAGCGGCAGCGGAGCTGGTGGTCGGGCTTGAAGGGCTCAACAACCAGTTCGGCGGCGTGACGTTCAATGTCGGCTCGATCGATGGCGGCGCGCCGGTCAACATCGTGCCGGATCTGGCGATCGTCCGTTTCGGGGCGCGCGCGCCGGATCATCAGGCCGCGGAATGGGCGACGCAGCAGGTGCAGCGCCTGTTCGACAAGGCGACGTCGCGCGATGGTATACACGGCCATCTGCACGGCGGATTCTATCGCCCGCCCAAGCCGCGTAACAGCGCGCAGCAGGCGCTGTTCGACGCTGTGCATGCGACGGGGCGCGCGATCGGGCTCGACATCGAGTTCGTCGATACCGGCGGCGTGTGCGAGGGCAACAACATTTTCGCGGCGGGCGTGCCGAACGTCGATACGCTGGGCGTGCGGGGCGGGCGGATTCACTCGAACGATGAATTCGTCATTACAGAGAGCTTTCCGGAGCGCGCCCTGCTGTCCGCGCTGATCCTCAACCGGCTTGCGGATGGGCGGCTTGACGGGCGGCGCATCAAGGATCTGATGGGGCGCTGACCATGGCGACGACCTATGTGATGCGTCCCTCGCGGCTGGATGATCTGGACGCGCTGACGCAGCTGGCCGAATTGTCGGGACCCGGATTTACCAGCCTGCCGGTGGATGAGCCGATCCTGCGGGAGCGGCTGGAGAAATCCGACCGCGCTTTCAATGGCCGGCAGCGCAACCTGCAGTTCGGCAAATACCTGATGATGATGGAGCACGTGGAGACCGGCCAGGTCGTCGGGTGTTCGGCGGTGAAGGCGGGGACGGGGATCGACCAGCCCTTCTTCAACTACCGCATCATCACGCTGGCGCAGGCGAGCCATGCTGCCGGCAACCTGCGGTTCGACATGGACGCGCTGGTGCTGACGAACGAGTATGTCGGCTTCACGGAGGTCGGCACACTGTTCCTGAAGCCGGACCACCGCGGCGGCGGGGCGGGAAGGCTGGCCGCGCAGTCGCGCTACCTGCTGATGGCGGCGGCGCCGGAACGGTTCAGTGACAAGGTGCTGGCGGAGCTGCGCGGCGTCGTCGATGATCAGGGGACGTCGCCGTTCTGGGAATGCCTCGGGCGGCATTTTTTCCGGATGGATTTTGCCGATGCGGACAAGCTGTCGGCGACGACGGACAACCAGTTCATCGTCGACCTGATGCCGCGCTATCCGATCTACGTGGACCTCTTGCCGCCGGAAGCGCGCGAAGTGATTGGCCGGTGCCACTCGGACGGTGTGGGCGCCTACAAGCTGCTGCAGTGGGAAGGCTTCGAGTTCGACCGGACGGTGGACATCTTCGACGGCGGCCCGCTGGTGGCGTCGCAGCGCCGCCATATCCGGACGATCCAGGAAAGCCGGATGGTGACGGTCGAGGCGGGCGAGACGGCCGGGGACGGGGATGCGCGGCAGGGGATGCTGTCGAGCAACCGGTTGCCGGATTTCCGGGTCACGCTGGGCAAGTTCGTGAAGCGCGGGGAGGCGGGGCTGGTGGCGCCGGCGAATGTGCTGGACGCGCTGAAACTGAAACCCGGCGCGCCGGCCAGGGTCTGGGTACGGAGCAAATGATGGCGGACGGCGTCTATATCGACGGGCAATGGCGCAGCGGGCGCGGCGCGACGTTCGCCAAGACGTGCCCGGCGACCGGAGAGGTGACGTGGCAAGGTGCGGCGGCGGACGGCGCAGAAGTGGCCGAGGCTGTATCGTCCGCGCGCAAGGCGTTCCGGGACTGGTCGCGCCGGCCGCAGGCAGATCGCACCGCTATTCTCGAGCGGTATGCGGATGAAATCGGCAAGCGCGTCGAAGCCATCGCCGGAGTGATCAGCCGCGACATGGGCAAGGCGCTGTGGGACTCGCGCGGCGAGGCGGCGACGATGAAGGCCAAGATTGGCGTCTCCATCGCCGCGCAGAAGGAGCGGGCGGGGGAGAAGACGGAGGCCGCGGCGTTCGGCTCGTCCCAGTTGACGCATCGCCCGCACGGCGTGATGGCGGTGTTCGGGCCGTTCAATTTTCCGGGTCATCTGCCGAACGGGCATATCGTGCCGGCACTGCTGGCGGGCAATACCTGCGTGTTCAAGCCGTCCGAGCTGGCGCCCGGAGTCGCAGCGCTGATGGCGGAATGTTTCGCGGCGGCTGGCTTGCCGCCGGGCTGCCTCAACATAGTTCAGGGCGGGCGCGAGACCGGCGCGGCGCTGATCGATCAGGAGATTGACGGGCTACTGTTCACCGGGTCTGCAGCGACCGGCGTTTTCTTCCACAGGCATTTCGCCGGGCGGCCGGAGGTGATCCTGGCGCTCGAGATGGGTGGCAACAATCCGCTTATCATCTGGGAGCCTGCAGATGTCGAAGCGGCGGCCGATATCGCTGCGCAATCGGCCTTCCTGACGACGGGCCAGCGCTGTTCCTGCGCGCGGCGGATCATTCTGCCGGAGGGGCGCTTTGGCGACCGCGTGATCGAGGCGATGGTTGACCGGGCGAGGAAGCTCAAGGTCGGCGCCTGGAACGAGCCCGAGATTTTCATGGGGCCGCTGGTGTCGGAGAAGGCGCGCGATCAGGCGGTTGCGTTCCAGGACATGCTGATCTCGCATGGCGCGGCGCCGGTGCTGGCGCTTACCGGCATGGAGCGGGGCGGCGGGTTCGTGTCGCCGGGGATCGTGGATGTCACGGGCGCGCCCGGGTTTCCGGACGAGGAACTGTTCGGCCCGCTGATGCAGGTCGTCCGTGTAAAGACGTTTGACGCGGCGATCGAGCGCGCGAATGCCACCAAGTATGGCCTGTCGGGCGGACTTGTCTGCGATGACGATGCGCTGTGGGAGCGCGCCTACCGTGAAATGCGGGCGGGCGTGTTGAACCGCAATCGCCTGACGGCGGGTGCGAGTGGCTCGATGCCGTTCGGCGGGCCCGGACTGTCGGGCAATTTCCGCCCGGGGGCCTACTATGCGGCGGACTATTGCGCCTGGCCGCAGGCGAGCCAGCTTGCGCCCAAGGCGGCGCGGATGACGGCGCCGGGATTTCCGGCCAGAGAGGCACACGATGGATAACACGGCACAGATTGACTACTGGAACGGTGCAGCGGGCCAGAAATGGGTGCGCGATGCGGACCGGCTGGACAAGATGCTCCGGCCGTTTCTCGACGCGGTGATGGATGCTGCCAAGCCCAAGGCCGGGGAAGTCGTCACAGACATCGGCTGCGGCGGCGGCGCCTTGTCGCTGGCGATCGCTGGAAAAGGCGCTACTCCGACCGGCGTGGACGTTTCGGAGCCGTTGATTGAGGTTGCGCGCCGGCGCGCGGCTGTCAGCGCGCCCGGCACCCGGTTTGTAGTGGCAGACGCGTCGGAATGGGCTCCGGAAGCGGCTGCGGACCTGATCGTCTCGCGCTTCGGCGTGATGTTCTTTGCCGATCCCGTCCGGGCCTTTGCCACTATCCGCAAGGGCGCCGCGGCGGGCGGTCGTCTGGCCTTCGTCTGCTGGCGCCCGCTGACCGAAAACGAATGGGCGCTGGCGCCTATCATCGCGGCTATGCCGTTCCTGCGCGAGGCGCCGAAGCCGCCGGAGCCCGGTGCGCCGGGGCCGTTCGCCTTCGGCCAGCGCGAGCATATAGACCGCATACTGACGGAAGCGGGCTGGAAGGATGTCCGGATTTCGCCGTGGGACGGGCAGATCGAGTTGCCGGGCGCTACCGCGCCGGAGACGGCGGAGTTCATGCTGGAAATCGGGCCGCTGTCGCGCACGATTGCAGAGCAAGGACTTGATCCAGAGAAGATCAAGGCGGCGCTGGTGGCGCGTGTCGAGGGGCTGGCAGACGCCGAAGGGCGCACCCGGCTCAAGGCGGCCACCTGGATTGTCGAGGCGGCCGCATGAGCGACGCCGTGGAAGTGAACTTTGATGGCTTGATCGGGCCCAGCCACAATTATGGCGGCCTGTCGGACGGCAATCTCGCCAGCGCGCGCAATGCGGGCGACGTGTCGAACCCGCGTGAGGCGGCGGTGCAGGGCCTCGAGAAGATGCGAACACTGGTGCGCGCCGGGCTCGTGCAAGGCGTGCTGCCGCCGCTGGCGCGGCCGAGTTTCGACCTGCTGGCGGCCGCCGGATTTTCCGGAACCGACGCGCAGATGATCGAAGCCGCCGCGCGCACGTCGCCGCGCCTGCTGAAGGCGGCCTATTCCGCCAGCAGCATGTGGACCGCCAACGCCGCGACGGTGTCGCCGTCGGCCGATACGGGCGATGGCCGGCTGCATTTCACGCCCGCCAACCTCTCGACCATGCTGCATCGCAGCCTTGAGCATCCGGACACCACGGCGACGCTGATCTCGATCTTTCCAGGCGAAGACCGATTCGCGGTCCATGGGGCGCTGCCGGCGCATGCCGATTTTGCTGATGAGGGCGCGGCCAACCATGTCCGTCTGTGCGCAGAGCATGGCGCGCCGGGGGTGGAGCTGTTCGTGTATGGCCGGGACACCGGCGAGTCCGCCGCCGGGTTTCCGGCGCGCCAGACCCGGCTTGCGTCCGAATCCATCGCGCGCTCGCATGAACTGGACGGGGCACGCGCAGTCTTTGCGCGACAGTCGCGCCGAGCCATCGAAGCGGGCGCCTTCCACAATGATGTGGTCTGCGTCGGCGCGCTGGATACGCTGTTCTTCCACGAGCACGCCTTTGAGGACACGGCCGGAACGCTCGCCGCGCTCCGGCGTGCGGCCGAGGGACGGTTCGACCTGAAGCCGGTGATGGTGCCGGAGTCGGAAGTGCCGCTTGCGGATGCGATCTCGTCCTACCTGTTCAACTCGCAGCTCCTTCAGTTCCCGGATGAAGACCGGCTGGTGCTGATTGCGCCGGGGGAGACGCAGGACACCGCTTCGACGCGGGCGTATTGCGAGCGGCTGGTGCGCGCGAACGGGCCGATCGGGCGGGTGCAGTTTGTCGATGTACGCCAATCCATGCGCAATGGCGGCGGCCCGGCCTGTCTTCGCCTTCGGGTCGTGATGACCGAGGATGAACTTGCGTCGTGCCATCAGGGCGTCATCCTGGATGAAGAACTGATCGACGACCTGCAGGCCTGCGTGCGCTCGACCTACCGGGACCGGCTGGCGCCGGCCGACCTTGCAGATCCGAAGTTCGCGGATGAATGCCGAATCGCGCGCGAGGCGCTGCTGGAAATCCTCGAACTGGACGCTCTGCTATGATCCGGCTCTACGATTACTGGCGCTCCTCGGCGGCCTACAGGGTGCGCATCGCGCTGAACCTGAAAGGCGCGGCCTATGAGGCGGTGCCGGTCAACATCCTGCCGGGCACGGATGAACAGCTCACAGATCAATACCGTAGCGTGAATCCGCAGATGCGCGTTCCGGCGATCGAAGTGGACGGACAGGTCGCGGGCCAGTCGATGGCAATCATCGAATGGATTGACGAGACGATACCGGGGCCGGCGCTGCTGCCGAAGGATCCCTGGCAGAGGCTGCAGGCGCGCGCGTTCGCCGATGTCATCGCCTGCGATATCCACCCGCTGAACAATCTCAGTCCGCTGGCGGTGCTGCGGAAGGACTTAGGCGCGGATGAAGCGGCGATCAAGCGCTGGTATCAGGATTGGATCCTGCGCGGCTTCGCAGCGCTGGAATCCATGGCGTCCGAGTTGGCGCCGGGGCCTTTTCTGTTCGGGGACTCGCCCAGCCTCGCGGAAATCGTGCTCGTTCCGCAAGTGGCGAATGCGCGTCGGTTCGAGACGGACCTGTCGGCCTTTCCGCGCCTTGTGGCGCTGGACGAGACGTGCCGCGCGATGGAGCCGTTCAAGCGTGCTGCGCCGGAAAACCAGCAGAAGGCCTGAGCTATTCGGTCTCGCCCGGTTTTCGGATTTCGATGATTTCGATCTCTTCCAGATCGCCGAGCGGCTCGGCGAGTTTGGAGGTGTTGTCGTTGAGCCAGGTGACGAGGCCGTTGGTCAGCGCGCCGCCGCCGGACATCTCGTACTTGCCACCGGCGCGGCGGAGCTCGACCGTGGCGACGCAGCCCTGTTCCGGCTTGTACCGGCGCGAGCAGAAGGCGGCGCTGGTGACGCCTTCGGCGAGGCCGGTGCCGGTGGCGCTCTCGCCGTAGAAGAGCACGCCGCCGAACCGGTCGCGGAGAAGCGCGTCGCTTTCGAAGGCGGGCAGGAGCGTCGCGGGGACCGGGTGATCGGCGGCGATCAGGAAGGCCCGGCCGCGATTGTGAGTGGCGAGATATTCGGACAGCGCAGCGGCCATGTCCGCGTCGAGGCTCGCCGCCCGGAGATAGGGGGCGTAGACCGGTCCGATCTTGTCGAACGCCGCGCCGAGGTCTTCGAGTTCCTCGGCCGCGTCGCCGCGGCGGTTTTCGAAGGCGACTTTGTCGCTGATTTTGAGCGCGGCGCCGGCCGACAGGATGACGACATCGACCTGCCATCCGGTCTCCCAGACGGCCGGCGGGGGCAGGTCCGGCTTCACGGCCCAGCTGTCTTCCGCGGCGTAGTCGAATGTCGGGACGGCCGGGCCTGTGGCGACGGGGGCCTCGCGCATCGACCAGAGAATGGCGCCGGCAGCAATCGCCAGCAGGACGGCAATCAGGGCGACAGCAAGTTTTCGATTCATATCAAGCCAATCCCGATGTCAGCGGGCCGCGGACCGCAGTCCGGAATAACCCGGTTGATCGACAGACAATTGGGCAATTGTGGTTGATTTGAGATGTGGCAACAGGCCCGCTGTGGAAAGGTCCATCTTGCCGGAGCGGATGGCCTCGCAGAGCTGGGCGTTCAGGGCGTTGGCGCTGTCGCCGGTCGTGCCGAGCAGCGCTTCGAGACGGGCTTTTTCCTCGGCTTCGGCGGCGGGGCGAATCTCCAGTTCGCGCAGCACCGTGGCGAGCGCATTGGAGGCGACGCGGGCATGGAAGGCGGCGTGCCCCGCCAGCTGCGGCGCGGCGGTCTTGTCGATGAAGGCCTTGACGGCTTCGATGAGTTCCTTGGCGGAGGGTGCGTCATGCATGGCGGCCGAGCCCTTCGAACAGGTTGATCAGGTCGATTTCGTTTTCCGAGACGCGGCGGCCGATGGCGGCGCGCTCGACGCTCGGGTCGGCGCCGGTCTTGTAGGCGGAGTACATGATCATGCACATCACGCCCCATTTCAGGCTGCCGAGGATTTCCCACCAGTCGATCTCGGCGGGTGTGAGCCGT
This sequence comes from Candidatus Sulfopaludibacter sp. SbA3, assembly GCA_945888325.1. Classification (GTDB taxonomy): domain Bacteria; phylum Pseudomonadota; class Alphaproteobacteria; order Caulobacterales; family Hyphomonadaceae; genus Hyphomonas. Next base: position 70,747 of record CAMDAC010000004.1, read on the forward strand.
GCGCCGCCAGCGGCTGCGTAGGCGTCCAGCATTTCCGGCAGGTCGCCAAAGCCGCCGACGCGTTTCTCGCTGTGGCCGAAGCGCCAGGAGTTGACGCAGACCCAGGCGATGTCCTCGCGCGGGTCGCCGATATGGGCGAGTTCCCAGTCGAGCACGGCGGCGAGGCCGTTTCCGTCGACGATCAGGTTTCCGAGCCGGAAGTCGCCGTGCACGAGTACGGGCGCGGCGGGGGTGGGGGCGTTGGCCTTGAGCCAGGCGAAGGCCAGTTCGAGCACCGGGCGCGGCATGCCGAAGCCGCGATAGATCGCTTCGTATTTGGTGATCTGGTCTTCGCCGAGACTGCGGGGCAGGTCGACGAGACCTGCCGTCGGGATCGCGTGGATGCCGGCCAGGGCTTCGCCGCAGTCGCGCGTGAGCCGGGTGCGCGCGGTCTTGAATTCATCGTCGCGCAGGATCTTCCGGCCGAGCGTTTCACCCGCAACACGCCGCATGACAAAGGATTCACCAAGCGCTGTGCCCGGCGCGGACACGTGCAACACTTCCGGCACGCGGACACCGGCTTTCGAGGTGGCGCCGAGCAAGGCGGCTTCCGTCGCGAGCGACACGGCCTCGGAGCTTCGCGCGGCGGCGACACCGCCCGGTGCGCGGCGGAGAATCAGTGGGTGCGTTGTGTCTTTCGACGCCACGTCAAACGCCCATGTCTCCTGGCTCGCGCCGCCGGACAGGCGTTTCAGCCCTTCCACGCGGCTGGCTGCGCCGAAATGGGCGTGGGCCCACTCAGTCAGGGGCTTTTCGATCTCGATTCCGTTTCCCATCTTCGCCACAATTGCGCGGAAGAAGGCACACGCCAAGCGGTAACGCCGAGGAAGGGAAGACCGGGAATGAGCGAGACCAACAAACCTGACGCGCCGCTGGGTGTGGTGGTGCCGCCGGTCCGGCAGCGCCTGTTCGACTGGCTGCGCGAGCGGCTTGTTGCGGGCATGCTGATCGCGCTGCCGATTGTCGCGACCTTCATTATCCTCGAAGCGCTGATCAACCTGATCGACAGCCGGGTGGTGCCGCTCATTCCGGAGGCGCTGCGGCCGGAGACCTACCTCGACTATGCCGTGCCGGGCTTCGGCCTGCTGATCCTCCTGATCTTCCTGACGCTGCTCGGCGCCGTGGCGACCAACATCCTCGGCAGCTATTTCGTGTCGCTGACCGACCGCATCCTGACCCGGGTGCCGGTCGTGCGTTCGGTATACTCCGTGTTCAAACAGATCCGGGATGTATTCCAGAGCAACTCCGCCGGGCAGTACAAGGAAATCGTGATGGTCGAGTATCCCAAGTCGGGAAGCTGGGCGATCGGATTTGTGGCGGGTACCGCCAAGGCGGAGCCCGCGCACAAGCTGGGGCCGAACTTCATCACCGTGTTTGTGCCGACAGTGCCAAACCCGACCTCGGGCTTCCTGCTGTTCGTGAAAGAGGAGGATGTCATCCGCCTCGAGATGTCCATCGAAGAAGGCGCCAAGCTGATCCTGTCCGGCGGTCTGGTGTATCCGGAGTATCCGAGACCCGTCGCCCCGGTTGTCACCGGCAAGTAGGTCTCAGGATTGGGGCTCGGTTTCCGCGTTGACGCGCGGGGTGAGCAACTCCCGCGCAAGACGAAGAGCCTTCGCGCGGTCGCCTGTCATTTTGGGGTCCGCCGCGATGACAGCTTCAGCATCCTTGCCGGCAATTTCCAGCAGCGCGGCATGGCGCGACATTTCCAGCACACGGTATTCCGTTGCGCCGGCCTGGCGCACGCCTAGCACATCGCCGGCGCCTCTGAGGCGGAAGTCAGCCTCGGCAATCGCGAAGCCATCCTCGGTGCGGCGCAGCGTGTCCAGCCGTTCGCGCGCGGTCTCGCCCAGCGGCGGGCGGTAGAGAAGGATGCAGAAGGAGGCGCGCTCGCCGCGTCCGACGCGGCCGCGCAGCTGGTGCAGCTGGGCGAGGCCAAAGCCTTCGGCGCGCTCGATAACCATGATCGTGGCTTCGGGCACATCGACGCCGACCTCGATGACGGTGGTCGCGACAAGGACGCGGGTCTTGCCAGAGCGGAAATCTTCCAGCGCGGTATCCTTTTCCGACGCCTTCAACCGCCCGTGCACGAGCCCGACGCGCACGCCGAGTTCGTCCTGCAAGGCGGCGTGGCGCGCGACGGCGGAAGAGTCATCTTCATCGACATCCACGCGGGGGCAGACCCAGAAGGCGCGCTCGCCGCGTTTCAGCGCGCGGCCGACGGCTTCGATGATCTCGTCGATCCGCGTGTCGGGAATGGCGCGTGTCTCGACCGGTTTGCGGCCCGGCGGTTTCTCGTCGAGGATCGAGACATCGAGATCGCCGTGCACGGCTTGCGCGAGGGTGCGCGGGATCGGGGTGGCGCTCATCACCAGCATGTGCGGGCTGTCGGACTTGCCGACGAGGCGCATGCGGTCGGTGACGCCGAACCGGTGCTGCTCGTCGACGATGATCAGGCCGAGATTGCGGAAGGATACCGCGTCCTGAAAAAGCGCGTGGGTGCCCGCCACGATCTGGATGGAGCCGTCGGCCAGCGCCATCAGTGTGCCTTCGCGAGCGCTGCCCCGGTCGCGGCCGGAAAGGACCGAGACGGCATAGCCGAGCGGCGAGAGCAGCTTGTCCAGCGTGTCGTATTGCTGGCGGGCCAGCACTTCGGTCGGCGCCATGAAGGCTGACTGGTAGCCGTTGGCCGCCGCTTGCACTGCGGCCATCGCCGCAACCAGCGTCTTGCCGGCGCCGACATCGCCCTGCAGCAGGCGGCGCATCGGCGAGCCGCTCGCGAGATCGCGGCGGATTTCCTCGCCCGCGCGCAGCTGGGCGCCCGTCGGCGTGTAAGGCAGCGCCTTGATGAAGCGCGCTTCAGATTTCGGATCGGACTTGATGATCGGCGCGCGGCGCGCCTTGCGGGCTGCGCGGGCGAGCGAGAAGGCCGAGGCCCGCGCCAGCGCTTCGTCATAGGCGAGCCGCTCGCGGGCGCGGGCGAACTCGTCCTCGTCATAGCGGGTCGGTGCGTGCAGGATGGCCAGCGCCTCCGCAAATCCCGGCCAGCCGCGCAGGCGCACCAGATGCGGATCGCACCATTCGGGCAGGCCTTCCGGAACGGCCTTCAGGGCCTGCAGGGCGAAGGTGTGAACCCGCCGGTTGGTGAGGCCAGCGGAGAGGGGATAGATCGGCTCGACCTCGGGCGGCGCCTCGCCCTTGGCCGGATCGACCACGAAATCCGGATGCGTGATCTGGCGCTCGCCTTTGTAATCCTCGACGCGGCCCGACACAATGCGCGTGGCGCCGACCGGGAACTGGGATTTCAGCCAGCGCGGATCGGCGCGGAAATACGAGAGCGTGAGGAAGCCGGATTCGTCGCCCAGCTGGATCCGGTAGGGCGACTTGTCGCTGAACGGCGCGTGGTGGACGATGACCTCGCCGCGCACGGTGGCAACTTCGCCCGGAACGGTCTTGTCGAACGTGGCTCGCACGCGGCGGTCGAGCCAGCGCTCCGGCAGATGGAGCAGAAGGTCCCAGACGGTGGTACCGCCGCACAGGCGCTGCAGGACGGGCAGCAGCTTGGGCCCGACGCCGCTCAGCGTGTCGAGGCCGGCAAACAGCGGGAAGAGTCGCTCGTCGCGCATGGTTTCAGCAAGCTAGGCGCAGCCGGGGTGCGGCACAATCAGCGCTGCTGTTTCCCCCTGCCGATAGGGGTATAAGTTGTTGCACAAGGCGGGGTTTCCCCGTCCATAATCCGTCTACACGTGAGTGTGGATAGTCCCATCGAGAAATCGCCTTCCGGAACGCCGCCATGACTGATGAAATTCGCCGCAAGAAGCTGAAATTCCGGGCCTGGCGGCGGGGATTCCGCGAGATGGACCTGCTGATCGGCAGCTTTGCAGATGCCACGCTCGAATCGCTCGACACGGCGGGCCTAGACGAGTTCGAGCGCCTGCTGAAGGTACCGGACTGGGAGGTTTATGCCTGGCTGATCGGGCAGGAGCCCGTGCCGGCCCAGCATGCAGGTCCGGTGCTGGACCAGCTGATCGCATTCCGCTACGCCGCGCAATCCGGCTGAGGCCGGGTGAAAAGGTAGCCTGATGACCCCCGCTGATTTCCTGAAATCACTGAGCGGCCCTGCCGCTTTTGCCGGAGCGCCGTTTGGCGCCGATGTGATCACGTTCTGCGAGGCGCTGATGAAGCGTGGCGGCATTGGTGTGTATGTCGCGCGCGATGACCGGATGTCGCAGGCGGCGCGGCGGATGGCGCAGTTCGCCTCGCCGCGACTGGAGCAGGCGGACCTGCCGGGCTGGGATGTGCTGCCGTATGACCGGATCAGCCCGACGCCGGCGGTGGCCGCGCGGCGCTGCGCGGGCCTCGCGCGGATCGCGCGGTACGAAGCCGCGCAGGGGCCGTTGCTGGTAGTAACGACAGCGGGCTCGCTGGTGCAACGCGTGCCGCCGATTGCAACGCTGCGCCGATCGTCCTTATCGATCCGCAAGGGGCAGACGGTGAAGGCCGCTGACCTCACCGAATATCTCGCGTTCAACGGCTATGTCCGCTCGAGCACGGTGCGTGAGCAGGGCGAGTATGCGATCCGGGGCGGGATCATCGATATCTTTCCGCCGACCGCAATCGAGCCTTACCGGCTCGATTTCTTTGGCGATGTGGTTGAGACGCTGCGGACGTTCGACACCGAGTCGCAGCGCTCGACGGGCGCGGCAGAGGGCGTGACGTTTGCGCCGGTCAGCGAGATATTGTTTGACGACAAGGTGCTCAGCGGGTTCCGCGACCGCTTCCTCGATACGTTCGGGCCGCCGTCGGGCGACCAGATGTACGAGGCCGCGCGCGCCTCGATCCGGCGGCAGGGCGTCGAGGCCTGGCTGCCCTTGTTCCACGATCATCTCGATACGCTGTTCGACTATGTCGGCGAGGGCGGCCTCTGGGGGCTCAGCGCGCTGACGACCGAGGCGGCCCATGAGCGGCTGACGCAGGCGAGCGATTATCACCTGGCGCGCCTCGATGCCGGCGGCGGGGATATCCGCACCGCGAAGGTGCTGCCGCCAGAGCGGCTTTATCTGACGATTGACGAGCTGGATGCGCGCCTCGCGGACCGGGCGGTTGTGCGCTTCAGCGCCAGCGAGCCGACGGCCAATGCGTTCGACATGGGCGGACGCCGGGGCCGCGACTTTGCGCCGGAACGTCTGCGTACGGACGTCAATATCTTCGAGACGGTGATCGACCACGCCAAGGCGTTGTATGCGAGTGGCAAGCCGGTCGTGTTTGCGGCCTGGTCGACAGGTTCGGCGGACCGGTTGATCAACGTATTGGGCGATCACGGCCTGACGGGCCTTGCGCAGGTGCATACGTTGGAAGCGGCAAAGAAGACCGATTTCACCGTGGCCGAAGTGCCGATCGAGGCGGGCTTCTCGCTGCCGGGCGTGGCGATGATTTCCGAGGCGGATGTGCTGGGCGACCGTCTCGCCGCGCCGCGCCGCAAGCGCAAGACGGCGAGCTTCATCACGGACGCCACGGCGCTGACGGCGGGCGATCTCGTCGTGCACGTCGATCACGGCGTCGGCCGGTATGTCGGCCTGCGCACGCTGGAGCTGACCGGCGCGCCGCATGACTGCCTGCAGCTGGAATATGCCGGCGGGGACATGATCTTCCTCCCGGTCGAGAACATCGACCTGATCAGCCGCTATGGCTCCGAGGATGCCGAAGGCAATCTCGACCGCCTCGGCGGCGCGGTCTGGCAGACGCGCAAGGCGAAGGCCAAGAAGCGCATCCTGGAGATGGCGGCGGAGCTGATGCAGATAGCGGCGGCGCGGGAGCTCAAGCGGGCGGACGCGATCTCGGCGGGGCAGGGTTTCTACGAGGAATTCGCGGCGCGCTTCCCGTATGAGGAAACGGAAGACCAGCTGTCGGCCATCGAGGACGTGCTGGGCGATCTTGCCTCCGGCAAGCCGATGGACCGGCTCGTGTGCGGCGATGTGGGCTTCGGCAAGACGGAAGTGGCGCTGCGCGCGGCGTTCGTGGCGGCGATGAGCGGGCGGCAGGTCGCGGTGATTGCGCCGACGACGCTGCTGGCGCGCCAGCACTTCAAGACGTTCGAGGAGCGCTTCGCCGGATGGCCGCTGGTGGTGCGTCCGCTGTCGCGGTTTGTCAGTGCACGGGAAGCGGCCGAAGTGCGCGCCGGGCTCGCCGATGGCAGCATCGATGTCGTGGTCGGCACACATGCGCTGCTGACCAAGGACGTCGAGTTCAAGCGGCTCGGCATCATGATCGTGGACGAGGAGCAGCGTTTCGGCGTGAAGCACAAGGAGCGGCTGAAGGAGCTGAAATCCGACGTGCACGTGCTGACGCTGTCGGCGACGCCGATTCCGCGGACGCTGCAGATGGCGCTGACGGGTATCCGCGACTTGTCGATCATCGCGACGCCGCCGGTGGATCGTCTCTCCGTGCGCACGTACATCACCGAAGAAGACACGGTCACGCTGCGCGAGGCGCTGCTGCGCGAGAAGTATCGCGGCGGGCAGGCGTTCTTCGTGGCGCCGCGTATCCAGGATCTCGACAAGATCGAGAGCTTCCTGCGGCTCAACGTGCCCGAGGTCTCGTTCATCGTTGCGCATGGCCAGATGGCGGCGGGTGAACTGGAAGACATCATGACGGCCTTCTATGAGGGCAAGTATGATGTGCTTTTGTCGACGACCATCGTGGAAAGCGGCCTCGACATTCCGCGCGCCAATACGCTGATCATCCACCGGGCCGACATGTTCGGCCTGGCGCAACTTTACCAGCTGCGGGGCCGCGTGGGCCGCTCGAAGCTGCGCGCCTATGCTTACTTCACGACGCCGCGCGACAAGGTGATTACCGAGACGGCAGAGAAGCGGCTGAAGGTGTTGCAGTCGCTCGATTCCCTCGGCGCGGGCTTCCAGCTGGCGAGCCACGACCTCGACATGCGCGGGGCGGGCAATCTGCTCGGCGACCAGCAGTCGGGTCAGGTGAAGGAAGTCGGTGTCGAGCTCTACCAGTCGATGCTGGAAGATGCCGTGAAGGCGCTGAAGGCCGGCGCGAAGGACGAGGAAGACGTGGCGGACGACTGGTCGCCGCAGATCAATCTCGGCGTCGCCGTGCTGATCCCGGACGCGTATGTCGAAGACCTGAACGTGCGCCTGTCGCTCTACCGGCGCCTGTCGGACATCACCACGGCGCAGGACCGCGAGGCGTTTGCCGCCGAGCTTATCGACCGGTTTGGTCCGCTGCCGGATGAAACGCGCCAGCTGCTGGATGTGATGGCAATCAAGGTACAGTGCCGCATGCTGGGTATTGCGAAACTGGATGCTGGGGAGAAGGGCGCGGTGATTGCGTTCCGTCCCGATACGATCATGGATCCGCAGCGCCTGATGGAGATCGTCCGCTCACGGCCAAACCACCTCAAGCTGCGCCCGGATTCCAAGCTTGTGCATTCCGGCCTTGGCGGTACGCCCGAGCGGCGCATTCCGCTGGTCAAGGCGTTCCTCAAGGAGCTGGAAGCGGCATGCGGCCTGGCCTCGGCCGAGGCCGCAGATGCGGTCGCCAAGATGGCTCAGAAACGGGCGCCCGCGCCGGAAGACAAGTGGGGCAAGAAGCTCTCGACCGGCTTCCTGAGCGAGGACTAGGGTCAGGCCGCCAGTCGCGCGCGAAGCAGCGGGCCGGTAAGCCCGGCGCTCAGCAGTGTTTGCGGTGAATGGTAGGCGCGCCGCTCGACGACGCGCCATCCGAAGCCGGTGCCCGTGATTCTTGCGTGCGCCGCTGAGAATTCCGAAATCCTGTCGGCGAGGCGTACGCCGCCCCGGAAAGGTGTGGCCGGAAGCGAGACCGCGAACGTGCCCGGCGCCAGCAATGCAGGGCAATCGGTATCACGGATCTGCGACCGGATGACATCGGCAAATTCCTGCTGCGCCGAGACGGTGCCGGCCAGGAAGGCGTCCAGCCGGAAAGTCAGCACACAGAGCGGCTCTGCCCGCTGGGTCGAGACTTCCATCTGGCGCGCGATATGGGTTTCCATGAAGCGCTGGCTGAAGAGGCGGGTCGTGTCGTCCGTCAGCACCGAGGCTTCAGAGGGCTGCGGCATGACCGGTGCGAAGGCGACGAGGCGGCGGCAGACGGTTTCGACCTGCGAGACGATGCTCGCCATCCGGCCGGTTGCGTCGACCACTTCCGTCGCGAGCGCAATGACCGTGTTCTGACGATCATTCAGCGGCAGGTCCGGATGCGTCAGCGCGATGATCGGCAAGGCGCCGAGACCGCTGTCTTCGGCGATCCATTGGACGATGATGCTGTCTGCGGCGCCAACCGATTCAAGATCAACCAGGGCGGCGGCAAACCGGCGGTCAGCCATATAGCGGCGCGCGGTATCGCGGCTGATCGCAGCGGTTACGTCAACGCCCCGGCGCTTGAGCGGGCCTTGCAGCGACAGGAACAGGGGCGAGCCTTCGCCGATGTAAAGCAGCGACGGCACGGCGTTCAGGTCAGCCGCCGGAATGCGCACCCCGAGGACGCTGGCGGTGTCGCGGCGGATTTCCGCTTCGCGCAGGCGGCTGGCACGGCGGGCTAGGGCGGTGAGACGGGTCTTCAGGGCGGCAAGATCCTGGTCACGCCGCAGGATGATGGTTTCGCCGGAATGCGGAAGGTGCGCAGACGAGGTGTCGAGCAGCACGACCGGCCGGTGCACCTGCACCATGGCGGCGCGCGACAGGGCTTCCAGCGTGTGGCGCGTGGCAGTGCCGATATCGATCAGCAGCGGATCGGGCGCGGTGAAATCGATTGGCGCGCTGCCAGGGTAAGGGCGCATGCCGCTGGCCCGAAGGCGGGACGCGATCACCTCGAGTCGCGGGCTTTGCGCCGCGATTTCGATGGGGGGATCGAAGAAGGAGAGGTCGGACATGCGAAACGCGACAATACAGGTCCACCCGCGACGCGGCGGCACCCCTTCCTTTTGCGGCCCTGACACTTAAAGTTCGCCTAACTCAGCCACGAACACAGCAAGATTGGGAGGCAAAATCATGGGCCAGGGACCGCTTTCAGGCGTCAGAATCGTTGAATTTGCCGGGATCGGCCCGGGCCCGTTCTGCGGCATGCTCCTGTCCGACCTTGGCGCAGACGTGGTGCGAATCGATCGGCCAGGCGACGGCCGGCCGGGCCGCGCCGCAGACGTGATGAGCCGGGGGCGCCGCTCCATAGGGCTGAACCTCAAGGATCCGAAGGATGTGGAAGTGGCGCTGCAGCTGCTGGAGAAGGCCGATGGCCTTATCGAAGGCTTCCGGCCGGGCGTCATGGAGCGCAACGGCCTCGGTCCGGACGAGGTGCTGAAGCGCAATCCGAAGCTGGTTTACGGCCGGATGACGGGCTGGGGCCAGACGGGCGCGCTGTCGCAATCGGCCGGGCATGACCTGAACTATATCGCCATCACCGGCGCGCTGCATGCGATGGGCGACGGCGACGGGCGTCCGCGCCCGCCGCTGAACCTCGTCGGCGACTATGGCGGCGGCGCTTTGTACCTCGCGATGGGCCTGCTGGCCGGCATCCTGAGCGTCAAGAACGGCGGCAAGGGGCAGGTTGTGGACGTCGCCATGTCGGACGGCGCGGCGAGCCTGGCGACCATGTTCTACGGCATGAAGGCGATGGGCATCTGGACCGATGACCGCGAGGCCAACATGCTCGATGGCGGCGCGCACTTCTACGACACCTACGAGACCAAGGACGGCAAATGGGTCGCCATCGGCTCGATCGAGCCGCAATTCTATGCGCTGCTGCGCGAGAAGGCGGGCCTCACGGCAGCTGAATGGGACTCCCAGATGGACAAGTCCAAGTGGCCCGAGCTGAAGGCCAAGCTGATGGCCGTGTTCAAGACCAAGACGCGCGACGAATGGTGCGCAATCATGGAGGCGACGGACATCTGCTTCGCGCCGGTACTGTCGATGACCGAAGCCCCCAAATACAAGCACAACACCGACCGCCAGACCTTCGTGGAGATCGAAGGCGTGGTGCAGCCCGCGCCGGCGCCGCGATTCTCGGCCACACCGGGCGCCATCCAGCGCCGTCCCGCCGGCCCGGGCGAGCACACCGCTGAAATCCTCAAGGATTGGGGTGTCGCACGGGGCTGAGCGGGGCTGTTAGGCGGGTCAGAGGCGGGATTTGTGTCTGAACGCCACACAACGGTCTTGAGGCGCCATTGTTCAGACTCAATCCTCTATTAACCACAGCTGTCGGCGCAGAGCCAATCAGGCTTCTTGCCAGGGCAAAGCACCGGCGTCCTTCTTGCATACCTTGGCCGGCCTTCGGGCCGGCCATTTTCGTTTGAAGGGCAGGGCCTCAAAATCATGCCGTTTGATGCTTGCCAGAGCGTCCGGGCTGCGTTAACAGGCGCGCTTTCCCGCGTTCCACATGGGTCCGCGGACTAACCAGATTCCGGAACAGTGCCATGGCCGTCCCCAAGAGTAAAAAGTCGAAATCGCGCACGCGCATGCGCCGCTCCCACGACCGGCTCGACATGAACACCTATATCGAAGACGCGAGCTCGGGCGAGCTTCGCCGTCCGCACCACATCGACCTGAAAACAGGCGTCTACCGCGGCAAGCAGATCCTCGAGCCGCAGGCAGACTGAACCTGACAAGGTTTGCAGCATCGACGAAGCCCCGCCTGAACAGGCGGGGTTTTGTGTTTTCCGGGCCCGGCGTCTGCGGCAACAGGATTGCGTCGAACCCTCTGCTAACGACCGGAATTGCTCCGCGTTTCTGGAGCAGGCCATGAAACAGCAGATCGACATCCTGTTCACGACGCATAACGGCGCCCGCACCTTGCCGCGCATGCTTGAGGCACTGTCGCGCCTGTCGCCGCCCAAGCGGCCGGTTCGCATCCTGGCCGTCAACAACGGGTCGACCGACGAGACGGCCTCGATCCTGGCGGGGTGGGACGGCAAGCTGCCGCTGGTCTTTCTGCACTGCGCCGAGCCCGGAAAATCTGCGGCGCAGGCCTATGCCCTGGCGCACCTGGAGGGCGACCTCGTGGTCATCACGGATGACGACATCATCCCGGAACCAGACTGGTTGCAACAGCTAGAGCAGGCTGCAGACGAGACCCCGGAAGCCAGCATCTTTGGCGGCGCGATCACGCCGCTGCCGATTGATCCGGTCGGCCCGTGGTATGAGGCCTCGGCGGGCTTCAACGGCGACCTGTTTGCCTTTACCCTCCAGCCGCGCGGCTTGGTCACCGGGGCGGATACGATCTTCGGCCCGAACATGATGCTGCGCCGCGGCGAAGCGCTCCGGTCGCTCAAGGCGCCTTTTATGCTCGGCCCAAGTTTGGTTGTCAGAAAGGGCAAGCGGGTGTTCCCGCTCGGCGACGAGTCCGAGATGATTGCCCGGCTGGAACGCGAGGGGGCGAAATCGATGTTCGTGCCGGAGGCCCGCGTGTCCCACATGGTCCGGGACTTCCAGACCGATCTCGACTTCATGCTGCAACGGGCCCAGAACCATGGCCGGGGCGTGGCGATCCGCGCGCTGCAGGCCTCACGCGGGTGGCCGGGAAGGGCGCGCATGGCCGCTGATTCGCTGCTCCGGGCCGCGTGGATCTGGCCGCGCCTTCTCTTGGGCGGCCAGTCCAAACCGGACGCACGCGTGTTCGGCCTGCTCTACGGCTTCAACTGGCATCTGGGGCGGGCCAAAGGGGCCTTGTTCGGGCCTTTCGGCCCGGCGGCCGCCAAGGGTGCAGGACCGAAGGGACTTGCAGAGGATCGCGCCGCGCTCTAACGCCTGCGGCAACCGGATAGACAGCCTCCGCGAAGGACAGATTCCATGAGCGAAATCATCGACATTCACGCCCGCGAAATCCTCGACAGCCGGGGCAACCCGACCGTTGAAGTGGATGTTACGCTTGAAGATGGCTCGACCGGCCGCGCGGCGGTTCCGTCGGGCGCCTCCACGGGGGCCTACGAGGCCCACGAGCAGCGCGACGGCGACAAGTACCGCTACGGCGGTAAGGGCGTCCTGAAGGCGGTGGATGCCGTCAACGGTGAAATCTGCAATGAACTGACCGGCCTCGACGCCACCGACCAGCGCATGATCGACATGCTGATGATCGACCTCGACGGCACGGAGAACAAATCCCGCCTCGGCGCCAATGCCATCCTCGGCGTGTCGCTGGCCGTCTCGAAAGCCGCCGCCGAAGCGTGCTCGATGCCGCTGTACCGGTACATCGGCGGCGCCAATGCCCGCGTGCTGCCGACGCCGATGATGAACATCATCAATGGCGGCGCGCATGCGGACAATCCGATCGACATCCAGGAATTCATGATCATGCCGGTCAGCGCCGAGAGCATGGCGGATTCCGTGCGCATGGGCGCCGAAGTGTTCCATGCCCTGAAGAAGACGCTGCATGACGCCGGCCACAACACGAACGTCGGCGACGAAGGCGGCTTCGCGCCGAACATCGGCTCCACGGACGAAGCCATCGGTTTCATCCTGAAAGCCATCGAGAAGGCCGGCTACCGCCCGGGCGACGACATCGCGCTGGCGCTGGATGCGGCGTCCACGGAGTTCTACAAGAAGGGCAAGTACGAACTTGCCGGTGAAGGCAAGTCGCTGACGTCCGAGCAGTTCGCCAAGTATCTCGTCGACCTGTGTGACCGCTACCCTATCCTCTCCATTGAAGACGGCATGGCCGAAGACGACTGGGACGGCTGGGTCGCGCTGACTGAAATGCTGGGTGACCGCGTGCAGCTGGTCGGCGACGACCTGTTCGTCACCAACCCGGACCGCCTCGCCATGGGCCTGCAGCGCGGCGCCGCGAACTCGATCCTCGTGAAGGTCAACCAGATCGGCACGCTGTCGGAAACGCTGGACGCTGTCGAACTCGCCCATCTCCACGGCTACACCGCCGTGATGAGCCACCGCTCCGGCGAAACCGAGGATTCGACGATTGCCGACCTCGCGGTTGCGACGAATTGCGGGCAGATCAAGACCGGCTCGCTCAGCCGCTCGGACCGGATCGCGAAGTACAACCAGCTCATCCGCATTGAGGAAGAACTGGGCCCGATCGGCATTTATGCCGGACTTTCGCGCATCAACGCAGGCTAACCTGGATTAAATTTCCGAAACGCGACCGGCGCAATTCTTCGTGTTACAGGCGATTCATCGGCTGAGCACGGGGCTTCCGGCATGCGCCTAATCTATCTTCTGGCATCTGACGCAGACGCCGCTGCGGCGGCGGAGATAGAGGCGTTCCTGAAACAACGCGGCTATCAGGTGCGCCGCGCTGACGAAAAGTATGCCTATCCGCCGGCGCGCTATCAGGAGATCACGCTGGCGCTGTGGTCGAAAGCTGTGCAGTTTTCCTCAAAGCAGATCCTGTTCACGAACCGCGCGATTGATGCGTGGACGGAAGGGCGGCTGATCTTCGCTCGGCTGGATCATTCCCTGCTGCCCCGCGGCCTCGGCGATATCGAGACGATCGACCTGACGTTCGCGCCGGCGCGCGTGGCGGCCGTCTGGAAGATCGTGGAAGCCGCGCAGGAGATCGATCGGGCGATGGAAGCCCGGCGGCGGGAAGCGGCCGCAACCCCCGGCGGCGGCGAGGAGCCGGGCCCGCCCCAGGCCGAGGCGGAAACGCGCGCATCGCCGCCAAAATCGAAGCGCCGTTCCGGCAAAACGGAATTCTCGTCCGGCGCCGCCCTGGTCGTGGGACTGGTGGCGGCCGCCGCTTTCGGCTCGCTCGGATTCCTGACCATGCCGGCAGCGCCGGTTCTTCTTCTCGGCGGAGCGGCAATTGCCTGGGGCGGCGTGGCCGGCGCGCTGGGCGGCTTTCTCGGCGGCCGGAAAAGCACGCAAGCGGAGGAACCTGAACTGGCAACAGCCGCGCCGGCACCCGCGCCGCCCGTTTCGGAGTCCGCTGCAAGCGAGGTGGCCGGAGAAGACGACCTGTTCAACGAGGCTCCCGCGCAGGTGTTCGTTTCCTATTCGCGCAGCAATGGCGAGGTCGTCTATCCGCTGGTCGCCGAAGTGGAAGCGGCGGGGCGGGATGTCTGGATTGACCGCGAAGAGTTGCAGGCCGGTACCAACTGGGCCGGGATGATCGTCCGGGCGATTCGCGATTCGGACACGTTCTGCCTGATGTGCACGGCCGAAGCGTTCCAGTCCGACAATGTGCGCCGCGAAATCTACATCGCCGACAAGTACAAGCGGAAGCTTCTGCCCGTCCGGCTCGATTTCGCGCAGATGCCGGAAGATTTCGAATATTTCCTGATCGACCGGCAATGGCTTGATCTGACAGCGACTAATCCCGAGGAGCGCGCCGTTCGGCTGAAGGCAGCGCTTGGCCGGTAAGGGATTGGTTACCCCCGCCGTTTACCAGTGAGTCCATGGTGTCACGTCTTCAGGCTCTCGGGCTCAGTCTTCTGGTGCTCTATTTCGCCTACCACGCATTCGCGGGGGAGAAGGGCCTCGGCCGTTGGACTGATTCGCAGATCGAGCTTGAGACGCGTGAACGTGAACTCGCGTCGATGCAGGAAGAGATCGAACGCCTGAAAATGGACATCCGCCGGCTGACGCCGGGGTCCGTTGATGCCGATTATGTCGAGGCTCTGGCACGCGACAAGCTCGCTTTCGTCTATCCGGGGGAGATCGTTCTCCTCACGCCGGAACGTACCTCTGCAAATTGACAACGATGCTCTGACTTGTCGCTGCAATTTTGCGGGGACATAAGGGGTCAGGGAGGCACGTTGCATGGCCACGAAACCTAAAAGTTCAAAAAAAGTACCCGCCAAGGCCTCCAGGGCCGACATGCTGAAATTTTACCGCGAGATGCTGCTCATCCGGCGGTTCGAGGAGAAAGCCGGCCAGCTCTACGGCATGGGCAAGATCGCCGGCTTCTGCCACCTCTATATCGGGCAGGAAGCGGTCGTCACCGGCATGCAGGCCTGCCTCAAGGATGGCGACCAGGTCATCACCGGCTACCGCGACCATGGCCACATGCTGGCCTGCGGTCTCGACCCCAACGGCGTCATGGCGGAACTCACCGGACGAATCGGCGGCCTGTCGCGCGGCAAGGGCGGCTCGATGCACATGTTCTCGAAGGAAAAGAACTTCTACGGCGGCCACGGCATCGTCGGCGCGCAGGTGCCGCTCGGCACCGGCCTCGCCTTCGCCAACAAGTATCGCGGCAATGACCATGTCAGCCTTGCCTATTTCGGCGACGGCGCGGCCAACCAGGGCCAGGTCTACGAAGCGTTCAACATGGCAAGCCTGTGGAAGCTGCCGGTGATCTACGTGATCGAGAACAACATGTACGCGATGGGCACGAGCGTCGAGCGCGCCTCCGCCGAAGTGGAACTGTTCAAGCGCGGCATCAGCTTCGAGATCGAAGGCGAGGAAGTCGACGGCATGGACGTGCTGGCGGTGCGCGAAGCGGGGCAAAAGGCTGTCGCGCATGCGCGCGCCGGCAAGGGCCCCTATATCCTCGAGATGAAAACCTATCGCTACCGCGGCCACTCGATGTCCGACCCGGCGAAGTATCGCAAGCGCGAGGAAGTCGACGACATCCGCACGCACCACGATCCGATCGAAGGCCTGAAAGGCCAGATCATCGAGCAGGGCCACGCAACCGAGGACGATTTGAAAAAGATCGACAACGAGATCAAGGCTATCGTGAAAGAGGCGGCCGACTTCTCGCTCGAGAGCCCGGAGCCGGATCCAGGTGAGCTGTGGACGGATGTTCTGATTGAGGAGGGCGCGCGATGATCGCTGAACTGTCCTGGCTCTCCGCCACCGCCGCGTTGTTCTTCGCCTACATCCTCGGCGAAGTCGTGACCGGCAACATGCAATACAAGCCGAAAGACCTGCTCGGCCCGCGCGACAATCTCGCGCCCTACAGCCCCGGTCTCGGCCGCGCCAAGCGCGCGACGGCCAACATGATCGAAGCGATGTGCATTTTCGTGCCGGTGGTGCTGGTCGCGGTCCTCAGTGAGCGGACGAACCAGTGGACCGAACTTGGTTGCATGATCTTCTTCTTCGCGCGCCTCGCCTTTGCGCCGCTTTACTGGTTCGGCGTGCCGGTCGTCCGCACGCTCGCCTACTTTGCCGGCGCAGCGGGCTGCATCATGATCTTCCTTCAAGTCCTTCCGTTCACCGGAGCCTGATACATGTCCGTAGACATCCTGATGCCCGCGCTGTCGCCGACCATGGAGGAGGGCACGCTCTCCAAATGGTTGAAGAAGGAAGGCGACACGGTGAAATCCGGTGACATCATCGCCGAGATCGAGACCGACAAGGCGACGATGGAAGTCGAGGCCGTGGATGAAGGCATCCTGTCGCGCATCGTTGTGCCGGAAGGCACCGAGGGCGTGAAGGTCAACGCGATCATTGCGGTTCTTGCCTCGGACGGCGAGGACGTCTCGAAGGCAGAGCCGAAAGCAGACGCGCCGCCGGCCAAGGCAGAGCGGGCCGAGGCAAAGAGCGCCGTGCCGGAAACGGAAAAGCCGGAGACCGCCGCACCGGAACAGCCGCGCGCCAAGGTGATGGCGGACGCTTCGGTTCCGGACGGCACCACCTTCACCGAGACGACCGTGCGCGACGCGCTGCGCGATGCGATGGCCGAGGAGATGCGCCGCGACGAGCGCGTGTTCGTAATGGGCGAAGAGGTCGCGCAGTATCAGGGCGCCTACAAGGTGACGCGCGAACTGCTGCAGGAATTCGGTGAGCGCCGCGTGATCGACACGCCGATTACCGAGCATGGCTTCGCGGGCCTGGGCGTCGGCGCGGCTTTCGCGGGTCTGCGTCCGGTGGTCGAGTTCATGACGTTCAATTTCGCCATGCAGGCCATCGACCATATCATCAACTCCGCCGCGAAGACGCTTTACATGAGCGGCGGCCAGATGGGCTGCCCCATCGTGTTCCGCGGCCCCAACGGCGCGGCCAGCCGCGTCGGCGCGCAGCACAGCCACGACTATTCCGCATGGTATGCCCAGGTGCCCGGCCTCAAGGTCATCGCCCCCTACAGCGCGGCAGATGCCAAGGGCCTGCTGAAGGCCGCGATCCGCGATCCCAACCCGGTCGTCTTCCTCGAGCATGAACTGCTCTACGGGCAATCCTTCCCGGTGCCGGACATGGACGACTTCGTTCTGCCCATCGGCAAGGCCGCCGTGAAGCGCGAAGGGACCGATGTGACGCTGGTTGCGCATTCGCGCATGGTCGGCTTTGCGCTGCAGGCCGCCGAACGTCTCGCCGCTGAAGGCATCAGCGCCGAAGTCATCGACCTGCGCACGCTGCGCCCGCTGGATACCGACACGGTGGTCGAAAGCGTCAAGAAAACCAGCCGCCTCGTCTGCTGCGAGGAAGGCTGGCGCTATTTCGGCGTCGGCGCAGAGATCGCGGCGACCGTTGTGGCCGAAGCCTTCGATTATCTCGACGCTCCACCCGCCCGCGTGCACCAGAAGGACGTGCCGCTGCCCTACGCGGCCAACCTTGAAGCCCTGAGCCTTCCGAACGCGGACGATATCGTCGCAGCAGCGAAGAAGGTGTGTGAGGGGATGTTCTGATGCCCATCAACATCACAATGCCTGCGCTGAGCCCCACCATGGAAGAGGGCACGCTGGCCAAATGGCTGGTGAAGGAAGGCGATACTGTCAAGTCCGGCATGATCATCGCCGAGATCGAGACCGACAAGGCGACGATGGAAGTCGAAGCGGTCGACGAAGGCAAGGTCGGCAAGATCATGGTGCCCGCCGGCACCGAAGGCGTGAAGGTCAACGCCGTGATCGCCGTGCTGCTGGAAGAGGGCGAAAGCGCGGGCGACGTGAAGGTGCCTGCTGCAGCCCAAGCGAAGGCAGAACCTGCACCCGCGCCAAAACCCGCTCCAATATCCTCCGCGCCCGCAGCGCCTGAGCCGGTCGCCGCAGCGAAACCTGCTCCCCAGGCCGCCGTCTCCGTCCTGGAGCGCCCGAGCGGCGCCCGCATCATGGCCTCGCCGCTCGCCAAGCGCATCGCGGCCAACAAAGGCATCGACCTGAAAGCCCTCAAGGGCTCCGGCCCGCATGGGCGCATCATCCGCCGCGACGTGGAGAATGCGAAGCCCGGCGCCGCGCAACCCGCGCAGGGCGGCGCGCCGATGACGGCGGACGGCCTCATCCTGCCGCAGATCCTGGACGACCGCGTCTATGCGCCGGACACCTACGAACTGAAGCCGCTCGATGGCATGCGCAAGACGGTCGCCAAGCGCCTGACGCAGAGCTTCATGCAGGTGCCGCACTTCCCGCTGAACATCGACATCACGCTCGACAACCTGCTTGAAAGCCGCGCCGCCATCAACGCCGCCGCCCCGAAAGACGTGAAGATCTCGGTCAACGACCTGCTGATCAAGGCGGCAGCGCTAGCGCTCATCGACGAGCCGAACTGCAATGCATCGTACACGGACAAGGGCATCGCCTATCACAAGCACGCCAATATCTCGGTCGCCGTGGCGGTCGAAGGCGGGCTCATCACGCCGGTGATCTTCAAGGCGCAAGGCAAGGGCCTCGCCGAGATTTCCGAGGAGATGAAGGACCTCGCCGCCCGCGCCCGGGACCGCAAGTTGAAGCCGCAGGAATACATGGGCGGCACCTTTTCGATCTCGAACCTCGGCATGTTCGGCATCAAGTCCTTCGCCTCGATCATCAACCCGCCCGAAGGCATGATCCTCTCGGTCGGCGCCGGCGAGAAACGCGCGATGGTGAATGAGACGGGCGCCATCGTCGCCCGCACTGTGATGAGCGTCACCCTGACCTGCGACCACCGCGTCATCGGCGGCGCCGAAGGGGCGAAGTGGCTGGCCGCCTTCAAGCGCTATGTGGAAACGCCGGAAGCGATGCTGCTTTAGGCCGGAAGGAACACCATGAGCACCCCATACGACCTCATCGTCATCGGCTCCGGCCCCGGCGGTTATGTTGCCGCGATCCGCGCGAGCCAGCTTGGTATGAAGACGGCCATCGTCGAGCGCGAGAGCCTCGGCGGCATCTGTCTCAACTGGGGCTGCATCCCGACCAAGGCGTTGCTTCGCTCCGCCGAAGTGCTGCACCTCGCCAAGCACGCCAAATCCTTCGGCCTGAAGATCGAGAATCCGTCCTTTGATCTGGAAGCCGTCGTGAAACGTTCGCGCGGCGTCGCCTCGCAGCTCTCGAACGGCGTCAAGTTCCTGATGAAGAAGAACAAGATCGACGTGATCGAAGGCACCGCCCGCCTCGAGAAGGGCGCGCCTGCGCCCAAGGTCATCGTCAAGGGCAAGGATGGCAAGGATACGCCGTACACGGCCAAACACGTGATGCTCGCCACCGGTGCGCGTGCGCGCGACATCCCGCAGGCGGGCCTCGTCGCCGATGGCAAGCTGATCTGGACCTACCGCCAGGCCATGACACCGGACGTGATGCCGAAACGCCTGCTGGTCGTCGGCTCCGGCGCCATCGGCATCGAGTTCGCGAGCTTCTATAACGAACTCGGCGCGGAAGTGACCGTCGTCGAAGTGATGGACCGCATCCTGCCGGTCGAGGATGCGGAAATCTCCGCCCTCGCCGAGAAGGACTTCAAGAAGCAGGGCTTCAACATTCTCACCGGTACCAAGGTCGAGAACGTCAAGGCCGGCATAAACGTCGTCACCGCCGACATCACGACGAAGGATGGCAAGAAGGAAACCAAGGAATTCGACCGGGCCATCCTCGCCGTCGGCATCGTCGGCAATGTCGAAAATCTCGGCCTCGAAGCGCTCGGCGCGAAGATCGACAAGACCCACGTCATCGTGGACGGCTTCGGCAAGACCGGCGTGCCCGGCCTCTATGCCATCGGCGACCTCACCGGCCCGCCCTGGCTGGCCCACAAGGCGAGCCATGAAGGCGTCACCTGCGTCGAAGGCATCGCCGGCAAGGCCCACGCCGAGCCGTTCGACGCCTCGAACGTGCCGGGCTGCACCTACTCGCATCCGCAAGTCGCCAGCGTCGGCCTCACGGAAGCCGCCGCCAAGGCCAAGGGCCACGACATCAAGGTCGGCCGCTTCCCCTTCATCGGCAATGGCAAGGCCATCGCGATGGGCGCGGAGCAGGGGCTCGTGAAGACGATTTTCGACAAGAAGACCGGCGAACTCCTCGGCGCGCACATGATCGGCGCGGAAGTCACCGAGCTGATCCAGGGCTATGTCATCGCGCGCCAGGGCGAACTGACGGAAGCGGACCTGATCCACACGGTATTCGCGCACCCGACGATTTCCGAGACGATGCACGAAGCCGTCCTCGACGCCGAAGGCCGCGCGCTGCACATCTGACCGCCGGCACGCTTGCGGCCCGGGCCCTGGGCCTGATACGCCTGCCTGAAGCGATCTTCAGGGGTGAGGCGGCGATGCGTGGTTTGAGATTACTTCTTGTGTCCGCGCTGGGCCTTTTGGCGGCCTGCGCGCCGCCTGCGGAGGGGAAGGTCGTGGCGCCGGCAGAAGCCCCCGCCGAGATCATCCTGCCGGACGCGCGCGAGGGCGTTGTGACCGACCGGTTCGCCAGGCTCGCCCTCTCCTGCGTCCACCGGGAGTATCCAAACAAGATCAGCCATGTGTTGAACTCGGCAGAGGATGCCCGCCCGGCGCGGGAGCTCTACCCGGCCTTCTACGGCTGCTATGACTGGCACTCCTCGGTGCACGGCCACTGGCTGCTGGTCCGCATCCTGAACACCGACGCCGACACGCCATTCCGTGCCGCAATCCATGACGCGCTGGGCAAAAGCTTCACGCCAGAGAACATTGCGGGCGAGCTCGCCTATTTCCAGGGCGCAGACCGCGCGAGCTTCGAGCGGCCTTATGGCTCGGCCTGGTTCCTGCAGCTGATGACGGAGCTGCGCGAGGCCAAGTTTCCGGAAGCCGCCGCCTGGGTCGAGACTCTCTCGCCGCTGGAGACGTTCATCCGCACACAGACCTTGGAATGGATCACCAAGCTCGTCTACCCGATCCGCGCAGGCACCCATAACCAGACCGCTTTCGCCTTCGGCCTGATGCTGGACTGGGCCGATGCGACGGGCGACGCCGAGTTCCGGGCCGCGCTGGCCGCCAAGACGCTGGCTTTCCACGCGGGCGACACGAACTGCCCGCTCGCCTACGAACCCTCGGGAGAAGACTTCCTCTCGCCCTGCCTGATGGAAGCCGACCTGATGCGCCGCGTGATGCCGCAGGCAGAGTACGCGGCCTGGCTCTTGGCCTTCCTGCCGCAGGTTCCGCTGGATGGATCCGGCGACTGGCTGACGCCCGGCATGGTGCTGGATCCCACCGACGGAAAGCTCGTGCATCTCGACGGCGTAAACCTGTCCCGCGCCTGGGCGCTGGAGGGCATTGCCGCCGCCCTCCCGCCCGGCGACGCGCGCGTCCTCGCCTTGCTGGCGGCGGCGTCCGTACACAAACAAACCGGCCTCGCTGCCGTCAGCGAAGCGCACTATGCGGGCAGCCACTGGCTGGCGAGCTTCGCCACCTATCTGGAAACCCGCCGGGGCATCGCGCCGCAATGAAACTCCCGGTCGGCCCCGGCGCGCTGGTCACCGCAGCCTTCATCGGGCCGGGCACGGTGACGGCGTGCACGCTGGCGGGCGCGAATTTCGGCTACGCGCTTCTTTGGGCGCTTGTATTTGCGACCGCCGCCACCATCATCCTGCAGGAAATGTCCGCGCGTCTCGGCGTCGTCACGGGCAAGGGCCTCGGCGAGGCTCTGATGGCCGGGGCGGGCAATCCCGCGCTGAAGCTCGCTGTCGCCGGCCTTGTCGTCGTGGCGCTTGCGATGGGGAACGCCGCCTACCAGGCGGGCAACCTCACGGGCGCGTCGCTCGGCGGCGAAGCGATCCTTGGCGCAGGCGGGCCGGACCGATGGGTGCTGATCCTGGTCCTCGCCTTGGTGGCCTGCGTGTTCCTGATGGTGAGCAGCTACAAACTCCTCGAAGCCGTGCTGATTGCGCTCGTCGTGCTGATGAGCCTCGCCTTCGCGGGCAGCGTCCTGATCACCCGGCCGGACATGGGCGCCTTGATCAGCGGACTCGTGCCCCGGCTTCCGGAAGGCAGCCTGTTCACCGCCATCGCCCTGATCGGCACCACCATCGTCCCCTACAACCTTTTCCTGCATGCCTCTGCGGCGCGCGAGCGTTGGCCCGGCCGGGACGAGGCGGCGCTGCAGGAAGCCCGGCGCGATACGCAGGTGTCGGTCGGCCTCGGCGGCCTGATCTCGATCTTCATCCTGGTGACCGCCGCCGCGAGCCTGTTTGCCTCGGGCCTCACGATCAAGTCCGGCGCAGACCTCGCGCAGGCGATCGAACCGGCCTACGGCCCCGTGGCGCGCTACCTTGTCGGCATCGGCCTGCTCGCCGCCGGCCTCAGCTCCGCCATCACGGCGCCGATGGCGGCCGCCTATGCCGTGTGCGAACTGTCGCGCCAACCGCCGCGCGGCACCGTGTTCCGGGCGGTTGCGCTGATGGTGCTGCTGACGGGTACCGGCATTGCGTTGCTCGGGTTCAATCCGTTGACGGTCATCCTGACGGCGCAGGTGGCGAACGGCATCCTGCTGCCAGCGGTCGCCATCTTCCTTCTGGTCGCAATGAATCGGCGCAGCCTTCTCGGGGACAAGGTGAATACACCCTTGCAGAACCTCCTTGGCGGCGCAGTCCTGCTGGTCACCCTCGGCCTGGGCGCGCGGCTGATCCTGCGGGCGGCGGGTATCTGGCCATGAGCCGCTCGATCTGCCTGAACGCCGACCTTGGCGAATTGCCTGGCGAAGCCGGCCGGACACTCGACGCCGCGATGCTGCGCGTGGTCACGCGGTGCAATATTGCCTGCGGCGGACATGCCGGCGACGACGACAGCATGCGCCGCACGGTCGAGGTGGCCAAAACGCACCGTGTACAGATTGGCGCGCATCCGTCCTATCCGGATAGGGAACACTTCGGGCGTCGCAGCCTGAAAATGGAGCCTGCGGAGCTTGCGGCGTCGTTGGACACGCAGGTGAGCCGCTTGCTGGAGATCGCGAAAAGCGCGGGTGTGCCAGTGGTTCACCTGAAAGCGCACGGCGCCTTGTACAATGACGCCGCAAAGGACGGGGCGTTGGCAAGGCTGGTCGCGAGCGCGGCGGTAAAGGCCGGCATTCCCGAACTGGTCGGCCCTCCGAATTCCGCGATGGACACGGCCGCACAGGCGGCCGGTCTGCGATTTCTGGCAGAAGGTTTTGCAGACCGCAGCTACGAACCGGATGGCGCGCTGACGCCGCGCGGTCTGCCCGGCGCCGTGATCGCGGAGGGCGCGGAGGTCCTCGCGCAGGCCCTTTCGTTTGCGCAGACCGGCACCGTCAGCGTACGTGGCGGCGGCGCGCTGCGCCTGCCGATCCAGACGCTTTGCCTGCACAGCGATACACCCGGCGCCGCAGACCTTGCCGCCGCGATCCGGGCCGGGCTCGAAGCCGCCGGCATCGAGGTGCGCGCATGACTGCGCCGCGCTTTGAGGTCATCGCCTGCGGTGATGACGCGCTCCGCATACTTTGCGGCGAAGGCGATATCCGGCATGACCTCGCAGAGCACCTCAGGACCCTGCTAGGCTGGACCGAGATCGTTCCCGGCAAGCTGGACCTGACGGTGGCCTTTGATCCGCATGCGGTACGCCTCAGCGAAGCCCGGGTGAGGCTGGACGCGGCGTTGCAGACACTGGCGGCGTCGCCGCAGCGAACCCGGCGAAAGCACGTTCTCAAGGCCGTGTTCGGCGGCGAGGCAGGCCCGGATCTTGCCGGGCTGGCCGCAGGCCTCGGGCAGACCGAAGAACAGGTCATCCATATCCTCGAACACCAGACACTCCGCGTAGACATGCTCGGCTTCACGCCGGGCTTCGCTTACCTGACAGGGCTCGATCCGGCGCTCGTTTCCGAACGTCTGGCCAATCCCCGGGCAAGGGTCGCGGCGGGCTCCATCGGCCTGATCACCGGGCAGGTGGGTCTCTACGCGCTGGAAGGGCCAGGCGGCTGGCCGCTCGTGGGCCGCGTCCTGGCGCCGCTGTTCGATCGCGCCCGCCCCGACCCCTTCCTGATGGCGCCCGGGGATGAGGTTGTCATCCGGCGGGCCACTGGGTCGTGACCTTGCTTGTCCTTGATCCCGGTGTTCAGTGTACGGTGCAAGCCGCGCCGCGCGCAGGCCTGCGCCATGCCGGTGTTCCGGCCAGCGGTCCGGCAGACCCGCTGTCGATGGCGCTGGCAAACCACCTTGTCGGCAAGCCTTCCGGGGCCGCGTGCCTTGAAATCGCGTTCGGGCCTGCGTCCTTCCGCGCCGCGCAAGCTATTCAGGTTGCAGTTACGGGTGCGCTCGCCGATGTCAAAGCTGGCAACCGAGCCAGATCCATGCACGCGACCCTGGATGTCTCAGCTGGTGAAACTATCGAGATCGGACCCGCGCGCGCCGGAGCCAGGATGTATCTGGCCATTGCAGGTAATCTTCAGGCAGAGGACTTCCTCGGCTCTGGATCGACTTACCTGCCGGCCAGGTTCGGCGGCCATGAGGGCCGGGCGCTGCAGAAGGGCGATGTCCTTCAGATAGGCGCGGCGAGCCCGGTGCCGCCGCTGACCACACCTGAGCCGCTGAAACTGCCGCCCACCGCCGCCTATGCCTTGCGCGTCGTCGCCGGTCCGGACCTGCCGGACAACGCGGACACCTTCGCGAACGCCGTCTTCCGTGTCACGCCGCGCTGCAGCCGTATGGGCGTGGAGATCGGCGGACCGTTCCCGGCGCTCGGCGCTGCGAGCCTGCGGCCCAGTTCCGCCGTGTTTCCCGGCGCCTTGCAGGTCACGCCGCAGGGCCGAGGATTTCTTCTGCTCCCGGACGGTCAGGCCACCGGCGGCTATCCGCATGTGCTGCAGGTGATCCGCGCCGACCGCCACCTCCTCGGTCAGCTTCGCCCCGGCGACAGCGTCCGCTTCCTGCAGCGCACGCAGGCGCAAGCCGAAGAGGCTCTGCATGCCAAGCAGGCGCTCCTGCAAGCCTGGCTGCCGGACTTTCGCCTCTGATCAAAAGGTCAGGCGCAGTCCCGCGCGCACGTTCCGGCCGGGCAGGGGCAGCAGATCCTTGAGGACGGACGTGGAGAGACGCGCCTCTTCGTCGGTTGCGTTGCGCACTTCCACAAAGGCCTGCGTGCCGTCTGCGCCGATGCCGAGCTCGGAGAGGTTCAGCGCGCCGCGCAGGTTGACCAGCGTGTAGCCATCGGTCGGCAGCTGCCCGGCGCCCGTTTCGTCCTGATCGCCCGCCCATTCGAGGCCCGCGCCAAGTTCAAGCAGGCCCCATTCGGCGTCGGCTTCCGCCGTCAGGCGCAGCGGCGGCACGAACGGCACGTTGCCGTTATTGTCCAGTTCCGCATTGACGAAATCGAGCCCGCCCTTGACCGTCCAGGTCGCGCCCAGAAGGACAGCGTCGAACAGGGCTTCGCCATAGAGTTCACCGCCCGTGAAGGTGGCGTCATCCTGCGCGAACACGAAGACCGGTAGACCGTCCGCTTCGTCAACCGGACCCAAGCCTTCATCGATGGTGCCAGGGGTCAGGAAGATGAAGTCGGAGAATTTAGTCGTGAAGACGTTCACGCCCAGCGAGAGCCAGTTATTTTTCCAGCGCAGCGTGCCTTCGAGATTGAGGCCGCGTTCTTTCTCGAGGTCCAGATCGCCGACTTCAAACTGCGACGTTGCAAGGTGCGGTCCGAAGGCAAACAGTTCGCTCTCGCTCGGCGCACGCTCGGTATAGCTGACCTGCGCGCCCATGAAGTAGCCGGACTCCGTGTGCTGATGAAGGCCTGCGGAGGCGCCGAACAGGTCAAATTCCGCCTCGCCTGCGATGGAATTGTCATGCGTCAGCCGCTCGGCCCGCAGGCCGCCCTCGACGCCGAAACCGCTGTCCCATTCGCGCGCTTCGTACAGGAACAGGGCTACCGACCGGGTGTCTGTCGGCGTGATGAAGGCCTCGTCGCCCTCGGTGAACAGTTCCTTGTCAAGCACCTGCAGTCCGAAGGCGCCTTGAAATCCGGCGATCTCGTGATCGATTTCGGTGCGCGCCTCAACGCCACTCGTCTCGAAAAGGGTGCCGGGCTCGCCGGGCCCCTCAAACTCCGTATGCGTATAATCGGCCAGCGCGACAGACCCGGTCACCCGCTTGAGGATATTGCCGTCAAGGTTCAGGCCTGCGCGGAAGTCGTAGCGGGTCTGCTCAAGGCCAATGAACGGAAGCTCTTCCTCTGCCGGCGGAGCGCCGGGCGCAGGGGCTTCCTCTTCATGCGCGTGGCCCGGCAAGCCGTAGGTTGCCTCCTGGCTGCGGATCGCGATGCCGGCAAAACCCTTGTCGCCCACCCAGGAGAGACCCGCGCCATAGGTCTCCGTATCAAGATAGGAATTTTCCACCTGGCCGATGGACTCTTCATGCTCTTCGCCGGGTACTTCCGGCTCTTCAGCTTCCTCCAGCGCGCGCAGGCGGGCCGATTCCACAAATCCGGGTACGTCGTAGTTGCCAAAATCGCGCTGCGATGCGGTCACCGCAAACACGATGGGTCCAGTCGCAAACTTTGCGCGTCCCGCAAGTTCGGTGCCTTCACTGACGCTATTATAGGCGCCGAGCGCATCGCCGGAGACGGCAGCTTCGGGCAGGCTTTCGGCAATCAGGCCGTCGATCACGTTGACCACGCCGCCAATTGCCTGGCCGCCATAAGCCAGCGCTGCAGGCCCCCTCAGGATCTCGATCTTGTCCGCATCGATGCCGTCCGCCGTCACCTGATGGTCAGGGCTCGCCGCCGATACGTCGATCACGCCGATCCCGTTGGTCAGCACCTGCACGCGTTCGGCGCCAAGGCCGCGCAACACCGGCCGGCTTGCGCCCTGGCCGAAGAAGGTCGAGGCGATGCCCGGCTCGCCCGCCAGCGTATCGCCCAGGGTCGAGGACAGGTCGCGCACGATGTCGCCCCGCTCCAGCGCCGTCGCATTGCCGATCAGTTCGTCGCTGGCTCGGTCCCGGCCCGGCGCGGAGGTGATCATCACCGGCTCGAGCCTGCGCGGCGCTTCTGCTTCCTGCGCAAAAGCAGCGCCAAGCAAGGCATGGGTGGACACGGCTGTCGCCATCAATACGCGTTTCATGGGAGGATCCCTCGTAATGTAATAATGTAGCACTACAAACACGAAGGCACCCCCGCAAGGGGGGCCGGATCAAATTTCAGATGGCCTCAGGCAGCGCTGCCATCGACGCGGAGCAGCGAGCCCGTGGTGAAGCTCGAACTCGGGCTCGCGAGATACAGCGCCGCGGTGATGATCTCGTGCGGCAGGCCCGGCCGGCGCATCGCATTGTCGGCGCTCTGACGCATCTCCTCGGGCCAGGCCTTGGATATGTCCGTCAGGAACGGTCCCGGACAGATCGTGTTGACGCGAACCTTCGGGGCATACTCATGCGCCAGCGACAGGCTCATCGCATTCAGCGCCGCCTTGGCGGACCCGTAAGGCACCACCATCGGCAAGGGCACCAGGCTGCCTGACGACGATATGTTGATGATGCTCCCGCCTTCGCCCTCTGCCATCCGTTTCGCCACCTGGCTTGCCAGCCGGAACGGGCCCTTGAAGTTCAGGTTCAGCACGCTGTCGAACAGGCTCTCGGTCACTTCATGGCTCGCCATGCGCGGCCCGGAGCCGGCATTGTTGACCAGGATGTCCATCTTGCCGAACTTTGCGTAGGACGCCTCGATCAGGCCGTCGATATCCTCCCACCGGCCGCAATGCGCCGCATGCGCATAGGCCTTGCGGCCGAGCGCGCGCACTTCGTCCGCTACCGCCTCGCAAGCATCCAGCTTGCGGCTGGCGACAATGATGTCGGCGCCGTGCTCGGCAAACGCTTTGACCATCTGGTAGCCCAGCCCGCGGCTGCCGCCAGTCACCAGCGCCACTTTTCCCGTGAGATCGAAATACGGACTGGTCATGTGCGGAGTCTCCCATTCTGCCGGCGCAGTGTTCGCGCCCGCCTCCGCGAGATCAATCCATGCCCACGCGGCAAGCCGCGCCCGGCCCTAATTTAACGGAACGGGTGACGAGATGGTCGCTGTCTTCGCCGCTTCAGCCGCGCGCATCAGGCGCAGCATGTTGCCGCCCCAGATCTTGGCGAGATCGTCTTCCGAATATCCGGCCTCCAGCAGCGCCGCCGTGACCTTCGGGAGGTCTGTGATGTCCGTCATCCCGTCCACGCCGCCGCCGCCGTCCCAGTCCGCGCCGATTCCGACATGGTCCGGTCCGACGAGTTCCAGCGTGTAGAGCAGATGCTCCATGAACTTCTCGAAGGTTGATCTCGGCGGCGGGAATTTCTTGTCCATCTCATCGCGCGCCGCGCGGTACACGGCGATCGTCTCCGGCGTCATCGTGGACGTGTCGGTTCCGTATTCGGCGTCCAGCGCGGCAATCGCGGCCAGGCGTTCCGGTGTGGCCGTCAGCGCTTCGAGATAGGCGCCATAAGCGTTCACCTGGATCACGCCGCCATCATCGGCGATGGCCTTCAGCAGGTCATCCGGCAGGTTGCGCGGGTGGTCGTAAACGCCCTTGGGGCCTGAATGCGACAGGATGATCGGCGTCGTCGACAGCGCCAGCATGTCTCGCACGCTATCGTCCGAGGCGTGCGAGCCGTCGAGGATCAACCCCAGCCGGTTGGCTTCGCGCACCAGCTCCTCGCCGGCCGGGCTGAGCCCGCCGAATGCCGGCGTCACATCGGTGGCACTGTCCGCAAACTGATTGTTCCGGAAATGCACCGGCGCCACCATCCGCAGGCCGCCCGCATAGAATGTCTCAAGCAGCGTCGCATCCTTCCCGAGCGGATACGAATTTTCCATGCTCTGGAACACGATCTTCTTGCCGCTGGCAAAGATCCGCTCGGCGTCGGCGGCGGTGAAGGCGAGCTCCACGTCGTTCGCGTACTTCGCCGCAAATTCGCGGATGGAAATCTGCCGGAGGATCGCCGCCGTGCGGGCCGCATTCAGCGACGCATCATCGAGCGGACCCTGCGTCGTGAAGATCACCCAGAAGCCGCCGTCGAGCCCGCCCTCGATCATGCGCGGCAAGTCCACATGCGTGCCGTCCGCCTCGAAGCTGCCCCGCTTGGAGAAGGTGTATTCGGGCGTGTGGAAGTAGGCGGGCGTGTCGAGGTGGCTGTCCAGTACCATCAGGCTCTGGTGCAGCGTCTCGGCGGGCGAGAGGGCAGGCGCCTCGGCCGTCGCGGCCTCGCCGGGCGCGGTCGTCGCCGCCGGGGCGCACCCGGCCAGCAGCATCGCGGGAAGCGCGAAAAGGAAACGTCTCATGCAAAGCCCCATCGTGTCAGAAAAACTGCGGTCGCTGCCGCCATCATGGCCAGCCAGCCCCTCACGTCAACAATCCACCGTCAGGCGGCGCCAAACACGCGCTCGAAGATCGTGTCAGCGTGCTTGAAATGATACTCGAGATCAAACAATGCATCGATTTCGGACGGTTTCAGCTTCGCGGTGATCTCTGCGTCCGCCTTCAGCAGCACGTCGAGATCGCCTTCCTTCTTCCAGGTGCGCATCGCATTGCGCTGGACCAGCCGGTAGGCATCCTCGCGGCTGAAACCCTTCTCGACCAGCGCCAGCAGGATGCGCTGCGAATTGTGCAGCCCGCCCATGCTGTTGATCGTGCGCAGCATGTTCTCGGGGTAGACAACCAGGTTCTCGACCACGCCGCCGAGGCGGTGCAGCGCAAAGTCCAGGTGAATGGTCGCATCCGGACCAATCCCGCGCTCGACCGAGGAGTGGGAGATATCCCGCTCGTGCCAGAGCGCGACGTTTTCCAGCGCCGGCGTCACGGCAGAGCGCACAAGCCGCGCAAGGCCCGTCAGGTTCTCCGTCAGCACCGGATTGCGCTTGTGCGGCATCGCGGACGAGCCCTTCTGCCCGGCGGAGAAATACTCCTCGGCCTCCAGAACTTCCGTACGCTGAAGATGCCGGATCTCTGTCGCCAGCCGCTCGACCGAAGAGGCGATCACGCCCAGCACGGCGAAATACATCGCATGCCGGTCGCGCGGGATCACCTGCGTCGACACCGGCTCTATCCGCAGGCCAAGTTTCGCCGCGACATGCTCTTCCACGCGCGGATCAATGTTCGCAAACGTCCCCACCGCGCCGGACATCGCGCAGGTCGCAACCTCCTCGCGCGCAATCAGCAAGCGCTGCCGCGCGCGCTGGAACTCCGCATGGAAACCGGCGAGCTTCACGCCGAACGTCGTCGGCTCCGCATGGATGCCATGGCTGCGCCCGATGGTCGGCGTATACTTGAATTCGTAGGCCCGCTTCTTCAGCGCCGCCAGCACCCGGTCGATCCCGCCCAGCATCAGGTCCGCCGCACGCACGAGCTGCACATTGAGGCAGGTGTCGAGCACGTCCGAAGAGGTCATCCCGAGGTGCAGGAAGCGCGCCTCGTCGCCAACATGCTCCGCCACGTTCGTCAGGAACGCGATCACGTCATGCTTCACTTCGCGTTCGATCTCGTCGATCCGGTCAACCTCGAACGCTGCCCGCTCACGCACCGCTTTCGAAACGCCCTTCGGGATCGTCCCCATCTCTTCCATGGCTTCAGCTGCGAGGGTTTCGATTTCCAGCCAGATTCCGAAACGGCTCTCCGGGGTCCAGATCGCTGCCATTTCGGGGCGGGTATAGCGAGGGATCATGGGGTCGTCTCCGTTGCGTCTGCCCTGCCCATAAGGGCTTCGGCGCCGTAAGGCCAGTCTGGGACGGCGCGTCCGTGCGGCGCAGGGATTCTATTCGGCGCGTGCACGCGCTAAGCTCAGCCTCGATTCGCAATGGCCCCGCAAATGACGAAGCCTGTCAAGAAACCCGTGCCTGACGCCCCGGACGCGGCCGCCCTGTCGGTCGGTGGCCGCCGCTGGCGCCTGCTTCAGGCCGAGCCGCGCGCCGTCCAAAGCCTCTTGCCGGCTGTCGGCGGATCGGACCTGCTGGCCCGTCTCCTGGCCGTGCGCGGTGTCGAAGCGACCGGCGCGGCAGGCTACCTCGCGCCCACCCTGCGTGAATTCTTCCCGGACCCGAGCAGCTTCGCCGACATGGACAAGGCCGCCGGTGTCATCCTCGATGCCATCCTCGATGGCCGCAAGGCCGTCGTCTTCGCAGACTATGACGTCGACGGCGGAACCTCCTCGGCCATCCTCGCCCGCTACTTCCGCGCCTGGGGCCGCGATCTCGGCCTCTACGTGCCGGACCGTCTGGAAGAGGGCTACGGCCCCTCGCCGGAAGCCTTCCGGTATCTCAAGGCCCAAGGCGCCGAACTCGTCATCACCGTCGACTGCGGTGCCGCCGCCATCCGCGCGCTCGACGAGGCTGTCGCCATCGACCTGCCGATCGTGGTGATCGACCACCACCTGATGTCCGGCGATGTCCCGCACACCGCTGCACTGGTGAACCCCAACCGTCCCGACTGCAATTCGGGGCAGGGCCACCTCGCCGCCGCCGGCGTCGTCTTCGTCTTCGTCGCCGCCCTCAACCGGCTCGCCCGCGAGCGCGGCATCGCTCCGCCTGGCGGCTTGCCCGACATCATGCCGCTGCTCGATCTCTGCGCCCTCGGCACCCTGTGCGACATGGCCCCGCTTCACGGCGTCAACCGCGCCTTCGTCCGCCAGGGCCTCAGCATGATGGCCCGCGACCAGAACCCCGGCCTGCGCGCCCTCGCGGATGTCTCCGGCATCGGCAAGATCGAAACCGTCTACCATGCGACCTTCCTGCTCGGCCCGCGCCTCAATGCCGGCGGCCGCGTCGGCGACCCCTGGCTCGCCGCCAAGCTGCTGGCCACCGACGACCGCGCCGAAGCCATCGAACTCGCCGAACGCCTCCACGGCCTCAACGACGAACGCAAGGCGCTGGAATCCGCCATCCTCGACGCCGCCACCGCGCAGGCCGAACGCGCGCTCGCCGAAAATCCCGCACGCGGCGTCCTCATTGCGGCGGGCGAAGGCTGGCACCCCGGCGTCATCGGCATCGTCGCCGGCCGCCTCAAGGACCGCTTTCACCTCCCCAGCATCGTAGTCGGCTGGGGCGATGGTCTCGGCCCGGTTGCGAAGGGCTCCGGCCGCTCGGTCAAGGGCGTCAACCTCGGCGCCGCCATCTCCGAAGCCGCCCGTCAGGGCGTTATCCTCTCCGGCGGCGGCCACGCCATGGCCGGCGGCCTCAGCATGGATCCGGAGCAGCTGCCGGCGCTCGACGCCTGGATGCTCGATCACATGTCCTCCTTCGCCGCCGAACGCGACGCCGCGCTCGACATGGACATCGACGCCGTCCTCGCCCCCGGCGCCGCCACGCCGCAGCTGGTCACCGCCATCGCCTCCATAGGCCCCTTCGGCGTCGGCGCGCCGGAACCGGTCTTCCTGCTGAAGGATGTCAACATCACCGGCGTCCGCCGCGTCGGCACGCAGCACCTGCGCTTCACCGTCGAGGACGCTTCGGGCCGTCTCGAGTCCATCGCCTGGCGCGCCGAAGGCACGCCGATCGGCGACGCGCTCCGGCAGGGCGGCCGGCTCAGCCTCGCCGGGCGCTTGAAGGCCGATACCTGGAACGGACGCGAGCGCGTGCAGCTCGAAACACTGGATGTCAGCCGCGTCTGAACAAACTGTCTCAAACGCGGCGAGGTGGGTTGCCCTGTCCTGAATCAGCCGCTATATCGCGCCTCTCAACGCCGTGCGGTCCCTTCGTCTATCGGTTAGGACGTCAGGTTTTCAACCTGAAAAGAGGGGTTCGACTCCCCTAGGGACTGCCAGCTTCTCCGCCCTTATTTTGCCGCATCTTCCCTCGAATGAGGTCCCGAATCACTCGGGGCTTGTGAACATCGCGTGACAAGCGCGTTTTCGCACACTAGTTTTCGTGTCTGGGGAATGTGGTTGATGACAAATAGCGTGGCCAGAAGCGAATCAGATCCGCCTGCCGCCGAACCGGTGGTCCGGGTAATCGGCCGCGTGAAGTGGTTCGACACCGTCAAGGGTTATGGATTCATCGTCGCGGAATCGGCGTCGGATGCGTCGCTGACCGGCGACGTGATGATCCACATCTCCTGCTTGCGCGATTATGGCGAGACCGTCGCCGACGAGGGCGCCAAGATCGTCTGCGACGCTGCCCTGCGTCCGCGCGGCTGGCAGACCGTCCACATCATCGAGATGGAGCGCCCCCGCGCCGCCGTCGCTAAGGAGCGTGGCGAGCGTCCGGACTATGAAACCGTCACCCTCAAATGGTTCAACAAGGCCCGCGGCTACGGCTTCGTCCGCCGCGGCACCGACGAGATCGACATTTTCGTCCACGCCGTCGCCCTGCGCAAAGCCGGCTATGACGAGGTCGAACCCGGCACGCTGATCGAGGTTGTCATCGAGTCCGGCGCCAAAGGTGACCACGTTCTGTCGGTTCGTCCCAAGCGCTGAAGCGGCGTTTCGAAAAGTGGAACCCGGTTTTCGGAAAAACGCCGCGACAAACCAATGACTACAGCGTCCGGCGCTTGCCGCTTTCGATTCCGGTGATTATTCCTGCCCGCATGACCCGTTTCCTGTTTGCCTCTGTCGCCGCGCTGGCCTTCTTCGCCCAGCTTGCCTTCGCCCAGCTTGCGGTAACCCCGCTAACCGTGAAAACCGATGAGGCTTCCCACGCCTTCACGGTCGAAATCGCCGATACGCCCGAGGCAATCACCCAGGGCCTGATGAACCGCGAAAGCCTCGCGCCGGACGCCGGCATGCTGTTCGATTTCGGCGAGGTTCGCCCCGCCAGCATGTGGATGAAGAACACGCTGATCTCGCTCGACATGCTCTACATGGACGACGCCGGCCAGGTCATCGCCATTGCCCGCAACGCCGTCCCTGGCTCGCTTCGCTCCCTCGGCCCGGGCGTGCCCGTGCGGGCCGTGCTCGAAATTCCGGGCGGCCGCGCCAAGGAACTGGGCATCAACCCGGGCGATACCGTCGAACATCCGATCTTCAAGAAAACGCGTGGCTGATTCCGCCCCGCCGGCGCGCGAACCCCGGCCGGGATTTGCCGCCTCGCCCTCTCGCGGCAAGTTCACCCTCCATAACGGGCCCAGCTACCGGGCGACCGCCGAAGGCGACATGCGCACCGGCCTCTGGGTGCTCGACCGTCACTGCAACGGCATGGGCTTCCTGCACGGCGGCATGGCCTGCGCCTTTGCCGACAGCGCGCTTGCCTGGGCTGTCTGGACCGCCACCGGCAAGATGTCCGTCACCATCAAGCTGACCGTCGAGTTCATGGAAATCGCCCGCGAAGGCGAATGGATCGTAGCGCATCCGATGGTCACCGCCGTGGACGGCGAATTCGTCCATGTCACCGCACGCATCGTGAAAGAAGACGGCGCCCTCGCGGCCCGCGCCGACGCCGTGTTCCGCACCGTCCGCCGCAAGGTCTGAGGCTAGAGCCCCAGTTCCTTCAGCGCGAATTCCTTGATCGACTTGTAGTCGGCCTTGCCGTTCGGCGCGCGCCCAAGGTTCTCCTTGAACAGCACGCGCTTCGGCGCCTTGTAGCGCGCCAGCTTGCCCTGCACGAAGGCGCGTAGTTCATCTTCCGACACATCCCGCTCCAGCGACACGACGGCGGTCACCGCCTGTCCCCACTTGTCATCCGGCACGCCGACGACCAGTGCATCGCGCACCGCCGGGTGGGCTTTCAGCGTTTCCTCGACTTCCTCCGGATATACTTTCTCGCCCGCCGTATTGATGCAGTTCGAGCCGCGTCCGAGCAGCGTGATCGAGCCGTCTGCTTCCACCGTGCACCAGTCGCCGGGGATCGCGTAGCGCATGCCGCCGATGGTCTTGTAGGTCTTCGCGGTCTTGTCCGGATCCTTGTAATAGCCGAGCGGCACGGCGCCGCCGCGCGCAATGAAACCAGGCTCGCCGCTGCCGGGAAGCACTTCGCGGTCATCCTCAGTGAACACCTTGCAGCTGACGCCGATCTCGAACTTGGACGTCTGCGTGCCGCCATCCGCCGTGGTGATCGACGAGCCGAAGCCCACCGCTTCGGAGGCGCCGAAACTGTCGGTCAACGCCGTCTGCCGGATGTGTTTCAGCAGGCCCTGCTTGACCTCCGAACTCCACATCACGCCGGAAGAGACGATGTTCAGCACGCTCGACAGGTTCCAGCGGCCGGGGTTCTCGTCCAGCGTCTGCAGCATCGGCTTGGCGAACGCGTCGCCCACGATCGCCATCGACGTCACGCCGTTGGCCTCCACCGTGTCCCAAAGGTTCACCGGGCTGAACTTGGTCTTCTCGGACAGGGTCACCACCGCGCCGCCGTTCAGCATCGCGCCCATCGCCGTGAACCAGCCGGTGCCGTGCATCAGCGGGCAGGCAGGCAGCTGGCGCGAGAAACGGCCCGCCACAAGCGCATTCTCGACATGTTCTTCCATCGTCTCCGGCACCGGCAGGTCCATCTTGCGCACGCCTTCCATGCTGGCTTCGCGCCAGATGTTGTGCGTCCACATCACGCCCTTCGGCAGGCCCGTGGTGCCCCCCGTGTAGAGAAGGAAAATGTCGTCACCGGAACGCTTCGGCGCGAGCGGAGACGGATCTCCCGACGTTGCGAGTTTCTCGTAGTCCTGCGCAAACGATGCCACCGGGCCGCCGCCGATCTGTACCCAGGCCACCACGCGGGGCAGGCGCTGGCGCACCCGCTCGACCTCGGCCATGAACTCCGCATCGAAGAACACGACCGTCGAGTCCGAGTTGTCGATGATGTAAACCAGCTCGTCGTCGAGATAGCGGTAATTGACGTTCACCGGCGAGAGACTGGCTTTGAAACAGCCTGCCATGGCTTCCATGTATTCCGGCTGGTTGCGCATGTAGAAGCCGGCCTTGTCACCCGCCTTGGCGCCCAGCGAAATCAGCCCGCGCGCGAGCCGGTTGGTGCGGGCGGTGAACTCCGGCCAGTAGATCTTGCGATCGCCGTGCGCCAGCGCGAGGTCGGAGGGGCCGAGCGCCGCGCCGACGGCGTCCAGCATGTCACCAAAGTTCCAGTCCATGCGCGTTCTCCCCTTCGCCGTCCGGCAATTATGTCATTGCGCAGGATCGTAGGAGCGTGGCCGGGCAGGGGCAATCCTTGCCCCAACGCAAACGGCCCCCCGGACTGATCCGGAGGGCCGCTCGTTTTGTAGACAGGGAAGGGGTTGGACTTAGAAGTCCATACCGCCCATGCCGCCCATGCCGCCGCCGCCCATGCCGCCACCGCCGGCCGAGTCTTTCTTCGGAGCGTCGGCAATGCCGGCTTCCGTCGTGATCAGCAGGCTGGCGACCGAGGCTGCGTTCTGGAGAGCCGAACGGACCACCTTCACCGGGTCGATGACGCCCATGGCGACCAGGTCACCATACTCTTCGGTCTGGGCGTTGAAGCCGTAGGAACGGGCCTTGTTCTGGAGGATCGTGTTGACGACCACCGAACCTTCAACACCGGCGTTCTCGGCAATCTGGCGGATCGGCGCTTCGAGCGCCTTGCGCACGATGTCGATACCGGCTTTTTCGTCGTCGTTCAGGCCGACCACACCGATGTTCTTCGAAGCGCGGAGAAGAGCCACGCCGCCGCCCGGAACGATGCCTTCTTCGACAGCCGCGCGGGTTGCGTTGAGCGCGTCATCGACGCGGTCCTTCTTCTCTTTCACTTCGACTTCGGTGGCGCCGCCAACCTTGATCACGGCCACGCCGCCAGCAAGTTTCGCGAGACGCTCTTGGAGCTTCTCCTTGTCATAGTCGGAGCTCGTGTCTTCGATCTGCTTGCGGATCTGGTTGACGCGGGCTTCGATCTCTTTCTTCTTGCCGGCGCCGTCGACGATCGTGGTGTTATCCTTGTCGATCGTGATGCGCTTGGCTTTGCCGAGCATTTCCATGCCGACGTTCTCGAGCTTGATGCCGAGGTCTTCGGAGATGACCTGGCCGCCCGTCAGGACAGCGATGTCCTGCAGCATGGCCTTGCGGCGGTCGCCGAAGCCCGGGGCTTTGACGGCTGCGATGCGCAGGCCGCCGCGCAGCTTGTTGACGACGAGGGTCGCGAGGGCTTCGCCGTCCACGTCTTCAGCGATGATGATCAGCGGCTTCTGCGACTGGACCACGGCTTCGAGGATCGGCAGCAGCGGCTGCAGGCTCGACAGCTTGGACTCGTGAAGCAGGATGAGCGGGTCATCGAGTTCAACCATCATCTTGTCGGCGTTAGTGATGAAGTACGGGCTGATATAGCCACGGTCGAACTGCATGCCTTCGACGACGTCGAGTTCGGTGTCAGCCGATTTGGCTTCTTCAACCGTGATCACGCCTTCGTTGCCGACTTTCGCCATCGCTTCAGCGATCATCGCGCCGATTTCGCTCTGGCCGTTCGCCGAGATCGTGCCAACCTGGGCGATCTCTTCGTTGGTTTTCACCTTCTTGGCGTGGTGGGCGAGGTCCTTGACGACTTCGGTCACAGCCTTGTCGATGCCGCGCTTCAGGTCCATCGGGTTCATGCCCGCGGCGACGCGCTTCATGCCTTCACGGACGATCGCCTGGGCGAGGACCGTGGCGGTCGTGGTGCCGTCACCTGCGGTGTCGTTCGCCTTCGAGGCCACTTCGCGCAGCATCTGTGCGCCCATGTTCTCGAGACGATCTTCGAGCTCGATTTCTTTTGCGACGGTCACGCCGTCTTTCGTCGTGCGCGGGGCGCCGAACGATTTCTCGATCACCACGTTGCGGCCTTTCGGGCCGAGCGTGACTTTCACGGCGTTCGCCAGGATGTCGACGCCGCGGAGCATTTTTTCGCGCGCATCAGCGCCGAAAACAACAATCTTTGCTGCCATTGTGAGTTACCTCTTGGATTGGTTGGGGGAAGAAAAACGGGGCGGAGAACTTACTTCTCCAGCACGCCCATGATGTCGCTTTCCTTCATGATCAGCAGCTCTTCGCCGTCGATCGTGACTTCGGTGCCGGACCATTTGCCAAACAGCACGCGGTCTTTCGGCTTGACGTCCAGGGGGACGATTTCGTTGTCGTCGCCGCGGGCACCTTTACCGACGGCCACCACGACGCCCTCCTGGGGCTTCTCTTTCGCGGTGTCGGGGATGATGATCCCGCCCTTGGACTTTTCTTCTTCCTTGACGCGGCGCACAACGACGCGGTCATGCAGGGGACGAAGTTTCATTCTGACTGCCTCTTCGATCATAACTTACCTCGGGTCTTTGGGTTGAAGTTGGTCGCCAGCAGTAGGGAGAGCGCCCACGTTTAGCACTCACCCGAGTGGACTGCTAACGATGGGCCGGAGATAGTCAGTCGGGCTCGCCGCGTCAACAGTCTGGCGGTGAAGATTTTGAAACCCTTGCGGGTTTGGCAGCACTTCGGCTGAAATCTGCTAGCACATTGTATTTATTGCCATTTCAAAATTCTGTCATACTCTCGGTCATGTCCCCGCCGTAGCGGCAAGGACACGACAGGGAGACTTGCATGACGGTTGACCGCGATTTCCTCGCCCGGATCCAGGGGGCAGGGCTGATCACGACGGAAGTTCTTTATTACATGCCGGCCCGCCGGACACTGCTGCAGAGCTTTGTCTGGCAGACGGTCGACACCGCCCCCGCCTTTCCCCGCCTGCAGGCCTTCCTGGACCACTGGCGCCGCGAGATCGAGGCGATCATCCACTCGGTCCACGTCGCCCATTCCGACTGGGTCGGCCCGGCAAAACTGCGCTCGGTCGACGGCCAATGGGTCCTGAACTGAGCCGGACTGGTTAACCGAATCTCGCCGCACGGCCATCAAATCGACCGCCGCCATGAGCGGCGCTGCAAGCTTCGATGTGTAGCATCCTCAACATGATGAGGGATGCAGGATGAGCACCAACTTTCGCGACATGATGTCGTCCGTGAACTACTTTGCGCTGGTCTGCCTGTCCGCGCTGAGCATATCGTTCATCGTTTCGATCGTCGTCTTCCAACTCGGAATTCCGGTTCAAGCAAGCGACTATGTGCGCCTGAACCTCTACGTGACTGGCTGCGTTGCGATCCCGACAGCGATCATCGCCACTCTGCACAATTTCCACACCCGCACCTACCAGCGCCGCCTCGAGGCGCTCGCCTGGACCGACGACCTCACGGGACTTCTCAACCGCCGCTTCTTCCTGCGCGGCGCGCATGAGGAGTGCCACCGCATGCGCCGCACCCAGCAGACGGCCGCACTGGCCATCATCGACCTCGACTTCTTCAAGGAAGTGAACGACCTCTATGGCCACGCGGCCGGCGACCGTGTGCTGAAAACCGTCGCGCAGATCGCCCACGCCGAACTCCGCGGTCCGTTTGACAAGCTCGGCCGCTGGGGCGGCGAGGAATTTATCGTCCTGCTCAGCGATGTGACACTCGAAAACGCCCGTAGAGTATGCGAGCGCCTGCGCAGCCGCATCCAGTCGGCACTGATCGAGACCGGCGAGTACCAGGTCTGCATCACCGCCAGCTTCGGTTTCTGCATGCTCGGCGCCGGCGCCGATGTCAGCTCCGCTATCGAGGCCGCCGATCGTGCGCTCTACGAAGCCAAGCGCCTTGGCCGCAACCGCGTCGAGATGGGCGAGTATGCCCACGCCGAAGTACAGGAACTGGCCGACTTCAAGAAACGCCCCCCCTTGCCGAAAAACCGGATGCCGGCCAATGACGAGGCCACCGATGGTCTGCGCACCATCTCGCTCGAACAGGGCTCCCGGATGCGGCGTCAGGCCCGCCGGCAGTCCACGCGCTGACGGCGCTTCGCGCAGCACCCTTGCGGCGTCCCTGATTACCTGATTGGACGGGGCCTACCCAGACTGGGAGACGCCCATGACCCCGCCGCTAACTCGCACGGGTCCCTTGACGGACCTGCGCGTCATTGAACTCGGCCAGCTGATCGCGGGTCCCTTCTGCGGCCAGATCTTCGCCGACATGGGCGCCGACGTCATCAAGGTTGAGCCGCCGGGGCAGGGTGATCCCTTGCGCGAATGGGGCCGCGAAGGCTTTCCGCTCTGGTGGTCGGTCGTCGCGCGCGGCAAGCGCTGCATGACGGCGAACCTGCGCGAAAAGGAAGGCCAGGACATCGTCCGCCAGCTCGTCGCGCAAGCTGATTTCCTGCTCGAGAATTTTCGCCCCGGCACGCTCGAGAAATGGGGCCTCGGCTACGAAGCCCTGAAAGCCATCAACCCCCGCCTGATCATGATCCGCGTCTCCGGCTACGGCCAGACCGGCCCTTATGCCACCCGCGCCGGCTACGCTTCTGTCGGCGAGGCCATGGGGGGCCTTCGATATGTGATGGGCGAAGCCGACCGCGTGCCTTCGCGCGCCGGCATCTCGCTCGGCGACAGCCTCGCGGGCCTCTACGCCGCCCTCGGAGCGCTCGCTGCGCTGCATCACCGGGAGAAGACCGGCGAAGGCCAGATGATCGACGCGACTATCTACGAGTCCGTGCTTTCGGTCATGGAAGCCCTCGTCCCGGAATACCAGTTCGAAGGGTATACCCGCGAGCGCTCCGGCTCGATCCTGCCGAACATCGCGCCGTCCAACATCTATACCGGCTCGGACGGCATGGTGATCATCGCCGCCAACCAGGACACTGTCTTCGCCCGCCTCTGCGAAGCGATCGGCCAGCCCGCCCTGAAAGACGACCCCGCCTACAAGACCCATGTCGCGCGCGGCCAGAACCAGAAAGCCCTCGACGACCTCATCCAGTCATGGACTGCCCCGCAGACCATCGAAGAAATCGAGCAGACGATGATCGCAAACGGCGTTCCTGTGGGCAAAGTCTACCGCGCGGCCGACATGCTCAGCGACCCGCACTACATCGCCCGAGACTCCCTCACCGAAGTCCCCAGCGAAACATGGCAGGGCCTCAAACAGCAGAACGTCTTCCCCAAACTCTCCGCCACCCCCGGCCAGATCCGCTGGGCGGGTCCCACCGAGCTCGGTTCGCACACGGAAGAAGTCCTCACCGAACTCCTGAACCTGACTCCCGACCAGGTCGACAAACTCCGCGCCAGCGGAATCGTCTGATCACGCGGGGCGATACGGGCCGATAACAAGCCGGCACCAGGTGATAAAAAATGAGAATGAATGAGAACATCTGAGAGATATTCGGCATCGAATGGTAGTTGCCTGCATCAGGATTCAGCCAGCCAGGGCAGGCGGGGCGCAGGACTTGCGCCTAAAAAAACACCCCGCCCAAAACATAAAATCCAGTCCCCTCAAACGCTTGTAAAATTCCCCCTCAATCCTTCCCCTACACCTCCGCCCACGGAGGTATACTCCCGGCATGATCGAAGAACAAAATTTCCAACCCCACCCCCCCCCACCTCCCAAATCATGGGAGAGGAGTTGGAGAGCCACCCCTTAACCCCTCTCCCGCCATGCGGGAGAGGGGGGACCCACCGCCAAAGGCGGTGGGAGGTGAGGGTCTTGGCCAAGCAGATCAAACCTCACCCCGAAGGTACCTGCGAAGGCAGGTACCCAGACAACGGAAAAGGCATCTTTCCGAAACTGGGCCCCTGCCTTCGCAGGGGCCTGCGGAGAGGGGGGGCACCAGGTTCCAAAATCCCTGCACCGCCCAGACCCAAGTCTTTTCACCCCCGGTCTTGCAGCCAGACGGGAGTTGGGGCAAACCCCGCTCAGGCCTGAAGGGGTATAGCTCAGTTGGTAGAGTGGCGGTCTCCAAAACCGCAGGTCGTGGGTTCGAGTCCCTCTGCCCCTGCCAGGCCAGACAAATCCGGCGAACCCGCCTGTTCAGGAGCGTGACCGCTGGAAAACCCGCCCCCTCCCGAAACTGCCCAGCCCTGGTGGCGCGGCGCCGTCGTTTACCAGATCTACCCGCGCTCCTATCTGGACACCAACGGGGACGGGATCGGCGACCTGCCGGGCATCACCCGGAAGCTCGGCCATATTGCCGGGCTCGGGGTGGACGCCATCTGGATTTCTCCGTTCTTCAAATCGCCGATGAGCGATTTCGGCTATGACGTGTCGGACTATTGCGATGTCGACCCGATCTTCGGCGCGCTGGCAGACTTCGACGCCCTGCTTGCCGAGGCCCACCGGCTTGGCCTGAAGGTCATCATCGACCAGGTCTATGCCCACACCTCGGACGCGCACGACTGGTTCGCGCAGAGCCGGGAGTCCCGCGATAATCCGTATGCGGACTGGTATGTCTGGAAAGACCCGAAACCGGACGGCACCCCGCCCAACAACTGGCAGTCCGTCTTCGGCGGCCCTGCCTGGACCTGGGACGCCCGGCGCCAGCAGTACTACATGCACAATTTCCTTTCGACCCAGCCGCAACTGAACGTCCACAACCGCGTGGTGCAGGACGCGCTGGTGGCCGCCGCCAAGTTCTGGCTCGACAAGGGTGTCGATGGGTTCCGGCTCGACGCGATCAACTTCGCGATGTTCGATCCGGACTTCCGGGACAATCCGCCCTGGCCTGCAGGCAGCCGCACGATCACGCGCCCCTTTGACCTGCAGCACCATATCCACAATCAGTCCCACCCGGACATCCCGGTGTTCATGGAACGCATCCGCGAGCTTGCGAACAATTACGGCGCGATCTTCACGGTCGCCGAAGTTCCGGGCCCTGACCCACTTCCAGAAATGAGCGCCTTCACCGCCGGCGAGAAGCGCCTCAGCTCGGCCTACAGTTTCGACTTTCTGTATGCGAACAAACTCTCGCCGCGCCGCGTGAAAGCCTCGCAGATGAACTGGGCCGGCCCCTTCAACGAAGGCTGGCCGTCCTGGGCTTTCTCGAACCACGATGCCCCGCGCTGCGTCAGCCGTTGGTGCCCGCCCGGCGCGGACATGCGCCAGTTCGCGAAGCTGACGAATGCGCTGCTGCTTTGCCTGCGCGGCAATCCGATCCTCTATCAGGGCGAGGAGCTTGGCCTGCCACAGGCCGAAGTCGCGTTCGAGGACCTGCAGGATCCGGA
The DNA here is from genome assembly GCA_945888325.1 of Candidatus Sulfopaludibacter sp. SbA3. Lineage (GTDB taxonomy): Bacteria > Pseudomonadota > Alphaproteobacteria > Caulobacterales > Hyphomonadaceae > Hyphomonas. The sequence continues at coordinate 113,746 of CAMDAC010000004.1, forward strand.
AGCCATCGCCAACTGGCCGCGCACCCTCGGCCGCGACGGCGCCCGCACGCCGATGCCCTGGACGAAGGGCAACACCTTCGCCGGCTTCTCCGAAGCCAAGCCCTGGCTCCCGGTCGGGCAGGGGCATGCTGAGCTCGCGGCGAGCGAACAGGAAAGCGATCCGGACTCGGTGCTGACCTTCACCCGCGCGATGCTGAACGTGCGCGCGAATTCGGCCGCCTTGCGGTTGGGTGAAGTCGAGTTCCCGGACGTACCGGAACCTCTTCTCGCCCTTCGCCGCACACTCGGCAGCGAAACGCTGATCTGCCTTTTCAATCTGGGTACAGACGAAGTGGCCATTCCCGCTAGTTTTATAGCTGGAGCCAAACCGCTGATTTCGACTGTGCCGGGCCCCATGACCCTTCCGCCGCACAGCATCTGGATCGGACGGCTCTAGCCGAGCCCGCAGGATTCCCGCACGATCAGGTCCGCTGGCAAACGCTCGGACCGGAGTGGCGCCTTCTCGGTCGCGGCGAGCAGTTTCGACACCATCAACCGCCCGGCGTTGCTCATGTCCTGGTCAATGGTTGTCAGCGCCGGCTGCGTATAGGCGGCCACCTGGATATTGTCATAGCCAACGATAGCCACATCCTGCGGCACCGAGCGGCCCGCCTTCTGCAGGCTGCGCAAGGCGCCGAGGGCGATCAAGTCACTTGCCGCAAAGATCCCTTCAAACGCGACACCGCGCGCCATCAACCCATCGACCGCCGCTTCGGCATAGCTGATCTCAAACTGCGCCGGCACGATCAGAGCAGGATCAACCGCCAGGTCGGCCCGCCGGTGCGCCTCGACATATCCCTCATACCGGTGCTGCACTTCCGGCGCGGCAGTGTCGCCCAGAAAGGCAATCCGCCGCCGCCCGAGATTGATCAGGTGCGACGTCGCCCGCGCGCCGCCGCGCAGGTTGTCGGAGCCGACCGAGCAATACTTCTGGCCGGGCAGGTCAGCCCCCCAGACGATGAACCGGCTTTCTTCCTGCGCCAGGGCGTTCAGCCGGTCGTGCAGCAATCTCTGGCCGAGAAAGATGATGCCGTCGGCATGACTGTAGGTCATCAGTTCGGAGAGGTCGTCCATATTCCCCGGCGCGAGGTGCGAGATCAGCAGGTCGCACCCCGATACCCGCGCCGCCTCGGTAATCCCGCCGATGAAATCCTGCACGAACGGATGCAACGCCTCGCTCTGCCGGGCATGCGGATTGGGAATGACGACCGCAATCGTCGCAGCAGCACCAGACAGAAGGGCCGGCATCGAAGGCCGGAAATGGTAGTTCTGTTCGCGCGCAATCTTCCAGACGCGGCGCTTGGTTTCATCATTGACGGCAGGGCTGTTGTTGAGCGCGCGCGACACCGTCGCGATCGACACGCCCGCGATGGAGGCGAGGTCCTCAAGGCGCGTTCGGCTGGACATTTCCGGAAAACTCCCGCATATTCATAACAACGTTGTCATTCGCTGTCCGGTCCGGGAGCGCGAGGTCATTATAGCTGGTGTAATTTTTTGCAAAACGTATTTGCGCAGACAGGGGCCATGCGTCAGCGCCCCGGAAAACAACATGAAAACATGCAAGTAGCTCAGGCTCCTACGCTGCGCGTGTCGATTGTTGCCGCCCCGGACTACACTCTCGCTCAGGGAGCCTTTTGAGATGGCCAAGTTTGTACCGGTCGAACCGTTCGACATCGTGATCTTTGGCGGCACGGGAGACCTCTCCCGCCGCAAGCTGCTGCCGGCGCTTTATCACCGCTGGCTGGACGGGCAGATCCCGCCGACCAGCACGATCATCGGCACCGCGCGTTCCGAGATAGGAACGGAAGCCTACCGCAAGGTGGCGCGGGAGGCCTGCGAGGCAGCATCGGGTGAAAGCTGGGACGCGGCGGAGTGGCTGAAGTTCGAGAAGCTCGTCCACTATGTCACGATAGACGCAACCCGCCCGGATGCCGACTGGCCCGGCCTCAAGGTCCTCCTCGCGCTCGATGCGAAACGACCGCGCGTCTTCTATCTCGCCACCTCGCCGCACCTCTATGTCGACATCTGCCGGTCGATCGGCCTTGCGGGCCTCGCGGGCGAGCCGGCGCGCGTGGTGCTCGAGAAGCCGATCGGGACGGATCTTGAATCGGCGCGGGCCATCAATGACGGCGTCGGCGAGGTGTTCTCCGAGCGGCAGGTGTTCCGGATCGACCACTATCTCGGAAAGGAGACCGTGCAGAACCTGATGGTCCTGCGCTTCGCCAACATGCTGTTCGAGCCACTCTGGTCATACAACTACATCGACCATGTCCAAATCACCGTTGCGGAGAATCTCGGGCTCGAAGGCCGTGCAGACTATTACGACCGATCCGGCGCGTTGCGGGACATGGTGCAGAACCACCTGCTGCAGCTGCTTTGCCTGACCGCGATGGAGCCGCCCAATGATCTGGGCGACGACGCCATCCGGACCGAGAAGATCAAGGTGCTGAACGCGCTCGGCCCCATCGCTGCCGACCAGGTCAAGAAACAGACCGTGCGCGGGCAATACACGTCCGGCCTGCAGGACGGAAAGCCTGCCAAGGGCTACCTGGAGGAGTTGTCTTCAGCGACCGGCAGCACAACGGAAACCTTCGTGGCCGTGAAAGCGGAAGTGAAGAACTGGCGCTGGGCGGGTGTTCCGTTCTACCTGCGTACCGGCAAGCGGATGTCGGCGCGCCACTCCGATATCGTGATCCAGTTCAAGCCCGCGCCGCACAACATATTCGGGCAGGGCGTCGAAACCGTGAACCGCCTCGTCATCCGTCTGCAGCCGGATGAAGCGGTACGTCTGTTCGTGCAGATCAAGGAGCCGGGGCCGGGCGGATTGCGCGTCAAATCTCTGCCGCTGAACCTCTCCTATGCGGAGAGTTTCATGCTACGCTATCCGGACGCCTATGAACGCCTGCTGATGGATATCGTGCGGGGCAATCTCTCGCTGTTCATGCGGCGGGATGAAGTCGAAGCGGCTTGGCGCTGGGTCGACGGATTGATCGAGTCCTGGGAGACGAGCCGCTACCTGCCGGAGCCCTATCCGGCGGGAACCGACGGCCCGCTGTCTGCCGCCATGATGATGGACCGCGATGGCCGCGATTGGTGGAAAGAGGCGTGAGCGCCGCGGCGCTTCACCTTACGGAGTTCCCGAGCCGGGAAGAGACTTCAGAGGCGGCTGCCCACCTCGCAGCCGATACTCTCGGCGCGGAAATTTCACGCAGCGGCGCAGCGAGCCTGATGGTATCGGGCGGGTCTTCGCCAGTGCGGATGTTCGAGCTTGTGTCCTCGGCAAAGCTGGACTGGGCAAAGGTGACGGTCGGACTAGTCGATGAGCGCTGGGTGGCGCCGGATCATCCGGACTCGAACGAACGCCTGGTGCGGACCCGGCTGCTGAAGAATGCGGCGGAACGCGCGGCGTTCCTGCCCATGAAGACTGGCCACGGCTCGCCGTTAGAGGCGGTTGCGGACCGGAACGCCGTCTATGCGCCGCACTGCGCCTCGATCAGTTTCCTGCTGCTCGGCATGGGAACCGACGGGCATACGGCGAGTTGGTTTCCTAGGGCTGCAAACCTTGCGGAGATCGTCGCGGCGGACGGCGCTCAATGTGTCGCGGCGGTTGAAGCGCCGATGGCGGTAGTGCCCCAGCGCATGACTTTGACGGGCTCGTCCGTGTTTCACGCAAACCGGGCGCTGCTGCTTGTATTTGGCGAGCAAAAGCGCAGCATACTGGAGAACATGGCCGAAGCGGACCCGATGAATTGCCCGGTCCGTTTCGCGATAGAAGGCTTGGGCGATCGACTTTCAATTTTCTGGGCTCCCTGATGGATGGCAAACTCAATCCGGTCGTAGAAGCGGTCACAGCGCGCATCGAAGAGCGCTCGCGGGAATCGCGCGCCGCCTATCTCGAAATGATCCGTTCACGGCGCCCCACGACCTATGCGCGATCGCGGCTGACGGAGGGCAACCTCGCGCACCAGTCTGCCGGTTGCGCCGTGATCGAGAAGGCGCAGATCCTTGGTGCCGGCTGGCCCGTCATCGGTATCATCACGGCTTACAACGACATGCTGTCAGCGCACGCGCCGTTCGAATCCTATCCGCAGCTGATCCGCGAGGCGGCGCGCGAGGTGCATGCCGTCGCGCAGGTCGCTGGCGGCGTGCCGGCGATGTGCGACGGCGTCACGCAAGGCCAGGAGGGCATGGAGCTGTCGCTGTTCTCGCGCGATGTGATCGCGATGGCGTCGGCGGTGGGCCTGTCGCACGACACGTTCGATGCGGCGCTGCACCTCGGCGTTTGCGACAAGATCGTGCCGGGTCTTGTGATTGCGGCGCTGCGCTTCGGCTGGTTGCCGTCCATCTTCGTGCCGGCAGGGCCGATGCCGTCGGGACTCTCGAATCCCGAAAAGGTCCGGGTGCGGCAGTTGTTTGCGGAAGGAAAAGTCGGCCGTGAGGCACTGCTGAAGGCTGAAGCCGAGAGCTATCACAGCCAGGGCACCTGCACCTTCTATGGTACGGCGAACTCCAACCAGATGCTGATGGAAGTCATGGGCCTGCACCTGCCGGGCGCGGCGTTTCCCAATCCGGGCACCCAGCTGCGGGCCGCGCTGACACGCGCCGCCACGCACCGGGCCGCGGCGATTACGGCGCAGGGCAAGGACTACGGGCCGGCGGGGGAGATGATTGACGCGCGCTCCATCGTGAACGGCATTGTCGGTTTGATGGCGACCGGCGGTTCGACCAACCACGCCTTGCACATTCCGGCGATTGCGGCCGCGGCAGGCCTCTCCGTCACGCTGGCGGATTTCGCAGAGCTGTCGAGCGTCACACCCTTGCTGGCGCGCATCTATCCGAACGGGCCGGCCGACGTGAACCATTTCCATGCGGCGGGCGGCATGAGTTTCCTGATGGCCGAACTGCTCAAGGCGGGGCTGCTGCACGGCGATGCGCTCGGTGTGGCGGGACCGATCTCCAGCTATGCGCAGGAACCTGTGCTTTCTGAAGGTGGTCTCATCTGGCGGCCTGCGCCGACTCAGAGCGGCGATATGGAAGTGCTCCGTCCCGCCGATAATCCGTTCTCGGAAGAAGGCGGTCTGCGCCTGATGACCGGGATGCTCGGCGAAGGCGTCAGCAAGGTGTCGGCGGTCAAGCCGTCCCACCGGTTCGTGGAGGCGCCCGCGATCGTGTTCGACTCGCAAGATGCCTTCAAAGAAGCGTTTGACGCCGGGCAGCTCGACCGGGACTTTGTCGCGGTCGTGCGGTTCCAGGGCGCGGCGGCGAATGGAATGCCGGAGCTGCACGGGCTGACCCCGGTGCTCGGCGTGTTGCAGGACCGCGGGCACAAGGTGGCGCTGCTCACCGACGGGCGCATGTCGGGCGCGAGCGGGAAAATCCCGTCGGCGATCCATCTCAGCCCCGAAGCGGTGCATGGGGGAGCGATTTCCAAGGTGCGCGACGGCGACGTGATCCGGCTGGATGCCGAAGGCGGGCGGCTGGATATCCTGGTTGATCCGGCGGAGTTTCAAGCCCGGCCGGCGGCCGAGTTTCGTCCGAACCGGGCGCCCGCCGGGCTCGGGCATGAGCTGTTTGACCTGTTCCGGATGAATGTCAGCAGCGCGGCGACGGGCGCGAGCCCGTTTAATTTTCTCGGCCTGCGGAGCTGAGCATGGAAGAGGCGTTGCTCGTCGGTGACGTAGGCGGGACCAATGCGCGGTTCGCCGCCGCCTACCGGCGCGGCGACTGGATCCGGATCGAGCAGTTCGAGCGCTTTGCGGGCGAGGCATTTCCGGATTTCGACGCGGCGCTGAGAACCTATCTGGACATGACCGGTCTGCGCCCGGCGGCGGCCTGCATTGCGGTGGCGGGGCCCGTGCGCGGCGGCAAGGCGCAGCTGACGAACCGGGACTGGAGCATTTCCGAGGCGGACGTGTCCGAACGGTTCGGGATTGCGAACGTGCTGGTGGTCAATGATTTCGTCGCCATGGCGCGGTCGGTGCTCGAACTGGAGCCGGAGGCGTTCAGCGTGGTGTTGCCCGGTACGCCGGTTCCGGAGGCGCCGATCCTGGTGGCGGGGCCGGGGACGGGGTTCGGAGTCTCGACGCTGATTCCCTCTGCGGACGGCTGGACCGTGCTGGCGGGCGAGGGCGGCCACATGGCTTATGCGCCGCGGACGGATCTGGAGCGCAAGCTGGCGAGCCTGCTGGCGCGCGACCATGGCTACGTCTCGAACGAGCTGGTGGCCTCCGGCAGCGGGCTCGAGGAGGTGCATGCCGCTTTCTGCGAGATCTATGGCCGGCCCTATGCCGGGATGCCGCCCGAAGACATGCGCGCCAAGGCGGACGGGGGGGACGAGATGTATCTGGCCCTGATACGCGTGCGTGCGCTGGCAGTGATGGGGGCTGTGGGGGACCTGGCGCTGGCGAATGGGGCGCTCGGCGGGGTGGTGCTGGCCGGGGGCGTGTCCGAGCGGATCGCGGCGTTCCTGAAGGCGCCGGAAGCGCGAGAGCGATTCGCGGCGCGCGGGCCGATGAGCGGCTATCTGGCAGACTGCCCGGTGCGCTTGCTGCACGCGCCGGCCGCGCCGCTCATTGGAGCAGCAGCCTATTTCGCGCAGCGGCGGAAGCGCTGACCGGGGACCGCAAACGGCCGGCCCCCGGGGTCTGCGCTGCGACGGGTTCTCATCTCGGAGGACGGCTCCCGAAATCGCCTTGGATTTGAACGTTTTTCCGGCGCCGGAAATATCCTATTGCGTGCGAAATACGTGCGCATGCGTGACGCACCGCCGCAGGGCATCGCCCGTGAATTGGCAACGCGGGCAGGTATACTGCGAAAGTCCGGAGTCAGTGCGCCGGTTCGTGTTGCGCACATGCGAAAACCGTCCTAATCGGGCGACCGTTGGCTCTGTACCAGGAGGTACCAAGCATGTCCGAAGTCGAGCGTCTGGCCCTTGATTATCTGCCGGTCATCTTTTTCCTTGTGATCGGCGCGGTGATCTCCGGCCTGTTCGTCGTGGGATCGGTGTTGCTGGCCCCGCACAAGCCCGATCCCGAGAAGAACTCAGCCTACGAATGCGGGTTCAACGCGTTCGATGACGCGCGCATGAAGTTCGATGTGCGGTTCTATCTGGTCGCGATCCTGTTCATCATTTTCGACCTTGAGGTCGCGTTCCTGTTCCCCTGGGCGGTCAGCCTCGGCGAGATCGGCATCCTGGGCTTCTGGTCGATGGTCGGGTTCCTGGGCGTCCTGACGATCGGTTTCATCTATGAGTGGCGCCGCGGCGCGCTGGAGTGGGAATGATGTTCGACTCCTCGCATAAACCCTATGCCCTGAGCGGTGCCCGTGCGGGCGCTGAAGGCTACAAGCCGGGCAGCGACGATCCCTTTTATAAAGGGCTGTCGGACGAACTCGCCGACAAGGGTTACTTCACGGCTGCTGCCGACGACCTGATCACCTGGGCGCGCACCGGCTCGCTGATGTGGATGACGTTCGGCCTCGCGTGCTGCGCGGTCGAGATGATGCATGCGGGCAACCCGCGTTATGATCTGGAACGCTTCGGCATGGCCCCGCGCGGAAGCCCACGCCAGTCGGACGTGATGATCGTGGCCGGCACGCTGACCAACAAGATGGCCCCCGCGCTGCGCAAGGTCTACGACCAGATGCCGGAGCCGCGCTACGTGATCTCCATGGGCTCGTGCGCCAATGGCGGCGGCTATTACCACTACAGCTACAGCGTCGTGCGCGGCTGCGACCGGATCGTGCCGGTCGACATTTATATCCCCGGCTGCCCGCCCACCGCTGAAGCGCTCGTGTACGGCTTCTTGCAGCTGCAGAAGAAGATCCGCCGCGAAGGCTCGATCGAGCGCTGAGATGGCCAACATGAACACCGAAATCCTGGTCGACCTCGCGGCTCACATCGAAGCCCGGATGCCGGACGCTGTGCGGTCGACGCAGATCGTCGTGGGCGAACTCACGGTCCTGGCCGAGCGGGACCATATCCTGCCGCTGCTGCGCTTCCTGCGCGATGACCAGCAATGCAACTTCGAGACGCTGATCGACATCTGCGGCGTGGACTATCCCGAGCGTAACGAGCGGTTCGAAGTGGTGTACCACCTCCTGTCGATGCGGATGAACCACCGCGTCCGCGTGCGTATCCGCGCGGATGAAGAAACGGCTGTGGCGAGCTGCGTGGCGATCTGGCCGGCCGCCAACTGGTTCGAGCGCGAGGCGTTCGACATGTACGGCATCCAGTTCGCGGACCATCCGGACCTGCGCCGCATCCTGACGGATTATGGCTTCGAAGGCTTTCCGTTGCGCAAGGACTTCCCGCTGACCGGGCACTATGAGGTTCGCTATGACGACCTCGAGAAGCGCGTGATCTACGAGCCGGTGAAGCTGGTTCAGGAATACCGGAACTTCGATTTCCTCTCGCCCTGGGAAGGGATGACGTCCGAAATTCCCAGCGATGAAAAAGCCGGCGGAGGCGCGTGAGACCATGGCCGACACAGCTCACCTCATCGAAGAAGATGACCGCAAGTTCACGCTGAACTTCGGGCCCCAGCACCCGGCGGCGCACGGCGTGCTGCGGATGATCATGGACCTCGACGGCGAAGTCGTAACCCGGATCGACAGCCATATCGGCCTCTTGCACCGCGGCACCGAGAAGCTGCTGGAGTACAAGACCTACCTGCAGGGCCTGCCTTACTTCGACCGGCTCGATTACTGCTCGCCGATGAACCAGGAACATGCCTGGTGCCTCGCGATCGAGAAGATGCTCGGCGTCGAGGTTCCGCGCCGCGCCAGCCTGATCCGCGTGATGTTCTCCGAAATCGGCCGGATCATGTCGCACATCCTCAACGTGACGACGCAGGCGATGGACTGCGGCGCGCTGACGCCGATCACCTGGGGCTTCGAAGAGCGCGAGAAACTGTGCGTGTTCTATGAGCGCGCGTCCGGCAGCCGGATGCATGCGGCCTATTTCCGTCCCGGCGGCGTTCACCAGGACCTGCCGCAGCGGCTGATCGACGATATTGCCGCCTGGTGTGAGCAATTCCCGGAGAAGATGGCCCGCATCGAGGACCTGATCACCGAGAACCGCATCTTCAAGCAGCGCAACGTCGATATCGGCGTCGTGGATCAGCGCACGATCATGGACTGGGGTTTCTCCGGCGTCATGGTGCGCGGCACCGGCATCGCCTGGGACCTGCGCCGCTCGCAGCCCTACGAGTGCTATTCGGAACTCGATTTCAAGATTCCGGTCGGCGTGCACGGCGACAACTACGACCGTTATGTCTGCCGCATGGAAGAGATGAAGGAGTCGACCAAGATCATCCAGCAGTGCATCGCGCTGATGGTGAAGGAAGGTCCGGGTCTTGTGCTGCTGGCAGGCAGCAAGCTGTCACCGCCGCGCCGCGCCGAGATGAAGAATTCGATGGAAGCGCTGATCCATCACTTCAAACTGTACACGGAAGGTTTCCACGTTCCGGCGGGCGAGTGCTATGCCGCCATCGAAGCGCCGAAGGGTGAGTTCGGCGTCTACCTCGTGGCCGATGGCACGAACCGTCCGTATCGAGCTAAAATCCGCGCGCCGGGCTATCCGCACCTGCAAGCGATGGATCACCTCTCGAAAGGCCACATGCTGGCCGACGTGTCTGCGATCCTCGGATCACTCGACATCGTGTTCGGGGAGGTCGACCGGTGAGCGCATCAGCCGAACTCGTCCAGAAACAGCTGGACGCCTACAACAACCAGAACATCGAAGCCTTCCTCGCCTGCTACGCCGAGGACGCCGTGCTGGCGGGCCTGAACGGCGAGATCACGCATCGCGGGCTCGCGGCGATCCGCAAGCGGCATGAAGACCTGTTCTACGAGTTCCCGAAAAACCACGCCAAGCTGGCAAACCGGATCGATCTCGGCACGACAGTGATCGACCACGAGCAGGTCGAGCGGGCGCCGGGCGGCGACAGGTTCGAAGTGGCGGCGATCTATACGCTCAAGGGGGGCAAGATCGTCCGGGTGGACTTTGCGCGGGCAGGGGCTGTCTGATGGCCGCCCTGCCGGAGCAACGCGTCTCGATCGTCACCGTCGGGGTCAAGGACCTTGCCGGCATGGTCCGTTTCTATACGGACGTTCTGGGTTTTGAAGACCGGGGCGTGAAGGGCGAGGTCGCGTTCTTCAATGCGGGCGGCATGGCGCTCGGCCTCTGGGACGAGACCAAACTTGCGAACGATGCAGGTGTGGCCGATGACCGGAAGGGCGACTTCAAGGGCTTTGCGATTGCGTTCAATGCGCGTTCTGTTGAGGAGGTCGATGCGATTTTCGACCGTCTGGGCAAGGCCGGCGTGCGCATTCCGAGGCCCCCGCACAAGACCTACTGGGGCGGATATTCCGGCTACTTTGCGGACCCCGAAGGCAACGCCTGGGAAGTCGCCTACAATCCGTTCTGGCCAATTGACGAGGCGGGGCGCGTGACCGTGCCCGCGCCAAAGGAGCGATAGATGGCCTTGCGCCGGTTTGATCTTGAAGCGGGCGGCGACAGCTTTGCCTTCAAGTCCGAGACTGAAGAGAAGATTGCGTTCTGGCGCGGGAAATATCCTGCCGACAAGCAGCGCTCGGCGGTGATCCCGCTGCTCTGGCTTGCCCAGAAGGACAACAATGGCTGGCTGTCCGAGCCCGCGATGCGCGAAGTCGCGAACCGGCTCGAGATGCCGTACATCCGCGTCTACGAAGTTGCGACCTTCTACACGATGTTCCGCCTTCAGCCGGTGGGCAAGTTCCATGTCCAGCTGTGCGGCACCACGCCCTGCCAGCTGCGCGGCGCAGAGAGACTGAAAGAAGTCTGCAAGAAGGAAATCGGCAAGCCGATGTTCGTAACCGACGACCAGCGGCTGTCGTGGGAAGAGGTCGAGTGCCTCGGCGCTTGCGTGAATGCGCCGATGGTGCAGATCAATGATGACTTCTTCGAGGACCTGACGCCGGAGTCGCTGTCGGCGATCCTGGGCCGTCTCCGCCACGGCGCGGATGTGACGCCCGGCCCGCAGATCGACCGCGTCAACAGCGCGCCCGAAGGCGGCACGACCGTCCTGACCGACGCCTCCCTGTTCGATGGCAGCCGCACTCGGGTTTCGGCCTTGCCGAACCTGCCCAAACCACCGGAGCCGACGCCCGAAGCGACTGGCCTACCGGAAGCCGATGCACCGACCAACACGAAGCGCGAAGAACCCACCAGCAAGGAAATCAAGAGCTAAGCCATGCTGCAGGATAAGGACCGCATCTTCACGAACCTCTACGGCCTTCATTCGCCGGACCTTGAAGCCGCGAAGAAGCGCGGTGCGTGGCACCTGACGAAGGAAATGCTCGATCTCGGGCCGGACTGGCTGTGCGACCAGATCAAGGCTTCCGGCCTTCGCGGGCGCGGCGGGGCAGGGTTCCCGACCGGCCTGAAGTGGACGTTCATGCCGAAGGAAGTGCGCGACCGTCCGCACTATCTCGTCGTTAACGCCGACGAATCCGAGCCCGGCACGTGCAAGGACCGCGAGATCATGCGGCATGATCCGCACCTGCTGATCGAAGGCTGCATGGTGGCAAGCCGCGCGATGCGCGCCCACAAATGCTATGTCTACATTCGCGGAGAATATATTGCAGAGCGCCATGCGCTCGAAAAGGCGGTGAAAGAAGCCTACGAAGCGCGCCTGATCGGTCAGAACAATCTCAACGGCTGGGACTTCGACCTCTACGTCCACCACGGCGCCGGCGCTTACATCTGCGGCGAAGAAACCGCGCTGCTGGAAAGCCTCGAGGGCAAGAAGGGCCAGCCGCGCCTGAAGCCGCCTTTCCCTGCGAATGCGGGCCTCTATGGCTGCCCGACGACGGTGAACAATGTCGAGTCGATTGCGGTTGTGCCGACGATCCTGCGCCGGGGCGCGCAATGGTTTGCGGGCTTTGGCCGGCCGAACAATTCGGGCACCAAGCTGTTCTGCATCTCCGGGCACGTGAACAAGCCGTGCAACGTTGAAGAAGAGATGTCGATCACGTTCCGTGAACTGATCGAAACGCATTGCGGCGGCATTCGCGGCGGCTGGGACAACCTGAAGGCCGTGATCCCGGGTGGTTCGTCGGTACCGATGGTGCCGGCCGAGCAGATCATGGACGCCTACATGGATTTCGACACGCTGCGCGACCTGAAGTCGGGTCTTGGCACCGCGGCGATCATCGTGATGGACAAGCAGACGGACCTGATCAAGTCGATCGCGCGGCTTGCCTATTTCTACAAGCACGAGAGCTGCGGCCAGTGCACGCCGTGCCGCGAAGGCACGGGCTGGATGTGGCGCGTGATGGAACGGATGGTGCGCGGCGAGGCCACGCATGACGAGATCGACACGCTGCTGGACGTGACCAAACAGGTCGAAGGCCACACGATCTGCGCGCTGGGCGACGCGGCGGCCTGGCCGATCCAGGGCCTGATCCGCCACTTCCGCCACGAGATCGAAGAACGCATCAATCGCTACCGGCAGCCGCGCGCCCTCGTGCAGGGCGCCGTGATCGCGGCGGAGTAGGACCATGTCAGACACGTTCAAGCTCAACATCGACGGCGTCGAAGTCGAAGTGCCGAAGGCCTACACGCTGATGCAGGCGTGCGAGGAAGTTGGCGCCGAAATTCCGCGCTTCTGCTATCATGAACGCCTGTCGGTGGCGGGCAACTGCCGCATGTGCCTCGTCGAGTGGGAAGGCGCGCCAAAGCCGCTGGCCTCCTGTGCGCAGATCGTCGGCGACCTTCGTCCGAACCGGGACGGTTCGCCGCCGGTGATCCGCACCAAGGGCGCCTATGTCGAGAAGGCGCGCAACGGCGTCATGGAATTCCTGCTGATCAACCACCCGCTGGATTGCCCGATCTGCGACCAGGGCGGCGAGTGCGACCTGCAAGACCAGGCCGTCGCGTATGGCCGCTCCGACAGCCGCTATGACGAGAACAAGCGCGCGGTCGAAGACAAGTACATGGGCCCGCTGGTCAAGACGATCATGACGCGCTGCATCCAGTGCACGCGCTGTGTGCGCTTCGTGGCGGAAGTGGCGGGCGTCGAGGAGATCGGCATGATCTCGCGCGGCGAGAGCGCCGAGATCACCACCTATCTGGAAAAGTCGCTGACGTCGGAACTGTCTGGCAACGTGATCGATCTGTGCCCGGTCGGCGCGCTGACGTCCAAGCCGTACGCCTTCAATGCGCGGCCCTGGGAGTTGCGCAAAACCTCGTCCATCGACGTCATGGATGCGATGGGCGCGGCGATCCGGATCGATGCGAAAGGGGACGCCGTGATGCGGATCCTTCCGGAGACGAATGAAGAGATCAACGAAGAATGGCTGTCGGACAAGTCCCGGTTCGTCTGGGACGGCCTGGCGCGCCAGCGTCTCGACCGGCCGTACGTGCGCCGGAATGGCAAGCTGCATCCGGTGACGTGGCCGGAAGCGCTCGACGCGGTGAAAGCTGCGCTGTCGGTCGGCGCTGACCAGGTCGGTGTGGTTGCTGGTGACCTGATCGAAGTGGAGCAGGCGAAAGCGGCGCTCGATTTCTTCCGCGGCCTCGGCGTCAAGAATACCGACTGCCGCCCAGCCAGCGCGCAGTATGGCACCAGCGGCGTGCGGGAGCATTACCTGCTGAACCCGACGCTGATGGGCGTTGAAGAGTCGGATGCGCTGCTGCTGATCGGCACCAATCCGCGCGTCGAAGCGGCTGTCTGGAATGCCCGCATCCGCAAGTCTTGGCTGTGGGGCAATCTGAAAGTGGCGGTGATCGGCGAGGCGGCTGAGCTGACCTATCCGTATACGCACCTTGGTACGTCTGCCGACGCGCTGAACGGCGCTGCGGTGCGCGAGTTTTTCAAGGGCGCGAAGCGTCCGATGATCGTTGCTGGCGAAGCGGCGGCCTGCCGCAGTGACGGCGCAGCGATCCTGTCGGCCGCCCTGTCGATGGCGCAGGAGACCGGCGCCGTTTCTGAAGGTTGGGCCGGTTTCGGCATGCTGCACACGGCGGCGGGCCGGGTCGGCGCGCTGGACGCCGGTTTCGTTCCGGCTGACGGCGGCAAGGCGACGAAGGACATTCTCGGCGGCGCGCTAAAAACGGTCGTGCTGCTGGGGGCAGATGAAGTGGACCTGTCTCAGGTCGGCTCGGCGCAGGTTATCTATGTCGGCTCGCACGGCGACGCCGGTGCGGCGCGGGCGGACATCGTACTGCCTTGCGCGGCCTACAGCGAAATCACGGCAACCTTCGTAAACACCGAGGGCCGGGTGCAGATGACCACGCGGGCGGTTCAGCCGAAGGGCGAAGCCCGTGAGGGCTGGGCCATTTTCCGGGCGCTTTCGGGCGTCATGGGCAAGGTGCTTCCGTATGACACAGCCGACGAGCTGCGTGCGCTGCTGCGCGGCAAGGCGGGGCAGAACACGGCCTTCTCCGGTCGCGGATACGCTCCCGGCGCCAAGGGCGTTTCGGCGCTTATTGCGGCGCCTCCGGCAGCGGACGGCGGCTTCGGCAACGCTCCGTTTGGCCGCGCAATTGCAGACTTTTACCTGACCAATCCCATCGCCCGCGCGTCGCGCACAATGGCTGAGTGTTCTGCGCTGGCGACCAGCCTAGACACCGCAGTGGCAGCGGAGTAGTGCGGCGCCATGAGTAATGCAATCGAGTCTTTGGGGAGCCTTTGGGGGCCGCTTCTGGTGCTCGGCCAGATCGGTCTGTTCACGCTCGTTCTGCTGCTGTCGATTGCGTTCCTGCTGTTGCTGGACCGGAAGATCTGGGCCGGCGTGATGATGCGCAAGGGCCCGAACGTGGTGGGCCCGTTTGGACTGCTGCAGTCGTTCGCGGACTTCGGGAAATTCCTGTTGAAGGAAATCGTCATCCCGGCCGGCGCCAACAAGTTTGTCTTCATCTTCGCGCCGATCCTCACCTGTACGCTCGCCTTCGCCGCCTGGGCGGCCATCCCGGTCGCGCCGGGTATTGAAGGCGGCACGAGCTGGGTGATCTCGGACCTGAATGTCGGCGTCCTCTACCTCTTCGCGATCAGCTCGCTGGGTGTCTACGGCATCATCATGGGCGGCTGGGCTTCGAACTCGAAATATCCGTTCCTCGGCGCGCTGCGCTCTGCCGCGCAAATGGTGTCCTACGAGGTCTCCATCGGCTTCGTGATCATCACCGTTATCCTGATGGTCGGCTCGATGAACCTCAGTGACATCGTCAACAACCAGGCCGGCGGCCTGCAGAACTGGCACGCGTTCAGCTTCCAGAACTTCCCGCTGATCGTCGTCATGTTCCCGATGTTCGTGATCTTCTTCATCTCGGCGCTGGCCGAAACTAACCGCCCGCCGTTCGATCTTCCGGAAGCCGAATCCGAACTCGTGGCCGGTTACCAGGTCGAGTATGGATCGACGCCGTATCTTCTCTTCATGCTGGGCGAGTATCTCAACATCGTGCTGATGTGCGCGATGATGACGATCCTGTTCCTCGGCGGCTGGCATGGCCCCGTCGCGATCGGCGCGAACGCCGCCGGGTCGATGCCGCCGCTGCTGCTCAGCCTCGCAGGCCTCTTCTGGTTCATGCTGAAGATCCTGTTCCTGTTCTTCCTGTTCGCCATGGTGAAGGCCATCGTGCCCCGGTATCGCTACGATCAGCTGATGCGCCTTGGCTGGAAGATTTTCCTGCCAACTTCGCTCGCCGCCGTGCTCGTGGTGGCTGGGTATGTGACCTATTTCGGAGTTCAGTCATGAGCCTCGCGCAGACCCTTCGCGGCGCCCTTCTGACGGATTTCCTCGGCGCCTTCTGGGTGGCCACGCTGGAAATGTTCCGCCGGAAACCGACCGTGAATTACCCGTTCGAGAAAAACCCGCTGTCGCCGCGTTTCCGGGGCGAGCATGCGCTGCGCCGGTACCCGAGCGGCGAAGAGCGTTGCATCGCTTGCAAGCTGTGTGAAGCGATCTGCCCGGCGCAGGCCATCACCATCGAGGCCGAGCCGCGCGAAGACGGCGCGCGCCGCACGACGCGCTACGACATCGACATGGTGAAGTGCATCTATTGCGGCTTCTGCCAGGAAGCCTGCCCGGTCGATGCGATCGTCGAAGGGCCGAATTTCGAATTCGCGACCGAAACGCGCGAAGAACTTTTCTACGACAAGGAACGCCTCCTCGCGAACGGCGACCGCTGGGAACGGCTGATTGCCAAGAATCTTGAGCTGGACGCGCCGTACCGGTAGCGCGCCAAACTAGTAACGCAGACCGGCGGGCAGGGGCTTCACCGGAACAGAAAAGGGGCGAGAAGGCAGTGGCACTGATCGCATTTATACTGATTGGGGCTGTTGTGGTCTTGTCGGCGATGCTCGTCATCGTGGCGCGCAACCCCGTGCATTCCGTGCTCTGGCTGATCCTCGCCTTTTTCTCGTCCGCGGGCCTGATGGTTCTGATCGGGGCCGAGTTCCTCGCGATGCTGCTGATCGTCGTCTATGTCGGCGCGGTCGCGGTGCTGTTCCTCTTCGTCGTGATGATGCTGGATGTGGATTTCGTCGAGCTGAAGCAAGGCAGCCTAGGCTATTGGCCCTTTGCGCTCCTGATCGGCGTGATTCTGGTTGCCGAACTGGCACTCGTCGGGGCCGCGAGCGGTTCGCTCACCTTCGATACGTTTGACCCTTCGCCGGGCGCAGAAACCAACACCGAAGCCATCGGCGCCGTGATGTACACGCAATACCTTCTGCTGTTCCAGTTGGCTGGCGTGATCCTGCTGGTCGCCATGATCGGCGCCATCGTGCTGACGCTGCGCCACCGGCCGAACGTCAAGCGCCAGAGTGTCAGTGCGCAGACCGGCCGGCGCCGCGCAGACGCCACCGAACTGAAGGACCCGGCTCCGGGGCAAGGGATCTGACATGACCGAACTCGGCATCCTGCATTTCCTGATCGTTTCGGCGGCGCTGTTCACGATCGGCGTGGTAGGCATATTCGTGAACCGCAAGAACGTCATCGTCATCCTGATGGCGCTCGAGCTGATCCTGCTCTCCGTGAACATCAACCTGGTCGCCTTCTCGGTGTTTACCGGAACGATACAGGGCCAGATCTTCGCGATGCTGGTGCTCACCGTGGCGGCCGCAGAAGCGGCGGTCGGGCTCGCCATCCTCGTCGTCTATTTCCGGAATCGCCGCGACATCTCGGTTGAGAATGTCGATCTGATGAAAGGCTGACCTCAGTATGCTTCCGGATAGCCTGCTCATTTATATCGTCCTCGCGCCGGGCTTCGCGGCGCTTACCGGTCTGTTCCACAAGTGGATTGGCGACCGGGTCGTGATGGCGATCACCACCGGCGTCGTGCTGTCGTGCGGCGCGCTGTCGCTCTACCAGCTGTTCGCCTATGTGGCCGGTCTCGGCGGCGCGGCGGAAGCCGTGCACCACGCTGCCGGCTATGACGCCTACCTGACGGCGGGCGTCGAGGCGGCGCATGTCGAGCTGCGCCAGCACATCATCACGCTGATGCCGTGGATTCATGTCGGTGATTTCCACGCCAACTGGGCGATCCGTGTAGATACATTGTCGATCGTCATGATGGCGGTGATCACGGGCGTCTCCGGACTCGTGCACCTTTATTCCTGGGGCTACATGAGCGAAGACCCGCACAAATCGCGCTTCTTCGCCTACCTGTCTCTCTTCACCTTCATGATGCTGATGCTGGTGGTGGCGGACAACTTCATCCAGCTCTTCTTCGGCTGGGAAGGTGTGGGTCTCGCCTCCTACCTGCTCATCGGTTTCTGGTACACGAAGAAGGCGCCGAACGACGCCTCAATCAAGGCCTTCGTGACGAACCGCGTCGGCGACTTCGGCCTCGCGCTCGGCATCATGGCGGTGTTCTTCATGTTCCGCTCGGTCGAGTTCGGGCCGGTGCTGGATGCGATCCGCACCAACGCCGTCATCACCCCATATGCCTTCGCCGAAGCCCTGCCGGCGCGCGAATCCGTGATCGTGTTCTTCGGCGAGCGCGTCTATGCGCTGGAGCTGATCGGCATCCTTCTCTTCATCGGCGCGATGGGCAAGTCGGCCCAGTTCTTCCTGCACGTCTGGCTGCCGGACGCGATGGAAGGCCCGACCCCGGTGTCTGCCCTGATCCATGCGGCGACGATGGTGACGGCGGGCGTCTATCTCGTCTGCCTCCTGTCGCCGATCTATGAGTACACGTTCTACGCGTCCGGCATGGTCGCGCTCGTCGGCGCAGTAACGGCGCTCTATGCCGCGACCGTCGGCATGGCGCAGAACGACATCAAGCGCGTGATCGCCTATTCGACCTGTTCGCAGCTCGGCTACATGTTCTTCGCGGCAGGGATCGGCGCTTATGAAGCGGCGATGTTCCACCTCTTCACTCACGCCTTCTTCAAGGCGCTGCTGTTCCTCGGTGCCGGTTCGGTCATCCACGGCAT
Source organism: Candidatus Sulfopaludibacter sp. SbA3 (assembly GCA_945888325.1). Classification (GTDB taxonomy): domain Bacteria; phylum Pseudomonadota; class Alphaproteobacteria; order Caulobacterales; family Hyphomonadaceae; genus Hyphomonas. Next base: position 132,201 of record CAMDAC010000004.1, read on the forward strand.
GCATCATGAGCAGGACATGCGCCGCATGGGCGGGCTCGCGAAGTTCATGCCGCTGACCTATGCCGCGATGATGATAGGCACCATCGCAATCATCGGCCTCGGTATTCCGCATACTAAGTTTGGCTTCTCCGGCTTCTTCTCCAAGGATGCGATCCTCGAGAGCAGCTATGCCGGTGTCATGGCCAGCGTATCGTTTGCGCAGCTGGCCTTCTGGTTCGGCCTCCTCGCGGCCTTCCTGACCAGCTTCTATTCCTGGCGCCTGATCTACATGACGTTCCACGGACCGGCGCCGCATGAAGCGCATGGCCATGACGCGCACGCCCACGATGCCCACGGGCATGATGCGCACGCGCACGACGACCATGCCCATGATGATCATGGCCACGGCCACGATCACAAGCCGCACGAGAGCCCGCTGGTGATGCTGATCCCGCTGGCACTGCTCAGCCTTGGGGCCATCTTCGCAGGCGTCTATTTCTACGATGCATTTGTGGACGCGAAGAACGAAACCTTCTGGGCAGGCGCCATCTACCGCGCCGCCGAGAACCACGTTTTGCACGACCGCCACAATGTGCCGGAATGGGTGCTCTGGGCGCCGCTGGTGGTCACCGTTGCCGGCTTCCTGATTGCGACGTTCACCTACTTCTTCAACCGGGGCATCGGCGCGCGCGTTGCGGCCAGCGGCGGACCGCTGCATGCCCTGTTCTCGAACAAATGGTATTTCGACGAGATCTACCAGGCGACGCTGGTGCGCGGATCGGCCTTCTTCGGAAACATCTTCTGGAAAGCCGACAAGAAGATCATCGACGGCATCGGCCCTGACGGCATGGCCAAGCTGGCCGGCATGAGTTCGCGCGGCCTCTCGAAGATGCACACAGGCTATCTCTACCACTACGCCTTTGTGATCATCGGGGCGGTCATCGTCTTCGGTGCAATTCTCGCGCTCCGGTCGGGAGGAGCAGGCTGATGGGCGGCTTCCCGATCCTTTCCGTAATGACGTTCCTGCCACTGGCAGGCGCGCTCCTCGTGATGCTGGTGCGCGCAGCCACGGCCGGCAGCAGCAAGGGCGAATCCACTGCGCAGTCGAAGAAGGCTGTGCTGCTCGCAGCCGTCATCATCTCGGCGGCGACGTTCGTCGCGTCGGTAGCGGCATTCTTCGCGTTTGACCGCTCGGCCACGGGCTATCAGCTCGTCGAGCAATATGCCTGGTACGGACCGATCAGCTACAAGCTGGGCGTGGACGGCCTGTCACTTTCCCTTGTCATGCTGACGACGTTCCTGACGCCGATCTGCCTGCTCGCGAGCTGGAACTCCATCGACAAGCGCGTCACGGAATATGTGATCGCCTTCCTCGTACTCGAGACGTTCATGATCGGCGTCTTCGTCGCGCTGGATCTGGTGCTGTTCTACATCTTCTTCGAGGCTGGCCTCATCCCGATGTTCCTTATCGTCGGCATCTGGGGCGGCAAGGACCGGGTCTACGCTGCGTTCAAGTTTTTCCTCTATACGCTGATCGGCTCGCTGCTGATGCTGATCGCGATGGTCTACATGATCCTCGCCGCGGGTTCGGCAGACTTTGAAGTGCTCGAGAAGTTTGCCTTCGCGCCGGAGATACAGACCTGGCTCTGGCTGGCCTTCATCGCATCGTTCGCCGTGAAGCTGCCGATGTGGCCGGTGCACACCTGGCTTCCGGATGCGCATGTGCAGGCGCCGACCGCCGGTTCGGTCATCCTCGCCGGCGTGCTGCTGAAGATGGGCGGTTATGGCATGCTGCGCTTCTCGCTGCCGATGTTCCCGGATGCGAGCGCGATGTTCCAGCCGTTCATGTTTGCGCTGGCCGTGATCGCGATCGTCTATACCTCGCTGGTCGCCTGGCGGCAGACCGACATGAAGAAGTTGATTGCCTATTCGTCCGTCGCGCACATGGGTTTCGTGACGCTCGGCATCTTTGCCTTCAATGAAATCGGCGTGCAGGGCGCGATCTTCCAGATGCTCAGCCACGGTCTGATCTCGGGCGCACTCTTCCTGATCGTCGGCGTTGTGTACGACCGGATGCACACCCGCGAGATCGCCGCCTATGGCGGCCTTGTGAGCCGTATGCCGATCTACGCGTCTTTCTTCATGCTGTTCACAATGGCCAACGTCGGTCTGCCGGGAACCAGCGGTTTCGTCGGCGAGATTCTGACCATGGTCGGCGGTTTCCAGGCGGCGACTTGGGCGGCCGCCGGCGCGGCGCTCGGCGTGATCTTCTCGGCGGTCTACATGCTGACGCTCTACCGGCGCACGGTCTTCGGCGAGATCACCAATCCGGAACTCAACGACATCAAGGACATGAACCTGGTCGAGTGGATCTGCATTGCCCCGCTCGCAGCCCTGACGATCCTGTTCGGGATCGCGCCCAACCTGATTTTCAATCTTACGGACAGCTCCACGACCCGGATCCTGTCGCTCATGGCTGGAGGCCAGTAGGACATGCTGGACATTACCTCCATCCTGATGACGGTCGCACCGGAACTCTGGCTTGCCCTCGCGGGCCTGATCGGCGTGCTGCTGGGCGCCATCTTCGGTGAGCGCTTCAACTCGCTGTCTTTCAAGTTCGGCGCGCTGGCGCTGTTTGCGGCCGCCGCATTGGCCGCGCTCCACTTTGGCGGCGGCGAAGCGTTCGGCGGTCTCGTGCGCACGAACACGTTCGTCAACTTCGCCAAGGTGATCACTTACGTTCTTGCGGGCGTCGCGCTGATCATCTCCGAGGGCTTCCTCAAGCGCCATGAAACCATGCGCTATGAGTATTCGCTGCTGATCATGTTCGCGAGCCTCGGCATGGGCATCATCCTGTCGGCTGCCGACCTGATGACGCTCTACATGGGCATCGAGACGCTCAGCCTCTCGTCCTACGTGCTCGCCGCCTTCCACCGCGACTCCGCGCGCTCATCCGAGGCGGGCCTGAAGTATTTCGTGCTGGGCGCCCTGGCATCGGGCATGCTGCTGTATGGCGCGTCACTGGTTTACGGCTTCACGGGCACGACATCGTTTGCTGGCATTGCAGAAGCGGGCATCACGACCGGCGCGCTGTTCGGCATGGTGCTGATGATCGTCGGCCTCGCGTTCAAGATTTCGGCGGCGCCGATGCACGTCTGGACGCCGGATGTGTATGAAGGGGCACCGACGCCGGTCGTTGCCTTCTTCGCGTCAGCGCCGAAGATGGCATCGACGGTGGTCTTCGCGAACGTGCTGTTCACGGTGTTCGGGTCGGCGATCGACCAGTGGCAGATCATCGTCTGCATCATCGCGGGCCTGTCGATGATCATCGGTTCGGTGGGGGCGCTGGTGCAGACCAATATCAAGCGCCTGCTGGGATATTCGTCGATTGCCAACGTCGGCTACGCGCTTGTGGCGGTTGCGGCTGGGCAGGAGTTCGGCGCCGCCGCGCTGCTGACCTTCTCGACGATTTACGCGGTCACGTCGCTGGGCCTGTTCGCCGCCGTGCTGGCGATGCGCCGCCGCGGGGGCATGGTCGAAGGCATCTCGGAATTGGGTGGCATGGCCCGTAACAAGCCGGTATTGGCGGTGACGCTCTCGGTGCTGATCTTCTCGATTGCCGGCTTGCCTCCGTTCGGCGGCTTCTTCGGGAAATTCGAGGTTCTGCGCGCTGGTCTCGAGGCAGGGCTTGTTCCGCTCGCCATCCTGGTAGTCATCTCGTCGGTCATTTCGCTCGGATACTACCTGAAGCTCATCAAGATCATGTGGTTCGATGAGCCCACCGAACGGTTCGAGCGGGTAGACATGTCGGTGATGGGCACGGTCGTGCTTTGCTCGGTCGTCGCGGGCGTGGTGTTCATGGTGTTCATCAGCGAACTCGGCACCGGCGGCTGGGCGACCTTTGCGGCGGCGGGGCTATTGCGTTGAGCGAGGCCTGGCCCGTTCACCGGATGGGCATCATCGACAGCACGAACACCGAAGCCAAGCGACGCGTGGCGACCGGTTTTCATGATCAGTGGATCGTCGCGGACCAACAGACCGCAGGACGTGGCCGACAGGACCGTGAATGGATTTCTCCGGCGGGAAACATCTACGCGACGGCCCTGTTCCGCGAACCCGGCGGCTTGCCGGTTGCCCTCCGGCTGCCTTTTGCGGCCGCCCTGGCGGTCACTGACGTGGTGCTGGAACATGCGCCCGGTACGGATGTGCGGGTGAAGTGGCCCAATGACGTCCGGATCGATCGCCGGAAGGTGTCTGGCATCCTTGTGGAAACGGGCGGCGGCGGTCCGGATTTCTGGGTGGCCGCCGGTATCGGCGTGAATCTCCTGCCGCCTCCCGAAAATGTGACCCAGCCCGCCACCAGCCTGCTGGACCTCGGCATGCGGCCCGGAACCCCTGTGGATGCAGTGCTCTCCAGCCTGCGCCAGGCTTTCGCGCGCCGCATCACCCAGGCGCGGGACGGCTTCAGGGGGACTCGCAAGGACTGGCTTGAACGGGCAGAAGCCATCGGCCAGGTGGTTCAGGTCAGGACCGGGGACACTATGGCCGAAGGCATATTCGAAGATCTGGAGGACGACGGCGCCCTCCTGCTTCGATTGCCGGACGGAACACGCCGCTTCATAAGGGCCGGCGAAGTCGATATACGCAGGAGCTGAGGGGCCATGTTGCTCGCCATTGACGTTGGAAACACCAACACCGTTTTCGCGCTGCACGACGGCGATGAGTGGGTTCACAGCTGGAGAAGCGCCACCGATTCGACCAAGACGGCCGATGACCATGCATCATGGCTCTGGCGGCTGGCCGACATGTCCGGCGTGGACCTTAGCCAAACCGAGGGTTGCGTCATTTCTACCGTGGTGCCGCAGGCGCAATTCAATTTCCGCACACTGGCGCGCCGTTACCTGAACGTCGAACCCATGTTCATCGGTGAACCCGGCCTCAAGACCGGCGTCGAACTGCGCGTTCGCCACCCGGAACAGGTCGGTGCGGACCGGATTGCCTCGGCGCTTGGCGCCCATGTGAAGTATCCCGGCGCGCTGATCGTGATCGATAGCGGTACGGCCACCACCCTGGATGTGGTGGCCGCAGATGGTGCGTTCGAGGGTGGTATCATCTCGCCCGGCATCTATCTCTCGATGCGTGCGCTGCATGAGGCGGCCGCCCAGCTTCCCCGGATTGCCATCCAGAAGCCTGCCCAGGTGATCGGCAAGGATACGGTTTCGGCGATGGAATCGGGTGTTTTTCTTGGATATATCGAACTGATTGATGGGCTCGTGCGGCGCGTCAAAGCCGAGTATGGTCAACCCATGACCGTCGTCGCCACAGGGGGGGTAGCCTCCCTTTTCGAAGGCGCGAGCGAAACCATCGATCACTATGACCAGGACGTCCTGATTCGTGGATTGCTGGAAGTCTGGAAACGGAACCGTTGAGACCTGATGCCCGATAGCGCTGCGACGACAGACGAACTCGTATTCCTGCCCCTCGGCGGATGCGGCGAAATCGGCATGAACCTGAATGCGTATGGCTACGGGCCCGCCCATTCGCGGCGCTGGATCATCGTCGATGTCGGCGTGACGTTCGGCAATGCGACGACGCCCGGAATCGACCTGATCTGCGCGGACCCGGCCTATCTGGTCGGCGAGCATATCGATGCGGTATTCCTGACCCACGCGCATGAAGACCATATCGGCGCCATCGGGCTCCTCTACCCGCTGCTCAGAACCAAGGCGCCGATCTATGCGACGCCGTTTACCGCCGAGTTGGTGCGCGGAAAGATGCAGGAGCGCGGGGTCGATACGAAACGGCTCAAAACCATTTCGCTCGAAGCTTCGGTCACGGCTGGACCATTCACAGTCCGCTACATGACCCTGACCCACTCCATCCCCGAACCCAACGCTCTGGCTATCGAGACGCCGGCAGGGATGATCCTGCATACCGGCGACTGGAAGATCGATCCTGAGCCGCTCGTGGGCGCGAAAACAGACATCGAAGGCCTCACGGCGCTGGGTGACCGCGGCGTGCTGGCGATGGTATGCGACTCCACCAACGTGTTCGAGGCCGGTGAGGCGGGATCGGAAGATACGGTCCGCAAGGGCCTCATCGACCTGATTGCACAGCAGACGGGCGCGGTGGCGGTGACGACGTTTGCGTCGAACGTTGCGCGCGTCAAATCGATCATCGAAGCTGCGAACGCAGCGGGCCGGGATGTCTGCCTGGTCGGGCGGAGCATGCACAAGATCACCAGCGCGGCGAAAGCCGTCGGCATCCTGCCGCCCAACCTGGAATTCGTTGACGAGTCGGAAGCGGGCTACCTTCCGCCCGAGAACATCCTCTACCTCTGTACCGGCAGCCAGGGCGAGGCGAACGCGGCCCTGTCGCGTATCGCGCGCGGCGATCATCGCCACGTTTCGCTGCGGCCCGACGACACCGTCATTTTCTCGTCGCGCCTGATCCCGGGCAACGAAAGCTCGGTCTACGCGATGCAGAACATGCTTGCGGAGCAGGGGATCCGGATCATCACGCCCCGCATGGTGAAAGAACCGATCCACGTGTCCGGCCATCCGTGCCGGGATGAATTGCGGCGTATGTACCAGTGGGTGCGCCCGCGCGTTTCGATCCCTGTGCACGGCGAGCGGCGGCACATCGTCGAGCACGCGGCCTATGCCAAATCCCTGCAGGTCCTGTCTGCGCTGACCCCCCGAAATGGCAGCCTCATCCGGCTCGCGCCGGGCGAGCCGGAAATCATCGACGAAGTCCCAGCCGGGCGCCTCATGCTCGATGGTTCGCGCCTTGTACCGGAAGCGGCCGAAGGACTGATCGAGCGCCGCCGCCTGTCTGTCAGCGGACTGATCTTTGCGACCGTGTGTCTGGATGCATCCGGCGAGCCGATCGATGGCCCCGTCATTACCGTGAAAGGTCTGTCGGAATCCGATGGCCGCATCGCGGATGAGAGCCTTGAGCCACTCGATGTGGCCGCCACGCGCGCCCTTGACGGGATCAAGAAGCGTGACCGGATGGATGACGAGATCGTCGAGAAAATCATCGGCCGGGCGCTCCGCAAGGCGTGCGAAGCGGAGTTTGGCATCCGTCCGCTAATCGAAGTGATAGTCCTGAGGAGCTGAAGCGACATGAGTGATTTCAAGATTGGCCCGCTGAACCATGTCGGCGTTGCCGTCCCAAACATCGAGCAAGCCTGCGAGACCTATCGCACGCTCTACGGCGCTACCGACATAACGACTCCGTTCGACATGCCGGAGCAGGGCGTGAAGGTTTGTTTCGTGAACCTGCCGAACAGCCAGATCGAGCTGATCGAGCCGCTGAACGATGCATCTCCGATCGCCAACTTCATCAAGAAAAACCCGTCCGGCGGCCAGCACCATGTCTGTTTCGAAGTGGCTGACATAAATCAGGCCGTGACCGAGATGGAAAAGCGCGGCGCGACTGTCCTCGGCAAACCCCGGATCGGGGCCCATGGCACGATGATCATTTTCGTCCATCCGAAGAACTCCAGCGGCGTGCTGGTGGAACTGATGGAAACCCCCAAAGGTCACCACTGATGAGCCTCACCGGCGGAATCATCGTCTTCGTTCTGGCTTGGTGGATCAGCTTCTTTGCGGTTCTCCCCATCGGCGTCAAAGGCCAGTGGGAAGACGGCTCGACGATCCCCGGCACGGAAGAGGCGGCTCCCAAGAATCCGATGCTGATGAAGAAGGTGATCTGGGCCACCGGCGGGGCTGTCGTGGTGACTGCCCTGGCAGCCTTGCTCATCCCCCTCCTGCTTGCGCAATAGGCCCCTGACCGGCTAGTGAGCCGGTTCAGAACAGCCCGAAAGAGACCTTTGAATGCGTCTGTCGAACTATTTTTTGCCCGTTTCCAAGGAAGCGCCGGCGGACGCCTCGATCGTCTCGCACCAGCTGATGCTGCGCACCGGCATGATCCGCCAGAACGGCGCCGGGATCTACTCCTGGCTGCCGCTCGGCCTACGGGTCCTAAAGCGGATCGAACAGATCGTGCGCGAGGAAATGGACCGCTCCGGCGCCATCGAAATGCTGATGCCGACGCTTCAGCAGGCGGACCTCTGGCGCGAGTCGGGCCGCTATGAGGCCTATGGCAAGGAAATGCTGCGCATCAAGGACCGTCACGACCGCGAGATGCTGTTCGGCCCCACCAACGAAGAGCTGATCACGGACGTCTTCCGGGCCTACGTGAAAAGCTACAAGCAGCTGCCGCTGAACCTCTATCACCAGCAATGGAAGTTCCGCGACGAAGTCCGCCCCCGGTTCGGTGTCATGCGCGGCCGCGAGTTCCTGATGAAGGACGCCTACTCGTTCGACCTGACCGAAGAAGGCGCCCGCACGGCCTACCGGAAGATGTTCTGCGCTTACCTGAACGCCTTTGACAGGATGGGCCTGACCGCCATCCCGATGCGGGCCGACACGGGTCCGATCGGCGGCGACCTGAGCCACGAATTCATCATCCTCGCCGATACCGGCGAAAGCGCCGTGTTCTGCGACCGTGAACTGTTGGCGCTCGGCGCGCCGGGTCTCGATCTTGATTTCAATTCCGATCTCGTGCCGGTGGTCGAGCAACGCACGCGCTACTATGCGGCGACGGAAGAGATGCACGACGCGGCTGCTTTCGACGCGCTGCCGGAAGAGCGCCGCGTCTCGGCGCGCGGCATCGAAGTGGGCCACATCTTCTATTTCGGCACCAAATACTCCGCGCCGATGAACGCCGTTGTTCAGGGCCCGGATGGTCAGATGGTGCCCGTGCAGATGGGCAGTTACGGCATCGGCGTCTCGCGCCTCGTCGGCGGCATCATCGAAGCGAGCCATGACGAGAACGGTATCATCTGGCCTGACGCCGTGGCGCCGTTCCCGGTCGGCATCATCAACATGCGCGCCGGCGACGCCGCGTGTGAAGAGGCCTGCGCCTCTCTCTACGCCCAGTTTGCAAAAGCCGGGATGGAAGCCCTCTATGACGACACGGACGACCGGGCAGGCGCCAAGTTTGCGCGCATGGACCTGATCGGCCTGCCCTGGCAGATCGTCGTCGGGCCCAAAGGTCTCGAAAAGGGCGTGGTCGAACTGAAGCGCCGCAAGACGGGTGAGAAAATCGAAGTGTCTGCCGAGGAAGCCGTGCGGAGGATCACCGGGTGAGCAATGGCGGCGCCAAGGTGGCCGTGCCGTTCGGCCGTCTCGAACGTACACTGGCCTGGCGCTACCTGCTCGCGCGCCGTGAGCATGGCGGCGCGAGCCTGATTGCCATCATCTCCTTTGTCGGCATCTTCTTTGCCGTGGCTGCCCTGATCATCACGATGTCGATCATGAGCGGTTTCCGCGCGACGCTGCTGGATGCGCTCCTGGGCGGTGAGCCGCACATCGCGGCCGCCGTTGACGGCTACCCGCAGGAAGAGGCGACCGAGATCGCCAATATCATCAAGGCGACGCCGGACGTGCTGAGCGTGTCGCCCTATATCGAGCAGTTCGTTCTGCTTTCGGCGAATGGAGTACGCACCGGCGGTGTCGTCCGCGCCATTCCGCCAGCAGACCTCGCGACCATGCCGATCTTCAAGGACGGCGGCGAAGCTGCGATTGCCGGAGGGTTCGGTGAAGGCCGCAATGGCGGCAATATCATAATGATCGGCCAGTACCTAGCGGCCAACCTGGGCCTCGGCATCGGCGACAAGGTCGAGGTCGTGACTTCCCAAATGCGGTCCGGCCCGGTGGGGCAGACTCCGATCAGCAAGTCCTACGTCGTCGGCGACATCTTCCGTACCGGGAGCGCCCAGCTCGACAACGTGTATGTGTTCATGCCGATGGAACAGGCGCAAATCCTGTTCCAGTCCAAGGGCCGATACCAGTATCTGGATATCCGCGTGAAGGATCCGGACGCTACCGAAGGCGCCATGCAGGCGATCTCGGACGCAACCGGCTTCAGCCTGCTGCTGCGCGACTGGAAAACCAAGAACCGGACCTATCTCGGCGCGCTGAGAACTGAGCGCGTGATGGTGCGTCTGCTGGTCACGATCATCATGATGATCGCGACACTGAACATCATCGTCGGCGTGGTCATGCTGGTGAAGAACAAGACGCGTGATATCGCCATCCTACGCACCATCGGCCTCAGCCGGGCAGGTGTGCTTCGGGTGTTCCTGATGGTGGGCACGGCGCTCGGCTCAGCTGGTGCCATCCTCGGCATGGCGGTCGGCATCCTGTTCATCCTGAACATCGGCCCCATCGAGTCCTTGATCAATCTGGCGATCGACGGCGAGGTCTTCCCGGCCGAGCAGTACGGCCTCGATCACCTTCCGGCGATCCTCGACTGGAACGAGGTGTTCAGCACCGGCGCCTACGCGCTCTTCATGTCGATGTTCGTATCGATGATCCCGGCCATCTGGGCATCGTCTCAGGATCCCGTCAAAGCCCTGAGGTTCGAATGACCGCCGCGACGCCCGTCCTCGAACTCAAGGCTATCGACCGCACCTACAAGACGAGTGCGGGCGACTTGCCGGTCCTGCGCGGCACGGACCTGCGCATTGCGCCGGGCGAACTGGTGGGCCTCGTCGGTCCTTCGGGGTCGGGCAAGTCGACCTTGCTGCACACCGCTGGCTTGCTGGAACGTCCCGAAGCGGGCGACGTGCTGCTCGACGGCGCAGATTGCCTGAAACTCAACGAGGATGGCCGCACGGCCATCCGGCGCAAGAAGATCGGCTTCGTCTACCAGTTCCACCACCTGCTGCCGGAGTTCAACGCGGTCGACAATGTCGCCATGCCGCTGATGATCGCCGGCAAGGGCCGCAAGGAAGCGCGCAAGAAGGCTGCGGCACTCCTGGACGAGATGGGCCTGGCAGAGCGCCTCTATCACCAGCCGGCGCAACTTTCCGGCGGCGAGCAGCAGCGCGTCGCCATCGCCCGCGCGCTGGCCAACGATCCGCGCCTCGTGATCGCGGACGAGCCGACCGGAAACCTCGACCCCGCTACAACCGAGCGGGTATTCGTGACCCTCATCAAGATGGTCCGGGAAGAGGGGGCAGGCGTGCTGGTGGCCACCCACAATCTCGCCCTGACACGCCACATGGACCGCGTGCTGACCCTGAAAGACGGCAAACTGGTCGACTACACAGGCTAAGCCTGTGGATGGGCTCCAAAGTTCCTTGGCGTTTCGGGCGATTCGGTGAGAGTCTGGCGTCCAAGAGGTAGACATCATGGACACTCCGCTTTTCATCCCGCTGGCGATCCGCTCGAGCTATTCGCTGCTCGAGAGCATGATCACGCCGTCGGACATTGCTAAGTGGTGCAAGAACAACGGCGTACCGGCTGCCGCTGTCACTGACCGGAACAACATGTTTGGTGCGTTGGAACTGTCGGTCAAGCTCGCCGAGTACGGCGTGCAACCGATCATGGCCTGCTGTTTCGACGTGACCGACGGCACGCCAAGGACCGAGCCGTCGCGGGTTTCGCTATATGCCCAGAATGACGCCGGCTACCAGCGGTTGATGTTCCTGTCGTCGCGGGCCTTCCTCGACTCTCCCGACGGTGTGCCGAAACTCCACCGCCGACTGCTGCTCGAAGACACCGCCGGACTGATCCTGCTGACGGGCGGGGCGGACGGCGAGGTCGCCCGGCATATCCAGAAAGGCCGGATGGGGGACGCCCGAACCGAGCTCTCAACGCTCGCCGCCGCCTATCCCGGCCGCTGCTATGTCGAGATCACGCGGCACGGCACCCACGCCGAATTCAAGAGCGAAGCCGGGCTGCTGGAACTGGCCTACGATCTTGGCCTGCCCATCGTCGGTACGCACGATGCCCGGTTCATGAAACCGGACGATTCCGTCGCGCATGACGCTCTGATGTGTATCGCGAACGGCGAATATCTGGGACAAGATGATCGCAAGCGCGTCGAGAAAAGGCAGTTTCTGAAGTCGCCCGCAGCGATGCGGGAGCTTTTCGCGGACCTGCCTGAAGCCATCGCCTCCACCGTGGAGATCGCCCGGCGTTGTGCCGTTCGCGCAGAAACGCGCAATCCCATCCTGCCCGGCTTCTCCAAGGATGGGCGCTCGGAGCCGGAAGAGTTGCGGCTGCAGGCCCAGGAAGGCCTGGAACTTCGCCTCGCCGAGGCGGATCGTCTGTATGCGGACCGCAGCGTCTATCTGGAGCGACTCGATTTCGAGCTGCGTGTCATCGAGCGGATGGGCTTTCCGGGCTACTTCCTGATCGTTTCGGACTTCATCAAATGGGCGAAGTCCAACGGCATTCCGGTAGGGCCGGGCCGGGGTTCGGGCGCGGGCTCACTAGTCGCCTGGTCGCTCCTGATCACCGATCTCGATCCGCTCCGGTTTGACCTCCTGTTCGAGCGCTTCCTTAACCCCGAACGCGTCTCGATGCCGGACTTTGACGTAGACTTCTGCCAGGAACGGCGCGGCGAAGTGATCCGCTATGTCCGCGACAAGTACGGCGCCGACAGCGTGGCCATGATCATCACGTTCGGCACGCTGCAGGCAAAGGCCGTGGTGCGCGATGTCGGCCGCGTGATGCAGATGCCCTACCACCAGGTGGACCGGCTCGCGAAACTGATCCCCTTCAATCCGGCCAAGCCGCCGACGCTCGACGAGGCCATCGCGGGCGAACCGAAATTTGACGACGAGATCGCAGCGGACGCGCGCGTCGGCGAACTGATCGAAATCGCGCGCGCCCTTGAAGGGCTCTACCGCAACGCCGGCACCCACGCGGCGGGCGTGGTGATCGCAGACCGTCCGCTGGTCAACCTTGTGCCGCTCTACAATGATCCGCGTGCGGAACTGCCGGCCTCGCAGTTCAACATGAAATACGCCGAGATGGCCGGGCTCGTGAAGTTCGACTTCCTGGGCCTCAAGACTTTGACGGTCATTGACCGCGCGATGAAGTTCATCGCGGCCGGCGGCAGGGAAGTCGGCCCCGGCTGGCGAAGCCTCGATGACGCCGCCACCTATGACCTGATGGCGAGTGGCGAGACTCTCGGCGTGTTCCAGCTCGAAGGTTCGGGTATGCGCGACACGCTCCGGCGCGTCCGGCCGAACAATATTGAAGACGTGATCGCCATCATCTCGCTCTACCGTCCCGGCCCGATGGAGAACATCCCGGTCTATGTTCAGGGCAAGGAGGATCCAAGCTCGGTTCGATACCAGCACCCGGATCTGAAACCCGTCCTTGAAGCGACGTACGGCGTGCCCGTCTACCAGGAACAGGTCATGCGCATGGCGCAGGAGGTGGCCGGCTATTCGCTCGGTGAGGCTGACTTGCTCCGCCGCGCCATGGGCAAGAAGAAGCTTGAAGAGATGGTGGCGCAGCGCAAACGCTTCGTCGAAGGCGCGGCCCGGACCAAGGGCATGGCCGAAAACCTCGCGAACGAAATCTTCGATACGATGGAGAAGTTCGCCGGCTACGGTTTCAACAAGTCCCACGCCGCAGCCTACGCGCTGGTCGGCTATCAGACCGGCTATCTGAAGTGCCATTTCCCGGTCGAATTCCTCGCCGCGTCGATGAGCCTCGATATCGGCAACACCGACAAACTCGCCGCCTTCTCCCAGGAGGCCAAGCGCCTGCGCATTCCGGTCCTCGCCCCCGACATCAACACGTCGGGCGCCGACTTTGACGTCCGCGACGGCTCCATCGTCTACGCCCTCGGCGCGCTGAAAGGTGTCGGCTTGGAAGCCATGCGCCATGTCGCCGCCGTTCGCGCCGACGCAGGGCCGTTCAAGGATCTCTACGACTTTGCCGAGCGGATCGACCCGAGGCAGGTGAACAAGAAAGCCTTCGAGTCGCTCGCTCGCGCGGGCGCCCTCGACGGGCTGGAGACCAACCGCTCGAAGGTCCTCGAATCCGCCAGCGTCCTCTCGCAGCACGCGACCAGTTCCGCCGGAGACCGGCAGGGCGGGCAGGGCGGCCTGTTTGCGGATGCTGAGCCGGCCCTGCGGCCCCCCCTTCCGGCGCCGAGGGCGTGGACCGCCCAGATGAAGCTCGATGAAGAATTCCGCTCGATCGGCTTCTACTTCTCGGGCCACCCGCTGGACGATGTGCTCGTCTCGCTCGACCGGGACCGGATCACGCTGATGATGGAAATCGAGGAGCGGGCCGGTGAGGGCCGCCCGCTCGAGATGATCGGCATCGTACGAACCCGCAACGATCGGACCAGCAAGAACGGCTCGAAATTCACTTTCCTGACCGTCTCGGACCCGACCGGGGAGCGCGAGGTGACCGTCTACAGCGAAGCGCTGATGCAATACGGTGACCTCCTGAAGCCCGGAAAGGCCATCGCCCTGACGGTTTCGGTCAAGCAGAACGGCGAAGAGACAAGGCTCATTGTCGAGCGGGTGCTCGAACTGGAGGCCGCCCGCCTGTCCAAACCCTCCGGCCAGCTGGTCGTGCGCCTGTCTGCCGGGGCCAATCCTGCGGAACTGGCCGGGGTCGTTCACCGGCTTGAGGGCCTGTCGGACCCCGATCGCGGCTCGATTTTGCTTGAAATGCCCCTCGAGGACGGCCGGCTGGTGACGGTGAAGCTGCCCCAGACCTACACGATCAGCCTCCGGGCCCAGCGCGCCCTGAAGGAAATCCCGGGTGTCGAGCGCGTCATCCCCCGCCGGGCCGCCTAGGGCAGTAACCACGGCGCTTTGCGCTTGCTCCGAACGCCGGAAGCTGTATAGGAGCGCTTACTGAAACCATGTCGCGGGTGCATCCGGTGCGACGGGCTCAAACCCGTAGTTCCACCCTGCGACGGCCAACCGGATGGAGAAAATCTATGGCCCTACCTGACTTCTCGATGCGTCAGTTGCTTGAAGCTGGCGTTCACTTCGGTCACCAGACCCACCGCTGGAACCCGCGCATGAAGCCGTTTATCTACGGCGAGCGCTCCGGCATCCACATTATGGACCTGTCCCACACGGTGCCGTCGCTGCACCAGGCGCTCGTCTTCGTGCGCGATACCGTCGCCAAGGGCGGCCGTATCCTGTTCGTTGGCACGAAGCGCCAGGCTCAGGACCCGGTGGCTGAAGCTGCAGCACGCTGCGCACAATATTACATGAACCACCGCTGGCTCGGCGGCACGCTGACGAACTGGACCACCGTGTCCAACTCGATCAAGCAGCTGCGCGAACTGAACACGATGTTCGATGCCGGTGGCGGTTCGGGCCTGACCAAGAAAGAGCTGCTCGACCTGCAGCGCCGTCGCGACAAGCTGCAGCGCGCACTCGGCGGTATCGCTGACATGGGCGGCCTGCCGGCTGCGATCATCGTCATCGACACCAACAAGGAAGCGATTGCTGTCCAGGAAGCCCGCAAGCTGGGTATCCCGGTCGTCGCCGTGCTCGACACCAACTGCGATCCGGCGGACGCCGATTTCGGCTTCCCGGGCAACGATGATGCCGCACGTGCGATTTCGCTCTACTGCAACCTGTTTGCCGATGCCGTTCTCGACGGTCTCGCCGAATCGACCGCCGGCCTCGGCATTGACCTCGGCGCCATGTCGGATGTCGGTTCGATGGCTGATGCAGACGTTCAGGTTGCAGGCGAAGCGGCTTCCGACGCCTGAAACTGCGCTCCGGCGCGACAAATCCAGTGAGGGATCAAAGCTATGGCTGAGATTACAGCAGTACTCGTAAAGCAACTGCGCGAGAAAACAGGCGCA
This sequence comes from Candidatus Sulfopaludibacter sp. SbA3, assembly GCA_945888325.1. Taxonomy (GTDB): domain Bacteria; phylum Pseudomonadota; class Alphaproteobacteria; order Caulobacterales; family Hyphomonadaceae; genus Hyphomonas. The sequence goes on from CAMDAC010000004.1 coordinate 147,840, forward strand.
GGCATGATGGATGCCAAGAAGGCGCTCGTCGAAAACAATGGCGACGAAGCGGCAGCCATCGAATGGCTGCGGGCGAAAGGCCTGTCGAAGGCTGCCAAGAAATCGGGCCGCGCTGCGGCTGAAGGCCTTGTGGCCGTGAAGGTTTCGGCAGACGGCAAGTCGGGCGCCATCGTCGAGCTGAACTCTGAAACGGACTTCGTGTCCCGCAACGAGGGCTTCCAGAAAGCCCTCGACGGCATCGTCAACGTCGCGCTGTCGACGGACGGCACGATTGCGGCTGTCTCCGGCGCCAAGTCGCCGGACGGCGAGGGCACCGTCGACGACATGGTGAAACGCATGATCGCCACGATCGGCGAAAACATGACGGCTCGCCGTTCGGCGAAGCTGACGGCCTCTGGCCGCGTGGCTTCGTACATCCATAACGCAGCCGCGCCCGGCATGGGCAAGGTTGGCGTTCTGGTTGCGCTCGAAGGCGCCGGCGATCTGGATGATGCCGGCCGCAAGGTGGCAATGCACATCGCGGCGACATCTCCGGCCGCTGCGACGACGGCTGAGCTCGATCCGGCGCTGATCGAATCGGAAAAACGTATCCTCACTGAGCAAGCCCGCGAAAGCGGCAAGGCAGACGCGGTTATCGAGAAGATGATCGTTGGCCGGATGCAGAAATTCTACAAGGAAGTGGTGCTCCTCGAGCAGCCCTTCATCATGGACCCTGACAAGACCGTCGGCGAGTTCCTCAAGGCGCAGGGCGCGACGCTGAAGGCATTCGTGCACTTCAAGCTCGGCGAAGGCGTTGAAAAGGAAGAAACCGACTTCGCGGCCGAAGTCGCCTCGATGACAAAAGGCTCCTGATCAGGCTTGCGTTTCTGCCCGTGAGGGGCTTTGAACAATCCCGGCTGGCGGTTTCGCACGGCCGGGATTTTTTTGGTTCGTGTTTGAAAATGATCGGTGAAAAGCATGCCGGCGAATGAGCCCGAGACGAGCCAGCTGAAATACCGGCGTGTGCTTCTGAAACTCTCCGGTGAGGCCCTGATGGGCCCCGGCCAGTTCGGTATCGACATTCCAACCTGTATCACCTTCGCCCAGGCAATCGCTGCGGCGCGCGCTGAAGGCGCCGAAATCTGCCTCGTCATCGGCGGCGGCAACATCTTCCGCGGTGTCGCGGGCGCCGCCAAAGGCATGGAGCGCGCCCAGGCCGACTCCATGGGCATGCTCGCAACCGTGATGAACGCGCTCGCCATGCAGAGCGTGCTGGAAGGCATTGGTGTTCCCACGCGTGTACAATCCGCCCTCACCATGGACGCCGTGTGCGAGCCCTACATCCGCCGCCGCGCTCAGAGGCACATGGAAAAGGGCCGCGTCGTGATCTTCGCGGCTGGCATCGGCAATCCGTTCTTCACCACCGACACAGGCGCTGCCCTTCGTTCGATCGAGATGAACTGCGACGCGCTGCTCAAAGGCACGCAAGTCGATGGCGTCTACACGGCTGATCCGAAACTGGATGCGACGGCGACGCGCTACAATCAGGTCGCGTATGACGAGTTGCTGATCAAGAACCTCCGCGTCATGGACCCTTCGGCGGTCAGTCTGATGCGCGACAACAACATTCCGATCGTCGTCTTCTCTCTCAAGGAAGAAGGCTCGCTGCTGAACGTCTTGCATGGGCGAGGCACTTCCACGACGATCTCCAAAAAGGGAGCGTCGAGCGAATGAGCTACAGCAAACAGGATATCGAACGGCGGATGGAGGGCGCGCTCGCCTCGCTCGCCACGGAGTTCTCGGGCCTGCGCACCGGCCGGGCTTCGGTGAACCTGCTCGATTCAATCAAGGTGCCTGCCTATGGCGGCGTCTCGCCGCTCAGCCAGGTCGCCTCGGTCACCGTCACTGATACGCGCATGCTGTCGGTCAACGTCTGGGACAAGACGGTTGTCGGCGCTGTTGACCGTGCAATCCGGGAATCCGGCCTCGGCCTGAACCCGATCATGGACGGCCAGACGCTGCGTCTGCCCATCCCCCCGCTCAATGAGGAGCGCCGGGGCGAACTGACCAAGATCGCCGGCAAGTATGCGGAAGCGGCCCGGGTCGCCGTGCGCAACGTGCGCCGGGATGGCATGGACGCCTTGAAGAAAATGGAGAAAGCGGGCGAAATCGGTGAAGACCGTGCCCGTTCCTTGTCGGACGAGGTCCAGAAGCTGACCGACACATACGTCGCGCGTGTCGACGAGATGGTGAAAGCCAAAGAAGCGGAGATCATGCAGGTGTAATGGCCCGACTCGGGACATCCCCTGAACCTTCCCATGCTGGCGGTGACCCGTCGGCACCTCAACACGTCGCCATCATCATGGACGGCAATGGGCGTTGGGCGAAAGCCCGGGGATTGCCACGTACCGCTGGACATGAACGCGGCGTGGAAGCCCTGCGCAGGACGGTCGAAGCGGCGGGTGATCTGGGCATCCGCTACCTGACGGTCTTCTCCTTCTCGACCGAAAACTGGCGCCGGCCGGCGGCGGAGGTCAACACGCTGTTCGGTTTGCTGAAAGCCTATGTCCAGCGGGATCTGTCGCGGCTGAAACAGGATGGCGTGCGGGTGCGCGTAATCGGGCAGCGCGAAGGCCTGCCGCCTGACATCGCCGAACTGGTTGACCGCGCGGAGCGTGAAACGGCGGCCAACAGCAAATTCCACCTGACGATTGCGTTCAACTATGGGGCCCGGAATGAGATCCTTCGGGCCACGCAGGCTTATGCCCGCGCCATTGCGGCGGGTGAGGTGACGGGTGAACTCACCGATGCCGGGTTTGAGCAATACCTTGATACAAAAGACCTTCCAGACCCGGACCTCGTGATCCGGACCAGTGGTGAGTTCCGGATCAGCAACTTCCTGCTCTGGCAGGCGGCTTATGCGGAACTGCTGTTCGTCGATGTGCTCTGGCCTGACTTCAACAAGTCTCATCTGGAGAGCGCCATTTCGCGCTATCACGAGCGAGAACGCCGGTTCGGGGCGGTCACGCCTGGAGCAACCTGATGGGCGATTGGACACCGCCGGAAAAGCGGTTTTCCGAGTTACCATTACGCCTGCTGACCGCTCTCGTTCTCATTCCTTTTGCATTGTTTGCAGTCTGGATGGGCTCCTGGTGGCTGGCCCTCGGATGCAGCGCGTTCTGCGCCGTGATGATGTTCGAGTGGTGCAGAATGAGCGCAACGCCTCTCGAATGGGTGCTAACGGCTCTCGCGGCGCTATTCGGCCTTAGCCTCGCTTTACCGGGTTTTGTCGTTTCTCTCTCAATTTTTATCGCTTCCGCCGCGCTGGCCGTGTGGACGTCCGCGCGCACAGTAGAGGCAAAGATCGCCGGCGGGTTTGGCGTCATCTACGTCTTCGCGATGGTCTACGGCCTCTACACATTGAGGGAAGGGCCCTGGGACGGCCGTCTGGCAGCTATGTACTTCATGTCATTCGTCTGGGCCTCTGATGCTGCCGCCTACTTCTTTGGAAGGATGATCAGGGGCCCCCGGCTGCTGCCCAAGGAGAGCCCCAACAAGACCTGGAGCGGGGCTATTGCGGCTGTGATCGCCTGCGCGGTGTGCGGGTATGTGGCGGCGGGATGGGAGAGCGCCGAGATACTGCCTTGGATGATTGCCGGGATGCTGATTTCCGTGAGTGCCCAGGCGGGTGATCTGTTTGAGAGCGGGCTAAAGCGGCGGTTCAAGGTCAAGGATTCCGGCACGATCCTGCCGGGGCATGGCGGCCTGCTTGACCGGGTGGACGGGCTTGGGGCCGTCAGCATCTTCGCGACTTTGATTTTTCTGAGTGTTCCGGCCGTGCCTCGCCTGCTAGGTCTTTGAACCATGACAGGTATTCGGCGCGTCTCCATTTTCGGATCTACCGGTTCCGTTGGCAAATCCGCCATCGAAGTGATCCGGCATGCGAACCGGGATGAGCCCCGGTTTGAGGTCGTGGCCATTGCGTCCGGTCAGAACGCGCAAGCCCTTGCCGAGCAGGCGCTGGATATTCGCCCGCAGATCGCGGTGATCGCCGATGAGGCCAAGCTGCCGGAGCTACGTTCGCGCCTTGAGGGTAGCGGCATTGCAGCGGCCGCAGGTGAAGCGGCCATGGTCGAGGCTGCCACGCGGCCCTGTGACCGGTTTCTGGCAGCGATTGTCGGCGCGGCCGGCCTGAAATCCACCATGGCGGCGGTGAAGGCGGGAAACCATCTCGCCCTCGCCAACAAGGAGAGCATCGTCTGCGCCGGCAGCATTCTCATAGATGCCGCGGCCAAGGCCGGGATTTCGATCCTGCCGGTGGATTCGGAGCATAGCGCGATCTTCCAGTGCATCGGGGATGGCAGGTCGCTCGACAAACTGACGCTGACAGCGTCGGGCGGGCCCTTCCGGACGACGTCCCTGGAGGACATGGCGCGGGCAACGCCGGCCCAGGCAGCGGTGCATCCCAAGTGGAGCATGGGCCTCAAGATCTCCATCGACAGCGCAACGCTGATGAACAAAGCGCTGGAGCTGATCGAGGCCGCCATCCTGTTCAAGGTCGGGGCAGAGCGGATCGACGTGCTGGTCCATCCCCAGTCGATCGTTCACGGCATGGCCCACTTTACCGATGGCTCGGTCATTGCTCAGCTCGGCTCGCCTGACATGCGGACCCCGATATCGCTTGCCCTGGGCTGGCCGGAACGCATCGAGACGACGGTGGACCGGCTGGATCTGGCCCAGATCGGGCAGCTGGACTTCGCGCCTGTGGATGCCGAGCGGTTCCGCTCCATCGACCTCGCGCGCCGGGCATTTGCGCTGGGTCCGGCCGGGCCGGTGATATTAAATTCCGCTAATGAATCAGCGGTTTCGGCGTTCATTGAGGGAAAATGTGGCTTCCTGGATATCGGCTGGGCTGTAGAAGCCGCTCTGGACCACTTTGCATCTTCAAATTTGGCCTCTACCAAGTGCACGACGCTCGAAGAAGTGGCGTCGCTCGATAACCATGGGCGATGGCTCACCGGTGATCTCTTGAAGAAGGCCCCGAGCCGGGCAGGAGGATTGTCAGCTTGGAAGGGGTGATCAGCCAGGGCCCATTGTTCATCGCGTGCCTGGTGTTCCTCATGGGCATCGTGATCGTGGTGCATGAGCTGGGGCATTACCTTGCAGGCCGCTGGTTCAATGTCGCGGTCGAGTCCTTTGCGATGGGTTTTGGCAAGCCTATCGTCGAAGTGCGAGACAAGCGCGGAACCCGCTGGCGCTTCAACTGGATCCCCCTCGGCGGCTTCGTCGCGTTCGTTGACAAGCAGTCGGCGGAAGAGGCGGCGGGCAACGAGGCCGCGCCTAAGGGGTTGCCTTTCGATGATGTCGGCCCGCTCAAGAAGATCGTCATCAGTCTCGCGGGTCCGTTTGCGAATTTCGTCCTGGCCGCGTTCATTTTCGCGCTTTCAACGGGCGTGCACGGCGTGGCGATCCGGACTGTAGAAGTTGCTGCCATTCAACCAGACATGCCCGCCGAGCGCGGCGGCCTCCTTACCGGCGATCAGATCCTTCAGATCAACGGCAAACCTGTCTCGAATTCCTCGGACGTGACAGTCGCCGTCCTGCTAAGCCCCAACAAGCCGATTGCCATTCTGGTTGACCGGCAGGGAAGTGAGCAGATCGTTTCCGTCACCCCGATCGAGGTCATGCGAGAAAACGAATTTGGCCAGATGGTGCTGCAGAGCACGATCGGCATCGGGATGGCTCAAGGGGCAGCCATCGAGCGCAAACGGTATGGGCCGATCGAATCAGCTGTGGCGGGTGTCCAGCAGACGGGTGTCGCCCTTGAGCGGACCGTCACGATGCTGGGCAGCATCGTGACCGGAAACATGTCTTTTCACACCTTGTCCGGCCCCGTGGGGATTGGCGACGTGTCCCGGCGGATCGTGAATACGGTCATGGACAACCCGCAGGTGCCGCTGTTTGACCGGCTCGAGCACCTGTTCTGGGTGCTGCTCAGCCTGTGTGCGGCGATCTCAGTCGGCGTCGGTTTCTTCAACCTGCTGCCACTGCCAGTGCTGGATGGCGGGCGGGTTGTGTTTCATGCATACGAGGCATTGATAGGCTCAAAAATGCCAAGCCAAATTGAGGCGATGGCGCTGCGTGTGGGAGTGTTGGTCTTGGTGGCCATGGTGATCGTGATCACTTGGGGGGACATTCTCGAAACCGGCGTTTTCGGACGGGGAAGCAGCTGACGCAATTCAGCTCCAGGAACGAAAGAGTATTCGAGAATGCGTAAATTCCTCGCAGCAACAGTTCTCGCGACCAGCGTCTTGGCGCTCGGATCGGGAGGCCAGCTGACTACAGCGCATGCCCAGGAAGATGCCCGCTATGGCGGCACCATCCGCTCGATTGTCGTTGAGGGCAACAAGCGTATCGAAGCGCGTACGGTGCAGTCCTACCTGCTGCTTGAACCCGGCAATGCGTTCGATCCGGACCGGATCGACCTGTCGCTGAAGACCCTGTTCGCCACCAACCTGTTCGCTGACGTGTCGATTGACCGGCGCGAGGATGACCTGGTTGTGCGCGTCGTCGAAAACCCGATCATCAACCGCGTGATCTTCGAGGGCAACCGCGCCCTCAAGGACGACAAGCTGCGCGAAGAAATCCAGGCCTCGCCGCGCGGCGTGTTCACGGCGGCCCGTGTGCAGGCCGACGTTCAGCGCGTGCTGGAAATGTATCGCCGTTCGGGGCGTTTTGCGGCGAAGGTCGAGCCACAATACAAACCGCTGGAACAGAACCGCGTCGACCTGATCTTCGAGATCACCGAAGGCCCGGTGACCGGCGTTCGCGCGATCAACTTCATCGGCAACAAGGAATACTCGGACTCGCGTCTTCGCAGCGAGATCGTGACGCGCCAGTCGCGCCTCTGGCGCTTCTTCAGCTCGAACGACAACTATGACTCGGGCCGTCTCGAATTCGACCGCGAGCAGCTGCGCGAGTTCTACCAAAACAACGGCTACTATGATTTCCGCGTGACCTCTGCGGTCGCGGAACTGACGCCGGACCAGAAGGACTTCTACGTTACTTTCACGGTCGACGAGGGACGCCAGTACGACTTCGGCGTCATCAAGGTCGAGACCGCGCTCGAGAAACTGGATTCGTCCATCCTGCAAGCCGTGGTGCCGATCCAGGAAGGCGAGCTCTTCCGGGGCGACCAAATCGAAAGCACGATCGACGCGCTGACCTACGCCGCTGGTGTTGCGGGCTATGCGTTCGTGGACATCCGTCCGCAGATCAGCGTCAACGAAGAAACCGGACGCATCGATATCACTTTCGCGATCGATGAAGGCCCGCGCGTCTACATCGACCGCATCAACATCGTCGGCAACACGCAGACGCTGGACCGCGTGATCCGCCGCGAACTGCGCATTGCCGAAGGCGACGCGTTCAACCGCATCCTGCTGGACCGCTCGCGCAACCGTATCCGCGCGCTCGGCTTCTTCAAGGAAGTCGAGATCGTCGAGACGCCGGCGGAAGATCCGGACCGCACGATCGTAGATGTCACGGTCACCGAGCAATCGACGGGTGAGTTGTCGTTCGCGGCAGGTTTCTCGTCCGTGGACTCCTATCTGTTCGACCTCAGCGCCTCGCAGCGCAACCTTCGCGGCCGTGGCCAGTCGGTCGTGGCGCGGACGTCCTTGTCCAGCCGCCAGCAGGTCGTAGATCTCCGGTTCACCGAACCGCGCTTCCTCGACCGCAACCTGTCGGCCGGTGTCGACCTGTTCGCAACCAAGCAAGACTTTGAAGAATTTACTGGCTTCACCAGCGAAACCATCGGCGGCGGCGTCCGCACGGCGTTTCCGCTGACGGACCGCATGCAGCTCGGGCTGAGCTATCGTCTGCAGGCGGACGATGTGAACATCTCCGACCGGAACATCATCATCGATACGGCCGGTAACCTGCTGCGGGACTCGGTGCAGATCGAAGGTCAAAGCACACCGGACGATTTCACGGATGACCGCTTCCGGCTGCCTGAAGCCGGCGATGCGGGCCCTGGCGAGCTGGTGGTGGATTTCTGCGACCCGCTCTACACGCTGCGCGACACGATCTGCCGCTCCGAGCGCAACGATATCTCGAGCATCATCGGCTACAATTTCTTCTGGGACCAGACGAACGATCCGATCACCCCGACCCGCGGTTTCGACTTCCGGATCAGCCAGGATCTGGCAGGGCTTGGCGGGGATGTCCGTTATGTGCGGACGGAAACCGGCGCCTCGCTGTATCGCGGGATCTGGCGGGATGTGGTTGCGAGCGCGAAGTTCTCGGCCGGCCTGGTCGTGCCGCTGGATGACGAGCAGGGCGTGCGCATCAACAACCGCTTCTTCCGCGGTGGTAGCACCTTCCGCGGATTTGACGTGGCCGGTCTTGGGCCGCGCGAAATCGTGCGCGTCTTCGATCCGCAAACCGGCGAAGTGGTTCAGACCAGCCGCCTGAACTCGCTCGGCGGCAACGCCTACTATCAGGGAACGTTCGAACTGACGGTTCCGAACTTCCTGCCCGAAGAGTACGGCATCAAGAGCGCGCTGTTCATGGACGTCGGCTCCCTCGGCACACTCGAGGATGTCGACAAGGGCGTGCCGCTCTTCATCGGCGATGCCTCCCAGCTTGGATATCCGGGTCTGTCCGCTGTCCGCATACCGAAAGATGCCGCTTCTCTGCGCGCGTCTGCGGGTCTCAGCGTGTTCTGGGATTCGCCTTTCGGCCCGATCCGGTTCGACTTCTCTCAAATCCTTCGCAAGGAAGAATACGACCGTACCGAGACATTCCGCTTCTCGACATCAACGAACTTCTGATCTCGCAAGCCCCCACGAGGAACCCAAAATGACCAAGTTCAAAACCCTTCTGACTACTCTTATGCTGTCGACCACAACGCTTCTGGTTGTTGCCCCATCGGCCGCCGCCCAGGGCACCGTGATCATGGTGATCGACGAAGGCCGTATTGTCAGCGAAAGCAAGGCTGGCAAGGACATGTTCACGAAACTCAAGAACATCGAAACCCAGATCAATGCCGAACTGAAGCCGACGCGCGACTCGCTGGAAGCGGAGCGTCAGTCGCTGGCCACCAAGCTGGACGGCAAGACGCGTGAGGCGATTGTTGCCGACGCGGCGCTCGTCAAGCAGATCGAGGACTTCCAGAAGAAGTCGAACGACTTTGCGCAGAAGCGGACAACGCTGTCGCAGGAGTATGCGGCGACCGAGCAGAAATCGTTCGTCGATTTCAATACGGCGCTCGAGCCGGTGATGCTCGAGGTCGTGAAAGAGAAAAATGCGCAGGTCGTGCTGTCCAGGAGCCAGGCGGTGTTTACCGCTGATACCGTGGACGCAACCGCGTCCATCGTGACCAAGCTCGACGCGAAGACGCCGACGATCACGGTTGTCCGTCAGCGCGCCCCAGCGCCCCAGTAACCGCGGCTACGCTCCGTCATGGCAGTCGACACCCGGTTCTATGCGTCATTGGGGGTTTTGACGCTGGAGTCGGCCGCCGCGTTGACAGGGGCGGAACCGGTTGGCGATCCGGCTACTCCGATCACCGCCATTGCGGCGGCAGATCAGGCGAAGCCCGGCGAACTGGCTTTCCTTGAAGGCGAAGGCGCCGGGCAACCGGCGCTCAGCCCGGACCTGAATGTGCTGGTCGTGGGCGATGCGGCGCGAGGGCGCGTGCCTGAGGGCGTGTCATACCTCGTCGCCAGGCAGCCGCGCCTCGCGCACAACATCATCGCGCGCGCCTTGTTCAAGCCGCGCCACCAGCAGGCGCAGGAACGCGTTGCGCTGTCTCCCAGCGCAGAGATACATCCGGGCGCCGAACTTGGGGCCGGCGTTGTCGTCGGCGCCGGCGCGGCGATTGGTGAAGGCACGGTGATCTGCCCGAACGTGGTGATCGGGCCCGGTGTCCAGATCGGGCGGAACGGGTTCATCGGCGCCGGCGCGAGCCTGCATTGCGCGCTGCTGGGAGATCATGTCACGCTGCTGGCGGGCGCGCGGATCGGCGAGACGGGCTTCGGCGTGACGCCGGGGCCGAACGGGCTGGAAGATGCGCCGCATTTCGGACGGGTGATTCTACAGGACCATGTAACCGTCGGCGCGAATACCTGCATTGATCGCGGCGTGTTTGCGGACACGATCGTCGGCGAGCGGACCAAGATCGATAACCTTTGCCAGATTGCCCACAACGTCGTGCTGGGCCGGTCCGTTATCGTGGCAGCGTTTGGCGGCATTTCCGGGTCTGTCCGGGTGGGTGACGGCTCCATGCTGGGCGGCCGGGTCGGCATTGCCGATCATGTCAAAGTGGGCGCCGGGGTCAGCCTGGCGGGCTCTGCTGGGCTCTTCCGGGATGTGGCGGACGGGGAAACCTGGGGCGGCACGCCCGCCAAGCCGATCCGCCAGTGGATGCGGGAAGTGGCCTGGCTGGCCAAGCAGACCAGCGCCAAGAAGCGTGATTGAACAGTGGCGCAGCCCCTGACGGGCTGGTAACGGAAATCCATGGCTACTTCCGTACATCCTTCTTCCGTCATTGAAGACGGCGCCGTGCTGCATGACGGCGTCACCATTGGTCCCTTCTGTCATATCGGCCCCAACGCCGAAGTTGGTTCAGGAACCCAGCTGATTTCGCATGCAAGCGTCATCGGGAACACGCGCGTCGGCAACAACTGCACGCTGCATCCGCACGCCGTTCTCGGCGGCCTGCCTCAGGTCATCGGCCTCGCGGCACATCCGGACTCCCGGCTGGAGATCGGCGATGGCTGCGTGTTCCGCGAGTACGCGACCGCCCATAGCGGCATTCCGAAGTTCGGCGGCCTGACCAAGGTTGGCACGAACTGCTACATCATGATCGGCGCGCACATCGCGCATGATTGCCAGATCGGCAGCAATGTCGTGATGGCGAACAATGTCTCGCTCGCAGGGCATATCGAAGTTGGCGACAATGTGTGGTTTGGCGGCCTGTCCGCTGTGCACCAGTTCAGCCGCATCGGCCGTAACGCGTTCATCGGCGGCGGCGCCATTGTGGTTGAGGATGTCATCCCGTTCGGGTCGGTCGTCGGCAACCATGCGAAGCTCGCGGGCCTCAACATGGTGGGCCTGAAACGCCGGGGATTCTCGAAGGCAGACCTTCACGAGATCCGCTCTGCCTATAAAGCCGTGTTCGAGGGAAATGGTCTGTTCAAGGATCGTCTCGAAGCTGCGGTCACGACGTTTGCCGCTCAGCCCTTGGCGATGGAGTTGATCAGCTTCATTCGCGAAGGCGGCGACCGCCCCATCTGCAAGCCGGGTTGAGCGCATGCCCGCACCGCTTGGCCTGATTGCGGGACTTGGCGACCTGCCGGTCGCGATCGCAGAGAATGCCGTCGCGACGGGGCAGGGGGTCCATGTTCTCCGGCTGAAGGGTTTCGAGGAGCCGCGTCTTGCGGGGTATCCTGGGAGCGTTGTCGGGCTGGGCGAAGTCGGCGCCGTGATCACGCGGCTGCGCGATGCGGGGTGCCGCGATCTCGTGTTTGCCGGATATGTCAGCCGTCCGAACTTCTCGGACCTGAAGCTGGACCTGCGCGGCGGGGCGCTGCTGCCGAAAGTCCTCAGCGAAGCGCGCAAGGGGGATGATGCGCTGCTGCGCGTGCTCGTGGGCGAGTTCGAGAAGAACGGCTTTAACGTGATCGGCAGCGAGCAGGCGCACGCGGCCTTGCTGGCGCCAACCGGACTCATTGCCGGGCCGGCGCCTTCCGCCGCGCTGCTTGAGGACCTCGCCCTGGCCGCGCGTGTTGCGTCCGCCAGCGGAGCGCTGGATATCGGTCAGGCCTGCGTGGTTTGCGACGGCCTGGTGCTCGCGGTCGAGGCGCAGGAAGGCACGGATGAGATGCTGCGGAGATGCGCCGCCCTGCCTGAGACCATTCGCGGCACAGCGCAGGCTCGCCGGGGTGTTCTGGTAAAGCGCCCGAAGCCGGTTCAGGAGCGGCGGATTGATCTGCCGACCACTGGCGTCTCGACGGTGGAGCTCGCCGCCGCCGCGGGTCTTGCAGGCATCGGCGTCGAGGCCGGCGGCGCCCTGATGCTGAACCGCGCCGCCATGGAAGCAAAGGCCGCGTCGCTCGGATTGTTCCTGTACGGATTTTCTCCAACTCTAGGCGTTGGTTTCTGATGTCCCTCTATCTCGTCGCAGCCGAAGCGTCCGGAGACCTGCTGGCGCGCGAAGTGGCCGAATGGGTGCGCCGCAAATCGCCGGGGACTGAAATCAACGGGATTGGCGGGGCTGAACTCGCGGCCGCCGGTATCACGTCTCCGATCGATATTGGCCCGCTTTCGGTCCTCGGCTTCGTGGAAGGCATCAAGGCTTACGGGGACGTCGTGCGCCTGGCTGATGCCGCCGCAGACGACATTTGCAGACGCAAGCCGAAGGTCGTTGTGCTGGTGGATTCCTGGGGCTTTATGCTGCGCGTGGCGCAGCGCGTGCGGGCCCGTGATCCCTCCATCCGGCTGGTCAAGCTGATAGGCCCGCAGGTCTGGGCGACCCGGCCGGGGCGCGCAGCCACACTGGCGGCCACCGTCGATCATCTCCTCTGCATGCATGACATCGAGGCGCCCTATTACGAGCCGTTCGGCTTGAAGGTTACGGTGATCGGGAATCCGGCCCTGACGCGGTGCGGTAGGGGAGATGGCGCATCCTTCCGTACACGGCACAAGATAGGGGCGGACGAGCCGCTGCTGCTGGTCTTGCCGGGAAGCCGTCGCAGCGAGATCGTCAGTGTCGCGCCGGTGCTGATGGACGCGGCCCGGCAAGTGAAACGCGGACTGCCTGCGGTACAGATTGTCGTGCTTCCCGCAGGCCCGATCCAGGCCGAGTTTACGCAGCGGTTTGCCGATGCGCCGGACTGGGCCCGGGTCATTACCCATCCGGACGAGCGGTATGACGCCATGGCGGCGGCAACTGTGGCGCTGGCCTGCTCCGGTACGGTGACCAGCGAAGTGGCCATGCAGCGCGCGCCGATGATCGTCGGCTACAAGACCGGCTGGATCACCTGGGCGCTGGCGCGCGGCCTCCTCTACAAGAAGGTCCACATCACGCTGCTGAACATCCTGAACGGCGACCGGGAAATCGTGCCCGAGTTTGTCCAGACAAAGCTCAAGGCCGAACCGATCGCGGTCAAGGCGCTGGAATGGTTCAACGACCCCTCCGAGCGCGCAGCCCAACAGGCACGTCAGAACACGGCGCTGTCAGCGCTGGTGCGGGACGGCAAGCCCGCCGCAGAGATTGCGGCGGACGCTGTCCTTGCTGAACTGCAGCTCGCTCAGCGGCCGCTGATCGGCACGTAATCGCGCATCGCGGCGCCGGTATAGATCTGCCGGGGACGGCCGATTTTCTGCGTCGGGTCTTCCAGCATCTCGTTGAGCTGCGACACCCAGCCGACGGTGCGGGCGACGGCGAAGAGCACCGTGAACATCTTGGTCGGGAAGCCCATCGCCTCGAGGATGATGCCCGAATAGAAGTCGACGTTCGGATAGAGCTTCTTCTCGATGAAGTAGTCGTCCTGCAGCGCGATGCGCTCAAGCTCCATGGCCACTTTCAGGGCTGGGCTGTCGCGCAGGTCGAGCGCGTCGAGCACTTCGTAGCAGGTTTTCTGCATGACCTTGGCGCGCGGGTCGTAGTTCTTGTAGACGCGGTGGCCGAAGCCCATGAGGCGGATGCCGCTGTTCTTGTCCTTCGCCATCTTGACGAATTCCGGAACCTTGTCGAGCGAGCCGATCTCGCGCAGCTGGCGGAGGGCGGCTTCGTTGGCGCCGCCATGGCTGGGGCCCCAGAGGCTGGCGACGCCGGCGGCGATGGCAGCGAAGGGGTGAGCGCCCGACGAGGCGACGAGGCGCACGGTGGACGTCGAGGCGTTCTGCTCGTGGTCGGCATGCAGCATGAAGAAGCGGTCCATGGCGCGGGCGAGGACCGGGTTGATCTCATAGTCCTCGGCGGTGACCGAGAAGCACATGTTGATGAAGTTTTCCGAGTAGGAGAACTTGTTCAGCGGATCGATGAAGCGCTGGCCGAGATTGTACTTCATGCAGCGGGCGGCGAGCGTCGGCAGTTTGGCGATCAGGCGGATCGAGCTGATGCGGCGCTCTTCGGGGTCTTCGTTGCCCATGGCGCCGGGATAGAAGGCGGCCATGCCGCCGACCGCGCCGGTGAGCATCGCCATCGGGTGGCTGTCACGACGGAAGCCGTCAAAGAAGCGGTCCTGCTGGGTGTGGAGCAGGGTGTGCTGTCGGATCTCGCGCCAGAACGCGTCATACTCCGTTTTGGTCGGCAGCTGGCCGTTCAGGAGCAGGTAGCAAAGCTCGATATAGTTCGACTTTTCCGCGAGCTGGTCGATGGGATAGCCGCGGTGCAGCAGGATGCCTTCGTCGCCGTCGATATAGGTGATCTGGCTTTCGCAGCTGCCGGTGGAGGTGAAGCCCGGATCGAGCGTGAAGTGATCAGTCTCGGCGTAGAGCTTGCGGATATCGATGACGTTCGGGCCGTGAGTGCCCGAATACACGGGCAGGTCAACCTGCTTGCCGGCCACTTCAAGTTTCGCGGTGCCGGCGTTCTTTACTTTGTTTTCCATCAGCTCTTTCCCTGTTCACTCTGTCTGCAGAGACGCCTCAGCCAGCGCCCGTCTGAATCTGGTCATCTATCCGGCCCAGCGTTTCCTCGCGCCCGAGCCAGTCCATCACCGGCGCCAGATCCGGAGCGGGAAGTCCGCCCGTCAAAGCCGCCCGCAATGGCGGGCCTATCTGCCCCATAGATAGGCCTGTTGCAGTGCAATATGTCGTGATCGTTTCCGAAATGCTAGCGGTTGTCCAAGTTGCGAGGTTACGCAATTCAGACGAAAGCTTCCTTAACCGGTCAACGCCTTCTTCCGACAATGCCTTTTTCGCGTTCTTGGCGAGTTCCAGCGGCCTCGCCGCACGGAGAAAGCGAAATGCTGCGGCCAGCTCGATGAGCGTCGCGCCGCGATCTTTCATGTGGGGAAGCGCCGTGCGGATCCGCTCCGTTGCGGATGGGTCCAGGTCGCCTTCGACGCGCAGGAAAGGAATCAGGAGATCGAAAAGACGGTCGTTGTCGGCTTCGCGGATGAAGTGGGCGTTGACGGTTCCGAGCTTCTCCAGATCAAGCCGGGCAGGGGCCTTGTTGATGCCGTCGAGTCCGAACAGCCGGATGGCTTCGTCCTCGGTGAAGATCTCCTGGTCGCCATGGCTCCAGCCGAGCCGCAGCAGGTAGGCCTTCATGCCTTCAGGCAGGTAGCCGAGGTCGCGGTAGACGGTGGTCGACAGGGCGCCGTGGCGCTTGGAGAGCTTTCCGCCATCATTGCCGTGGATCATCGGCAGGTGTGAAAACTCGGGGACGTCCCAGCCCATGGCCTCGTAGATCGGGATCTGCCGGAACGTGTTGCGCAAGTGGTCGTCGCCGCGAATGACGTGGGTGACGTCCATGTCGTGATCATCGACGACGACCGCCAGCATATAGGTCGGCGTGTTGTCGGTGCGCAGAAGCACGAGGTCGTCGATCTCGGACGAATGCACTTTCACGGTGCCCTGGACGCCGTCTTCGACGATGCGGTCCCCACCATCCGGCGCGCGCAGGCGGACGACATAGGGCGCGTTTGCCGACGGGGGCGACCCGCCATCGCGCCAGGGAGAACGGAATGGTGCCAGCAGTGCGCCCGCTTCGGCGAGCAGGGCAGCTTTTTCGGTGTCTCCGAGGCCCTCCTGGCGCGCCGCAACGCGTTTCTCTTCTCCGAGGTCGCGCCGGGTCTGAAGCTCTTCGGCGCTGACATAACAGCGGAAGGCCGTGCCGCGCGCGACCATCTCATGGGCAACATCGGCATGCCGGCCCGCGCGCTCGGATTGCATGAGCGGCGGCTCGTCTGGCGTGAGGCCGAGCCAACTCATCGCGTCAAGGATGGCGGCCGTGGCTTCCGGCGTGGAGCGTTCGTGGTCGGTGTCCTCGATGCGCAGCAGGAAACGCCCGCCGTACCTTTTCGCGAAAAGGTAGTTGAAAAGCGCGGTGCGTGCCCCTCCAATGTGAAGCATCCCGGTGGGGGAAGGGGCAAATCGCGTAACGACGCGCATGATCAGGGCAATCTCCAGGGATTCGGCGGCACCGCCGCCGACGGGGTGCAGAAACACGAGGATGAACGAGAGTGCAAGGGGTGGGGCTGCCCGGACTGAGCGTGATCAAGGGCGCTGGCGCACTCGTAAGTATCGATGCTCGTCCGTTGATGCTCGCCTTCGCTATTTGCGCCGGCGCGGCCGTCTACTTTTCCCTCCTTTTGGAACCTGAGTTTCAGCACGTTCTGGCAGGGGCGGGCGTCTTGTTCCTCGTCCGACTGGCGGCGCGGCGATGATCGACTTCCGAGGCGGCCATCATGCTGGTGCTTGCTGCCTTCGGAATATCCATCGGCGTGCTGGCCGGGAGCCTCCGGACGCAACGCGTGGAGGCTCCGGTCGTCACGTCAGAAGCGCGGCCGGCCCTGGTGGAAGGCTGGGCTCAGGAAATCGAGCTGGGCCGGAAGGGTGTGCGCCTGCTGCTTCGCGTGCACTCGGTTGCCGGGATGGCCGACAAAGATTGGCCGCATTGCGTGCAGCTGACCCATACGAGCCCGCTGGAAGTTGCGCCCGGCCGATTAGTGCGGGTCAGTGCTGAGGCCGCCATCCCGGCCGTCGATGCCCGGCGAGTAAGACTTCAGGCGGCAAGCCTGGTTCGCGCAATTGGGCGCTGTGGGTTATGTGCACGGGCGGGCCTGAGCGTGATCAATCGTACTTGCGCACGAGGGACACGAGCCGGCCTTGAACCTCGACGCGGTCGGGGCCGAAGATGCGGGTCTCGTAGGCCGGGTTGGCAGCCTCGAGGGCCACGGACGCGCCCTTGCGGCGCAGGCGTTTCAGCGTGGCTTCCTCGCTGTCGATCAGCGCCACGACGATGTCGCCGGTCTGCGCGCTGTTGGTGCGTTTGAGGATCACGATATCCCCGTTCAGGATGCCGGCCTGGATCATCGAATCGCCTTGTACTTCGAGTGCGAAGTAGTCACCGCCATCGGCAAACTCTGCCGGCGCGGGGACGTGCCCATTGTCCTGCTGGATGGCAGAAATCGGCGAACCGGCCGCGATCCGTCCGACGAGGGGGATCATGCCCGGCCGGTAGCTGTCGGACGCTTGGTTGGCGACGAGAGCGGGCTTGAAGTCCCGGCGTTGACGGCTGGCCGGGGACGGCGCCGCCGAGTCCGGCAACTTGAGAACTTCCAGCGCGCGGGCCCGGTTGGCGAGGCGGCGGATGAAGCCGCGCTCCTCGAGGGCCGTGATCAGGCGGTGGATGCCGGACTTCGAGGCGAGGTCGAGCGCTTCCTTCATTTCGTCAAACGAGGGCGAAACGCCGGTTTCCCGGATGCGATCGTTGATGAAAAGAAGCAGTTCTTTCTGCTTGCTGGTGAGCATGGCTGGGACCTTCCAGTGTGATTCTATGTTCACAACTGTTCTATGTGTGTTCCCCTTTCGGGTCAACCTGTTCCAAGCGCATTGTGCTTAAGATCGGCCCGAAAATCCTTCAGGATGCGTTGCGAAGCAGGCGGGTGAAGGCCTGCCGGTCCGTCCGCTTCATCAGGCTTTCGCCAATGAGAAAGCGCCGGATGCCAAATGTGCGGAGACGCTGGATATGTCCCGGTTCGGATATTCCGCTCTCGGAGATACTCTGACGGTCGGGGGGCAAGAGGGGGGCGAGCCGCTCGCTGGTGCCCAGATCGGTGACCATGCGCTTCAGGTCGCGGTTGTTGACGCCCACTAGCGGGGAGGGGAGGCGCAGCGTCCGCTCAAGCTCCGCCTCGTCATGGGTTTCGAGCAGCACGTCCATGCCGAGGTCGAACGCCGTCTGCGTGAGTTCGGCCGCCAGGGCATCGTCCACGGCGCTCAGGATCACGAGGATGCAGTCGGCGCCGTGCGCGCGCGATTCGACGATCTGTAGCGGGTCGATCATGAAATCCTTGCGCAGCATGGGCAGCGAGACCGCCGCCCGGATCGCGGCAAAGTCATCCAGGTTTCCGCCGAAGCTCGGGCCGTCTGTCAGCACCGAGAGGCAGGCCGCACCGCCCTTTTCATAGTCTCGGGCAACCTCGGCTGCGTCGGCGCCCATCAGGATTTCGCCGGCGCTAGGGGACTTGCGCTTGATCTCGCAGATCAGGGCGTTCTGGTCATCCCGCACAATCGCCGTCATCGCCGCTGCGAAACCGCGCGGCGCAGGCTGCGCCTTGACGTCGTTCTGAAGGCTTGAAAGCGAGCGCGAGGCCTTCAGCGTTCGGACTTCGCCGGCTTTGTACTCCAGGATACGGTCGAGCGCGGTGGTCATTCGGGTAGCTCGCCCTGGGAGGTGCGCCGCAAGGCTTCCAGCGCCGCGTTTGCCTTGCCAGAATCGATGGCCGCGGCGGCCATGGCGGCGCAGGCTTTCAAGTCGCCGGCGAGGCCCAGCACATGCAAACCGGCGGCGGCGTTGAGCACAACCATGTCGCGGAAAGGTCCGGCATGGCCATCGAACAGGTCTAGAATCGCCTGCGCATTTCCGTGGACGTCGGTTCCCTCGATCATCGACAGTGGATGGGATGGCAGGCCGGCATCGGCGGGCTGGACGATGAACTCCCGAACACCCGAGGCCGTCACTTCGCAGACTTTTGTGGGGCCCGAAATGGAGATTTCGTCCACGCCGTCGATGCCGTGCACGACCCAGGATTTCGTGGTGCCGAGTTCGCCGAGGGCCTCTGCCATCGGGCGCACCCAGTGCGGCGCGTAGACGCCGAGCACCTGGTGCTGCGCGCCGGCGGGGTTGGTCAACGGGCCAAGCAGGTTGAAGATCGTCCGTATACCCAGTTTCTGCCGGATCGGCGCGACATGGCGCATGGCGCTGTGGTGGATGCGCGCGAACATGAAGCCGACGCCGGCAGTGTCGATGCAGGCGCGCAGCGTGTCTTCGTCGACTTCGAGATTGACGCCGAGCGCCTCCAGCACATCGGCCGATCCGGTCTTCGGCGGAACGGACCGGTTGCCATGCTTGGCCACGCGGCCGCCAGCTGCCGCGATGACGATGGCGCTGGCGGTCGAGGTGTTGAGGCTTTTCCAGGCGAGGCCGCCGGTGCCGCAGGTGTCCAGCAAGGCGCCGCTGACATCAACCTGACGGGCGTGCCGCCGCATGATGCGCGCCCCGGCGACGAGTTCGCTGGAGGTCTCGCCGCGCACGGCCAGCCCCATCAGGAGCGCGCCCGTCTCCTCGGGGGAGGACTGGCCTGTCAGCAGGGCGTCAAAGGCAAGTTCGAGCAAGTCCACCGGCAGGGGTTCGCCCCGCGCGACAGCCTGCAGGCAAGCGGAGAGCGCGCCTTCGGTCATGCCGGGATCTGCGACAGGAAGTTCTGGAGGAGGGCGTGGCCGTGCTCGGTGAGAATGCTCTCGGGATGGAACTGTACGCCGTAGATCGGTCGGGTGCGGTGGTGCAGCGCCATGATCTCGCCATCCTCCGTATACGCATCAGCGACGAGATCCACCGGAAGGGTAGAGGGCTGCACGGCGAGCGAGTGGTAGCGGACGACGGAGAATTCTTTGGGCAGACCTTCAAACAGGACGCCGCCGGTGTGTGCAATGCGGGAGAGCTTGCCGTGGCGGATTTCGCGCGCGCCGACGACATCGCCGCCGAAGGCCTGGCCGATGGCCTGGTGGCCGAGGCAAACGCCGAGGATAGGCAGAGACTCCGGCGCTTTCCGGAGGAGTTCAAGGCAGATGCCGGCTTCGTTGGGCGTGCAGGGTCCGGGAGAGAGGAGGACGCCGTCCGGCTTCAGCGCGAGCGCTTGATCCGCCGAGAGTTCATCATTCCGGATAACATGCGTCCGGCTGCCCAGTTCCTCCAGGTAATGGACGAGGTTCCAGGTGAAGCTGTCGTAGTTGTCGATCACGAGGATCATTGGTCGAACTCGTAGGCTGCCGAGAGTTCCGCCGCCCGGCGGAGGGCGCCGGACTTGTGAACCGTCTCGTCATACTCGTACTGCGGAACGGAATCGAGCACGACGCCGCCGCCGGCCTGGATGTGCAGCTGGCCGTCCTTGATCACTGCCGTGCGCAGGGCGATGCAGGTATCGAGGTCGCCGTTCCAGCCGAAGTATCCGACCGCGCCGCCATAGATGCCGCGCCGCGAAGTTTCGACTTCATTTATAATCTGCATGGCGCGGATTTTCGGGGCGCCCGAAACCGTGCCGGCGGGAAAGCCTGCGAGGAGCGCGTCGACGGCGTCGAGCCCTTCGCGCAGATCCCCTTCGACATGGCTGACGATATGCATCACGTGGCTGTAACGCTCGACGACGAAGCGCTCGGTGACCGTGACGCTGCCATAGGCGGCGACGCGACCGACATCGTTGCGGCCGAGGTCGAGCAGCATGAGGTGTTCGGCGCGTTCCTTGGGATCGGCAAGCAGGTCCTCTGCGCGCCGGGCGTCTTCTTCGGGATCACCGCTGCGCGGGCGGGTGCCGGCGATGGGGCGGATCGCGACCCGGCCATCGCGCACACGCACGAGAATTTCCGGGCTCGACCCGACGAGGCAGACGCTGCCAAGGTTCATGTGAAACATGAAGGCGGACGGGTTGAGCCGGCGAAGCGCCCTGTAGAAGCTGATGGGCTTGCGGTTGAACGGCGTCGTGAAGCGCTGGCTCGGCACGACCTGGAAGATGTCGCCGGCCTTGATGTAGTCCCGGCAGGTTTCGACGATCTCGAAATAGCGTTCCTGGCTGGTGTCCGATTTTATCCCTACGGGTTTTGGGGCGCCGTCCTTGGGCGGGATGGACGCAAGCCGTTCGAGGCGCAGTTCTACCTCGTCCAGCAGTCCGTCCACGGACACGCCATCTTCCTCGCGCCCGACGAGCACAAGCTCCTGATACAGATGATCGAAGATTACCACGACACGCGGCACCAGCAGCAAGGCATCAGGCACGCCGAGCATGTCAGGCTTGGTGATGGCGACGGGTTCGACATACTGGATCATGTCGTAGCCGAGATAGCCAAAGGCGCCTGACGCCATTGGCGGAATGCCTGCGGGGGCTTCGGCGCGCGCGGAATTGACGAAGCGCCGCAGAGCTTCGATCGGCGTGCCGGATTCCGTTGTGGCGCCGGAAAAGTCGGCCGTGTGGCTCGACTCCGCGACGCCGTTCTGGATGCGGAACCAGCGGCCGGGTTCTATGCCTATGAAGGAGTAGCGGCCGAGGCGCTCGCCGCCGGCAATCGACTCGAACAGGAAACTGCCGGGCAGTTCCGCACCGAGCTTGAGCATGGCGCCGACCGGTGTTTCGATGTCTCCGATCCGCCGGCGGATGACGAGCCGAGCGGTCATGGAGCGTCCGCGATGGTCCGTTTGTAGGCGTCAAGCGCTGTCTGGTTCGTCCGCAGCTTCATCGATTTCGATATCTCGGACTGCAGCGCCTGAACCAGATCCTGCCCCAGCGCATTCGATGTTGCTGCAGCAAGTTCATTGCTCACACCCGCGATCGCAGACTCGCTCGGCGGTTCGATGCTGTCGACCTTCAGGATCACGTAAGTGTTGGGTGCGCCGGTCGGCAGGCTGACGGCCTTGCCAAGCGGGTTGCTGAACATGGCTTGCTGGATCGGGCCGGGAATACCGGCCTGGCTCGCAGACGAACGCGTGACCGACTGAGGCAAGGTTTCAATCGGGGAAGCAGCTTTCTCGGCCGCCTGCTCGAACGTTTCGGTACCAGCGCCGATCCGGTCGATGATGCCGTTCACAGCCTCGAGCGCGGCGCTGTTCTGCCGCTCAGCGATCAGCACACTGCGCACCGCATCGAAGATGTCCTCGAACGCCGGAGTCGAAGGGGGGACGATTTCGCGAGTGGACGCCACGAAAATCGCGTTTGCCGTGTCGAAGCGGCTTGTCAGTTCGCCCTGCTGCAGACGGAAGGCCTGCGCCACGGCTTCCTGAGCTTCGTTCAGGAGTCCAAACCGCATACCCGATTCAGCTGCACCGCTGGCATCAACGGGCATGAAACTGATGACCGGGATCTTCAGGTTGGCGGCGACCTGACCGAGATCATATCCGGCGGCCAGGCTTTCATCGAGCTGGTCCATCTTCTCGGTGAAGATGAGCTGTGCCCTTTCGCCGGCCAGTTCCTCGCGGATGACGTCGGAGACTTCTTCCAGCGGTTTAACCGGGCCCGGCTGCACAGAGATGAGACGCGCGACCATCCACTGGCCGTTCACATCTCGCGGTCCGAACATCGCGCCGCTCTGTTTGCCGGCGCCGAACATGGCGTCGCGGAGGGCGGCATCTGAGACTTCCGAAGCGCGGCTGGTCTGGAGAACGTTGGAAACGGCGCCGCGGACGGCATTGGGATCTCCGCCGCCGGCCAGTGTGCCAAAGGCTTCGCGGGCGGCATCCCGGTTGTCGAACAACAGCACGGCATAGGTGCGCTGGTCGGGATCGGAGAAGCGCTCGGATTTCGTGGCTTCGTAGATCGTCGCGATCTCCTGATCGGTCACCACGACTTCACCCAGGAAATCCTCAGCCGACATCCGCAGCAGGTCGATCCCGCGCCGTTCGGGCTGTTTCAACTGTTCGAGGTTTGAGTCGTAATAGGCTTTCACCTCTTCCGGAGTCGGCTCGATCGGCGGGGCGCCCTTAAGGGCATCAAGCAGGAACCACGAAACGTTCCGCAGCTCGCCGAAATACAGGATCTGCACATCGTTCAGGATTTTTGGCGCGCTGACAGCGGATGTCGCCGCAACCTGCATGGTCTGGATGGTCAGGTCGTCGGCCATCTGCTGTTCGAAGTCGTCGAGCGTGAAGCCGAGCTGTTGCACCCGCTGGCGCAGAAGCGTCGCGTCAAGTTCGCCCGTCAGCGGGTTCTGGAATGCTTCGATGGACTTGGTCTGCTCGAGGACGGCATCCGTGGACGGGGCAAGTCCAAGTCCGGCGCCATATCCGAGCACCGTGATCCGGGCGGATTCCGAATCATATATCTGATCGATAAGGCCGTTCTCTAGCGCTTCGGTCTTGGTAACCGGCTTCTCGGATGTTGCGTTCATGTTGCGCAGGATGCTTTCAACGCGCCGATCCAGATCTGTCGGGTCAAAGCCGCGCGAGCCAGCCTGGGCAATGTTGGCACCGAGGCCGTTCCGGATCTGGTTGACGACCCCGTCAACACCCCAGAACGCCATACCGACGACGATGATCATGACGACGATCTTGCCGAAGACGGAGTTCGTCAGCCGTTTCATCAAGGCAAGCATGGCGGAAGTCTCTTTGGAATGGGTTTGCCGGTTGGCTTACAGCTTGCTAGGCGACGGGCCGGTTACTTGCAAGATAGGGAACGCGGCATGAACCGTAAGCTGATCGCCGGGAACTGGAAGATGAACGGCCTGCGCGCCGACCTCCAGACAGTACGGGAGATTGCAGCCGGTTTGGCGGCTTCGGCGGCCGCTCCGGAGGCGCTTTTGTGCGTTCCGGCGACGCTTTTGGCGGAAGCTGCCCGGCAAGCCTCTGGCACGGCGCTCAGCATTGGCGGCCAGACCTGCCATTCGCAGGAAAAAGGCGCGTTTACAGGGGATGTTTCTGCCCTGATGCTAAAGGAAGCGGGCGCCGGGTTCGTGATCACCGGGCATTCGGAACGGCGCACCGGACATGGCGAGACGGACGAAATTGTCGCAGCGCAGGCCCTCGCCGCGGTTAACACCGGTCTCACACCCATCATCTGCGTCGGCGAAACCCTCGACGAGCGGACATCTGGTACCACCCTGAAGGTCATCGAGGGGCAGCTGGCCGGCTCGCTCGACGGGCTGGAACCGAACTGTTTCGTCCTCGCCTATGAGCCGCTTTGGGCAATCGGAACCGGTAAAGTGGCGACTCCCGCCCAGATCGCGGAAGTTCATGCCTTTATCCGGCAGTTCCTTGAGCAGCGCTTTGGCAAGCCCGGCCAGACCGTCAAAATCCTGTACGGCGGCAGCCTGAACCCCGGAAATGCAGCCGAAATCCTGCCGATCTCCAACGTGGATGGCGGCCTGATCGGCGGCGCGAGCTTGAAGGCGGGGGACTTTCTCGCCATCTACAATGCGGCGGCCGCAATGACAGTGTGAACCGTCCGGCTTGGCGAATGCCCATAAGCGGGATAAGCGAGCGCGAAATTCCCAATCAGCCGGGCCCCGATCCATGCAGAACGTCATTCTCGTTATCCATATCCTCGCCTGTCTGGCACTGATCGGGCTTGTCCTGGTCCAGAAATCGGAAGGCGGCGGCCTGGGAATCGGGGGCGGCGGGGCCAATTCGCTGATGTCCGGACGCGGCGCGGCAGGCGCCATTGTGCGCACGACGATCATCATTGGCGGCATTTTCTTTGTCACCAGCCTCGCCCTGACATCGATCGCCAACCGGTCGAACGGCAACCAATCGGGTATCGAAAGAGCGTTGGAGGAGTCGTCCCCGGCGCTCAATCCGGAAGAGCCCGCGGACCTGTTCGACCCAACGGTACCGCTGCTGGGCAACGAAACCGTGCCTGAAACGGCGCCTGGCGCGACAGTTGTGGTGGATCCGCCGGTGACCGTTGTGGACCCGACCGCCACCGAAGTCCTGCCGCCAGCGGAGCCTGTGGCTGAGCCAGAAACCGTGCCGGCCGAGACCAATCCCCAGTAATTTTGGCTGAGGTTCGTATTCGCGGCAGCCGTGCCCGCGAATCGTTGCAAGAATGTGATCCCATGATCCGCTATATTTTCATTACGGGCGGCGTGGTGTCTTCCCTCGGTAAGGGCATCGCCTCCGCAGCGCTGGGCGCGCTGTTGCAGTCACGCGGCTACGGCGTGCGTCTGCGCAAGCTTGACCCTTACCTCAACGTTGATCCCGGCACGATGAGCCCGCGCCAGCACGGCGAAGTCTACGTCACCGATGACGGCGCCGAGACCGACCTCGATCTCGGCCACTATGAGCGCTTCACGGGCGTGTCCGCCCGCCAGTCCGACAACATCACGACCGGGCGCATCTACAGCCGCATCATCGAGAAAGAGCGCCGCGGCGACTATCTCGGCGCGACGATCCAGGTCATTCCGCACGTCACCAACGAGATCAAGGATTTCGTCCTGTCCGATCCCGGACCGGGCGTTGATTTCGTGCTGTGCGAAATCGGCGGAACGGTCGGCGATATCGAGGGCCTGCCCTTCTTCGAGGCCATTCGCCAGCTCGGCCAGGAACTCGGCCCGGAGCGGACCTGCTTCATCCACCTGACGCTGCTGCCGTACATTCCGGCCGCCGGCGAGATGAAGACCAAACCGACGCAGCACTCCGTCAAGGAACTGCGCTCGATCGGCATTCAGCCGCAGATCCTGCTGTGCCGCTGCGACCGGCCGATTCCCGAGAACGAGAAGGGCAAGATCGCCAGCTTCTGCAACGTGCGCCCCTCCAGCGTCATCGAGGCCCGCGACGTCCGGCACATCTATGACGTGCCGGCGGCCTACCATGCCGAAGGTCTCGACAAGGAAGTGATCCGCCACTTCGCGATCACTGACGCGCCGGAGCCGGACCTGTCGGGTTGGCAGCGCATTGCGCAGACGATCCACAATCCGGACGGCGAAGTCTGCGTGGCGCTTGTCGGCAAATATACCGACGTTCCGGATGCGTACAAATCGGTCGCCGAGGCGCTGAGCCATGGCGGCGTAGCGAACAACGTCAAGGTCACCGTCCGCCTGATCAACTCCGAAGAGTTCGATGACGACGCGCGCCCGCTCGATATTCTCGAAGGCGTGCATGGCATCATTCTGCCGGGCGGCTTTGGTGAGCGCGGCGCCCACGGCAAGATCCGCGCCTCGCGGTTCGCGCGGGAGCGGAAAGTTCCGTGCTTCGGAATTTGCTACGGCATGCAGATGTCGGTGATCGAAGTTGCCCGCAATCTTGCTGGCCTTCAGGATGCCAACACGACCGAGAACGATCGCCGCACCAGGAACCCGCTCGTCGGGCTCATGGAAGAGTGGACGAAGGGCAACGAAAAGGTCACCCGCGACGAGAACACGGACAAGGGCGGCACGATGCGCCTGGGCGCCTATCCGGCGCGCCTCAAGGCAGGCAGCCGGGTCGCTGAGGTGTACGGATCAAATGAGATTTCGGAGCGCCATCGCCACCGCTACGAGGTCAACGCCTCCTATATTCCGGAGCTGGAGAAGCACGGCGTGGTGTTTTCGGGCCTGTCACCGGATGGAACCTTGCCGGAAATCTTCGAGATTCCGGATCACCCATGGTTCATCGGCGTGCAGTTCCACCCGGAACTAAAATCACGTCCGTTCGAGCCACATCCGCTGTTTGCGAGCTTCATCGGCGCGGCGGTCAAGCAATCGCGCCTCGTCTGAGTTTCAGGTCCGCGTGACCTGGAACTGGCCCACATTGATCCGGCCGTCGCTGAATCCTGCTTCGCAATAGCTGAGATAGAAGTTCCAGAGGCGCCGGAACTGCTCATCAAATCCCATGGGTTGGATTTCGCTCCAGCGATCGTTGAAGGCGCACGACCATTCATTGCAGGTGCGGGCGTAGTCCTGACCGAAGTAGGCTACGCCGTCATGGCGCAGGCCAGCGGTCGCAAGCTGTTCCTTCAGAACCTTTTCGCTAATCAGCATGCCGCCCGGAAAGATGTGCTGCTGGATGAAGTCTACCCGTTGGCGGTAGCGCGGGAACAGTTCATCATCGATGGTGATGATCTGGAGCGCGGCGCGCGCGCCGTCCTTGAGCGACGAGAAGACCTTGGCGAAGTAGCTTGGCCAATAGGGCTCGCCGACTGCTTCGAACATTTCGATGGAGGCCACGCCGTCATAGGTTCCGACATGGTCCCGGTAGTCTTCGAGCCGGATTTCAACTTGGTCGCTGAGCCCATTGGCGCGCATGCGCTCTTCGGCGTAAGCCTTCTGCGCGGGTGAGATCGTCAGGCACGTCACCTTGCTGCCGCGGTGCTTGGCCGCGTACTCGGCGAAGCCGCCCCAGCCGCAGCCGATTTCCAGAATGTGCGAGCCGGGACCTGCGTGAATCCGCTCGCAGATTTCATGGTACTTGCGCATCTGCCCCTGTTCGAGCGACTGGTTCGGGCTCTCGAAATAGGCCGATGAATAGGTCATGCTCGGATCGAGCCATTTTTCGTAGAACGCATTGCCCAGATCGTAGTGCGCCATGATGTTCTTCTTGGCGCCGGCCTTGGAATTGCGCCTGCTAAACGCATGGCGCACCATGTTCATTGAGCGGACGAAAATGTTTCCGCGGGAAAGACGCGAGGCAGAATCAAAGTTCGCGGAGAAGAAGCGAAGCACGGCGGTCAGGTCCGGTGTGGACCAGTCTCCATCCATGTAGGACTCGGCGAAAGCGACGTCTCCGCCCGAGAGGGCGCGGTTCACGAACCGGAAGTTGTGAACGTTGATCGTGCCCTCAGGGCCGGGGCCTTCGTTCTGGAACTTCAGGTGCACGCCGTTAGGCAGCACAAATGTCAGCGTACCATTCTTTGTACGGAACAAGACCATCGCGGCCAGCTTGAGGCTGGCAGGCACACCCTTCAGTTGCCGGACGTTCTGCGGCGTGGCGATAATAGGCGTGGTCATACTGAACTATCCGGTTTGATCGTCGTTAGAGGAAGCGGCTCTGCCGCAAGGGTTGTCTTGCAGTTTGGCAATGCCGGCCGGGAATGATACTTCGCACCGCGCATCCAGATCAGGAGCGCCTGCCAGTGGATGGCAAAGGTCACGCCGATCGTGGACAGGGGATTCTTGAAGGCTAGCATCATGAGATTGGCCGTTGTTGCCTCAAGCTTACGTGCCTTGATGTTCGCCAGATGTGTGCGCTCACCATCTTTGATGTTTTCAACCACGACATCGAGCGTTTCCCCCGGCTCACGCAGGGTAAACCGGTACTGGCCGCTCACATCAAAAAACGGGGAGACGTGAAAATTCTTGTCGGAGGTGTGGACGGATCGCGCGCCTTCGACAGCTGCTACATAGCAATGCCGCTCGCCAAACGTGTTCCGGACTTCATAGATGATGCCGCGAAGATCGCCTTCGGCGCCATACCCATACCAAAGCGACAGCGGCGCGAACTTGTAGAAGAAATGCCGCGGGAAAGTGACCAGGCGAACCTTGCCGGCCTGAAGCGCAACGCCAGCCGTCGCGAACAGCTCCTCCGCCCACGTCCGGAGGCTACTGGTTCTCTCGTCGCCGCCGTGATCTGCCTCATGGAAAGAGAACAGCCCGGGCTCGTTTACCGTAAACAGGCTGGACATGCGGCCAGCCTCTGCAAGCCGGTCGATATCGATGTCGATCAGTGCAAGCTGATAACGGAACCCCCGTTCAAACGGGACAAACCTCTTATGCAGCGTTTGCCCTGACCACAGCCTCAGGGGCGGTGAATTCACGCTGAAACCTCGGCCTTCGCTTCTGGTTCCGAAGTGTTGCGCCGCGCCGAGACAATGTCCACGCCTTTCGCGTCCCAAGGAACCTTTCCGCCGAGTGACAACGCCGGAGAGAGTCCCGACTTCAGGCCGTCTTCATGGAAGCCGCGGCCCATCCAGGCGCCGGCGAACCACAACCCGTCCTGTCCCTGCAGCCGCTTGATGGACCGCACAGCAGCTTCAGCCGCCGCATCGAACTGCGGATGGTCGAACGAGTAGGTGTGGAAAGTCAGGGCGGGGGAGGGGGGCGCCTCAGGATTGAGGGTGATAAAGACTGGCTTTTGCAGGTCGATGTTCTGCAGCTTGTTCATCCAATAGGTCAGGCAAATGTCCCCGCTGCCCTGCTTGAGCACGTTCCAGCTGGCCCACGCCGCCTTGCGGCCCGGCATCAGCGCCGGATCCCGGTGCAGATAGATTGTATTCGGACGATACTTTACCGAGCGCAGGAAAAATGCCTGATCCTCAAAGTCGCGCTCGACCAGGCGCAGCGCTTCGTCGGAGTGACAGGCAAGGATCACCTCATCAAACATTTCCGTTGCGCCGGTAGCCAGCACCACGGCAACCTTGTCACCAAACGAGTGCACTTTCGCCACGCCGGAGTTTGGGCGCACGCGGGCGCCGAGTGCCTGCGAAACCCGGCTGACATAGTTTTTGCTGCCACCCGAGACGGTACGCCACTTGGGGCGCTCCTTGTGCATCAGGCGGTGATTGTCGAAGAACTGGAAGAAGCTCAAGGCCGGGTAGTCGAGCATCCGGTCCTCCGGCGTGGACCAGATCGCGGCGCCCATCGGCAGTATGTAGTTCTGACGAAAGTCCTCGTCGAAGCCATGCCGCTCAAGCCAGGCGCCGAGCGTGGTGTCATTGATCGCGCCAGAGGCAAGATCTGTTCGCGCGATGTCGTTGAACTTGAGGATGGTTTGCCAGAACCGGTGGAAGCGCGGGCTCAGGAGGTTTCGCTTCTGCGCAAAGATACCGCCCAGGGTCGAAGCCCAGGTCCAGCCCTTTGGATCGGAAACCGAGAAGCTCATGTCGGAGGCTTCAGTCTCGACGCCCAGAGCGTCGAAGAAGCCGATCAGGTTCGGATAGTTGAGCCCGTTATAGACGATGAACCCCAGATCGACGTTCACCGCGGTGCCAGCATAGTCGAACGTGTGTGTGCAGGCGTGCCCGCCGAGACGGTCATCCTTTTCGAAAACGGTAACGTCAGCGGTGTCCCGCAGCGCCCAAGCTGCGCCGAGACCTGATATTCCAGATCCGATGACCGCAATTTTCTTCATGCCGCCCCCTGCTCCTCTTTTGTCTGTTTGTAGGCGTCCAGGGCCCGCTGCCGCGCCGCACTGTGTTCGACGATTGGCTTCGGATAGGTTTTTCCGAGGACGACGCCAGCCGTCTTGAGAATACCCTCGGGCGCTTCGAATGGCGCATGCAGGAACTTGTCCGGTACGCGCGCAAGCTCCGGGCACCAACGCCGGACATAAACGCCGGTTTCGTCAAACTTGCTGCCCTGGGTGATCGGATTGAACACGCGGAAATACGGCGCGGCATCGGCGCCGCTGCCGGCCGTCCACTGCCAGCTGGCTGCATTGATCGCCGGATCGGCGTCCACCAGCGTGTCCCAGAACCAGGTTTCGCCCGCCTGCCACGGGAGCAGCAGGTGTTTCGTCAGGAAGGACGCCACGATCATCCGTACACGGTTGTGCATCCAGCCGGTATGCCAAAGCTGGCGCATGCCGGCGTCGACGACCGGATAGCCCGTCTGCCCTCGTTGCCAGGCACCAAGCGCGCCGGGATTTGACAGCCACGGCATCCGGTCGAAATTCGAATTATAGTTTTTGTGGGCGAGTTCCGGATTGAAGTGGAGCAGCACGTGGGAGAACTCGCGCCAAGCAATTTCGGACAGGAAAACCAGAGCGGCACGCTCATCGATGTGGCGGGCTTCGACGCCCGCTTTCACCGCCCGCCAGATTTGCGCGGGGCCTATTTCTCCGAATCGCAAATGCGGCGACAGACGTGAGGTGGAGTCGGGCAGGTCTGGCCGATTGCGCGTCTCGGCATAGCCATTGATCGGGCCGCCGAGGAATTCTGCGAGCCGCGCCAGCGCGCCAGCCTCGCCCGGCGTCCAGGCTTGCGCCAGTCCTGCGGACCAGTCGGGCCGTCGCGGATGCAGATCCCAGTCGGCAAGGTTCTCACTGGCGGCCGCAACGCTTACCAACCGTTTTGGCGCCAGCAACGCCGGGGGGGCGACATACGCCGCCTGCATGGTGCGCCAGAACGGGGTGAACACCCGGTAGTAGCCGCCGGAGCCGGTTTTCAGCGCCCAGGGTTCCATCAGCAGCCGGCCGTTGAAGCTCTGCACGTTGATGCCGGTCTCTTTCAGGGCCGCCTTGACCGCTGCATCGGCGGTTTTCTCCGTGCCGCCGTACCGGCGTGTCCAGAAAACAGACTTCGCACCCGTCGCGGCGGCCAACGCATTCAGCACCTCCAGGGCGTTTCCGGTTTTCAGGACCAGCCGCCCGCCGAGCCCGTCCAGCGAGGCCGCCAGGGCCTTCAAGCTCTGGTTAAGCCACCATCTGGAGGCGCCGCCGGGCGCCCGCGCAAACGGGATGCCGGTCTCCCGGATGTACAGGCAGACAATCGGCGCGCCCGTGTCTGCCGCGGCCGTCAGAGCCGGATTGTCGGTTAACCGCAGGTCCTCACGAAACCAGACAATCACGGGCGGCAAAACTGACATGAAACTCGGCCAAATCCTGAAGTCTGCTATGTAGAGATACGCCCTGACCTGCTCGTTGGATCAATCCATCCTGCAGCCCGGACTTTCAACCCGCACTTACCGCCGCTATACCGCCCTAAAGCCTAAAGAAAGCGCCGGATGCAGCCTGCCCGCCTTCGCCAGATCATGGACAAAGCGCGGGGACGGCGTGTGCTGTGCGTCGGCGATGTCATGCTCGACCGCTTTGTGTACGGCGTCGTCAACCGAATCTCCCCCGAAGCACCCGTCCCCGTGCTGCGCCAGACCCGCACGGCCAGCATGCCCGGGGGAGCCGCGAACGTGGCCCGGAACCTCGCATCCCTCGGCCTGCAGGCCATCATCATCGGCGCCGTGGGCACAGACGAGGCGGGCATCGAGCTCAACGAACTGCTGGAACATTCCCCCGGCATCTCGGCGCGCCTCGTGCCTCTCAAGGAACGCCCGACGACGCTCAAGACCCGCCTCGTTGCCGGCGGCCAGCAGCTACTGCGTCTCGACGCCGAGGAAGTCGGCGCCCCCAGCGCCTCCGGCGGGCAATCGATCATCGGCGCCATCGAAGACCTGGTGCCCACCGTTTCGGCCGTGCTGGTCTCTGACTATGCCAAAGGCCTGCTGACGGACGCGATCCTGTCGGCGATCCTCTCGGCTGCGGCGCGCCACGGTGTACCGGTGATCGCGGATCCCAAAGGCAAGGATTTCTCGCGTTATGGCGCGGTCGATATTCTGAAACCAAATGCCGGCGAACTCGGCGCGGCCATGGAAATGCCGACCTCGACAACCGCTGACGTCGAGTTGGCTTTGGACACCGCGCAGCGCCGGCTTTCTGCCAAAGCCATTGTTGTAACGCGCGCAGCGCAAGGCATGTCCTATATCGCGGCGGGATCCGCGTGCGGCCACGTCACCGGCAAGGCGCGCGAAGTCTTCGACGTGTCCGGTGCCGGCGACACGAGCCTTGCCGCCCTCGGCGCTGCGGTTGTCGCGGGCGCGACCCTGGAAGAAGCGGTCAACGTCGCGATACTTGCCTCGGGAATCGCCGTCGGAAAATCCGGCACGGCAACCGTTTCAGCGTCCGAACTTCTCGACGCGATCCAGCTCTCGGGCGGCTCGCAGAAAGCAGGTACCCTGACAGCCGATGCAATGGTCGGCCAGATCGAGCGCTGGAGGGAAGGGGGGCTGCGTATCGGATTCACCAACGGCGTGTTCGACATTTTGCATCCCGGCCATGTCCGCGTGCTCGAAGAATCCCGCAGCCGCTGCGACCGCCTTGTGGTCGGCCTCAACTCGGACGCCTCGGTGAAGCGCCTGAAGGGCGCCGAGCGACCGGTAAACTCCGAACAGTCGCGCGCGCAGGTCCTGTGCGGCCTCGCCGCCGTCGACGGCGTGGTGATCTTCGAGGAAGACACACCCCTGAACCTCATCACCGCGCTGAAGCCCGACGTGCTGGTCAAAGGCGGCGACTACACGCGCGACACGATCGTAGGCGCCGACCTGGTCGAAGCACGCGGGGGGGAGGTGTTCGTCGTACCCCTGGTGCCGGGCCAATCCACCACGTCGATTATCGCTCGCTCGAGGGGCGGCGCGTGAGTCAGGCGGCACAGATCGCGGCCGACCTGCTGCGCCAGTATGGTGAAGATGCGGTCGTGATTGCCACGCTGCGGTCTGCCGAAGTGGCGGCGCTTGGGGATGTCGAGGCGCTGGCGCATTGGGACCAGGTCGCCGCGATCCTGTCCGGCGAAGAAGAAACGCCCAACGAGACGAACTAGGGCAGGGGCCCTGCCCCGCCTTTGTACGGCAATTCAGCGCGACTTGTAGCGCAGATCGGCCGCATCGAAATCCGCCGTTCGCAAACACCTGCCTCAAGGCATCGGGCATCGTCCGCAAACCGACCTGCGGGCCACCAAGCAATTCGAGATCTGGCGTGAAGCCACTGACCCTGGATGCGCCCTTAAAGACGAAGCGACCGACAGGAAACTGCCGAAAGTGATCAAGCTTCTAAAGAAATGCATGGCCGATCGAGTCTCAGGTCAATCTCTCCAAAAGAGAGAAACGTCAGAGGAGCTAGCGCGCTAGAAGAGTTCAGTTGAAGCATTTTATTCCGTCAGCCTATGTGGATGCAGCGGTGCTGCTGTCCGAATACCTGACGATTGCTTGCACTTTTATTCAAATTTCTTTGATACCGAATCCAACGAGAAGCACATGAACAAAAAGATCAATCGAATTGCGGCCATAACGCTTATCGCAGCATCATCATGTGCGGTTGCTCAGGCCCAGGTGCCGCTTGAGGTCGAAGGCCCTCTTGCTTCTTATACAGCCACCACAGCGGAATCTGGCACGCTGAAGGTAATGAACAACACAGTGGTGGTTAACTCCGAGACGCAATTTGTGACCCCGACCCGTAACCGGGCAGAGCTGCGCGGTCAGCGCGATGCAGCCGGCGCTTCCTTCAACAACATTTCGACCTGGATAAGAGGGCAAGCATTTTATGGCCGTCGTAGCGTAGGGTTGATAGGAGCGACCGTCATCGTTTCTGGAACAGTCGATCCCGTAACAGGCCTCATTACCGCAGCGGAAGTGTTTTCGGACGTAGCTGAAAACGTCATCCTCGGTGTTGTGGGCGACAATGTCTGTTCGAACCAGCGCTGCGATGCACCAGGTGACTTCATCCGCGGAAACGGCCTGCCTGGTGTCGGCTTCGTTTCGAACAAGGACAAAAGGCTTCCTGCTCTGCCGATTAAAGATGCTGGTCTGTTCGAACTTGATCTTACCAACAAGAACCTCGTCGGATCGACAGCGGCACCAACATCCTTCGCAGCAGAAGGCTATTTCAGCCAGTCGAATATCCAGATCGGCTCTTCTAGCGAACAGGGAGTTGTATACTGGGCTTTCGAGTTGGGCGAAAACCGTCCCGATCTGCTCTTGAACCCGGGAATTGCCGAAATTTCCGCATTGAAAGTCAGGTGCACCGAAGATGCCACTCTTGACGTTTGGGGATATGTTCATGCGCCGGTAAACGCTGCTGGCGAACCCATTGGCGGACCAGGTCAACCGAGAACCGGTGCGGATGGGTTCATCCGAGTTACGATGGATTTCAACAGTGACGGCTTGATCACCCCAGACGAGGTAATGAACGGTCCCGCACCACGCGCCGTCCTTATACCTCTGTCCTATGGAAAGGTCCGAGGTAATTTCGACGTTACGGACTGCGGTACTTCCGTAAAGATGGAATGGATGCCGAATGGCGGCGCCGCGGCAGCTTGGGCAACGGTCAACGATGTCCCCGTTGATCGTCTGCGCGAGCGGAGTCTGATACCAGAGTAACAAGATCTCCAGATCGGTCAGGTGAAGTATTCAACTGCAAGACTGTCTTGGGGAATAACTCAGCCTTGCTTGAACATCTTGAAAGTGGTCCGCATAAGCGGACCACTTTTTCGCATTTTGCGTTCTCACCGAGTACACGGCCCTACAGCAATTGAACTCGCGCCGGGTTTTCAGGCGTTGATTTTCAAATGCTCATCCAGATCGAGCCCTTATAAACAACTAGCTGTTTAGGACCAAACATCGAGCCATCAACTCTACCGATCTGGAACGCGGGGCAGGGACCCTGCCCCGCCCAAATACGTTTGTTCAGTTCGTGGAGTGTTTCTTGAGCTCGTAGGTGCCCCGGCCGGTCAGGTCGAACCAATCCGGAATGTCCGGATGGCTAAGCGGCATGTCTGAATCGTCCGGCAACAGGTTCTGTTCCGACACGTAGGCAATGTAATGCGTGCGCTCGTTCTCGGCGAACAGGTGGTAGAATGGCTGGTCCTTGTTGGGGCGGACTTCCTCGGGGATGGATTCGTACCATTCGTCGGTGTTGGCGAACTGCGGATCGACGTCAAAAATGACGCCCCGGAACGCAAAAACCCGGTGCCGGACGACCTGCCCGATCTGGAATTTGGCGATGTGCTTGGAAATCGAGCCGTAGTGATACCGCTCATCGACCTTGTCGGTGAGCACGAAAGGCTCGCGCTTGGGCGGCTTCCGCCCCCCGAACCAGGCACGCAACCAGCCTGCAGGTCCACCTCTACTGGTCATTTTCAGCTCCTATGGTAGAGCATGCCTCAAGTTTGGGTTTCGGGCCACACCATGGCTGACAAAAAAGACGGAACTGGCGGTCGCAGGCGCGGCCCGCCCAGTTCCCAACGGGGAAAGCCGCTCTACGCAGCGGTGGACCTTGGCACGAACAACTGCCGGCTGCTGGTCGCGGAGCCCCGCGGCCAGTCGTTCCGCGTGGTTGATGCCTACTCTCAGATCGCCCGCCTGGGCGAAGGCCTGCACCTTTCCGGCCGCCTGTCGGATGCCGCCGTGGAGCGTGCCATGAGCGCGCTGCATGCCATCCGGAACAAGCTCAAACAGCACGGCGTGGGCCGGGTCCGCTGCATCGCCACGGAGGCTTGCCGCAAGGCGGCCAATGGCGCGGACTTCATCCGCCGGGTGCAGGACGAAACCGGGCTGACTTTCAAGGTGATCGGCGCCAAGGAAGAGGCCAGGCTCGCCACGATCGGCTGCTATGATCTTATCGTTCCGGAGGTCAAATCCGTGCTGGTCGTCGATGTCGGCGGCGGCTCAACCGAACTCTCGCACGTGAACGCCAGCGCCATCCAGACCGGCGGCCTCGCCGGCATCCTGAAGGATGCGCCGATCCTTGACTGGACAAGCCTAAAGGTCGGGGTCGTCACCCTGTCGGAATCAGTCGACCTGAGCGACGAGGCGGCCGCCTGGCCGCTGATGCTGGACCGGGCGCGGACGGCGGTCAAAGGCTGGCCGGCCATCGAGCGCGTCGCCCGGCGGCTCGCCGAGGATGACGGCTACCTGATCGGCACATCCGGTACGGTGACCTGCCTGGCCGGCGTCCATCTGAAACTCGACCGGTACCGCCGGGACAAGGTGGATGGCAGCTGGCTTTCTCGCGACGAGGGCCGCGCCACGATGGACCAGCTTCGTCATCTCGGCGTCGCAGGGCGCGCCAAGCTTCCGACAATTGGCGAAGAACGTGCGCCCCTTATGCTGGCGGGCTGCGCCATCATGGAGGCGGTCTGGGAAGTATTCGATGCCCACAAACTGCGCGTCGCGGATCGCGGACTGCGCGAAGGCATCCTATTGTCGATGATGCACGGTCAGCGGCCACAAAGGCGCCGCCGCCCGAAACGGCCAGGCGCCCGGCCAGCCCCTGTTGGAGACGGCCATGTCGGATGAAGAAAAGCGGCGCTGGAAAAAGCCCACGACTGAAAAGACCGGATCAGGCCGCAGCGTTACCGAGCGCAAGGTCATTGCGCGCAACGCCAAGTCCGAGAGCTCAAAGAAGTGGATCGAGCGGCAGTTGCAGGACCCGTATGTCCGCAAGGCCATGGACGCCGGCTACCGCTCGCGTGCGGCTTACAAGCTGCTCGAGATCGACGAGGAAACCCACATCCTGAAACGCGGCCAGCGCGTCATTGATCTCGGCTGCGCGCCGGGCGGCTGGATTCAGGTCGCCCTGCTGAAAGGCGCCGCCGAAGTGGTCGGCATCGATCTTCTGCCCGTTCAGACGATTGACGGCGCGACCATCTTTGAAGGCGACGTGAACGAGCCGGCGGATGTCGACAAGGTTCTCGCGGCGCTGAGTGGCCCGCCGGATCTCGTACTGTCCGACATGGCGGCGAACACCACCGGTCACAAGCAGACCGATCACTTGCGCACGGTCACGCTCGTCGAACTCGCGGTCGATTTCGCCATCGCGCATCTCGCGCCCGGCGGTACATTCTGTTCCAAGGTTTTTCAGGGCGGCACGACGCAGGAGCTGCTTGTGACGCTCAAGACTCACTTCAAGACTGTGAAGCACATCAAGCCGCCGGCGAGCCGTTCGGGCAGCCCCGAAATCTACGTGGTCGCCAAAGGGTTCAAAGGCAGGCAACCGGCGAAGGGAGACATCTCGTGAAGTTTAGAGGCGGCTGCTATTGCAGCGCGGTCCGGTACGAGGCGGATGGAGAACCCATCATGAAAGCCCGCTGCCATTGCCGCGAATGCCAGTATTTCACCGGCGGCGAAGGCAACGATTTCATGGCGATGCCAGTCGCCGGATTTCACTTCACCAAGGGTGAGCCGAAATCCTACACCAAGCCTGATCTGAAAGGCGCCGCCACGCGCCAGTTCTGCGCCGAGTGCGGTACACCGATCCTGACGAAATCGCCCGCATTGCCGATTGCCGTGATCCTGAAAGTCGGCTCGCTCGATGATCCCAAGCTGTTCGGCGGACCGCAGATGATTTTCCAGACTGCCGACGCGCACCCTTTCCATCTCATGCCGGACGGTGTTCCGGCTTTTGCTAGGTTTCCCGGATGAAGACCGCCCTGTTCTGCCTGGCCCTGCTCGCCCTGCCCGCCTGCTCGCTGTTTCACCCGGCCGGGGAGGGGACGACGGCGGCGCCGGAAACCCTGCCCCCAGCTTATGAGCGAATTGTCTTCGCCGCCTCCAAGGCGACCCCGGCTGAACGTGCCGCCTGCGAAGCCGCCGGCGGTTCAATCCAGCCCAGCGGCAAGCTGCGATGGGAAAATTGCGTTCAGCCCTTCGCGGACGCCGGCGAGGCCTGTTCCGGAGACGCGGATTGCGTGGGCGAGTGCCGCTACGAAGGCGCCGTCGAGCTTCCGCCCGGCGCCGCGGTAACAGGGACCTGCCAGGTCACGGACGCGCGTTTCGGCTGCAATACGGTCGTCGAAAATGGCAAGATCGCGCACACGCTTTGCGTGGATTAGTCCCCAAGTCATGTGGACAGTTTCTGGACGGATTTTGAGGGCCAAACCGAGATGAAATTCCTGTTGCCGATCGCCGCTGCGTTGGCCCTTTCCGGGTGCGCCTGGTTTCATCCGCCCGCCGCCCCTGAGCCGGAAACCGCGGCACAAAGCCCGGCCTATCAGCGCGTCGAAGTCGCGGACCAGGTGGCGACTCCCGCTGAGCGGGCGGCGTGCGACGCTGCGGGCGGCGAGATCAGTCGCCAGGGCCTGCTCGGCTGGGAACAGTGCGTACAGACCTACCCGGATGCAGGAAAAGCTTGCCGCGGAGAAGCAGACTGCGAAGGCACTTGCCGTGCGGATCCGAGCAATCAGAGCGTGGCTCCGGGCGAGCCGGCGACCGGCACCTGCCAGACAGTTGATGTGCCTTTCGGCTGTTATGCGATGATCGAAGACGGCAAGATGGGTTACACGCTCTGCGTCGACTGATGGGCGCTCAGGTCAGCAGATGCGCCTCCGCCTCGTCGCGGTGCTTCTTTAGATAGCGCATGAACGGCGTGCCGCCCGTACCGACATCCGGATCGTTGCCGGCAGCGGTTGACGCCTGCCGGTTGATGTAGGTCGCCGCATATTCGAGGTGGCGCGTACGGAAGCGCGCGAGCTTGCGGATGTTGTCGTTGTAAAGCTCGCGGATCGACGGATTGCCGAGCTTCTGCACCGCGCTGCGCAGCATGCTCTGCGCGCGCAGGTCGTCGATGTAGCGGCGGTGCTGAGGTGGCCGGTAGGCGTGCAACTCGTCGAGGAACGAGCGCAGCGGATCACCCGCATGACCGATGCCGAGCAGAGCGTCCATCGCGGGCACGATCGAGGATTGTGAACCCGTCTGCCCCCGGAAGGCCTGCGGCCTGCCGCCGGTCTCGGCGACGCCTTCATAGACTAGGCCCTCGCCCAGTGCCGGATTATCCTTCCAGCCGTGGATCCACGGCCGCACGCGGTGGAAATAGACATACGGATCGCAGCGCTCCGGCATCCGGTCGAAGATCGCATTCACGTCGTCCCACACCGCGCTCATCACGCCGAGTGCGCGTTCGATCTCTGCGGCGTTCTCAACTTTCGCAGCTTCGACCAACTTCGTCGCCTCGTGCAGCATCTCGCCGGCGCGCGCCTCGATGGCGACGTGCACGAGGATGAACCAGGCTTCGTCCATGCCGCCTTCAAAATGCTGCAGCGTGTGGATGTTCGACAGGTCGATGGGCCCCTTCCCGTCAAACCGGGTCCAGTTTTCGAGGGTGTAGCTGGAATAGGGGAGGAGGGGCGGCTGGCCGATGGCCTGCCCGATCTGCCAGATCGGCACGGCGAGACAGGCCGGCAGCGCTTTCGGCGCGTCCGGTTCGCCCCAGACATAGGCCTGCACCATGAAGCTGTAATGCAGCATCGCGATACGCAGTTCAGCGTCACTGGCGCTCGCGCAGAAGGCCGAAAGGTCCAGCTTCGGGAGCGTCTCGAGGAAGTTGCGAAGGTGCCCGGTCGGAATAAGCTCCGGCAGACGCAGGGCCATCTGGCGGGCGGGCTGCAGTTCGGCGGGCAGGGTGACGGCGGCGGGGTCGAAACCTGCCAGGAAGCCGCGTTCGATACTCAATCCATAATCTGCCAAGTTCATCCAAGTTCCTCCCCAGGACATGATGGTTACAGATGCAACTAATATCGCTTCTATCGGTTGCGCCGGGCAGCCTGTCAAAGCGGCTGCGCAGAAAGCTGTGGGGAGGGGGCTGGGGAAGGGGCTTCACAAGCCCCCCCGACTCCCTTACTAGGCCAAAAAGGGAGCTCCCCACATGATAATCCGACAAGCGATCACCTTCGACGACGTGCTCCTGCAGCCCGGCGCGAGCGAGGTCATGCCCGCCGAAGTCGACGTTTCGACGTTTCTGACCAAGGCCATCCCGCTGAACATCCCCCTGCTCTCGGCGGCCATGGATACGGTCACCGAAGCGCGCCTCGCCATCGCCATGGCGCAGGCCGGCGGCATCGGCGTCATTCACCGCAACCTGTCGATCCATGAGCAGGCCGGCGAAGTGGCGCAGGTCAAGAAATACGAAAGCGGCGTGGTCATGAACCCCGTCACGATCGCCCCGACCGCCACGCTCGGCGAATTGCGTGAGCTGAAACAGCGCACGCGTTTCTCCGGCATTCCGGTCGTGGAGAAGAATGGCAAGGTCGTTGGTATCGTCACCAACCGCGACACGCGCTTCGCGGAAGATGCGAATGAAAAAGTCGCG
Source organism: Candidatus Sulfopaludibacter sp. SbA3 (assembly GCA_945888325.1). Taxonomy (GTDB): domain Bacteria; phylum Pseudomonadota; class Alphaproteobacteria; order Caulobacterales; family Hyphomonadaceae; genus Hyphomonas. Next base: position 188,074 of record CAMDAC010000004.1, read on the forward strand.
AGCCTGATGACGCGCGAAGTCGTCACTGTGAAGATCGACACGCCGATCGAGGAAGCCCGCCGCCTGCTCCACAAGCACCGGATCGAACGCCTCGTGATCGTTGACGAGAGCGACCGGTGCATCGGCCTGCTCACCGTCAAGGACATGGACAAGGCTTCGCTGAACCCCTTTGCCGCTAAGGATCCTGCTGGCCGCCTGCGCGTCGCCGCAGCCTCCACGGTGGGCGATGCCGGCTTCGAGCGCACCGAGGCGCTGATCGCCGCGGGCGCGGATGTCGTCGTCATCGATACGGCGCACGGTCACTCGAAGGCCGTTGCGGACGCTGTCCTGCGCGCAAAGAAAATCTCAAACGCCGTGCAGATCATTGCCGGCAACGTCGCGACCGCTGAAGCTACGCGCGCGCTGATCGATGCCGGCGCAGACGCGGTGAAGGTCGGCATCGGCCCGGGTTCGATCTGCACCACGCGCATCGTGGCCGGCGTCGGCGTGCCGCAGCTCACCGCGATTGAAGACTGCGCCAACGCTGCGGCCGCCTCGGGCATCCCGATCATCGCCGATGGCGGGATCAAGTTCTCCGGCGACTTCGCCAAGGCGCTTGCCGCCGGGGCGTCCACCGCCATGATGGGCTCGATGTTCGCGGGCACCGAGGAGAGCCCGGGCGAAGTGTTCCTGTACCAGGGCCGCTCGTACAAGGCTTATCGCGGGATGGGCTCGCTCGGCGCGATGGCGCGCGGTTCGGCCGATCGCTACTTCCAGAAAGACGCCGCGGCGGACAAGCTTGTGCCGGAAGGTATCGAGGGGCAGGTGCCGTACAAGGGTTCGCTCAATCCGATCATCCACCAGATGGTCGGCGGCCTGCGCGCCGCGATGGGCTATGTCGGTGCCAGGACGATCGCGGAGCTGCATGCGAAAGCGCAATTCGTGCAGATCACCGGGGCGGGGCTCCAGGAGAGCCACGTTCACGACGTGATGATGACGCGGGAGTCTCCGAATTACTCACTGCCGAGAGGCTGACGCGGCTCCCGCCACATCGCCTCAAGCGGCGGTCCGCCGGGGCCCGGTTCGAACAGCTTCATGCGCTCGAAGCCGTGGCTGACATAAAAGCCGGTGTTCGCAGGGTTCGAGTTTTCCAGGTAGCAGGGCAGGGAGGCCCGGTCGGCCGCGTCCAGCACCGGCCGGATCAGTTTCTTCCCGAGGCCCTGCCCCCTCGCCGACTTTCGTGTGCCGATGGTGAAGAGGTACATGTGCGGCGTTTTCGGATGCTCCCGGTCCATGGCTTCGCCAGCGCCGAGGCCGCGCTTCGCGGCGCCCTTTTCGCCCTTCGTCATCAGTGACCAGACCAGACGCATTGTCTGCAGGTTGCTGAGTTCGCGGCTTTGCGCCGAGTGCGCCCACATGGTGGCGCCGGTATCGCCGTGGATGTGGCATAGGCCGCGCGGCAGGTAGATGCTGCGGGCAAGTTCGCCAAACACCGGCGGCATGGTTTGCGTATTGCCGAAGATCCAGAGGTTCACGGGATCCTCTGCAAAGGCCTCGCCGGTGACGCTGCCGAGCTGTTTCCAGTCCCTCGCCGTGGCGGGGCGAAGCCCCTCCGGAAGTTGAATGTCCATGAGGTATGTCCTTACGCAGCCGGCAGAGCGAAACCTTCGAGCAGCACGATATGCGCCTTGGAGGCCGCGAAACGGTGCTGGACGATGTCCTGGTAGGCTGGCGAGGTGTACCACGCCCGCATCACGGCCTTGGAGGGGAATTCCAGAAGCACGGTGCGCGTGCAGCGCCATTCACCCTCGATCACTTCGGGGGCCTCGTCGACCGCCAGCAGCTTGCCTCCGAACGGCGCGAACGCCGCCATGAACCCATTGCTGTAGCTGGCGTAGGTCTTTGGGTCGGTGATAGTCAGTTTGGCGACGACATAGGCGGTCATGGCGGAGGTTCCCCAGAGGCCGGGTCACTGTAAGATTTGGAATAATACGGTGTCCAACGGTTTCATTGCCCTTCCGGCACGGGTATGGCCACCGGAAAGCCAGTGAAGAGGATCCACCATGCGCACAGGCGGCAAGATCAGCGCGGCCATCGAGGTTCTGCGCGACGTGCTGGAGCGTCACCAGCCGCTCAAGATCGCCTTGCGGGACTGGGGCAAGCGCGCGCGCTATGCCGGCTCCAAGGACCGGGCCTGGGTCTCCGGCCTGGTGCTGGACGCACTCCGGAAACGCAATTCCATCGCCCATCACATGGGCCACAATGATCCGCGCGCGCTGATCCTTGGCGCCCTGCGTATCGCCTGGGAATGGAACGCACGCGACATCGAGGAGGCCTGCTACGACGACCACGGGCCCACGCCGCTGACCAATGACGAGCGCAGCCGGCTGATCCTGGCGCCGGACCCGTCTGCCGCGCCGCACATTCAGGGCGACTATCCGGACTGGATGGCGCCCCACATGCAGCGCGTGTTCGGCCCTTATGCGGTGATCGAAGCGCAGATGATGGCCGTTCGCGCGGACGTGGACCTGCGGGTCAACACGCTGAAGTCGGATGCGGAGAAAGCGGCGCTACCGCTGAAGTCCGTGAAGGCCGAGCCGTCGCGCCTGCTGAAGAACGCCTATAATATCCCGGCACGCGATCCGACGGAGCGCGAGGACAGCATCGAAGGCATCCCGGCCTTTTCCAAAGGCTGGGTCGAGGTGCAGGACGCGGGCAGCCAGATCGCGGCGGCGGCGGCCAATGCGAAGCCCGACGAGCAGGTCATGGACTATTGCGCAGGCGGCGGCGGCAAGACTCTGGCGCTGGCCGCGCAGATGCAGGGCAAAGGCCAGATCCACGCCTACGATATCGACGGCAAGCGGCTCTCCGCGCTTATCCCGCGGCTGAAACGCTCCGGCGCCCACAATGTGCAACTGGTGCATCCGAGCGAGGGCAATGCGCTCGAACCGCTCGTCGGACAGATGGACCTCGTCTTCGTCGATGCGCCGTGCACCGGCACCGGCACCTGGCGCCGCCGGCCTGATTCCAAATGGCGCGTGAAGCCTGCGCAGCTTCAGAAGCGCATGCAGGACCAGCGTGAAATCCTTCAAGCTGCCTCAACCTATGTGAAGCCCGGCGGCCGGCTGCTCTACGCTACCTGCAGCTTCCTGATCGAAGAAGACGAGGACCGGGTGGCCGAGTTCCTCGCCGGCGCACCGCACTTCGTGGAACGCGACGCCGCCGAGGCCGCCATCGCCTCCGGCGCGCTGACGCCGCACGGGGCGGATGTCGTGCGCAAATTTTGCGGGCCGACCGGCAGCGTACGCCTCACGCCGCGCCGCGCAGGGACGGACGGGTTCTTCTTCGCGCTGCTGGAACGCCGGGCCTAGTGCCCGTTCTGGGACTCGGCGGCGAGTTTGATTGACGACAGGAGCCGGGTCACCTGGTCGCGCTCGGCGCCCGTGAGTTCCGGGCGCCACACCTCGAACAGCAACACGACGCGCGTCTCGCTGGCTTCGTTCTTGGCTTCATGCTCGAAGCTGTCGTCGAAGACCACGAGCTCGCCTTCACGCCAGTGGTGCCGCTTGGCACCGACGCGCAGCCAGGCCGGTCCTGGCACCAGAAGCGGAAGGTGGCAGATCAATCGCGTGTTGATCATGCCGTGATGCGGCGGAATGTGCGCACCGGGTTTCAGCATTGAGAACAGCACGGACGGCGCCTGTCCTTCGAGGAAGTCCAGCGGAAGCTTTGCGATCGCTGCCGCCGTGACGGGGCAAAGATCACAATTGTGATCAACCCGCTGGCCGTCTTTCCAGAGGTAAAACGCACCCCAGTCCAAACTGCCTGCGAGTGGATTGGCATGTTGCAGATGCCCCGCACCGGAGCCCTCAAGATAGGGCGTGAACTGGCCCTCGAGCTGCATGACGCGGAACAGTTCGTCACGAATGGCAGGCGTCTGGGCTTCAAGCTCAGCCGCCCAGGGGAAGGCCTCCCGCGGATAGAAGGCCTGCTGGGGAAGCCCGGGGAAGTAATACTTCAGGGGCTGCTGGAGATAAATCGATGTGCGGCCGGTCAGGATATCGACCGACTCGCTGAACCGTTCAGACCGTTCGGCAGGCGGCACGACCGTATCGATGAACTGCGCATACTCAGCTGCAAAACCGCCGAGCCGTTCCTCGGCGCGTGCGAGGGCCTGCCGGAAGGGCTGCAAGGCTGATGGCGCCGCCTGGCGCGCCGCGGCCAGCGCGAAACCGTAAACCCGGCCGGCTTCGGTGCGCTTGCCGGCATTGAAAACGACATCGCCGAGCAGAAGCAGGACGCCCAGGTCGCGGGGGTCGGACGCGAGCAGGCCGCGCAGAAGCGTCTCCGCTTCGTCGAGTTTTCCGGCACGGGCCGCGTCCAACGCGAGGCGTTTTCGGTCTGTGATTGCTTCGGGTGATATAATGGCGCGAGGAAATCTGCACCCGGGCGATCGGTCAAGGTGCTAAGATGTGGACGAATCCCACGCGCCGGGCTAAGGCGCCGCATGACTGAGACACGCCACCAACGCGCCCTGATCGTCGACTTCGGCAGCCAGGTCACGCAGCTGATCGCCCGGCGCCTGCGCGAGAGCAGCGTCTATTGCGAAATCCACCCCTTCAACAAGGTCGATGCGGCCTTCCTGAAGGCGTACGGGCCGCAGGCAATCATCCTCTCGGGTGGGCCCTCCAGCGTCTACTGGGACGATGCGCCGATGGCCGACAAGGCCATCTTCGAGGCCGGAATTCCGGTGCTCGGCATCTGCTACGGCCAGCAGGTGATGATGCATCAGCTGGGCGGCCGGATCGAAGGCGGCACCAGCCGCGAGTTTGGCCGGGCATTCATCGAGCGCGTGAAGGCCGACCCGTTCCTCGATGGCCTCTTTGAGGGCGAAGAAGAACAGGTCTGGATGAGCCACGGGGACCACGTCGCCGAAATGGCGCCGGGCTTCACCGTCATCGCGAAATCGCCTGGTGCGCCCTACGCCGTGATCGCCGATACCGCTCGGCGCTTCTACGGCACGCAGTTCCATCCGGAAGTCGTGCATACGACCCACGGCGCAAAGCTGCTGCGCAACTTCATCCACGGCGTGGCGGGCTTCACCGGCGACTGGACGATGGCGGCCTACAAGGCAGAGGCGATCGCCAAGATCCGCGCGCAGGTTGGCAAGGGCCGGGTGATCTGCGGGCTCTCGGGCGGCGTCGACTCGTCTGTGGCCGCTGTGCTGATCCACGAAGCGATCGGCGATCAGCTGACCTGCGTCTATGTCGATCACGGCCTCATGCGCGCCGGCGAAAGCGAACAGGTCGTCGGCCTGTTTCGCGAGCATTACAACATTCCGCTGGTGCACGTGGACGCGTCTGAACTCTTCCTGGGCAAGCTGGCGGGCGTCTCCGACCCCGAGCAGAAGCGGAAGATCATCGGCGGCCTCTTCATCGACGTGTTCGACGAAGAGGCAAAGAAGATCGGCGGCGCGGACTTCCTGGCGCAGGGCACGCTCTATCCGGACGTGATCGAGAGCGTTTCGGTCAGCGGAGGGCCGAGCATGACGATCAAGAGCCACCACAACGTGGGCGGCCTTCCTGCGCGCATGAAGATGAAGCTCGTCGAGCCGCTGCGCGAACTGTTCAAGGATGAAGTGCGCGCCCTCGGCCGGGAGCTTGGCCTGCCGGACGCTTTTGTCGGCCGCCACCCGTTTCCGGGGCCAGGCCTCGCGATCCGCATTCCTGGCGCAATCACCCGCGAGAAGGCGGATACGCTGCGCAAAGCCGATGCGATCTATATCGACGAGATCAAGAAAGCCGGGCTCTACAACGAAATCTGGCAGGCGTTCAGCGTGCTGCTCCCGGTGAACACCGTGGGCGTCATGGGCGATGTGCGCACCTATGAAGCTGTGCTCGCGCTCCGTGCCGTGACCAGCGTCGATGGCATGACCGCCGACTACTATCCCTATGACCATGCGTTCCTGGGCCGCGTTGCCACGCGCATCATTAACGAGGTGAAAGGTGTGAACCGTGTCGTCTACGACATCACGTCGAAACCTCCGGGCACGATCGAGTGGGAATAGAGCGCTCCCGGGAGGGGGCGGGGAAGGGGAGAACTGCCAGGGTTAAGCGCGGATGAATCTGCAGCCTGGCGGCGGCAGCGCGCGGCCTCTGCATTTGTACCAGCCGATCATTTGCGGCGAGCGCAAATCAGTCCATGACGCTGATATACTCGCCATCACGCACGTAGAGACCCATTATTCGCATAATCAATATTATGGGAAATGCGCTGCCGGGTAATTCTGAGCTGCCGCGAGGCTGCAGTCCATTCCGGACTTTCCAGTGCGCCGTCCGCACTTCCCCCCGCACTGCCCTAGAGCTCGAACGCGATTTCCATGCCGTCAAAGGCTGGCTCAACGTTATCTGGCAGATCTCGCACCAGCGTCTGGTAGTCCATGTCGACGTGCAGATTGGTCAGGATCGCCCGCCGCGGTTTGAGCGCAGCGATCCAGGACAGCGTTAATTCCAGGTGGGCATGCGACGGGTGCGGCGTGTAGCGCAGCGCATCGATGATCAACGTGTCGAGGCCCTTCAGGGCCTCCATCGATTCAGGCGGCAATCCGTTGACGTCGTTGCAGTAAGCCAGATCGCGGATGCGGTAGCCCATGCACCGGATATGGCCGTGCTCCATGTCCAGCGGCAGGAATTCCACAGGACCGCCGCGGCCTTGAACCTCGAACCGACGCAGAGGCTCGACAGCGGGCTGTGGCGCCATGATGGGCGGATAACCGCCCGCGCCGCGGAAGATATAATCGAAGCGCCGCTCGAGGCGCTCTTTCGTTGCGCCGTCGAAGTAAGTCGGGATTTGCGCGCGCTGGCGAATGGCAAACGCGCGCACATCATCAATGCCATGCGCCTGGTCGGCATGATCGTGCGTGTAGACCACCGCGTCGATATGGGTCGTACCGCACGCGAGGAGTTGTTCGCGCAGGTCCGGCGAGGTGTCGATCAGGATCCGGGTTACGGCGCCGGCCTCGTTCCAGCGTTCCACCAGCGCGCTGCAACGCGTCCGCCGGTTGCGCGGCTCCGCAGGATCGCACGCACCCCAGTCACCGCCAACGCGCGGCACGCCGCCGGACGAACCGGTTCCGAGAAGGACGATCCGCGCACGCGCCATCAGGCGGTGACCTTGGAGAAGAGGCGTACGGCGTTCTGTGTCGTGACCTGTTTGATCGTCTGCGTGTCCACGCCCATCAGAGCGCCCAGTGCCTCGGCCACGTGCACGAGATACGACGGCTCATTGCGGCGTCCGCGCATCGGCATGGGCGCCAGGTACGGGCAATCGGTTTCCAGGATGATCCGGTCCAGCGGTACGTTGGCGATTACGGCACGTACATCCTTCGCACTTTTGAAGGACAGGATGCCGGACACCGAAACGAAGGCGCCGAGTGCCAGAGCACGTTGGCACAGGTCTTCCCCGCCCGTGTAGCAATGCAGCAGCGGCTGGAAAGCGCCTTTCGCGTATTCTTCCTCAAGCAGATCGGCCATCAGGGTGTCGGCTTCCCTTGTGTGCAGGATCAGCGGCAGGCCAGTCACCCGGGCTGCGTTGATATGCTCACGCAGGCTGCGCACCTGGTCTGCCTCGGCGCTATAGCCGTAGTGGAAATCCAACCCGGTTTCGCCGATGGCTACCACTTTCGGATGCCGCGCCTCAGCGATGAGTGTCTCGGCCGTCAGGCTGGTGAAGTCCTTTGCGTGGTGCGGGTGGACGCCCACAGAGCACCAGATATCCGGATGCGCCTCGGCGATCTCGCGCACCGCCGGGAAGTTGTCGTACCGGTCGCAGATGGCAAGAAAGCGCTGCACGCCCGAAGCGCGGGCGCGGCCCAGGACGTCTTGCAGGTCGTCGGCGAAGGCCTCGCCATGCAGGTTTACGTGAGTATCGAACATCTCGGCGCCGTTTAGACGGGCTGGGCCAATTCATAAAGCCCCGCCACCAGTTTTGAGGCGACCTGGGCTGCATCCATGTTCAGTTGTTCGGCGTCGCCGGCGAGCCGCGCCTGTTTCAGCCAGAGTTTTGCCGCCGCCGGATCGGTCTCGGCCCGTTCGGCCAGCCAGTCGAAAAGCTCCGAGCGGAACGCTTCCATCGACGCGTCATCGGCCGCCGCTGCTGAAAGTGCCGCGACGGCGAGTTTTTCGCTGAAATTGGGGGCGGACCGGAGCAGGGCGCGGGCGGCGTCAACGGCGGCGAGGGCAGGCGCCGAAGACAGCCGGATGCCCTTCCCCGGCCTGCCCTTCGCAATCCTTGCGGCCTGCGCCGGCGCGCCGGCAGCCTCGAGCGCCTTCTTGCAATCGTCCTCACCGAGAACCGCCAGCCGCAACACGCGACAGCGCGAGCGGATGGTCGGCAGAATGGGTTCGCGGCCATGATTGATCAGAAAAAGCACGCATTTCGGCGGGGGTTCCTCGAGCGTCTTGAGCAGCGCATTGGCGCCGCTCTTGTTGGTCTCGTCGATGGCGTCGATGATCCCGATACGCCAGCCGCCCAGCGCGGGCTTCATCGTGAAGAACTCGGTCAGGGCGCGGATCTGGTCGACGCTGATGTCCTGCGTCAGCTTTCCCTTGTCGTTAAGTTCACGGTGGATCAGGCGAAGGTCCGGATGACCGCCGGACGAACACGCGCGCCAGACCGGATCCGTTTCGTCCGCATCGAGGGGATTTTCGGCAGGTCCGCGGGCGCCAAGAAGGAAGGCGGCGAGGCGCTGCGCAAACCGCGCCTTGCCGATACCTTCGGGGCCTTCGATCAGCCAAGCATGATGCAGCCGCGTCTGCGCGTGCGCATCGAGGAAGCGGCGCTCCGCGAGGCCATGTCCGAAGAGAGGCCAGCCGGTCGCCATCAATGAACCTCGGCAGATGTCAGCAATTGCGCGACATAGGACCAGGCTGCGTCTGCAACTTCGGACGCCGGCCGACTTGCATCAATCAGTTTGCATCGGACAGGTTCGGCGCGTGCGATGTCCGAAAAGGCGAGGCGGACTGATTGGTGGAAATCCAGATCGCGTTGCTCGAAGACGTCCTGTGAGCCTTTGCGGGCCGCGCGGCGCTCGTGGGCGACGCTGACGGGGGCGTCCAGGATCAGCGTGAGGTCAGGGCGGGTAGGTCCCACAACATGGTCCTCAAGGTTTTGAAGCACTTCCGGTGACACCTCACCCGACACACCCTGGTAGACACGGGTAGAGTCGCTGAACCGGTCGCAGATGACCCATGTGCCGGCAGCTAGTGCCGGACGGATGAGTTCATCGAGATGATCGCGGCGCGCGGCATTCATCAGAAGCGCCTCGGCCAAGGGCGAAAAGGGTTGGCCGCCGGGCGGTGTGAGCACCAGCGCGCGAATGGCTTCGGCGCGGGGGGGGCCCCCCGGCTCGCGGGTGAGGATGACCTCAACGCCCTGCCCGGCCAGCCGGTCCCGCAAGGCAATCTGCAAGGTGGACTTCCCTGTCCCCTCACCGCCTTCCAGCGTGATGAACCGGCCCCGGGCGGTCTGCGACATCAGCCGCCCTTCAGTTCTTCTTTTTCTTCAGCGTCCGGTTTGTTCTCACTCTTCATCAGGGTGCCGATGCCCGCGATGGCCTGACCAACAAAGCCGAGCTTCTTGACGTCAGCTTCCGCAATCACCGGCGCGGTCACGGGCTCCTGCCCGTCCAGCGTCACGACGAAGGTGCCGACGACATCGCCCTTTTTCACCGGCGCGCGGACCGTCTTGTCGAGCACGAGTTCAGCTTTTGCCTTGGAGAAAGCGGCCTTGTGTCCGACGACCTTTACTGGCTTGGCAAGCGAGACGGGCACCGTAGTCTGGGCGCCCAGCCAGACTTGAACGTCCGGCAAGGTTACTGTCTCAGGGCCGATGGTTTTCAGTTCGAAACTCTGGATCGCGACGCGCATCAGACGCTCGGCTTCCTGCGCACGGGCGGCCATGGTCGGCAGACCGTTGATGACGATCGTGCGGCGCACACCGTCGCGCAAGGCCGAGGCCGTCAGTCCATAACCGGAAGATTCAAGGTGGCCAGTCTTCAAGCCATCGGCGCCGGCCACTTCCAGCAGGGGGTTGCGGTTTGCCTGTGTGTAGTCGCGCCAAGTGTAAGACGGCAGCGAGTACCAGGCGTAGTATTGCGGATACTTGTCGATCGTCATTTTCGCGAGCTTCGCGAGATCTACCGCAGAGATTACGTGCCCCTCGCCTTCAAGGCCGGTGGCGTTGACGAAGTTGACCGTCGACAGGCCGAGTTCATGCGCGATTTCCGTCATCCGTGCGGAGAATGCAGGTTCGGAGCCCGAGATACCTTCTGCGAGCACGATGCAGGCATCGTTGCCGGACATTGTGATCACGCCATGCAACAGCTCCTCGACGGTGGGCGTGTCCTTGGGCTTGAGGCCCATGGTTGACGTACCGGACGGAAAACCGCCGCGGCGCCAGGCGTCTTCGCTCACGGTGAATTTGTCGGTCAGCGAGATCTCGCCGCGCTCGATAAGTTCGAAGACGACGAAGGCTGTCATCATCTTGGTCATCGACGCGGGCGTCATCAGTTCATCGCCGCGCTTGGAATACAGGATCTGCCCGGTTTCATGGTCCATGATCACGGCGTATTCCGCCGGTGTGTCGATCATTTGAGCGGACGCAGACAATGCCGCGCCAACACCTATGGCTGCTGCAGCCGAAACGATCCCACGCCAGAATTTCACGATCCTCGTCTCCCTATTCCGCAATGGCCGCGTGCAAACACGGCCCCTCTTCCCGGATATCCGGGAAAAAGGGCCGGTTTGTGGTCAGCGTCAATGGGCACACTGCGGGCATTCTACTCCGCAGTGACCACCCGTCCGTCGCCCTTGCCTTCTGCATTGAGGCGTTCACGGAGCTCTTGAGCGGCGTCGCGGCTGGCCAGCGGCCCGACGCGGACCCGGAAGTAGTCGGACCCGTTCACCCGGGCCGGTACGATTTCCACAGGCAGGTCTGCCCGCAGGCCGCGGTAAAGGGTCTCGGCATTGCCGATGTCGGAGAAGGAGGCGAGCTGCACGTAATGTGTACCCGATGCCGCGGTACTGACTTTGGACGCCGCGGGTGCAACGTCCCAGTCCGACGGTGGCTCTGGCCATTTCACGGCCGCGCGGGTCTTTGTTGGAGCTGCTGGCGCGCTCCACTCTGCGCCGCCGGCAAGTTCGTCACCGCCAAGAAGTTCGTCGGCGGGAACCGGTTGGGCGGTTTTCACGAGAACCGCAGGCTTGTAGTCGGAGCGGGGTTTGGCAACCACCGGCGCTGCCTCATCGGCGGACCGCAGAACCAGCTCAGCCTTCCCTGCCCCTTCAAAGCCAAGAGCAATCGCAACCTGGCGCGAGACCTGAAGCGAGGCGCCGTCTTCAAACGGGCCGCGGTCGTTGACGCGAACCGTCACTTCCCTGCCCGTTACCGGATTGGAAACTTTCACGAGGCTTGGCAGCGGCAGCGAAGGATGCGCGGCGGTCAAGGCGGACTGGTCGAAGATTTCACCGTT
>CAMDAC010000005.1 GCA_945888325.1 Candidatus Sulfopaludibacter sp. SbA3
AGTCCGGCGACAAGCAACTCGTGAGCTTCTATGGGGGTGTTAACCCTACGGCGAAGAAGCTTCGGGCCTCCCAGAAGGTCCAAGGTTCGCTCAAGCTGTCCGCTTTGAGAAGAGGTTTGATAGAAGATGGTCTGAGACATTGGGCACCTACGCGTCATCTGTCAGATGAATTTACGACACGTGACGTAAAAACTCAAGAGCACTAATGGATAAGCGGCCATTCCAATCCAAGTTGTCGTCCGGCAGATTTGGGCCAAATTTGGCCATACCGGCCCACCTGTACGCCGCCGCTCATCCCCGCGCAGGCGGGGATATGATCTGGCGCAAGACTTCCCGAGGTCCCCGCCTTCGCGGGGGTGAGCGGATATCTGAATGACAATTCGGTAAAGCCTTGGCGTGCGCTTTGCGGGGGCGGCGGCGCGTGGCACAACGGCCCGGATGACCATTGTTTGGCGCACAGACATTATCGAACCGTTGCGGCGCGCCGTGATCCGGCTGTTCCGGCCGGACGTTCGGATCGTCACCGGCGGCATTGCCTTCTACGCGCTGTTCTCGATCTTTCCGCTGATCTACCTGACGCTGACCCTGCTCACTGTCTTCCTGCCGCCGGACCTCGCCGTGCAGCTGGCGACGCCGATCAGCAATTTCTTCAGCCAGAATGTCGAGGCGCTGTCGACGGCGGATGTCGACGTGATCCGCAAGATGACGCCGGTGGGCCTCAGCCTGCGGGCGTTCGGCGCGCTGATCCTTGTGCTGATCACGGCGACCTCCGGCGCCAAGGCGGCGATCACCGGCATCCGCATGATTGCGGGCACAGCGGGGCGGACGCGGTTTGCGCGCTTCCAGGGCGTGTCGCTGCTGCTGACCGGGTCGCTCGTGCTGCTGGTCTGGCTACTCGGCGCGCTGCAGCTGATCATCACGGTGATCTCTGCCGAAGGGGGCTACGAGATCGGCCAGTTTGCTGCGGAAATCGCGGCGATTGCCGACACGTTGTGGATTTCCAAGGCGATTGCAGGCTTTGCGATCTTCTATCTGATCCTCGTGCTCAGCCTGCGGGGGCACTTGAACCGGGGAACGAAGGCCATTGCGGCCGGGGCGGCGGCGGGCACGGTCGCCTTCGTCTTCGTGACGTTCCTGTTCCAGCTTTACCTGAACTATTCCGTGCTCGGAACACTCTACGGGGCGCTGGCCTCGCTGATCCTCGGCTTTGTCTGGCTGTCGGCGTCGGTGATGTCGCTGCTGCTGGGGGCGGCGCTGGCGGCGGAATGGTCTCAGGCCTGGGGCGAGGACGGCGCTGACGCTGCCGCATAGGCCTCGGCCACCTGGGTCAGCCGGCGCAGCGTGCGTGCGTCGGCCATCCCGGTGATCGCATCCGGCATGAAGCGCCGCTGGAAGGCGCGCAGGGAGGCGGGCACGTCGGTGATGTCATAGCCGATGGCGCCGAGCTGGCGGTTGAGGCCGCCCGGATCGCCGCCCATCCAGACGCAGCCTGCGCCGCCGGCTTCTTCCGGCCAGAGACCGATTCCCGCCGCCGCGAGCCGGGGCCAGGGGAAATGCTCGCCCGGATCAATCTTGCGCTTCGGGGCGATGTCGGAATGGCCGACGATGCGGACTTGCGGAATGGCATGGCGCGCAATGATCTGGGCGGCGAGTTCAATGACCGCCTCGATCTGCGCGTCCGGATAAGGCGGAAGCTGTTTGCCGGGCAGCGGAAAGTCGTGGCCGCCATTGACGATCTCGATGCCGACGGAGCGGGAGTTGAGGTCGTCATCGCCTTGCCAGCTGGAAAGGCCCGCATGCCAGGCGCGCCGGCTCTCGTCGACGAGATTGGCGATGCGTCCGTCTTCCCAGACCATGTAATGGGCGGCGACCTTCGCCTCGGGATCGCGCATCCGGTCCAGCGCCGCCTGCCCCGATTGCATGCCGGTATAGTGCATCACGAGCAGGTCCACCTTGTGGCGGCGCTCATCGTGATTGGGGCTCGGCGTCTCTTCAAGGCGCATCAGGAATCTCCGGAAGCGTACTTCTTTCCGAGGGCTGCTTCTGGAAGCACGCTATTCGGCCTGATCGCAATGAGGAAGACCCCGGCGAGCGAAACTGCGCCGCCGATGACGAGTTTCCAGGTGAAAGGCTCGCCCAGAAGCGTCACGCCGAAGAGGACGCCCCAGAGCGGCGTCATCAGCGTCAGCGGCGAAAGGAGCGAGACGTCGTGGCGTTTGAGCAGCGTGTAGAAGGCCGAGTGTGCGAAGATCGAGACGCCGACGATGGCGAAGAGGCTGGCGGCCCAGACTTGCCAGCCGCCGGCGACATAGGCGGCGACTTGGCCGGTTTCGAGCACGGCGGAGATGGCGAATAGCGGCGCGAAGCTGAACAGGCCGACCCAGGCGGAGAGGTTCAGCGGGTGCATTTCCGGCATGCGCTTCATGATGATGCCGCCCGCCGAGCCGAGCACGGCGGCGAAGAAGATCAGCAGCAGGCCGAAGGACAGGCTGAACGAGCCGGGATCGAAGGCGATGACGACGACGCCGGCAAAGGCGAGCGAGATGCCGAGCGCGCGGCGCCAGCCGATCTTCTCGCCGAGGAAGATCATGCTCATGATCGTCGACATCGGCACGCCGAGCTGTCCGGTCACGGCAGCGGCGGAGACATCGGCGTTGGCGAGGCCGACGAAGAGGAGGCCGAAGTTGAGGCAGCCGATCAGCATCGCGATCACGAACAGGGTGCCGAGGTTCTTGGGCACTGGCCGCAGGAACGGGATCAGGAAAACGGCGACGCCGAGAAAGCGGATCGCGGCGAAGAACAGCGGCGGCACGGCGAAATCGGCGACGACCCAGCGGGTCATCACGAGGTTCACGCCCCAGACGAAGCAGATGAGAAAGAGGAGGCCGAAGTCACGCAATGACATGCTTCGGCCCTATCAGTCTTTTTCCGGCCCGGGCAGGGGGGACGCGGCGTGAAGTTTGGCAGCGCTGCTATGCTTGTTCGCGGCGTTTTCCCGAAAATCGGTTCCCACTTTTCGGAACGCCGCTTTATGCGGCGCCGAGCCGGTTCACGGGAAGCTTCAGGTAGACCTGGCCGTCCGCCTCCGCCGGCGGCAGGGCGCCGGCGCGGATGTTGACCTGCAAGGACGGCAGGATGAGGCGGGGCGCGGCGAGCGTCTTGTCGCGCGCTTCGCGCATTTCGACGAAGTCATCCTCGGTCACGCCGTCATGGACGTGGACGTTGCGGGCGCGTTCCTCGGCCACGGTGGTCTCCCAGACGAAGGTGTCGCGGGACTGGGGCAGGTAGTCGTGGCCGACGAAGATGCGGGTCTCGGGCGGCAGGGCGAGGATCTTGCGGATCGAGCGGTAAAGAGTCGCCGCGTCACCGCCGGGAAAGTCAGCGCGGGCGGTGCCATAGTCCGGCATGAACAGCGTGTCGCCGACGAAGGCCATGTCGTCGATCAGGTAGGTGACGCAGGCCGGCGTGTGGCCGGGCGTATGCAGCACGCCGATCTCGAGATGGCCGAGGGGCAGCCGGTCGCCTTCGTTGAGAAGGACATCAAAGACCTGCTCGCCGGGGGCATCGCTGGTGGCGCCGAAGAGCGGCACGAAGGCTTTCTGCACCTTGGTGATCTGGGCGCCGATGCCGAGTTTCGCGCCGGTCAGGCGGCGCAGGTAGTCGGCGCCGGACAGGTGGTCGGCATGCGCGTGGGTGTCGAGAATCCAGTCGACGCGGAGATTTTCTGCTGCGGCGGCAGCGAGCACGGCGTCGGCAGACCCGGTGCTGAGGCGGCCGGCATTGGGGTCGAAGTCCAGCACCGGATCAATGATCGCGGCGGCGCGGGTGGCGGGGTCCCAGACCAGGTAGGTGACCGTGTTGGTGACCGCGTCGAAGAAGGATTTGAGCATCGCCATGGGGCGTCTCCTGTAATTGCTGAGACCGTTATATATAAACACTTGCTAATTTAACAAGAACTAATATATAGGGGCCATGAGACAGACGACCTTTGACCCCGCCCTGTTCCGCGAACGTGCCGGTGAAGCTGCCAAGCTGCTGCGCACGATGTCCAACGAGCACCGCCTGATGATCCTCTGCCGGCTTGAAGGCGGGGAAGTTTCGGCCGGTGAACTGCTGGCCGGGACGACGCTGTCGCAATCTGCGCTTTCCCAGCACCTCGCGGTGCTGCGGGAGGACGGGCTTGTGGTGACACGCCGGGCCGGCCTCAACATCTACTACCGGATCGCGGACCCCTCCGCGCTTCGGGTCATCGCAACGCTGGCAGAAATCTTCTGCCCCGAGGAGTGAAAACCATGAGTACACTGACGAAAATCAAACCTGCCGATGTTGCTGAAGGCCTGAAGGCCGGCCGCCTGCACCTGATCGATATCCGCGAACCGGACGAACATGCGCTTGAGCACATTCCGGGCGCCGTGCTGATCCCGCTGTCCAGCCTTGAAGCGGCGGACGTGAAGATTGAAGCGGGCCGCACGGCGGTGTTCCATTGCAAGTCCGGCATGCGCACCGAGAAGAACTGCGTGCGCCTGGCGGAGCGGGTGGACGGCGAGGCCCTCGTGCTTGAAGGCGGACTGGATGCCTGGAAGCGGGCCGGGCTGCCGGTCGCGGGCAGCGCCAGGTAAGCCGGGCGCATGATCGAACTCACCGCCTCCGTGATCGTCGCGGCGCTGCTCAGCGGGGCGCTGATCGGCCTGTTTCTCGGCACGTTCGGGGGCGGGGGATCGGTGCTGGCGGCGCCGCTGCTACTCTATGCCGTGGGCGTCACCGATCCGCACCTTGCGATCGGCACCTCGGCGGCGGCGGTCGCGGCGATCGCGCTGGTCAGCCTGACCGGGCACTGGCGCGCCGGCCGCGTGAAGTGGCCGTGCGCCACGGTGTTTGCGCTGGCGGGGATCATCGGCTCCCTGATCGGCTCCACCCTGGCTTTGCGGATTGACGGGGACATGCTGCTGTTTGCCTTCGCGTTTGCGATGGCGGCGATCGGCCTTTCGATGCTGCGCAGGCCCAAGAGTGAGGGCGACCCGGATGTGCACATCACGGCGAAGCTGATGGCGCGAATCGCGCCGATGGGACTGGGCGTCGGCGGCGCCGCGGGTTTCTTCGGGATCGGCGGCGGTTTCCTGATCGTGCCGGGCCTGATGATGGCGACCGGCATGACGCTGGCGAATGCCACCGCGTCGTCCCTTGTCTCGGTCGCGGTGTTTGGCGCGGCGACCGCCTCGAACTATGCGCTGCACGGCGAAGTCGACCTGCCGCTGGCAGGGCTGCTGCTCGCCGGCGGGGCGGTCGGCGGCGGGCTAGGCGTGTTGCTGTCGCGGGCGCTGGCAACCCGCGTGCGTCTGGCGCGTTCCGCCTTTGCTGTCCTGATTGTCATCGTTGCGGTCTATGTCGGGTGGAAAGCAGCCAGCGCGCTGGGCTGGACGGGTTGAAGCAAGTGCAGCGGCGGCTGTGGATGGTTGCTAATTCTGCCTTAAAGCGCTGATATAAGTCTTGAGGTGGGTTGACCGGCCCGCGCAGCCTTGCGCGGCCATAAGGGAGAGAGCTGATGAGCCTGATCTGGTGGATACTTCCGTCTGTTGCAGGCGTTCTAGGCCTGATTCTCCTGTTCGCGGGCTTTGCGAAGATGGCCGGGCTGAAACCCTTTGCCGGCGTGGCGCGTCTGGCGTTCGGGTCCGGCTTTCTGGGTCTGGCGGGCGTGATCGCCTTTGCGGGCCTGAACATCCAGACCTACAAACGCCTCACCTATGAACGCCCGGTGGCGACGGTGAAGTTCACCGCCGTTCCTGACCAGGCCAATGCCTACCGCGCGGACGTGGTTTTCTCCGACGGCCAGACCCTGCTGCAGGCCGATGGCAGCGCGCCGGTTTTCCGGGGCAACGAGTGGCAGATGGGCGCCAAGGTCATCAAATTCAAACCGATGGCCAACATCCTCGGCTATGATTCGATCTACCGGCTCGAGCACATGCGCTCGCTGGACGCGATGCAGTTTTCCTCGGAAGTCGTCACCGAAGGCAAGATCGACGGGTTGAAGATTGTCGAGACCGAACCCGGCATTGATGTCGGCGGGCTGGCGGCAAAGTATGGCTCGCAATTCGGGATCGACGCCGAGTATGGCTCGGCCACCTACCAGCCGATGGGCGACGGGTTCGAGTATGAAGTCTCGATCACGCAGGACGCGCTGATCGCGCGCCCGAGCGAGGCGACGAAATCCAAGATCCAGGACGGCGCCTATCCGGGCTTCCGGCCGATTGGCGGATCGGGCGGATGAATCCCTGGGAGCGGTATGTCGTTCCGAACCTGATTTCGTGCGCGTGTTCCTCGCGCCCGATCATGAAGCAGCGGGCGAAAGTTGTTCCGAAGGCGGACGGTGTGGTGCTGGAACTCGGCTGCGGGTCGGGCACCAACTTCGCGATGTATGATGCCGGCATGGTCGAGAAGCTCTACGCGCTGGAGCCGGCGCCCGGCATGATCGTCAAGGCGAGGCGCACGGCGGGCGAACTCGGCATCGGCAAGAGTATCGAGTTCCTCGAGACGGGCGCCGAGAACATTCCGCTGCCAGACAAATCGGTCGACACGGCGGTGATCACCTTCGTGCTGTGCACGATCCCCGACTGGGCAGGGGCCCTCGCCGAAACGCGGCGCGTGCTGAAGCCGGGCGGGAAGATCCTGTTCACCGAGCATGGCCTTGCGCCGGACGAAGGCATCTCCAAATGGCAGCGCCGGGTGGAGCCTGTCTGGAAATCCCTCGCGGGGGGATGTCACCTGACGCGCGACACGCTGGGCCTGCTGCGCGAAGGCGGCTTTGCCTGCGACGACGCCGAGACGATGTACCTGCCGAATACGCCGAAGATCGCCGGCTTTGTCAGCTGGGGTTCGGCCCGGCTCGCCTGATGCGGCGGCCGCCCTACCTGCCATTTCTCAACGGACCGCTCAGCCTTGCGCCCGGGCTGAAGCCGATTGCGCCGGAGGCTTGGCTGTCGCCGGATACCGAGGCGCATGCGCTGGCGGACAAGCATGCCGTGATGCGGCGCCATCGCAGCGACGTGTATGGCGCGCGTGAGGGCAGCGAGATGGCCTCGCTGGAGCTGGCGTCTGCCGTGCACGCGGTCGCCGGGTCGGGCGAGGGGGCATGGGCGAGCGCACTGGAAGGCGCCGCGAGTGCAGTGTCCGATGACCTCTGTATACTGATCAAAGACAGCGAAGGGCTGTGGCGGCTGGAAGCGGCGAGCTTGTGTGCGCCGACTTTCTGGCGCCTCGGCGAGAAGCTCGGCGAGCCGCTCGGCGGCCTGCACGGGCCGGTGCCGGGGGCGAACCCGGGCATGGTCTCGCGCATTCACCGGATGTTCGATGCGGTTCAGCCCGGGCAGGTGCTGGAACGGTTCAACTGGACCGTCCAGCCCGGCACGGCGCGGTACACGCCGGAACAGACGCCCTTCAAGAAGATCGCGGCGGACATGCCCTCGGCCGGCGCGCTGGACGCGCTGTGGTTTCGGGTGGAGCGGCAGACGATTTCGAAGCTGCCGATGTCCGGCGCCGTGGTGTTCACGATCCGCGTGGCGATCGATCCCTTGCGGGCGGCTCTGGCGGACGGCGCGCAGGTCGCTGCGTTTCGCGCGGCCTGGGACGGGATCGATCCGGTGCTGGCCGATTACAAGGGCTGGCCGAATTACGAGCGGCTGGTGCGCGCGGCGCTTGCGGAAGCGATCTGAGGTATCCGGCCTTTCCGGCGCGCCCGCGATATCCTACATCGCAAGCACACGGCCCATTTCAAACAGAAAGTGAGACACGCCATGGACTTCCAGCAGATCCTTCTCGACCTCCAGAAGCAGGCGAAACAGGCCGCCAAGGAACATGACCTCGAAGGCAAGCTGAAGAAGGGCAAGGACCTTGGTGAAGCGGCGCTGGAACGCTTGAAGACCGACCGGAACACGCAGATTGCGGCGGCGGGGGCGGGCGCGCTGATCACGGCGATGCTGCTCGGCACCAAGGGCGGGCGCAGGTTCATCGGCGGCACGGCGAAGACCGGCGCGGTCGCAGGCCTTGGCGCGCTCGCCTATCATGCCTGGATGAAGTCGCAGGGGCAGAAACCCGATGCGAAAGTCGAGCCCGCGCAGCTCGGCTATGTCACCGCGAAGAAGGCGGAGCCGGAATTTGCCGAAGCGCTGGTGCGCACGATCGTGGCCGCGGCCTGGGCGGACGGTGTTTTGGACGAGGCGGAGAAAGTGGTGATCGACGGCGCGCTGAAGGAAGGCGGCGTTGGCGGCAAGGACCGCGCGATCCTGGAGAACACACGGCCGGAAGCCGAGACGCTGGACAAGATTGCGGCCGGCGCGCTGTCGCCGAACCATGCGGCGCAGCTCTACACGGCGGCCTGCGTGGTGACGGGTGATCCGACGGCGGAAGAAGCGGGCTTCCTCGGGCGGCTGGCGGCGCGCCTTGGCATTGCCGAGGCGCATGCGGCGGCGATCCGGGCGGAAGCCAAAGGCTGATGCGGTACTGGTTGTTGAAGTCGGAGCCGGACGCCTGGAGCTGGGAACAGCAGGTGGCGAAGGGCGAGGCGGGCGAGATGTGGTCCGGCGTGCGCAACTATACCGCGCGCAACCACATGCGCGCGATGAAGATCGGCGACCGGGCGTTTTTCTACCACTCGAACGAAGGCCTCGCCGTGGTCGGCGTGGTGGAAGTCTGCGCACTGTCGGCGCCTGATCCGACCACGGACGATTTGCGCTGGGACTGCGTGACGGTGAAGGCGCTGGCCCCGATGCCGAAGCCCGTGACGCTCAAAGAGGTGAAAGCCAATCCGAAGCTGGCGGAAATGAGCCTCGTCGCTTCGTTCCGGCTTTCCGTTCAGCCGGTGCTGCCGGCGGAGTGGAAGGAAGTGTGCAAGATGGGCGGGATGGACTGGAAGACGCTGAAGGCGGTGTAGGGTGCATTAGGCCGAAGGCCGTAATGCACCATTCCAACGTTGCCGCGGTGCATTACGGCCTTCGGCCTAATGCACCCTACGGGCTCAACCCCTGTGCCCATCCTCAAAGCCCGCCAGTGTCCATTCCGCGAAGGTGGCGAGGTTGCCGCCGGTGAAGAGGAAGCCGGCGACGCCGGCGGCGCGGGCGGCTTCGAGGTCGGCGTCCTTGTCGCCGATCAGGAAGCTCGACTCGCGCTTCACGGGAAAGTCCGCCATCGCGCGCAGCAGCATGCCGGGCTTCGGCTTGCGGTCGAAACTGTCACGCCGGTAGCGGGGGTTCTCGCCCTCTTCGTGGTAGGGGCAGTAGTAGATCCGGTCGATCTTCGCGCCGGCCTCCGCGAGGCGCGCTTCCATCCAGGCGTGGAGCGCATGCATATCGTCTTCGGTGTAGTAATTGCGGGCGATTCCGGACTGGTTGGTAACGACGAAGACATACCAGCCGCGCGCATTGAAGGCGGCAATCGCCTCGGCCGCGCCTTCGATGAATTCGAAATCCTCGACGCGGCTGACATAGCCCTTGTCTGCATTGATGACGCCATCGCGGTCAAGGAACAGGGCGGGCTTGTGGACGATCATGCGCCCCTCTTGGCGTAACCGGGCGGCGCCCGCAATCCTCGCCGGTAAGGGGAAGGTGGTGGACCCGGCCCGGACGCCGCGCAAACCTCCACGGGTTGAACCGGCGGGGGGGCGCAATGGACGCTTATGTGGCGCTGCTTCTGAGCGCGTTGGGCGGCACGGTGTTCGGGCCGATCCTTGTGCGCGTTGCTCGCGGCGATGCCACGGCCGGGGTGGTGGCAGGGCTGCTCGGCGGAGTGGCGGCGCATTACGGGGCGGGGGCGCTGGGCGTAGGCGAGGTGCTGGGGCCCGTGATCGGGCCGATGCTGGGCGAGACCTATGGCCGGCCGGACCTGATGCGGCATGCGCAGGATTTTCTCGAGGGTGCGATCGGCGGCGCCGCAGCGGCCTGGCTCACCGGGCTGGTGATCCGGAAAGCGTAGGCGGATTACTCCGCCGGATTCGCGACGGCGACGACGGCGTCGCGATTTGCGCGCACGCCGATCAGGAACGGGATCATCGACAGGGCAGCGATGATCGCGGCGAGCACGAAGGCGGCGCCGGCAAAATGCACCGGCGCGCCGGGCGCCGTGTAGGCGGAAAAGGTCTGCGTCATCAGGATGGGGCTGAAGATCAGCGTGAAGGCCATGATCGAGGATTGCGCGCCCTGCAGTTCGCCCTGCGCGTTCATCGGCGTGAGATTGGCCGTGATCGTGTTGATCGCCGGCATCACGACGCCGCCGACGGCGGAGACGGCGATCATCGCGAAGGCCATCCAGGGATGGATCGCAAAGGCAAAGCCGGTCATCGCGATGACGTGGACACCGAGGCCGAGCATCGCGGCGCGCATGGCGCCGAGGCGTTTGATCAGCCAGCCCGACAGCACCGCTTGCGACAGGGCCGAGCCGAGGCCGACCGCGCCGAGGGAGAGGCCGATTTCCCATTCCGACCAGCCGTAGCGCGATGCACCGTGATAGTTCCAGGTCGTCGGGTAGACCGAATGGGCAATCTGGAAGACGCCGATGGTGACAATGAACCAGGCGACGCGCGGCAGTTTCGAAAAGTGCTTCACGGTGCCGAACGGGTTGGCGCGGGCGAGGCTGAACTCGCGGCGATTCTCGTGGGCGAGGCTCTCGGGCAGCACGAAGTAGCCATAAAGGAAGTTGAGGCCTGCAATGCCGGCAGCGACGAAGAAGGGCAGGCGCGTGTGGATCTCGCCGAGCAGGCCGCCGAAGACCGGGCCGAGGATGAAGCCGAAGCCGAAGGCGGCGCCGAGGATGCCGAAGGCGCGGCCACGCTCTTCCGGCGCGGTGACATCGGCGACATAGGCATTGGCGACCGAGACGGTGCCGGAGAAGACGCCGGCGAGCGCGCGGCCGAGGAAGAGGATGCCGAGCGTCGGGGCGAGGCCAAGGATCACCATGTCGACGCCGAGCATCGCGATCGAGATCAGCAGGATCGGGCGGCGGCCATACTTGTCGGACAGGCCGCCGAGCAGCGGCATGGCGAGGAAATTGGCGACTGCGAAGACGACAGCAAGCCAGCCGTTCGACTTGATCGCGATCTCGATAGGCTGGTTGGTCAACTCTGCCAGCAGGGCCGGCATGATCGGCATGATCAGGCCGAAGGACAGCATGTTGAGGGCCACCGCGACCACCACAAACAGGAAGGCATTCTTTCCGGGCAGGCGGGCAGGGGTGGGCATTGTCATGCGGTACCATTGGTTGTGGCGGAAGGCGGCGTCAATCGCGGCGTGCAAGTCCAGGTGCCGTGGGCGGCGGCAGCGGGATGTTTTCTGTAGCGACAATATTTCTAATAAAGTAAAAGTATATAGTCAAGCGCAAGGGACGAACGCGCAGGATAGGGCTCTTGCATTCCACGGCGTCAGGGGGAGGAGAATTTCTCCATGGCTGGTGAATTGCCCCTGACGCGCAACGCGGTATCGCCCGGGACAGCCGCGGCGATCCGTGCGGCGGTGCGCGGGGCAACGCAGATGGGCGAGTCGCGGCTGGCGCGCCCGGAGGATGCGGGCGGCCTGTTTGCGCTCCTGTCCGATCCGCTGGTGCATGCCCCGATCTATACGCTGCCGCGGCCCCTGACGGAGGCGAGTGTGGCGGCGTTCATTGCGATGCACCTTGAGGAGCGTGCGGCGGGCGAAGGGCTGCTGTTCGTGCGCGAAGGCGAGGACGGGCAAGTGATGGGATATTCCGATGTGCAGGTCTGGCCGGACTGGGGGGCGGGCGAACTCGGCGGGGCGCTGCATCCCTCGCTGCACGGCAAGGGCGCGGGCGGGCGCGGGGCGGCGGCGAGCTTTGCTTGGATGTTCGAGGCGCTGGGTCTGGACCTGCTGTGCGAGACGGCGGCGCTGGACAATGTTCCGACGCAGCGGATGCTCGATGGGCTGGGGTTCCGGCGGATGGGCGAAACGTTCAGTACACGGCCGGACGGCACAACGCGGGCGAGCCTCGTCTGGGAGATGACCCGGTCCGAATGGGCGGCGCGGCATGGCTTTGGCTGATTGATCCGGCGCGCGCCCCGGGCTAGGGCGCGGGCATGACAGTTTCATTGTTCCTGATAGAAGCCGCCGGTTGGGCCGGCGCGTGCCTGATCCTGCTGGCCTATATCCTGCTGTCGGCCGGCAAGCTGAAGGGCAATTCGCCCGCCTATCAGTGGATGAACGTGGTCGGCGGGGCCGGATTCGTGATCAACAGCGGATATCACGGCGCAGTGCCGTCGGTGGCGATCAACGTGGCCTGGATCGCGATTGGCGCATTTGCTTTGTGGCGGATTTATAAAGGCGTCAAACCGGTATAGAAAGTCCGGGGCGGGCTCAGGCCGACAGAGGGAGCGCCGGGATGATGCAACGGTTTGATGCGTTAGAGCCCCTGGTGCAGGCGCTTGCCAGCCGCGCCGCCGGGCTGGAGCGGCCTTACGTGATCGCCGTGGACGGACGAAGCGCGGCGGGCAAGACGGTGCTGGCCGCAGCGCTGGCTGAACGGCTGGACGCGACGGTGATTGCCGGCGATGATTTCTATGCGGGGGGCACGCAGGTCCGGTCAGAGCGGCCGGCGGCGCTGGTGTCTGCCTGCATCGACTGGCGGGAACAGCGCAGTGTTCTGGAGGCCCTGAGATCTGGTCAGGACGCGTCCTGGCATGCGTTCGACTGGGATGCTTTCAATGGCAGCACGTGCGAAGCGCTGACCACGAAGTCGCCCAGCCCCTTCGTGATCCTGGAAGGCGTCTATGCGGCGCGGCCTGAACTGGCTGACCTGATCGACCTCGCGGTGCTGGTTCGCGTGGACGAGGGGGTGCGCGAAGCAAGGCTCAATGCGCGCGAGGGCGGGATCGGCCCATGGGAGCGCCAGTGGCATGCAGCGGAAGACTATTATTTCGAGTTTGTCCGTCCGCTGAAGAGTTTCGACATCATGACAAGCGATCTCGCGCTGTAAGACCTTCGCGTTGATTTAACGGGGCGCGGGCTTCGGGGTCAGCGTGGCGAGCGCAACGCCGCCGAGGATCACGGCGCTGGCGGCAAGAAACCGCAAGGTGACCGGTTCACTGAGGACGACTGCGCCGAGGATGGCTGCCATGGCGGGGACGCTGAGCTGCGCCATGCCCGCGGTGCTAGCCGAGAGGCCCTTCAGCGCCGTGTACCAGATAGCATAGCCGAGGCCGGACGTGATCGCGCCGGAGGCGATGGCCAGCGCGGCGCCCTTCAGGGTCAGGCCGGATTCCGGCCAGAGCAGGAAGACCGGGACCGAGAGGATCACGGCCATGGCGGCGGCCAGCAGGAAGTTCCCGGCAGTGGCCTGCGTGGGATCGCCCGCGCCCCGGCCACGAAGCGAATAGACACCCCAGGCCATGCCGGCGAGGGCCATCATTGCGGCGCCGAGGGGAGAGGGCGCTGTGAGGCCCGGACCGAGCAGCGCCACCAGACCCGTGAGCGCGAGCGCCCCGCCGCCAAGCTGGGCCGGGCCGAGCCGCTCGCCGCCGAGAAGACCAGCGCCGATCATCGTGACCTGAACCGCGCCGAACAGGATGAGGGCGCCTGTGCCCGCGGTCAGCGTAATATAGGCAAGGGAGAAGAAGCCGGCATAGGCGAGCAGCGCGAGCGCCGAGAGAGGATCGCCGGCAGACAGGGCGCGTCTCGGCCCGGCGAGCCAGGCGAGAATGACGGCGCCGGAGACGAGCCGGATGAGCGTGAAGGTTCCGGGGCCCGCTTCGCTCCCGGCAAGGGCAATCCGTGTAAGGACCGAGTTGCCGGCAAACGCCAGCATGGCCAGAAGGGTGAGCAGGGCGATGCGCATCAGAGGCCGGTCAGCAGGTGCAATGGCCGCTCATGTCTTGATTGTCAGAGAGGGAGGACCTTAGCCTTCCTTCCGTCCTCAGCCGCAAGCGGCGGAGGGAGGGAGGCTCAGCGGCTCAGTTCCTTCATCGCTTCGTCCAGCCCGCCGAGCGTCAGTTCGAACATCCGGTGTGCGCCGATCAGCTCACGGATGAGTTTGATCGAGCCGGTATATTCCCAGGCGCCTTCTTTCGTCGGGTTCAGCCAGACGAAGTGCGGATAGCGCTGGACGAAGCGCTGGATCCAGATGCCGCCGGCTTCCTCGTTCCAGTGCTCGACCGAGCCGCCGGCATAGGTGATCTCGTAGGGGCTCATCGTGGCGTCGCCGACGACGATGACCTTGTACTCCGACGGGTACTTGTTCAGAACGTCCCAGGTCGGGATGCGATTGTTCATCCGGCGGCGGTTGTCCTTCCACAGGCCTTCATACGGGCAGTTGTGGAAGTAGTAGAAATCGAGGTTCTTGATCTCGGATTTGGCGGCGGAGAACAGCTCCTCCATGATCCGCACATAGGGGTCCATCGAGCCGCCGACATCCAGCAGCAGAAGGACGGAGACCGTGTTGCGCTTCTCGGCGCGCATCTCGATGTCGAGATAGCCCTTGCGGGCCGTGTTGCGGATCGTCTGGTCGAGGTCCAGTTCATCCTGCGCGCCCTTGCGGGCCCATTTGCGCAGGCGCTTCATCGCGATCTTGATATTCCGTGTACCGAGTTCGACCTTGTCGTCGTAATTCTTGAACTCGCGCTTGTCCCAGACCTTCACGGCGCGGCGGTGGCGGGATTTCTCCTGGCCGATACGCACGCCTTCGGGGTTGTAGCCATTGGCGCCGAAGGGCGAGGTGCCGCCCGTGCCGATCATCTTGTTGCCGCCCTCGTGGCGCTTCTTCTGCTCCTCGAGGCGCTGTTTGAGCGTTTCCATCAGCTTCTCGAAGCCGCCCATGGCTTCAATCTCGGCCATCTCTTCGGGGGTCAGGAATTTCTCGCTCATCTTCTTGAGCCATTCCTCGGGCAGGTCGGTCACGTTGACTGCGTCGGCGAGCGTGTCGAGGCCCTTGAAGACATGGGAGAAGACGCGGTCGAACTTGTCGATATTGCGCTCATCCTTCACGAGGGCGGCGCGGGCGAGGTAATAGAATTCCTCGACCTCCATGGCGATGACCTGCTTGTCCATCGCCTCCATGAGGGTCAGGTATTCCTTCAGCGTGACCGGGACCTTGGCGGTGCGGAGTTCATTGAAGAAATTCAGGAACATGGGGCGTATCCGTACTGTTTCGGAATTCAAGATAACCCGCATGGGGGCGCCTGTCCAAGCTGACGCAGCGAAAACTTCGCGGTTATCCTGTGTTCACGGCGAGCCGTTTAAGGATGGCGGCATGATACGGGCGGCGGCTTTTGCGATTTTGATGGCTTTCGGGCCGCTGGCGGGCGCTTCGGCGCAGGGCGCAGCCTGCCCGGCCAAGAACGAGGCGGCCTGCATGCTGGAGGCGGCCTGGACGGCGGCCGAGGCGCTGCCGGAGAAGAAACAGGCCCGGCTGAAGCCACTTTTTGCCCCGCTGGCGCTGAAGCTGACGGATCCGAAGGCCCGCGCCGTCTGGGACGCCCGGCTGGGCGAGACCGGCATCGACGTGGCGGGCACCGATTATGTGCGGCAGACGGCGGAGACCGTGATCCGCGAGTATGGCTGGGAGACGTTCCTGCAGCGGGCCCGGGACGGCCTCGCGCCCCTGCACATGGGCCGGCCGGAGATCATGGGCGCAGCGATCGATCTGGCGCCGGATACGAAGCAACGCGCGCGCATAATCGAGATGATGTTCTCCCTCGCCGGCACGCCCGACAGCCGCAAGATCAGCGGCATCAGCGTCAACGCGTTCGAACGCGCAGACTTTGGCCATGTGCTGGCCGAGCGGATGATGCGCGATTGCCGGCTGGCGGAGTTTGACCGGGCGTTGGCTTTGACGGCCGCGCCGGAGTCCTTGCGCTATGCGCTATGGCGCGCGCGGATTACGGGCGGGGCGGGAACACTTGCGCCGGATATCCGCGCAGGCGACGGCAGCGATGACACGAGTCATGTGCGCCAGGCCTTGGAAGGCTATGGCGCGGTGATGGCGCTGGGGTATTGCCCGAAATAGACTGTGTGCGGACCGTCTGGACCCCGGCTTTCGCCGGGGTTGTTGATCGGTCAGCCCGCCGGGCCTCTGCGCCCGCCGCCGCCTTGGCCGCCGCCGTCAGTGCGGCGCGACAGGAAGGCGAGGCGTTCGAAGAGGGCGACGTCCTGTTCGTTCTTCAGCAGCGCGCCGTGCAGCGGCGGCGTCAGACGGTCGGGATCTTTCTCGCGCAGGGTTTCGAGGTCGATGTCCTCGTTCATCAGTAGCTTCAGCCAGTCGAGCAGTTCGGATGTAGACGGCTTCTTTTTGACGCCCGGCAGTTCGCGCATGGCGTAGAAGGTGGCGAGCGCGTCGCCGACGAGCTTTTTCTTGATGCCGGCGAAGTGGACATCAATGATGGCGCGCATCGTCGGCTCGTCCGGGAACTTGATGAAGTGGAAGAAGCAGCGGCGCAGGAAAGCGTCCGGCAGCTCTTTCTCGTTGTTCGAGGTGATGATCACGATCGGGCGGACTTTCGCCTTCACGGTCTCGTTGGTCTCGTAGACAAAGAACTCCATCCGGTCGAGTTCCTGCAGGAGGTCGTTCGGAAATTCGATGTCTGCCTTGTCGATCTCGTCGATCAGCAGCACGGGGCGTTTCTTGGCGGTGAACGCCTCCCAGAGCTTGCCCTTCTTGATGTAGTTCTTGACGTCCTTGGCGCGCTCTTCGCCCATCTGGCCGTCGCGCAGGCGGCTGACCGCGTCATACTCATAGAGACCCTGGTTCGCCTTGGTGGTGGACTTGATGTGCCACTCGATCAGGTCGAGGCCGAGCGACTTGGCGACTTCCTGCGCCAGCACGGTCTTGCCGGTGCCCGGTTCGCCCTTGATCAGCAGCGGGCGCTCCAGCGCGATGGCTGCGTTGACGGCGACGCGCAGGTCGTCGGTTGCCACATAGTTGGTCGTGCCTTCGAAGCGCATGGACCCTCGTTCCTCTCACATATTTGTCACGTCACCATAAGGCCCGCCCCGCGCCGGGCAAGCGCTGACCTATAGGAAAGCGCTGCAACGCAACATCGAATTCACTTAAGGGAAGGGGCGTCTTGTGCTAGACAGAACTGGCCATGCGCGACGCCACAGCGGCTCAAGCTTCAGACACGCGCCGCACCTTGCCTGATCGATCCGGCTGCATGCCGGTGTGCCCGGGTAAACGTGCAGGACTTATGATCCTACGCCCTCCTGACGACACCAGCGCATGGCACCCCGGGGGGATTTTCCTGAGGCGAAATGGTTCCCTGCGGCGGCGCCGGGTGGGTAAATCCACGGCAATCAAGCGTTAACGCCTGTGTGCGAACTTGGCGCAGTCCGCAGGACGAGGCTCAGCGCAGTATGCCACTCAAACTCTCCCTCAAGCCTGGCGAAACCTTCGTCGTGAACGGCGCGGTCGTCCGCAATGGTGACCGCCGCGGCGTGCTCCTCCTCGAAACGCAGGCGCGTGTTTTGCGCGAAAAAGACATTCTCCGTCCCGCCGACGCCGCGACCCCCGCCGGGCGCGCATATTTTGCTGTGATGCAGATGTACCTGCTCGGCGAAGTGGATGGGCCGCTCTATACGCAGACCGCCGATGCGTTGGCAGGCCTTTTGGCCGAGATGCCGGACGCGCATGACGATGTGCTGCAGATTTCGGCGGATGTGGTGGCGGGCGACCTTTACCGCGCGCTCAGCCGTTGCCGGAAGCTGATGCCGCCATCCGCGTCGGAGGACGTGTGATGGCCGAAGGCAATACGCTGCGCGTGCCGCTGTCCCTGAACCTGCCACCGGCGGTGAGCGTCGACGAGGCGATCCGTCTGATCGAGGCGGGCAAGGGCGAAGGCCTGCGCGTCGAGCTGGGCGGCGGGCGCTTTGCCTCGGCCGACACGCCGCGCGGCACCGACGGCCTGCTGCAGCGCCTTCGCGGCCACAAGATGCTGACCGCCCTGTCGCAGGATGGCGGCGACCTCTCCCGGCTGAAACCGCCGGCAACGGAAGTCACGGTCGCCCCGGCTGTGCGGGAAATACTGGACGCCGCGATGCGGAAGCCTTAGGGCGCCGACGCATGACCCCCGAACTGATCTCCCTCTTCACGGCAGCCTTTGTCACATTCTTCGTGCTGATCGACGCGCCCGGCGTGGCGCCGATCTTCGCGACGCTGACGGCCGGCACCCCTGCGGCGCACCGCCGGAAGATGGCGTACAAGTCGGTTTTCGTCGCCTCGCTGATCATGCTGTTCTTCGCCTTTGGCGGCGCCTGGCTGCTGGAGGCGATGCATATCTCGCTGGACGCGTTCCGGATGGCGGGCGGGGCGCTCTTGTTCCTGATCGCACTGGACATGGTGTTCGAGAAACGCACCGAACGGCGCGAGAACCGGGCCGAAGAAGTGCTGGAAGAGCACAAGAACGATCCGGAGCCGGATGATATCTCGGTCTTCCCGATGGGCATTCCGATGATCGCCGGGCCGGGCTCGATCGCCACGGCCATGTTCTACATGTCGGAAGCCGCAAACTGGCAGGAACAGGGCGTCGTGCTGGCCGCAATCGGCCTCAACCTGGTGATCACGCTGGTCATCTTCCTGCTTGCCGGCCCCATTGTCCGCCTGATCGGGGCGAGCGTCGCCGGCGCGATCACGCGCATCCTCGGCGTGATCCTTTCGGCGCTGTCGGCGCAGCTGCTGATCGACGGGATCCGGGGCGCCTTCAACCTGGGTTGACCCCTGTCAGATGCCCTGTGGCAGGGCTTTCGGCGGGGCCTTGCGGAAATAGATCCGGAAGGTCGACAGCGCGACCCAGAAGAGCAAGAGCCCTGCCGCCGTCAGGCTCATGATTTCCAGCACGATTGTATTGTCCCAGCGCACGCCGGCATCCGCGACGCGCAGGGCTTCGTTGCCGCGTTCCTTGACCAGCGCGACGGCCTGCATGCCGCCGGCTTCGGCGAGCATCCGGGCGCGGCGCAGGTCTGTGCCGTCCTCGGCGACCGAGAGCAGGGTCAGTGTCGCGGCGGGGCTGGTCAGCGTGGCGATCTTGTCGATCTGCTCCAGATCGACTTCGAGACGCTTGAGGCCGGCAGGGTCGATCGACTGCGCGAACGCATCGCGCACACGGGCGCCGCGCACGTCGGTGGTCGCAATTTCGCCCAGTACCGCTTCGACCGCCGGCAGCAGCACGTCCTGCGGTACTGCAGCGCTGGTCAGCGCGTCCAGGTATTCCGTGAACTGAGGGGGCAGGCGCTTCGAACGGCTGGCAGACTTGACGATGGAGACGGCGCGGATGTGGCCGTCCGACAGGCCGTCGCTGATGCCCTGCTGGACGAGGCCGATGCCGGTCAGCTTGAACACGATACTGTCCGACCAGTCGCCGCCGACCCAGCGCTGGGACATGGCCGCCAGGTCGCCATAGCTGCCGAGCAGCCGGAAGCGCCAGTCGAGTTCCGGGCGCACGCCCGCCTCGATCACTTCGCCGATCTCCTCGCCTGCAATCTCTTCCGGGACCGGCGCCGTCACGGAGGGTTCCGGCGGCGTGATCGGTGCCTGCGGCAGGCCGATCTCGTATTCGATGGCGCGGGCGACGCTTTCGGGCATTTTCTGCAGGGCGGCGCGGATCAGGCGCTCGTCGGCCGTGCCTTTCGATTCGGCCTCGGCGCGGGCGCGCACCTGCTTGCCGAGGTCATTGCCCAGCATCGCGGGCGCCGCAATCAGATAACCGCGCAGTGCATCGACGTCCTTTTCCTCGAGCGCGCGCTGCACCTTGTCCTGCCAGAAGGGAAGCTTGCGGTCGGCCTCGTTGGGCGACAGTTCCTCGAACGCGTGGTCGATCCGGTCCTTGGTCTGCATGATCGCGTCGATGGTCGGCTGTTCGGCCACGCCGACGCCCTCGTACGCCTTGCGCACGGTGTTGGCGCCAATCACCGGCAACAGGATGAGCAGCGAATTGAACATCACCGCCAGCATCCAGCCAGCCTGCTTGGTCGGTTGTTTGCGTTGTCTGGCCATTCGGGCGGGGGGAACCGTGGAAAAGGCGTCTATCGGGGGCGAAGCCCATAGAGACTGCCGGGGTCCCAAAGATCAAGTGCCGGTGTGCAACTTGCAGTGCGCGGAGCGCCTCGCGGCACCAAAAGGGTCGAAAACTACTTATAAATGTCGTAAATTTGGCGTAAGAGGTTGAAAATACTAGGTTTAACTTAGCAGCTTACGCGATTGCGCCGAATCGAGGGTCGATCTATATGGCACGGAAACGAGTGAAGGAGCCTGCGGTGAGCATCGATCTTTCAGACGACTATCGCCCTTCCGAAGACGAAGAGTTCATGAACGAGCGCCAGCGCGCTTACTTCCGGCGCCTGCTCGAAGCTTGGAAAGCCGACATTCTCGACGGCGCCAAGCAGACCATCCACAATCTCCAGGACGAGTCGGGCTCGCTGCCGGATATCGTCGACCGCGCCTCCGCCGAGAGCGACAAGGCCCTCGAGCTGCGCACCCGCGACCGCCAGCGCAAGCTGATCTCCAAGATCGACTCCGCGATGCGCCGCATCGAGGACGGCACCTACGGCTATTGCGAAGCGACCGGCGAGCCGATCGGCCTGCGCCGCCTCGAAGCCCGCCCGACCGCCACCCTGAGCCTCGAGGCGCAGGAGCGCCACGAGCGCAAGGAACGCACGCTGCGCGACGACTAGCGCGCTGCCCTGACCCCGGAAACCCGAAAGGCGGCGTCCTCCCAAGGAACGCCGCCTTTCTTGTTCAGACCATCACATCCCAACGCTTTGGCGGACTCTCAGGGGTTTCCCTTCAGCGATGGGAGGAGAATGCGCCCAACTTCCGAATCGCGCCTTACCGGGGCGTCACCGGGGGGTTAAATTTGGCGATTAGTTGTGAATTCGAGGCGGGCAACGGCTTAACACCTCGGCCGAAACGGTTTCCCTAACGCATCGTTAACCGGAAACGGCGATGAAAGTAGAATGACCCGGATTGCTGCCGCGCGAGAGCCTGCGCCGGCGCTGACTGACAGCGCCGATGACGGCTGGGACATGCCGCCGCGCCGGGAAGGGCAGGTGATGGCCGAGATGCCGAGACCTTTCGAACGGGCCGAACCCGACCGCATGCTGCTGACCGCCAGCGGCAAGCTTTCGGCGGCCGAGATCGAGGCGCTGCTACGCCCGGACCTGTCGGACCTGCCGCCCGAGCCGCCGGTCGCCGCCTCCGCCCGTCCGGTGGAAGACTTCGGCGCGCCGCCCAAAACCAGTTCGCACGACCATGACTTCGCCCGCCGTCTGGCCGCCCGCCTGTCCATGACGATGCGCGAAAGCTGCGGCCTGCCGATCGCCGCCATGGCGCCCGTCATTTCGCGCGCCCCGTTTGAAGCCGCCGTGCGCCAGTGCGGCGACGCGCGCGGCCAGGCGATTGCCTGCTTTGCGACCCGCACCGGCGATATCGGCGCGATGCTGGTCCTCTCGCCGGGCCTTGCCCAGCTGCTGATCGAGACGGCTTGCGGCGCGACCGGGCGCACCGGCGCCGCCAAACCGCTCAGCCCCATCGACCTGGCGCTGCTGGAAGCGCTGCTGCGCCCGCTGGCCGGTGCGATCTCGCCGGACCTCGGTTTTTCGAGCCTCGAGACCGAAGCGCTGTTTGCCGCCTCGATCGCGCCGCCCGCCGAGGCGCTGGCCGCCGAGTTCTCGATGCGCGTGCACGCCGAAGCATTTCAGGCGCAGGTCATACTGGTGCGCGCGCTTGCGGCGCCGGTCCAGCCGGACGCGGACGCTGCAGCGCCCGGTATAGTCCATCCGGTACAAGGTGCGCTGTCGGCGACGCTCACGGCCCGCGTGGCGAGCCTGTCGGTGCCGCTGTCGAAACTCTCCGGCCTGAAGCCCGGCGCGACGCTCCTGCTCGGCGTGCCGGCAGACCAGCCGATCGAACTGATTTCCGGCGGCGAAGGCGGCGTGCGCGTCGCCGAAGCCGAAATCGGCCGCCGGGGCGGGCGCATCGCGCTACGCATCACGCGGCGGTGCGCCGCGCTCGGGCCCGCTATTCGTCCGGCGTCCTGACGAATTCAGCCTCGATTTCCAGCAGGACCTCGTCGGTGATCAGGCCGGCATATTTGTCGATGCCAAAGGCCGAGCGGCTGATCGGCAGGGTCGCCGAAAAGCCCACGACATCGGCGCCGCGCAGGCGGTCATAGGCGCTGCCATTCAGCCGTGCCCGGATGATCACTGCCTGCGTCTTGCCCTTGAGGGTCAGGTCACCGCTGATGTCCGCTTCGTTCTCGCCGACGATCTTCAGCCCGTAGGTCTTGAACGAGGCCTGCGGAAAGCCTTCGGCGTCCAGCCAGTCGGGGCCCATCAGTTCGGCGGCAAAGTCCGGATTCGCGATGTTCAACGAGGTCATGTCGACGGTCGCCGTCACCTGCGCCGATTCCGGGCTTGCCGGATCGCCGGTCAGGCTCGCCTCGAAACGCTCGAAGCGGCCGACATAGGTGGAGTAACCCAGGTGGTCGATCTTGAAGAGGATCGAGGCATGAGACGGGTCGAGCGTATAGTCACCCGCGGGTACGCTGACAGGCGCGGCCTGCACGTCCGGTTTCAGGACGGCCGCCGCGAGCGAATTGCAGGACGCCAGCGCCAGGGCCGACGCGATGGCGATTGCCGCCAGCCCGCCGCGTTTCATGCCTTCTTGCCTGCGAGCCATGCGTCCACCGTTTCTTCCAGCACCGCGAGCGGCACGGCCCCGTCCCTTAGCACGACATCGTGGAACTCGCGAATGTCGAACTGGTCACCCAGCTGCGCGCGGGCGCGCTCGCGTAGCTCGACGATCTTCAGCATGCCGATCTTGTAGGCGGTCGCCTGGCCCGGCATCACGATATAGCGCTCGATGGCCTTCTCGCAGTCGCCCTGAGGGTTTGGCGTGTTGTCCATGAGGTACTGGATCGCCTGCTCGCGCGTCCATTTTTTGCTGTGGATTCCGGTATCGACAACGAGGCGTGCGGCGCGCCAGATTTCCATCGCGAGGCGGCCAAAGTCCGAGTACGGATCAGAATAATAGCCCATCTCCTTCGGCACGAGTTCCGAATAGAGGCCCCAGCCTTCGGAATAGGCTGTGTAGCCGCCGAACTTGCGGAAGCTCGGGATGCTGTCCAGTTCCTGCGCGATGGCGATCTGCATGTGGTGGCCGGGGATGCCTTCATGGAAGGCAAGCGCTTCCAGCTGGTAGGTCGGCATGTCCGCCATGGAATAGAGGTTGGCATAGTAGATGCCCGGCCGGCTGCCATCCGGGGCAGGGCGCGAATAGAAGGCCTTGCCGGCAGACTTTTCGCGGAACGGCTCCACGGCCTTCACTTCCATGTCGGCCTTCGGGAAGGTGTTGAACAGTTTCGGCAGGTCGCCTTTCATCTTCTCGATCGCGGCTTCCGCGTCGGCGAGATATTCCGCTTTGCCTTCCGGCGTTTCCGGTTTGTAGAAGCGCGGATCGGTCCGCATGAACTCGAAGAAGTCCTGCAGGCTGCCTTCGAAACCGACCTGCGTCATGATCGCCTGCATCTCGCCGTGGATGCGGGCCACCTCATCGAGGCCGATCTGGTGGATTTCATCCGCCGTCAGACTTGTCGTCGTGTTCTGGGCCAGGCGGTTGTTATAGTAGGCTTCCCCGTCCGGCAGCTTCCAGGCGCCGTCATCGGCCGTGGCGGCCGCCTGCTGGCGGACGAGTTCGGCAATCGCGGCCTCATAGGCCGGGCCGACCGAGGCCTTGATCGCTTCGGCGGCGCGCGAGGCAAGCCTCCCGGCTTCCTCCTCGGTGATCGTGCTGTTCGAGGCCAGCGCCGCGACCTTGCCGCGGAAGTCTTCCATCAGCGGGCTGTCCCCCTCGCCCTCGAACGGATAGCCGGTGATCACGCCGCGCGCATCCGAGAGCACATAGTCATAGACGAACAGCGGCGGCTGGATGCCTTTTTCGGCCGAGGCACGGGCGTTCGCGACATGCTGGCCGAGATAGGCCGGCACGCCCTCGAGGCGCGCGATATAGGCCTCGGCGTCGGACGCGCTCGTCACCTTGTGCTGGTTGATCAGGAAGGCCGGGATGCCGGATTGCACGCCGAACATCTGGTTGAAGGTGTAGTCATGGTCCCGGTACGGCCATTCGGCCTCGGCGCGCTCCAGTTCGTATTCCGCCAGCCGCCAGGAGAGTTTGGTCTGGTCGTCCAGCTTGTCGAAATCGAACGTCGCTTTCATTTCGGCGACATCGGCGCGTTGGAATTCCAGCTCGGCCCGTTTGAACGCCTCGGACGGGTCGGTCCATTCACTGTAGCGGTCCTTGATGCCCAGGTAGGTCTGGCGCATCGGGTCACGGGCCACGGCCTCGTCGAATTTCTGCTCGAACCAGGCATTCAGGCGCACTGATTCGGCCGTGATGGCCTCCTGGGTAAATGCCGGGCCGGCCGCGTCCCGGTGGGCTGGGGCGGCGCAGGCGGCCGCAGTGGCTAGGAGGGCAAGCGCAAACGCAGAGCGCATTATCGTCATGGGCCGAATCCTGTTCTGGTTACGCAAATGTATAGCCCTTGTCTTAACGCCATTTTTGGATTCGTTAACCTTTGACGTGCGAGAACAGGTTATCCATGAAAGTCCTGTGCGCGGCGGTGCTCGTGCCGGGGCATTTGCGCTTCCGGCAGCGGGCCGGGTCAATTGGCGGTAGACTATGAAAAAAGACTCAGAAGCCCTTGATTTGTCTCAGGTCCTCGGCACGCCCGAGGAGACTGACGCGGACACCGGCAGCGCAGCAGGCCGCAAGGTTGACCTGTTTCAGCTCGGCTTCTGGGCCTGTCTCCTGCTGTCGATTGCCGCAGCCAGCGTCTCGCTGGTGCGCCCGCATGCGTCCGGCGCGACCGGATCGATTCTGCTGATCACCATGGCCTCCGGCGGCCTCGTTTTCCTGCTGTGGACCGTGCGCGGCGCCGGCCGGTTCATCGGCCTCTTCCCTGAGCGCGGCGCTGCGGCCCGCTTCACCGATGCGGCTGCCCCGCGCTTTCCCTGGATCGAGGCGCTGGATGAAGCCGTCCTCGTCACCGAACCGGGCGGCGCGCCTGTCGCGGCGAACCCCGCCTTCAACGAACTGGCCGCGATGGCCCTGATCACCGGCCCGAGCGAATCGGGCCCGGTCACGGTCGACCGCCTGTTCGGCGCCAATCCCGGCCTCGCTGCCCCCGTCTACCGCCTGTCGAAGGCCGCCAAGGCGGGCACCCGCCGGCGCGAACTGCTGCCGCCCGTGGCGCTCGGCCCGGAACAAGTCCCCGCCCAGTTTGAAGTCACCGTGGCACCTCTGCCGCGCGGGCGCGTCCTCTGGCGCATCCGCCGCATCGCCGGACAGCTTGAGGCGACCGGCGCCGCCGACATGAAATCCCTCTACGTCGAAGATGCGCCGATGGGCTTCTTCGCCGCCCGGCCGGATGGCACGATCACCTATGCCAACGGCTACCTGCGCGAACTGCTCGGCCTGCCGGAAACTGCCAAGAACATCCGCCTCGACGACATCATGCGTCCGGAATTCGTCAAGCTGCTCGGCCGCGACCGCAAGTCCGGCGCGCCGGGCCGCGCCGACATCCAGCTGCGCGCCCGCGATGGCGTGGAAATCCCAGTCCAGGCGATCACCACCTGGTCGGGCCGCGGCGCCGACGCCAATGGCCGCACGATCCTGCTGCCGAGCCCGCAGATCCTCAACGGGGAAGGCGACCGCTTTGCCCTGCAGGGCGCCTCGCGTCCGATGCGGGCCGACGGCGACCCGATGTTCGACGATGCGCCCTTCGGCGCCGTGCGCCTTGACGGCGACCGTGTGGACGGCGCGATCATCCTCGACGCCAACCGCGCCCTGATGGAACTCAGCGGCGGGCGCGCAACGCCCGGCTCGCGCTTCTCCGACCTGTTCGATTTTGACGAAGACGGCGCCAAGGGCGCCGCCGCAGCCCTTGTGCAGGCGGTCGACAAACCGGTGGCGCTGAAGCTCGCCGGCGCGGTCAGCGAAGACAAGGTCAAGCACGTCAACGTCTTCGTGACGCTCAACGCAACCGGCCGGCCATCGGTCGCCTATGTCGTGGACATCTCCGAGCAC
The DNA here is from genome assembly GCA_945888325.1 of Candidatus Sulfopaludibacter sp. SbA3. Taxonomy (GTDB): domain Bacteria; phylum Pseudomonadota; class Alphaproteobacteria; order Caulobacterales; family Hyphomonadaceae; genus Hyphomonas. The sequence continues at coordinate 26,056 of CAMDAC010000005.1, forward strand.
CGGCTGCTGGAGCAGCGCCTCGCGCACGGCGAAAAGATGCAGGCCATCGGCAACATTGCCGGCCGGATCGCGCACGAGATCAACAACATGCTGCAGGTCACGCAGGGCAATTGCGAGTTCCTCGAGAGCCGCCACCCGCTCGGTGATCCGTCCTATGACAATCTCAAGGCGATCCACGAATCGACCGTTCGCTCCGCCGATCTGGTGCGCGGCCTGCTCGCCTATGCGCGCGAGCAGACCTTCAAGCGCGAAGTGTTCAACACGACCGACTTCCTCACGCATTTCTCGCTGCTGCTGCGCGGCGCGGTGGACGAACGCATCGCCTTCGAAGTGGTGCACGGGCGCGACGTGCCATGGATCCGCGCCGACAAGAGCCAGATCGAGACGGCGATCATCAACCTCGTCACCAATGCGCGCGACGCGATGCTGTCGCACCGCGATGGCGGCAGGCTGACGATCCGCACCAGCCGCTCCACCGGCCGCGAGGCGCAGGCCAAGGGCTTCGACTATGTGGAAGACGGCGACTACCTGCTGATCGAGGTGGAAGACACCGGCGGCGGCATTCCGAAGGAGCTTCGCGAGAAGATCTTCCACCCCTTCTTCACCACCAAGGAAAAGGGCAGCGGCACCGGCCTCGGCCTCGCCACCGTGTTCGGCATCATCAAACAGTCCGGCGGCTATATCGAGCCTGTCTCGGTGATGGGCAAAGGCACCAATTTCCACGTCTACCTGCCGGCCCTTGCGGCGGAAGACATTCCGCAGGCGGAAGATCCGGCCGTTGCGCAGCGCGCCCAGGCGCGCCCGATCGACCTGTCCGGCCGCGGCCGCATTCTCGTGATCGAGGACGAAGCCGGCGTGCGCAATATCGCGGTCACCGTGCTGCGTTCGCGCGGCTATGAAGTGGAAGAGGCCGAGGACGGCGAAGAGGCGCTGGAGATCATCAACGCCAAGCCGGGCCATTTCGACCTCGTGATCTCGGACGTCGTGATGCCGGGCATGAACGGGCCGACGCTGATCAAGCAGGCCCGCGAGAAGCTGGGCCATGCGCGCGTGATCTTCATCTCGGGCTATGCCGAACAGGAACTCGCCAAGCAGCTCGACGACCGTGCGGTCTCGTTCCTGCCGAAGCCCTTCTCGGTCCGTCAGCTCTCGGAGCTTGTCAAAACCGAGATCGGCACGCCCCAGCAGGAAGCGGCCTGAAGCCTTTCGTCTAACGCGACCAGTGCGCCGCAAGCAGTATGGCAAACTCCTCGGCGCGTTCGTGGCAAGCCCAGTGGCCGGCGCCGCGCGCCACGTGCAGCGGCGTGCCCCACATCTTCGAGAACCGCTCGGCGACCGAGATGTCCACGAACGGGTCCGTCTCGCCCCAGAACAGCTGGCCGCGTTTCGGCAGCTTGGCGAGATCATCGACCCAGGCGCCGCGGAAGTTGAGGCCGAGGGCCGAGCGGTAAAGTTTCAGGATCGACTGGCGCATCACCTTGTCGATATGCGGCACCTCTTCGCGCGCAAGGCTCGCGGGCATGCCGCCTTCGACCAGCGCAGGCTCCAGCCGTTCCTTGTTGCGCATGCCGAGCATCACGAGTTCGCCCAGCAGGGGCGTCGCCCACATCCGGGCCGTGCGGTGGCCGTTGTATTCCTTGTCGATCAGCGCATTGGTCACGCACCAGCTGGACACAAGGTCCGGCCGCATCGACGCCGCCCGCAGCACCAGCAGCGCGCCCCAGTCATGCCCGACAATGTGCACGGGCTCGCCCGCCGCTTCCATCTGCGAGACCAGCCAGCCGGCATATGCGTCCTTGGTACAGCTGAAGCCCGCCGGAACCGGGTTGCCAAAGCCGGGCAGGGACAGCGCGCGGTAGGAATCCGGCTGCAGCCCGAGAGCCCGTATCAGCGGATCCCAGAGGACCGCCGTATCCGGTACGCCGTGTACGAACAGAATCATGGTGCCATCCCCTCAGCCCGCAAAGTGCTTCTTCTCTTTAGACAACCGTTTGCCGACAAAATCCAGAAAAGCCCGCACCCTCGGATTGTTGCGCATGTCCGGATGGGTCAACAGCCAGAGGCTGGTTGCGTGCGGCGCGTCCATCAAGTGATCGAGAGGCACCAGATCGGGCAGGCGCACTGCGTAAGCCTTGGGCAGCATCGCGACGCCGCGCCCGAGACGGCAGGCCTCGGCGATCGCGATGAAACTGTCCGCCCGCAGCACGCGCCGCTCGGGCGGAATGAAGGCGTCCATCCACCGCCCCGGCGGCGAAGCGCTCATGCCGTCGCTGACGGTCAGCCAGGCGTGTTCCTCGCGCCGGCGTCCGGCGTTTTGCTCCAGGTACCTGCGGCTGGAATATACCCCGAAGGCGAGCTCGCAGATCCGGCGGCCGACGAAATGTTCAGGCGGCGCGTCGGAGGGCCGGATGGCGACGTCGGATTCCATTCGGTCGAGTTGCAGCCGCCGCGTCGTCACCGACAGGTCGATGCGCAGGGCAGGGTGGCGCTCCTGGAAGGCATTGATCATCTCGCTGACGCCGGACATGTAGATCGAGTCGGTCGTGGTGACGGCCAGGTTGCCCGCCAGCGTCTCGCCCTTGGTGGGAGAGGCCGCCGGATTCATCGCCGATTCCAGCGTGCGCGCCGCCGCAAGGATCGGCTGCGCTTCGGCCAGCGGCTTGTATTTCGTGCCGTTCTTGAGGAAGAGGCTGTAGCCCAGCCGCGCCTCCAGCCCCTTGATGCGCCGTTGCACGGTCGAGCGGTCCACGCCGAGCAGCCGGCTGGTTTCAGTCAACGAGCCGGTGCGCGCGAGCACCGCAACAAAGCGATAATCGTCCCAGTTCTGGACGTGCATTTTTGCCCCACCCCTGTGCAAAACTGCCTAAGCGGGCGCATTGACACATACCCCAATGGTTAATTCAATGTGTGCTGACGTAGATACCCGTCGCGGGGAAGTCTGGGAGGGAGCCACTCGCGAAATCGGGGAATTGCGCCCGCAGAAGCGCGGCGAACAGGTTAGTCTCGGCGGTCACGTGCGTCCCCCACCCAGCCCGTGCCGTCTTAAGGGTCGCCTGCCGAGCCGTTGTCCCCATCAGGCTCTGCAGGCGGCCCTTTACCCCAGCCCACCTTGCCGTTGACCCAATGACACGCTTGCGGCGTGGCGCCCGCTTGTCCAAGGATGGCGTACATCCAGAAACTCTTGGGAGACCCACGCGATGAAAACCCGCATCACTGAAATGCTCGGCATCCAGCACCCCATCGTGCAGGGCGGCATGCACTTTGTCGGCTTTGCCGAAATGGCGGCGGCGGTCTCCAATGCCGGCGGCCTCGGCATCATCACGGCGCTGACCCAGCGCACCCCGGCGGACCTCGCCAACGAGATCGCCCGCTGCCGCGACATGACGACGAAGCCGATCGGCGTGAACCTGACCTTCCTGCCGTCGGTCAACCAGCCGGACTATCCGGGCTATGTCAAAGCCATCATCGAGGGCGGCGTGAAGGTCGTCGAGACGGCCGGCAACAACCCGGTCCAGGTGCTGCCCATCCTCAAGGAACACGGCATCAAGGTCGTCCACAAGTGCACCGCCGTGCGCCACGCCCTGAAGGCTCAGAAGATCGGCTGCGACGCCGTCTCGGTCGACGGCTTCGAGTGCGGCGGCCACCCCGGCGAGGATGATATCCCGAACTTCATCCTGCTGCCGCGCGCAATGGACGAGCTCGACATTCCTTTCATCGCTTCCGGCGGCATGGCCGATGGCCGCTCGCTGGTCGCCGCCATGGCGCTCGGCGCAGAGGGCATGAACATGGGCACACGCTTCATCGCGACGAAAGAAGCCCCCGTGCACGAGAACGTGAAGCAGGCCCTCGTCGCCGCCTCCGAACTCGACACCCGCCTCGTCATGCGCCCACTGCGCAATACCGAACGTGTGCTGACGAACCCGGCGGTCGAGCGCCTTCTGCAGAAGGAAAAGGAACTCGGCGCCGCGCTCAAGTTCGAGGACATCATCGAGGAAGTCGCGGGCGTCTATCCGAAGATCATGCTCGACGGGCAGATGGACGCAGGCGCCTGGTCGTGCGGCATGGTCGCCGGCCTGATCTACGATATCCCGACCTGCAAGGAGCTGATCGACCGGATAATGGCCGAGGCCGAAGAGATCATCACGAAGCGTCTCGCGGGCTTCCTGAAGAACTGATCCGGGGTCGGCGTTCCCGGTCTGGTCACGCCAGTTAACCCTTGTGTTCCGGGGCTGTGGATTTCCCCAGCCGGGGGCAGCGTGCTCGCCCGTCAGGTGTAGACAGCGCCCCCGCGTTCCAATTATGTTCTGGCGACCCTGTTTGAAGGATGCGCCATGACCCCCGTTATCGTGATCGGCTCGGCCGGCTTCGACCTCGTGCACGTCGTGCTGGCGCTCGCCTTGATCGGGCTCGCCGTTTACCTCTGGCAGGCCCGGCAGAGCGCGGGTTTCGAGCGCGCAGAGCTGACGCGGCTGCGCCAACGGAACCAAACGCTGGAAGCGGTTGCCCGCGACGCGGAGCTCAAGCTGGCCGCGTCCCAGGCGCGGAGCGAGGACGAGGAACGCAAGTTCGCGCAACTGGCGCAAGGCGTCCTCTCCCAGGCGAATGCCCTTTTCCTCGAACGCGCCGACGAAACCTTCAAACGCCACCGCGAAGGCGCGCAGGGCGAACTGAAGGAGTTGATGAAACCGATCGGCGAGAATTTCGAAACCTTCCGCCAGAAGGTCGAAGCGATCGAGAAGGTGCGCACCGAGGACAAGTCGGCGCTGAAGGAACAGGTCGATGCGATCCACCTCAGCCTCAAGGTCCACACGGCCGAGACCGGGAAGCTTGTGAGTGCGCTGACCGCGCCCAAAGGCGGCGGGCGCTGGGGCGAGATGACGCTTCGCAACGTGATGGAACAGGCGGGCCTGTCCCAGCATTGCGACTTTTCCGAACAGGTCAGCGAAGCCGGAGAGACCGGCCGCCAGCGGCCGGACGCGATCATCCACCTGCCGGGCGGGCGCCAGATCGTGGTCGACTCCAAGGTGTCGCTGGAATCCTACATGGCCGCGACTGCCACCGATGATACCGCCCAGCGCGCGCTGCTCCTGAAGGCGCATGCCGCCAGCGTCCAGCGGCACGTCAACCTGCTCTCGTCGAAGGACTATCAGTCCAATCTCGGTAACCGGTTCGACTACGTCGCGATGTTCATTCCCGGCGAGAATTTCTTCGCCGCCGCGCTCGAAGAGACGCCGGACCTGATCGAGAAGGCAATGGGCAAGGCGGTGATCGTGACCACGCCGACGACGCTGATCGCCCTTGCCCGCACGGTCGCCCACCTCTGGCGCCAGCACGAGATGAACGCCAACGCCATGGAAGCCGCCGAGCTGGGCGCCGAACTCTATGTCCGCATCGGCAAGATGCTGGAGCACATGCAGAAGCTCGGCAAATCGCTCAACGGTTCGGTAGATGCCTTCAACGACGTCATGGGCTCCGTCGACAAGCGCGTGATGCCGACGCTGCGACGGTTCGAGGAATTGTCGATCGCCCCGCCCGCCAAGACGGCCGCCGAACCGAAGCTGGTCGAGGCCCGGGCCAGGCTCTCCGGCGCCTCCGGCGAGCTCGACCTGCCGCCGCCGCGCAGGGCGCTGGCAACGGAATAGACCCGTTGACGCATACGTAAGGCGTGCATATCTGAGCCGCATGGCTATCCGCGAAATCCTCACTGTCCCTGATCTGCGCCTGAAAGAGGTGTCAAAGCCCGTTGCGGGCCCCGTCACCGACGAGCACCGGGCCCTGATGGATGACATGCTGGAGACCATGTACGACGCGCCCGGCATTGGCCTTGCGGCCATCCAGATCGGCGTGCCGCTGCGCATCATCGTGATGGATCTCTCCCGCGAGGAAGACGCCCGCGCGCCGCGCTATTTCGTGAACCCGGAAATCCTCGAAACCGTCGAGGAAAAGAAGCCCTATGAAGAAGGCTGCCTCTCGGTGCCGGACATCTTCGACGAGGTCGAACGCTCCGTCCGCTGCCGCCTGCGCTATCTCGACTATAACGGCAACCCGGTCGAGGAATGGGCCGAAGACCTCTACGCCGTCTGCATCCAGCACGAGATGGACCATCTCGAAGGCACGCTGTTCATCGACCACCTGTCGCGCCTGAAACGCCAGCGCGCGATCGACAAGGTGAAGAAGGCCAAACTCCGCGCCATCCGCGAAGACGCGAACTAGGCCGCTGTTGGCGGCCTAAGCGTGCTGCCCATCCTTCGACTTCGCTCACGATGAGCTATTCCGTTTGGCCAGCGTGTCGCTTTCCAAGCCTTCGCTTAGCCGATAAATGCTCCGCATGACCCAGCCTCTCCGCATCGCCTTCATGGGAAGCCCTTCCATTGCGCTCGGCGTGCTCGAGGCGCTGATCGCGGCGGGCTACGAGATCGCCTGCGTCTATTCCCAGCCGCCGCGACCTGCGGGAAGGGGCCAGAAGCTGACGCCAACGCCGGTGCACGCCTTCGCCGAAGCGCGCGGCCTCGACGTGCGCACGCCGAAATCGCTGAAGAAGGCGGAAGAGCAGGCGGCGTTTGCCGCGCTGAATCTCGATGCGGCTGTCGTCGTCGCCTACGGCCTGATCCTGCCGCAACCGATCCTTGATGCGCCGCGCCTCGGCTGTCTCAACATGCACGCCTCGATCCTGCCGCGCTGGCGCGGCGCCGCGCCGATCCAGCGGGCGATCATGGCCGGCGATACCGAAACCGGTGTCGATGCCATGATGATGGAAGCCGGCCTCGATACCGGCCCGGTTCTCGCCTCCGTCCGTACACCGATCACCCCCGAGGATACCGCCGGCACGCTGCATGACCGGCTCGCGCGTCTCGCCGCAGAGCTCGCCCCACGCGCCCTTGCCGGCCTCGCCGATGACAGCCTGAAGCCCGTACCGCAGATCGAGGGCGGCATGACCTACGCCGCCAAGATCACGGCTGATGACCAGCGTATCGACTGGTCCAAACCCGCCGCCGAGGTGGACTGCCGCATCCGCGGCCTCGCGCCCGCCCCCGGCGCCTGGTGCGAAGCGGACCTCGGACAAGGGCCCGTCCGTCTGAAGCTTCTGTTCAGTGAACTGACGAACCTCTGGAACCCTGCGCCGCCCGGAACCCTCCTCGACGACCAGCTCGCTGTCGCCTGCGGTGATGGCCGCGCCATCCGCCTCCTCAAGCTCCAGAAGCCCGGCGGCAAGCCGCTGGACGCGCGCGACTTCCTGGCCGGTACACCGCTCGCGGCCGGTACGAGGCTGACATGATCGATTTCTGGACCCGCGCCGCCCGCCCTGAAGACATGGACGCCATTGCCGCGCTCAGTGACGAAGCCTTCGGCCTTGCCTTCAATTCAAAGGACGAGAGCCGGCTCATTCGCCAACTGCACGCCGACGGTGACAGCCTTGTGTCGCTCGTCGCCGAGAGCGACAAGGGAATCGTCGGACATATCGAGTTCTTCCGTATCCTGATCGATGGACAGCCCATCGGCGCGGGGCTCGGCCCGATGAGTGCAAAGCCCGGCCTGCAGAAATCCGGCATCGGCAGCTACCTCGTTCGCACCGGCCTCGAGGAACTCGACATGCTCGGCGAGACAATTGTCTTCGTGCTGGGGCACAAGAAATACTATCCACGTTTCGGTTTTGAAGCGGAGACGGCCGCGCCCTTCACGGCCCCCTGGTCCGGCCCCCACTTCATGGCCATCCGCCTCGCCCCCGGCTGCCCGGCCTCCGGCACGCTCACCTATCCCCGCGCATTCTCAGGCTGAAAGGCCCCCGCCATGCAAATCGCCCCCATCGAACTCCTCGGCCTCGTCGCCGGCGCGTTCGGCACCTTTGCGGCCGCGCCGCAGGCCGTGAAGATCATCCAGACCAAACAGGCGCGCGACATCTCGCTGACGACCTATCTGATGGCGATGACCGGCGGCATCCTCTGGGGCCTCTATGGCTGGTTCGAAGGCTCGCTCAGCATCGTCTTCTGGAACGGCGTCTCGCTCTTGATGTGCGCCTCGATCATCTGGCTGAAACTGCGCCACTCGGGCGAGCCCGGTTGACCAAACCGCCCCGGGCTGGCAGCGCCGTCTCATGCCGCGCTACAAGCTCCTGATCGAATACCATGGCGGCCCGTACCAGGGCTGGATGAGGCTGCCGGGCATCCCCACTGTCCAGGGCGCGCTTGAAGAGGCGGCGGCGAAGATCGAAGGCGCCCCGGCCGAGGTGATCGGCGCCGGGCGCACCGATTCCGGTGTCCATGCGACGGGGCAGGTAGCGCACATCGATCTCTCCCTCGACCGGCCCGAGAAGATCGCCGACGCGATGAACTTCCATTTGCGCCCGCACCCGATTGCCGTGCTCAGGGCCGAACAGGTCAGCGGAGAGTTCCACGCCCGGTTCAGCGCCGCCGCGCGTCACTACCGCTATGTGATCCTCAACCGCCGCGCCGATCTCACGCTGGAGCGCGGCCTCGCCTGGCGCGTCGCGTCAAAGCTGGACGCCGCGGCGATGCACGCCGCCGCGCAGCTTCTCCTCGGCAACCACGACTTCACCACCTTCCGCGACACTGGCTGCCAGGCGGCGAGCCCCGTCAAGACGCTGGACCGGCTCGATGTTTCCCGCTCCGGCGACCGGGTCGAGATCACCTGCAGCGCGCAAAGCTTCCTGCACCGCCAGGTCCGCTCAATGGTCGGCAGCCTCGTCGAGGTCGGGCGCGGCTATCAGCGTCCCGAATGGATGGCCGAAATCCTTGCCGCTGCCGACCGCACCGCCTGCGGCCCGGTGGCCCCGCCGGACGGCCTGTTCCTCGAGCGTGTCGACTACCCGGCCTGACGCGAAGGCAATCTTTGCCCCCTGCCGGTTCAGGGATAGCCTCCCGCTCAAACGAACAGGGAGAGAAGCAATGGCCATCGATTTCACGATTCCGGAAGACGCCAAGGAAGTGCGCGAGCGCGTGCGCCTCTGGGTGCAGAACGAGTGCCTTCCCGCCGAAAAGGAAATGGCGGCCGGCAAGCCCTACAAGACCGTGCTGAAGGAGCTGCGCACGAAAGCCCGCAAGCAGGGCCTCTGGCTTCCCTTCTTCCCGGTCGAGCATGGCGGCATGGGCCTCGGGCCGCTCGCCAATGCGCTGGTGCAGATGGAACTCGGCCACAGCCATCTCGGCGCCCTGTCGATGAATTCTCAAGGCCCGGACGATGCGACCATGCTGACGCTGCTTGCCCACGGCACGGATTTCCAGAAAGAGAAATACCTGAAGCCGCTGATCAATGGCGAAAAACGCATCTGCTATTCGATGACCGAGAAAGCCGCGGGCGCCGACGCGACCGGCATGCAGACCACTGCCGTCAAGGACGGCAAGGGCAACTACGTGCTGAACGGCGAGAAATGGTTCTCGTCCGCGGCGACCGCCGCCGACATTGCCGTCGTGATGGCGAAGACCAATCCGGAAGCGCCGCGCCACCAGCAATACTCCACCTTCATCGTCGAGCTGCCGAACCCCGGCTACCGCATCATCCGCGACATCCCGACCATGGCTGTCCACGGCAAGCACTATACCGAGATGGGCGGCGGCCATGCCGAAGTCGCCATCGAGAACCTGATCTTGCCGGAAGAAAACCTGCTCGGCGGGGAAGGGATGGGCTTCGCCATGGGCCAGCACCGGCTCGCTTATGGCCGCCTGCGCCACGGCATGCACAACGTCGCCATGGCCCAGCGCGCACTTGATCTGGCCACGGAACATGTCACCAAGCGCACGACTTTCGGCAAGGGCCTCGAGGACCGCCAGGGCGTCCAGTTCATGCTCGCCGACTGCGCCAGCAAGATCTACATCGCCCGCCTGATGCTGATGCACATCGCCTACAAGGCCGAGAACGGCATGGACATCCGTCAGGAGAACGGCATCGCCAAGGTCTACCTCGCCAACATGGTGCACGATGTCGTCGACACCGCCATCCAGCTCCACGGCGCGCTCGGCTATTCGCTCGATACGCCGCTCGCTGCTTGGTACACGCACATCCGCTCCCAGCGCCTGGTTGATGGCCCGGACGAGGTCCACAAGTGGATCACCGGCAAGAACGTCATCCGCGCCTTCAAGAAGGATGGCACGACGGCCGCAGCCGCCGGCGGCGACCTGCTCTAGTCCTTGCGGCGGAAGAGGCCGCGAAACAGCGGCCATTGCCACATCACGAGGCCGGTCAGCGCGAGGCCGGGGAAAATCACGTACTTCGTCGTGTCGGCGAAGAACGGATTTTCCACCAGCGGCGTATAGACATAGGCAAACAGGATCATGCCGCCGGTGATGTGCAACCAGCGCATGATTTCCTTCGTGAAACTTCCGCCCATCGCCCGTCTCCTTGCCGATGTCCCAATATGGCGCGCTACGCGCAGCCCGGCGAGCCCCGGCGTCAATCTGGACAGGCCGGGTCCGCCGCCCTAGCCTCGCACCATGATCAAGCTCACCTTCTGCCTGCGCCGCCTGCCGCATCTCAGCCGCGAGGATTTCCAGCGCTATTGGCGCGAAACCCATGCGCCTCTCGTGGCTGCCCGGGCGAAAACGCTCGGCATCGTAAAGTACGAGCAGGTCCACACCGGCTTTGACGCCCTGAACGTCGGCATCCAGGCCTCTCGCGGCGGACCGGAGCCGTATGACGGCATTGCCGAAATCTGGTTCGAGAGCGAAGAGTCCATGGCCACCGCGGGCCAGAACCCCGGCGCCGCCGAAGCGGCCCGCGACCTGCTGGAAGACGAGCGCAAGTTCATCGACCTTGTCAGCTCGCCCCTCTGGTTCAACCGCGTGCACACGATAGTCAGCTAGTGCGGCCCTCTGACCATAGGCGCCGCCCGCAAACCTGCTATCCTGACGCCCGATGACCTCCCCGCCCATTCCCCCGCCCACCCTGACCAACCGGACGACCCGAACCCCGGTTTCCCGCCGGCCGGGCAAATGGCGCATTGCCGACATCATCGACGGCCGCGCGCTGCGCGTGAAGCTCACCGCCGCGGCGCTCGACAACATGAACAGCCCGCAGGTCGCCCGCAAACAGGCGCTGAACCTGCTGCACGGCGCCATGTTCCGGGGCCGCCTGATCGCGCAGGAACGCCTGCAGCAGGGCGCCGACGGGCTCGACACCGCCCGCCTCCTCGCCGCCGTGCAGGACGAGGTGATCCACGCGCTCTATGATTTCACGGTCACCCACGTCCACCGCGCCTCCAACCCGACCGAGGCCGAGCGTCTCGCGATCGTCGCCACCGGCGGCTACGGCCGCGGCGTGATGGCGCCGTCCTCCGATACCGACCTTCTCTTCCTGCGCGCCTACAAGGCCAGTCCGCATACGGAGAGCGTGATCGAATACATGCTCTATGCCCTCTGGGACATGGGCCTGAAAGTCGGCAACGCCTTCCGTACACCGATGGAATGCGTCAAGCTCGCCCAAGATGACGTGACGATCAAGACCAGCATGCTGGACGCCCGCTTCATCTGCGGTGACGAGACGCTCGCCACCGACATGATGGCCCTGTTCCAGCGCGAGTCGGTCAAAGGCAAGGACGCCCAGTTCATCGCCGACAAGCTGGCCGAGCGCGATGCCCGCCACGCCCGCACCGGAGATGCCCGCTATGTCGTCGAGCCGAACCTCAAGGAAGGCAAGGGCGGCCTGCGCGACCTGCAGACGCTCTACTGGATCGGCAAGCACATGTATGGCGGCGGCTCGCTCGAAGAGGTGATGAAGGCCGGTCCGTTCACGGATCATGAGTACGCCGTGTTCATCCGCGCCGCGCGGTTCCTCTGGACTGTGCGCTGCCATGTCCATTTCGTCACCGGCCGCGCCGAAGACCGCCTCAGTTTCGACCTGCAGCCCGAGATCGCTGCCCGCATGGGCTACCGCGACCGCGAGGGCCAGCAGGGCGTCGAACGCTTCATGAAGCGCTACTTCCTCGTCGCCAAGGATGTCGGCGGCCTGACGCGCATTCTCGCCGCGAAGCTGGAAGCCGACCACAAGAAAAAGCCGGAAGGCCTGCGCCGTTTCCTGCCCGCCCGCCCGCCGCAGCCGCTGCCGGAGCCGGGCTTCATGATCGACACCGGCCGCATCAGCATCACGGGCGACACCGTGATGGCGAGCGATCCGCTCAACATGATCCGCCTGTTCACCCTCGCGCGCCGCGAGCAGAAGGACATCCACCCCGCTGCCCTCACCGCGCTGACGCGCAACCTGCGCGGCTTCACCGAATCGGTGCGCGAGATGCCGGAAGCGCGCGAGCTGATCCTCGACACGATCCTCGGCGGCAAGGAGCCCGGCCCGACGCTGCGCCGGATGAACGAGGCCGGCGTGCTCGGCCGCGCGATCCCCGAATTCGGCTCGATCGTCGCGCAGACCCAGTTCAACATGTATCATCATTATACGGTCGATGAGCACACGCTGCGCGCCGTCGAGACCATCGCCGATCTCGAACACGGGCGCGGCGACATCGCCCCGCTTGCGCACGAACTGTTCGGCCAGATCGAGAACCGCCGCGCGCTGTATCTCTCGATGCTGCTCCACGATACCGGCAAGGGGAAGGGCGACCAGCAGGAAGCCGGCATGATCACCTCGCGCCGCGCCTGCGAGCGCCTCGGCCTGCCGGATGACGAAACCGATCTCGTCGTCTGGATGGTCGGCCACCATCTCGAGATGAGCGAGACCGCCCAGAAGCGCGACATTTCCGATCCGCGCACGGTCGCGACCTTCGCGCGCCTCGTCGGCTCGCTGGAACGCCTGCGCATGCTCTACATTCTCACCGTCGCGGACATCAAAGCCGTCGGCCCCGCCGTCTGGAACGCCTGGAAGGGCCAGCTGCTGGCGGACCTTTACCGCAACACCGCCGCCGCCCTGCGCGGTGGGCGCGCGGATGAGGCCGGCGTACAGGGCGAGCTCGAACGCCGCGCCGAGGACCGCCGCGCCGCGATCATCGACCGGCTCGGCGCGCTGCCACCGCTGCTGCTCGAACTTGAAACCGCTTACTGGACCGGCTTCGACGAAGGCGACATCGCCTGGCATGCCGCCGCCCTCGCCAAGGGCGGCGATGTCGTCACCACGCGCACGGCGCCGGAAGGCGGCGCCGTTGCGCTGCTCGTCTCCGGCAAGGACCGCGCAGGCCTGTTCGCCGATCTCGCCGGCACGCTCGCCCATCTCGGCGCCAACATCGTCGCGGCCCAGGTCTTCACCTCGCGCGGCGGCCAGATCGTCGACGTCTTCATGCTGCAGGACATCCGCGGGCTGCCGTTCGGCGAGGGCGATGCGCAGCGTCTCGTGGCGCTCGAGAAGGCCATCCGCGCCGCGCTGGCCGGCAATGCGCCGAAGGGCGGTCTCAAGTCCCGCGCCGGGCGGCGCGAAGCCGCCTTCCTGGTCCAGCCCTCGGTCCAGATCCACGACGACATTTCGGCCGACTATACGGTGATCGACGTCGCCGCGCGCGACCGCCCCGGTCTCCTGCACGAGGTCGCCGAAGTGCTGGCCGAGCTGAAACTGTCGATCCACTCGGCGCATGTCGGCTCATATGGCGAGCGGGTGTTCGATGCTTTCTATGTCCAGCCGGACGGCGCCGCCGGCGGCCTGTCAAAGGCCTGCAAAGAGGCCCTGAAAGACCGTCTTATGGCCGTCTTGTCGCGCGAAGAACCGGACGGTCCGCAAACGCCGGCCCGGAAACTCAAACGGTCACGCGCCGTGGACAGCTTCTGAGAATTCAGGGAAAGCGGTTCGCATGAGCCTGGTTCGCAACACCGCCGTACAGGCGTCCCTCACCTTCGCCAGCCGTATCCTCGGCTTTGCGCGCGACATCATCCTCGCCGCCAAGATCGGCGCCGGGCCGGTCGGCGATGCCTGGGCTACCGCGCAGCAGTTCCCGAACCTGTTCCGACGCATCTTCGCCGAGGGCGCCTTCGCCTCGGCCTTCGTGCCGACCTACGCGCGCACGCTGGAGGCTGACGGCCCGGAGGCCGCCCGCGCGGTCGCCGAAGACGCGCTGAAGGTCCTGTTCGCCGCCACTGCCGCCCTCACCATCCTCGCGCAAGTCTTCATGCCCTGGGTGCTGCTGATCATCCATGGCGGCCAGGCCGGCGATACCGAGAACTACAATCTCGCCGTGCTGCTCACCCGCATCACGATGCCCTACCTAACCTTCATGGCCATTGCCGCACTGTTCTCGGGCGTGCTGAACTCGCTGGAGCGCTTCATCCTCTCGGCCGGCGCGCCGACCCTGCTGAACCTCTGCCTCATTCCGGCGGGCCTCCTCGGGCGCACACCGGAAGAGACCACCATCTTCGCCGCCATCGCCTTCTTCATCGCCGGCCTCCTGCAGGCCGGGGTGCTCTGGTGGGGCATGTCGCACCAGAAGGTGAAGGTCAGCCTGATCGGCTGGCCGCGCCTCACCCCCGCCGTGAAAAAGGTGCTGCTGCTGGCCGTGCCCGGCACGATCGCGGCCTCCGGCACGCAGATCAACATCATCGTCAGCCAGTCGCTCGCGAGCTTCGAGGTCGGCGCCAAGAGCTGGCTCTACGCCGCTGACCGGCTCTACCAGCTGCCGCTTGGCCTCGTCGGCGTTGCGGTCGGCGTCGCCATCCTGCCGCGCCTCAGCCGCGCCGCGCGGGCAGGGGACACCGCCGCCGGCGCCCGCACGATGGACGAAGGCCTCGGCCTCGCCATGGCGCTGACCTTTCCCGCCGCTGCCGGCCTGATTATCGCGCCGGTCTACCTGATCGATGCCTTCTTCGTGCGCGGCGCCTTCCTGCCTTCGGACGCCGCCGCCGCCGGCGCCGCCCTATTCCACTTCGCCTGGGGCGTACCGGCCTTCGTGCTGATCAAGGTTCTCGCGCCGCCCTTCTTCGCCCGCGAAGACACGAAAACGCCGATGCGCTTCGCCCTCGTCTCTGTAGTCGTGAACACGCTCCTCGGGGCAGGCCTCTTCTTCTGGCTCAAGCAATCCGGCCAGGACGGCTTTCCCGGCCTCGCCATCGCCACCAGCACGGCCGCATGGGTCAACGCCGGCCTGCTCGCGCTCAGCCTCGCCCGGCGCGGCTGGTACCGGCCCGGCCCCCGGCTCTGGACAGGTCTCCTGCGGGCGGCGCTCGCCACCGCGATCCTCGGCGCCGGCATCTGGCTGATGCTCTGGCAGCAGCCCGCCATCATCGAGGCCGTGGGCGGCTCCCATGCCCTGGCGGCCGGTGCCACGGTCACCGCCGCCGCCGTCATCTACGGCCTTGCCGCCCTGATCACCGGCGCCCTCCGGATCAGCGACATCCGGCAGGCTTTGCGGCGCTGATCAAACACGCTAGACGCCTGTCACCATGACAGAAAACACGCCCGCCTATACCGGCCCGAAACGAGTATTCTCCGGCATCCAGCCGACGGGAAACCTGCACCTTGGCAACTATCTCGGCGCCCTGAAGAAGTTCGCCGACCTGCAGGCCGAAGGCCATGACTGCGTCTTCTGCGTGGTCGACCTCCACGCCATCACGATGCCCATTGAGCGCGGCGCCCTGATCGACCAGACCCGCCAGATCGCCGCCGCCTTCATGGCCGCCGGGGTGGACCCGTCGAAATCCGTGATCTTCGCGCAATCCTCCGTGCTCGCACATGTCGAACTCGCCTGGATCTTCAACTGCGTCGCCCGCATGGGCTGGGTCGAGCGGATGACCCAGTTCAAGGACAAGGCCGGCAAGGATGCCGAACGCGCCTCCGTCGGCCTGTTCACCTATCCGGTGCTGCAGGCCGCCGACATCCTCGCCTACAAGGCGACCCATGTGCCCGTCGGCGAAGACCAGAAACAGCACATCGAACTCAGCCGCGACATCGCCGACCGGTTCAACCGCGAATACGGCGTACCCGGATTTTTCCCGCTGCCGGAGCCGATGATCAAGGGCCCCGGCGCCCGGATCATGTCGCTCAAGGACGGCACCAAGAAGATGTCGAAGTCCGACCCCTCGGACCTCTCGCGCATCACGTTGGTCGATGACGCCGACGCGATCTCGAAGAAGATCAAGAAGGCGACCACCGATACCGGCGTCATCCCGGCCACGGCCGAGGAACTGAAAGGCCGCCCCGAAGTCGAAAACCTTGTCGGCATTTACGCCGCCCTCTCGGGCCGCACCGTCGAGAGCGTGCTCGCGGAGTTCGAAGGCAAGGGCTTCGGCGTCTTCAAGCCCGCCCTCGCCGATGTCACGGTTGCCCACATGGCGCCGATCACCACGCGTTTCCGCGATATCCTCGCCGATCCGGCGGGCATCGACCGCGTCCTCGCCGAGGGCGCCCGCCGGGCGAATGCGATCGCCGCGCCGATCATGGATGATGTCCGCCGCGTCGTGGGGTTCTGGCGGCCCTGAGGCCTGACAACCCCGTGCGAAGGGTTGCCAGATCGGGCGGCGCAGGTCATCTTGCGCCCATCGATTCTGGAGGATCATCCCATGCGTTTGTTGACTAGCCTTGTCCTGCCTGCCGCCCTTCTGCTCGGTGCTTGCGGCGCCAGCGAAACCACTGCTGCGCCCGTCGCAGAAACGGAAACCGCGGCTGAGCCGGCAGCGGAAGAGGCTGCAATCGCCGTCGAGGTGCGGGACGCCTTCATTGTTCAACCTCCGGAAGGACGCGATGTCACTGGCGGCGGCCTCTATGCCTCCGTCTCCGGCGGCGCACTGACGCTGATCGGCGCAACGACGCCTGCGGCTTCAAATGTCGAGCTGCACACCATGTCGATGGAAAACGACATGATGCAGATGCGCAAGGTTGAGAGCTTCCCGGTGACAGCCGAAACCCCCCTCGTGCTTGAGCGCGGCGGCAATCACCTGATGTTCTTCGGTCTCGGCCCGATCGAAGTCGGCTCGCAGGTTGACCTGTCGCTGACGTTCACGGACGAGTCCGGCACCGAGATCAAGGTTGATACCAAGGCGGAAGTCGTTCCGCCGGCTGGTTAATGCCGTTTCTGTAGTCAATCCGGGCGCTTATCCGAAATTTCATGCAGTGCCGCCCTGTTATTGCCATGCTGATGACCGCATAGTCCGGTCAGATGACATCGACCCGGCCACCCGCTCAGGACAGGCGTAAACCCATGCCCTCACGCTCTGCTGCAGCGAAGCTTCCGAAGGCGTACGACGAAGACCTGCGCGCCAAGCCGCGCCCCACGCCGATCCCGCCGGAACACTTCATTTCGCTGGAGCATGCCGAGCCGAGCCCGATGATGCTCAGCTTCCAGAAAGGCTGGCGGCGGATCGTCGGCTTCTTCAAGCTGACGCTCGTTCTGGCCGTCATCGGCGCCTATCCGGCGGCCGTGGCGATCTCCAGCCATATCGATGACAGCCCGGTGGTCTTCCCGCCGAACGAGAGTTGGTCCGTGTCCGGCGTAGGCGTCGCCATCCACAAGGTCGCGCGCGAACTCGCCGGGGCAGGCTGGGCCGATGACCGCGCCGAATGGCATCCGCAGGCCCGCCTCACCGCGCTGCCCGCCTGGCAGGAAGCGACCGCCGCAGGCCTCTCGGACCACGTCAAGCTGCTCTCGGAAGTTGCTGCCAACGCCGATGGCCCGGACGATGACCTCGCCGCCGCCTCGCGCCTCCTGATGGCCGTACCGGGGGAGGATATGCTGCCCCGCCTCACCGCCGCCGCCGAAGCGCTCAACCGCTTTGACACGCGCGCCTCGCGCGGCCTTGCCCTGCGCCCCTCACCGGAAGAAACCCTGCCGCTCGAGATGGCCCTGTTTGCGAGCTGGGCGAAGGAAGACATCGCCGCCCTGTCGGACCGGATCAATGCCCAACAGAGCGCCTGGCTCGCCAGCAAGGAAGACATCACCGCCTTCTACACCGCCAAGGCCCGCGCCCACCTGGCGCATGAGCTGATCCTCGCCGGCAAGGCCCGCGCCTACGGCCTGACGGGCAACGCCGAACTGGCCGCCACCCTGGCCCGCGCCGAAGCCTCGTGGAAACGCGCCGCCGCGATGAAGCCCGTCTTCGTGTCGAACCAGCACGGCTCGGGCGCCATCCTGCCCAACCATCTCTCCAGCATGGCCTATTACCTGGTCGAAGCGGAGAAGGCCTCGGGCGACCTCGCCGCCCGCCTGGCGCCCCCGCCTGCCGCCGTCGAAGACGTCGCTGTGACCGATGCCGCCGCTGACCCGGCCGCCACCGAAGTCGCTGTCCCTTGAACTGAGTGGCCTTGTAGGCCATCTCTGGGGCCAGACAGCGAGGCGCCATGTTCATTCAGACTGAAGCGACACCGAACCCCGATACCGTGAAATTCCTGCCCGGCCTTCCCGTGGCGGGCTTCCACGGACCCTTCGACTATCCGGACGCCGCCAGCGCCAAAGCGAGCCTGCTGGCCCGCGCCCTGTTCCAGGTGGACGGCGTCGACCGGGTCTTCCTAGGCGCCGATTTCGTCTCGATCAGCAAGGCCGCCGCGAAAGACTGGAAACACGTCAAGCCGATGGTGCTCGCTGCCATCATGGACCATTACATGGCCGGCCTGCCGGTCGTGGATACCGACGCCGCTTCCGATGAGGACGAGATCGCCTACGAAGGCGAGACCGCCGAGATCGTCAACGAGATCAAGGAACTCCTCGAAACCCGCATCCGACCCGCCGTGGCGCAGGATGGCGGCGACATCACTTTCCGCAGCTTCGATGCCGCCACCGGCGTCGTGATGCTCAGCATGCGCGGCGCCTGCGCCGGCTGCCCGTCCTCCACGCAGACGCTGAAGATGGGCATCGAGAACATGCTGCGCACCTATGTGCCGGAAGTCACCGCCGTCGAGGCTGTGATCTGATCTCCCCGCGCCCCGCGCGTCTCCCGTTCCCAGACCTCCCACAAGGACCCGCCCATGGCCCATCCCGTCAACGACCACGCCCTTGATGTCATCTTCCGCGACGCGCGCAGCCAGAACGGCTTTGTCGACAAGGACGTGCCCGAAATCCTGATCCGCGCCGTCTACGACCTGACCAAGATGGGCCCGACCAGCGCCAACTGCTCACCCGCCCGCTTCGTCTTCGTCCACACCCCCGCCGGCAAGGAACGCCTCCTCCCGCTGATGAGCGCCGGCAACCGCGAGAAGACCGCGCAGGCCCCCTGGACCGTGATCATCGCCCACGATCTCGCCTTCCAGGAAAAGATCCCGAAACTCTTCCCCCACGCCCCCGGCGCCAAGGACTGGTTCAACTCGAACCGCGACGAAACCGCGATCCGCAACGGCACCCTGCAGGGCGCCTATCTGATGATCGCCGCCCGCGCCATCGGTCTCGATTGCGGCCCGATGAGCGGCTTCGACATGGCCGGCGTCAACCGCGAATTCTTCGAGAACGACGAAGGCGAGCTCAAGAACTGGCGTGCCAACTGGATCTGCAATCTCGGTTACGGCGACAAGACCAAACTGTTTGACCGCAGCCCCCGCCTCGAATTTGACGAGGCCTGCCGCATCCTCTAACCGCGAGGAATGTTGGTTCTAGGCCTCAACACTGCTTTCAGCACGATGGAAGCCGCCCTCGTCCGGGACGGCGAAATCCTGTGTGACTGCCGCGAGGCGATGCCGCGCGGCCAGGAGCGGCGCTTGCCCGGCCTAGTCGCCGAGCTCTGCGCCGAAGCCGGCGTCACCCTCGCCGAGCTGACGCGCATCGGCGTCGTCGCGGGCCCCGGCAGCTTCACTGGCCTGCGCATCGGCGTCGCCTATGCGCGCGGCCTCGCCCTCGTCACCGGCGCCCAGGTCCTCGGCATCACCAGTCTCGAAGCCGCGATTCCGGCCGGCCTCGAAGGCCCCGCCCTCGGCTGCCTGCAAGCCCAGCGCCGCCCGCCCGAGCAGACCTGGTGGGTGCAGGGCATCTCGGAAGGGGAGGGCATCGCCGGCGTCATGGAAGTTCCGCTCACGGAGCTTCTCCCCATGCTCACGGGTTTCCACGCCCCCGCCTTCATGGATGGCAGCGAGGCCCTCGGAGAACTCGCCGCCAAACTTGACCTGCGCCCGATGCAACCGAGCGCGATCACCGCCGCCCTGAAAGCCGGCCTCTTCGATCCAGCCAAACACCCGCCCGCACCCGTTTATGCCCGCGCACCGGATGCGGCGCTTCCAGCCGTGAAGGGTTAGGTGCAAGCGCAAGCCTAACGGCGCGGTTTGGCCCATTCCTGTCGTTGGTATCGATCAGCGTGCCCACGGAACCGAGCCGGTAACCTCAAAGGATGTTGCCGGCTACTACGGCATCGCTACAGGCAGCGCAGGCACAGGAACCGGCGGCCCGGCGTGAGCGGAGTCCCTGAGGCAAAAAAGCGGCTTGGCGATTTCATCGGGCAAGTAGTCAGGAAAATCGCAGAAAGAGCACAATCAATATTGAACACGAATCGTACGTATAAGCTCTACGATAGGCCGAATTGTGCACGATAGAAATATCTGCGACCCTGCATCGAACGATCAGAAAAAGACGTGTGCGGGAGGTGCATCATGAAACATAAGACAACAACTCAAACAGGATTGGCAGCCACGGCTCTCAAATCAGTCCTATTGTCCTCGGTTTGCCTTTCAATTGCAGGCCCGAGTTTCTCTCAAGGCGCGCCGGCAGAAGAAGAAAGCCGCCAGGAAACTGTCACCGTCACGGGAACGCAGATCAAAGGCGCCAAGATCGATGACGTATTGCCAGTCACAAAAGTCGACACGATCGATATCGAGACGTCGGGCGTGGTTTCAGGAGACGAGTTGTTTCGCTCCATTCCCCAGGCCGGTGCCGTGAACTTTCAGGACAATAAAACTTCGGGCGGCATAAACGATGCTCGTGGCGACGTTGCGTCAATAAACCTGCGCGAACTGGGAACCGGAAACACCCTGCTGCTCATCAACGGCCGCCGCATGGTTCTGAACCCCGGCTTCCAGACTGAACTCCTGGTTCCCGTTGTCTCGCCAAACACAAACACGATTCCTGCAAGCGGCGTGCAAAGGGTTGAAGTGTTGCGTGACGGCGCCTCGGCCATCTACGGCGCCGACGCAGTCGGCGGCGTTGTCAACACGATCCTGAAGTCGAACAGGAAGGGTGGCTTTGCGACCGGGCAATACGGCGAGGCGGAAGAGACCGGCCAATATGAAGTGAACCTCTCTGCCGGCTACGGCTTCGACTTCAATGGCGGCCGCAGTAATCTCACGCTGTATGCGGACTATTTCGACACCAACACCGTCTTGTCCGGCGAACGAGACTTCTCGGCGAACGATGACAAACGGCCATTCCTCGTTGGAACTCCTTTTGAAGGCGATGTAAACTTTGACGGCAGGAGCGTTGGCGCGCCATGGGGACGGTTCAGAGCGTCGGCCCGTATTCCAGGCGTCAATGATGACGATTTTCATATTCAACCTGACACGTTGGCCGGTTGCCGGCTCTCCCTCGGCAATGGAATTTGTATCGATGACGGCAGCACAACGATTGACAGAGACATCCGATATGACGTTTCAACAGACAGAGATCTGTTTTCGGCACGCCAACGCCTGAACCTGAACACCCTCTTCACGCACGAGATTGGTGCGGATCTCGAACTGTATGCCGAGGCTCACTACTACACATTCGACTCCTTGCGGGAGCGGGAGAGCGGGCAGATCCTTTCCGGTCAGGAAATCGGCATCACGCCAGACGCTTATTATAACCCCTTCGGAGCTGTGCTGCGTCCGGATGGTTCGCCAAATACGAGCCGCATACCTGGGCTTACTGGCGTTCCGGCCGGAGGCCTCTCAATTCAGGCGATTGCTTACCGGGTTGCCGACTCTGGGCCGCGACGCGTCGATGTGACCGGCGATACCTACCGACTGCTTGGCGGGCTGCGCGGCGCTTGGGGTGATTGGGATTACGATACCGCTGTTCTTTATTCGAAGGCCCAAGTCGATGACATCCAGCGCAATTCAACGTCACTGACAGCGCTTCAGGATTCCATCAACCGGTCGACTCCCGACGCTTACAACCCCTTCAATGGAACTGGTCTGCAGAACTTTAATTCCGGCGACGGCACTCCCAGTGATCCTGCCGCGATCGAGGCCATCAAGGTTGATGTTTTCCGAAAGGGTGAGACGGACCTTTTCCTCGCAGACTTCAAACTCTCGCGCGATGACCTTTTCGTGCTACCGGGCGGAAACCTGGGTGTCGCAACGGGAGTCGAGTTCCGGCAGGAATCCTTTATCGACGACCGTGACCCGAGACTTGATGGCACCATCACTTTCACTAACGCCATAACGGGAGAAGTATATGGCGGAGACTTGCTTAGCAACAGCCCCACGCCGGACTCCTCCGGTGAACGTGACGTGTTCTCCGCTTATGTTGAAGCCTTTGTGCCTCTCATCGGCGATGAGATGGACATCCCGCTGGTGAAGAACCTCGACGTTCAGCTCGCCGGTCGCTATGAAAGTTTCTCTGACTCAGGCGAAACATTTGTCCCGCGGGTGGCTGCTTCATGGGGCGTGACAGACGGACTCCTGTTCAGGGCTGCCTGGTCAGAAGGATTCCGCGCGCCAAACCTCGTCCAGGTCAACGATGACGGTGTTCAGCGCTCAAACGTTCGCGACGATTATGTCCGCTGCCAGGCGCAGGTTGAGCAGGGACTTCTCAGCAGCCTGGGGGCCTGTGCGGGGCAACGTACAACAGATCTACGAAGCGGCAGTGAAAGTCTTGAGCCTGAAGACACGGAAAGCATCAACCTTGGCGTCGTCTTCTCGCCGCAATTCCTGCCCGGGCTCACCTTCACGGCCGATTATTGGGAGATCGAGCAGAGCGGCATCGTCGGACTGTTCGGGACCCAGAACCACATCGCGCTCGATCTGCTGCTTCGCCAGCAAGGCAGTTTCAATCCGGCGGTCATTCGCGATGCGCCTGATCAGGATACGATTGATCTGTTCGCCGGCACCTCGCTTTCGCCCGCCGGTGAGATCGACTTTGTGTCCGATACCTATGTGAACCTCGACCAACGCAAGACGGAGGGCGCTGATTTCGGCGTCTATTACGACCTCGAGGATACGGCATGGGGTGACTTCCGGTTCCGGTTCAACGCCGCACGGCTGTACACATTCTTCCAGACTCCCGGTGAGCTTGGCCAGACATTGCTCGATGCTGTGGACTCCGGCGCACTGCCGAATGATGTCGAGATCGCAGGCCTGGGAGAATTGCTGGAGGAGGACGGCAGGCCAAAATGGCAATTCAGCACAGGACTGAACTGGAGCGCCGGAAACTGGGACGCGGGCCTGTTCGGTCGATATGTTGGCAGGTTCGATGACTCAAGCGCGATCCAGGACGATGACGGATCGCTCTGGGAAGTGAAGCCCTGGTTCGTCACCAACGCTTCCCTCAGCTACACGTTCGACGGTGACAATGCGCTTAAGGATACGCGCCTGCGCTTCCGCATCAATAACCTGCTCAATGAAGATCCACCGTTGGCGGATGAAACCAATGGATTCTTCGGCGAGTATCATAGCGCGAAGGGACGCTTTTACTCAGTAGAAGTTCGCAAGAATTTCTGAGCGAGCAGAAGTATCGTGTTCGGAGGCCGCCCAGTTAAGCTGGGTGGCCTTCCTGCATTCTCAGGAAAGGTGGCGCGCCGTGCTGTCCTTGAGCGGAGCAAGGTACTCCCTGAAGAAGGCGACGACGGTGGTGATCTTGCGTGTATCGCGCAGCTCCGGCGGATAAACCGCCCAAATGTTTGCCGCTTGTGAATAATCGGTGAGAATGTGGACAAGCTTTCCCGAAGACAGATGCTGGTGAACGTCCCATACGGACCGAAGCAGAATGCCGAGGCCTGACAGGGCCCAGTCAACCGCGATCTCGCCATTATTAGTCGAGAGTGCGTCGTTCACGTTGACCGTTTCCTCATTGCCCTTCCGTTCGAGACGCCAGACGCCAACCGGGTGATCTCGCTCCTTGATGGCAATACACCGGTGGGCGGACAAGTCGGTCAGGCGCACTGGCGTGCCATTTCGCGCGAGGTAATCCGGAGATGCAAGGATGATGCGTTTGTTATCGGCGAGTTTTCTTGCAATCAGGTGCGCAGCAATCTCGTCTCCGATCCTGATATCCAGATCGAAACCTTCCGCACCGGGATCGATAACCCTGTCGAGCACTTCAAACCTGACCTGCAGTTCAGGATGAGCGGCCGCCAATTCGGATATTATGGGGCCTACGTGGTTCCGGCCAAACCCGAAGCTGCTGCAGATGCGGAGCCGTCCCCGAAGAGACTCTGAACCTGAGCCGCTTTCAACGATCAGCTGATCGAGCTTGTCCAGGATCTCAGCGGACAAGGAAACAAGACGGTCTCCCTCATCCGTCAGCGTCACGTTGCGTGTCGTTCTGTGAAACAACTTCGTCTGAAGCTGTTCCTCGAGAAGCCGGATGCGTTTTGAGACGAATGCTGGCGACATCCCGAGTTCCTTGGCCGCCGTTTTGAAGTTCGATAGCCGGGCAATTGCGCAGAATACCGCAAGGTCTTCAGGGCGAGGCAGATTGTGCATGAAATGTATCCAAACAAAGCACGATAGAGGGAATTGTTCACCAAATAGAGTTGGCTGTAAAGCGTGGGGGTAGCGGATTTTCCCCCTCAGGAAGCTTGCAGCACCGGCAGACGGTGCCAGCGGGTTTGGAAACAGTGAGACCTGCATGGCTGCCCAGACATCATACTCGATCGCCTGCATTCCAGGCGATGGCATCGGCAAGGAAGTGGTCCCCGAAGGTGTCCGGGTTCTCGACAGAGCGGCTCAGATTTACGGTTTCAGCTTTGACTGGACGGAGTATCCTTGGTCCTGCGAATATTATGCACGCCACGGCAGGATGATGCCGCCCGATGGGATCGACCAGCTGCGCCGCCACGATGCGATATTTCTTGGCGCGGTCGGATTTCCGGGCGTGCCGGATCACGTGTCCCTCTGGGGGCTGTTGCTCCCCATCCGCCGAAAGTTCGATCAGTATGTAAATCTTCGTCCGATACGCCTTATGCCGGGAATGGACTCCCCTCTGGCGCGGGCCGTACCCGGTGAAATAGATTTCCTAATCGTGCGCGAAAACACTGAAGGCGAATACTCCGACCAGGGAATGGTTCTGGCGCCGGACTCAGCTGAAGAAACCATCGTTCAACATTCCGTCTTCACCCGGAGGGGCGTTGACCGGATACTGCGCTACGCTTTCGAAACCGCGATGAAACGGAATCGCAAGCTGACCTGGGCCACGAAATCGAACGGCGTTTTTGTCGCGATGCCGTATTGGGACCGGCGCGCCGAACTCATCGGGCAGGTGTACCCGGAGGTTCGCGCACAACAGTACCATATCGATATCCTTGCAGCCCATTTTGTGAGCCGGCCTGAAAGCTTCGATGTTGTCGTCGCCTCAAACCTTATGGGCGACATTCTTTCCGACCTTGGTGCAGCCTGCACAGGAACGATCGGCGTGGCGGCTTCAGCCAATCTCAATCCCGAGCGGGAGCATCCGTCGATGTTCGAGCCCGTGCACGGCTCGGCTCCCGACATCTATGGTCGCAACATCGCGAATCCAATCGGCCAAATCTGGTCCGGAGCGATGATGCTTGAACATCTTGGACAGCACAAAGCTGCTCAGGCAGTTATGAACGCCATAGAGGCGGTTCTGGCCGGTGGCCCCCGAACGCCGGACATGGGCGGGACCGCATCGACCAGCGAGGTCGGTCAAGCGATTGCGGCAGCATTACCAAGCCTTCAAAAGGAAACGCTCGGCGCAGGCCGAGGTGCGTTTGAAGCGCGTGAAGAATCGCATCCGACCAGAACATAGTCTGAACGGGTATTGGGACGGGAGGAAATAATGAGGCAATCGGGAAAGACGTGGGCGCTCGGAGGGTTGCTGCTGGTGGCTGTTGCCTGCGCTACGCCTGCAGACCTTGCCGCGGATCCGGGGCCTGCAACAGACGTTTCGCGGTCTGCGGAACCGGAGATCAAGCGTCTCCGCACAGCGAGGCCGACGCATATCCTGTTTGTAGGCAACAGCTACCTCTATTACGGCGACAGTGTGCATAATCACGTCTCAAGAATGGTCGTCGCCGCAGGCTTGCTGGAAGAGTCTGAGCTGTCATTCAAGTCCTCGACGATCGGCGGCGCAGCGCTTTTCGACCACAATATCGATCACCTGATTGAGCCGAAAAACCTCCGCGTGGACAGACCTTTCGAAGTCGTAGTTCTGCAGGGCGGAAGCGCCGCGCCGCTGTCGCAGGAACGGCGCCGACGTTTTGCTGAAACAGCAGCGGAATTTTCAGAGAAGATCAGGCGCAGTGGCGGCGAAACTGTCCTCTACATGACGCACGCCTATGTCGCACCGCATCCGCGACATCGTCCGGACATGATCGACGACATATCGTCTCTGTATATCGAGACGGGCAACGAGATCGGGGCGCTTGTTGTGCCGGTCGGCCTTGCCTTTGAGGAAGCTTATCGACGGAGACCAGAACTCCAGCTTCACAAGTCCTTTGATGGATCTCACCCCGATCTGCCTGGGACTTATCTTGCGGCCGCAACCGTTTTTGCGAGCCTTTACGGGATATCTCCCGTCGGCAACAGCTACGACTATTATGCGGCGATCGATGCCGAAACGGCGCTTTTCCTGCAGACTGTAGCGCGGGATACGGTCGAATCCTTCTATGGCCAGGAACTTGCGGAAGCGCCCAAGTGATGGAGCCGCACAAGAAGCGCTCGGTAACAGGGTGGTTGGCGCAGGTCGGTCCCGTCCTTCATAAGGGCTCAGTTCCAGGATGACAGAAACAGCAGAAGACATTGCTGCCGGCGAGTCTCGGAACCTGAACCTTTTTGGCTTGATTGCCGGGATTGCCGCGTTCGCTGCCATGATGGTCTGGTTCAGGTCAGACAACCTTGAAAAGCCAGCTGAGATTGTTGCCGCCATCGGCGTCTTGATGGCGATATGGTGGGCCACAGATGCGATCCCGCTTCCGGTCACGGCGCTCGTTCCGCTCGTCGTCTTCCCGATCACAGGGGTCATGTCGTTGCCGGACAGTGCAGCGCCCTATGCCAATCCGATAATCTTTCTGTTTCTCGGCGGCTTTCTTGTCGCCCTCGCAGTGGAGCGCAGCCAGCTTCATCGCCGCGTCGCACTTCTCATTTTCAGGGCGCTCGGGCGCAGCGGGGCAGGACTCGTGGGCGGCTTCATGCTGGTCTCTGCTATCATCAGCATGTGGATTTCGAACACCTCGACCGTTCTGATGCTCTTTCCGATCGCGACCTCGCTCGGACTCGTGGTCAGCGAGACATCTTCGCAGCTCTCTCCAAAGGAAAAGCGTGACTTCCAGATCGCTCTGCTGTTGGGCCTCGCCTATGGGGCTTCGATCGGCGGTATTGCCACGCTGGTCGGGACGCCGACTAACGCCTTCATGGTCGGCTTCCTGCAGTCTGAGTATGAGGTCGAGATACCCTTCGGCCGATGGATGCTGATAGGTTTGCCGGTAACGATCATACTGCTTCCCGTTGGGTGGCTACTTTTGACTCGCGTTTTGTTCCCGGTACGGTTCATGTCATCTGCCGAGACGAGACTGGAGTTGAAGCGTCGGCATGACGCGCTCGGATCGATGTCCCAGGCTGAATGGCGCACGGGATTTCTTTTCACGCTACTGGTAACCGGCTGGCTTTTGCGCGAACAGATTTCCGTCTGGACGGGCTTTGATGCGCTGTCCGACACGGGTATAGCACTGGCCGCCGCCATACTTGCCTTCATCATTCCGAGCGGCACGGACCGTCAAGCACTGGTGACATGGGAAGATACCAAGCGCCTGCCGTGGGGCGTTCTCGTCCTGTTTGGCGGCGGCCTTGCACTCGCTGCAGCACTTTCCTCCTCCGGACTGACTCTTTGGCTGGGTCAACAGCTCGCTCCCCTCGGTGCAATAAATCACGTGCTCCTCGTGGTCGTCCTGACGGCGCTTGTCGTGTTCCTGACGGAGCTCACGAGTAACGTGGCGACAACAGCAACACTTCTCCCAGTCGTCGCGGCGCTCGCTGTCGAACTCGGGATGGATCCCCTGATGTTTGTTGTGCCGGTCTCCATAGCGGCAAGTTGTGCGTTCATGCTGCCGGTCGCGACGCCGCCGAATGCGATTGTCTTCAGCACGGGCGCAGTTAGGATCTTTGATATGGTGAGGGCTGGATTTTGGCTCAACATTGTCGCGATTATCCTCATCTCGGTCATCGCCCTGTTTCTTGTCCCCGCAGTTCTTTGAGAGGGTGATGCCAGAGTGACCTGAGCCCCAACAGGTCCCCCATTTCAGTGGAGGATTTGCCGATTATCAGCTGTTCGACGGCAAGCGGCCTATGACCGTTTCCGGCGAAAACTTGCCGGTCGCCTGCTCCTACAATCTCGCCAGCCACGGCTCCAGATGCTCCTCCTGCGCGATCAGCGCCAGGCCGTTGGCAATCGACACGAACTGGTCGCCTGTCTCCACCTTTCCCGCGCCAAAGCGGTCCTCGAAACTGCGGCGCAGCGCTGGCACGTAAGACGTGCCGCCGGTGAGGAACACGCGGTCGATGCCCGCCTCGCCAAGGTTTGCGCGCCGCAGCGCTTCGCTCACCGTCGCCTGGATCGCGCGCACGTCCTCGCCGATCCAGCCCTCGAACTCGGCGCGCGCAATCGTCCGATGCAGCTTTAGCCGCCCGGCTTCCAGATCGAACCGCGCGTCCTCCGCATGCGACAGCGCCGTCTTCAGCTGCGCCACCGCGCGGTAAAGTAGGTAGGTCGCGTCCGCATCGAGGAAGGCGATGAACGCCTCGATCAGGCGCGGATCATCCGCCATGTTCGCGAGCTTCACGAGGTCGGCATAATCCTTCGTGTGCCGCATGATCGAAAGCTGGTTCCATTGCGCAAACCGGCTGTAGAAGGCGGCCGGCACGGGCAACGTCTTGCCGTCGCTCTTGAACGTGCTGCCCTTGCCCAGCAGCGGCGAGACGACATGGTCGATGATCTTCTGGTCGAACGCGTCGCCCGCAATCCCGATGCCCGCATGCGAGAGGGCCTGCGCGCGCACTTTGCCCGCACGCGGATCAAACCGCAGGATCGAGAAGTCGCTCGTCCCCCCGCCGAAATCCGCCACCAGGATCGTCGCGGGTTCGCTGAGCCGCTGCGCATAGAAGAACGCCGCCGCCACCGGCTCGTAGACGTGATGGATGGTCTCGAAGCCGAGCCGCTTCAGCGCCGTCTCGTAGCGTTCTTGCGCCAGTTTCTCATCCGGCTGCGCGCCCGCAAACTGCACGGGCCGCCCCATCACGACTTGGCGGGGCCAGTCCGCGCCAGAGCGTTCCGACAGGCGCCGCAGGTAGGCCGCCAGCAGGTCCTCGAAATACCAGTTCTTGTTGTGGATCACGGTCGAGGAAAACAGCGGGCTCGCCGCGAAGGTCTTGAACGACTGGATGAACCGGCAATCCCCGCCGAGTTCCAGGAACTGGTCGATCGCCCAGGGCCCGATCTCCATCATGGCGCGCGCGCCGCCCCGGTCCTCATCCTTCCAGAAGCAGAGGACCGAGCGGCACGCCTCGAACGCCGCATTGTCATGCCGGAAACTCATCGCCTGCGTTGAGCCATCCGCTTCGGCGAGCACAGCAACGCTGTTGGTCGTGCCGAAGTCCAGGCCGAGCGTGGGGGCAGCTTGTGTCATCGCGGGCTCTTGTGCTGCGGCAAAGGGCAGGCGAACTAGCAGCTAGGCGGGCCCGCAATCAATCCCGCGTTTCTGTCCCCGCCACTTTTCTTCGTTGCTGCACGCCGATGGTCCAGATTACGCGTCCCTTGAGGCCGGCCGATGCGCCCGCCGCCGCTGCCCTTCATGCAATGGGCTTTGCCGATGCCTGGAGCGAAGCCGCATTTGCCAGCCAGATCGCAGACCCCGCGACCCTCTCCTTTGCCCATTTCGAAGAGCGCGATCTGGTGGCTTTCGCGCTGGTGCGGGTGGTTGCCGGCGAGGCAGACATCCTGACGGTCGCAACCCATCCGGCGCGCCGGGGGCAGGGCCTCGCCTTTGCCCTTCTGACCGTCCTCATGCATTGGCTTGTCGATGACCGCGTCTCCCGCATCACCCTCGATGTCGCCGAAGACAACACGTCTGCCCGCCGCCTCTACGACCGCCTCGGCTTCACCCTCGATGGCCGCCGCAAGGGCTACTACACGGCGGGCCGCGCCGCGCCCGTGGACGCGCTGCTGATGTCGCGCCCGCTTACACAACAAAATCCGCCCTTCCCGAAGTAAAATCCGCAACCGCCTCAAGCGCTTGAGAGTTTTCGCCGCAAACCTTGCGCCACACCCCTCTGCGCGGGGCTATACTCAGCCTCACCCCCGCACCCCGGCAATCCGTAGGTCGGATAGAGGCCAAAGGCCGAAATCCGACACCCCCGAGAGCCAGCGATACGGACTCGATACCAAGTGATAAAAAATGAAAATCAATGAGAAAAACTCGGCACGGGGAATACAAAGCCTGAGACAGGATGAGGCTGACTGACGAGGCAAAGTGAGCACTTGCGCCTACAGAAAACAGGGCTGCGGAATAATAAAACCCATCCCCGTCAAACCGTTATGAAATCCGCCCCCGACCCTTGCGCAACACCTCCGCCCACGGACCAATGGAAAACAGGTCCAAAAGACCCTCAATTCTCATCACCGAGAGCAGTAGCCACAATCGGGCACCGGCCTATAGTTCCACCCACGCAAAGGGAGACCCACATGGCCGACACCGAACAGAAGATCGACGTCCCACCGGAAGTCTTCAAACTCTACGACGCCTATTGCCATGGCGACCTCTCCCGCCGCGCCTTCTTCTCGAAGCTCTCGACCTACGCCGTCGGCGGCCTCACGGTCTCGATGCTCGCCGCCTGCGTGATGCCGGACTATGGCCGCGCCCAGACCGCCGAAGGCGAGCCGGGCCTGATCGAGGAAACTGCGATCTACCCATCCCCGAACGGCGCCGGCGAAATGTCGGGCTACCTCGTCCGCCCGGCAAAAACCAAGGGCAAGCTCGCAGGCATCATCGTCGTGCACGAGAATCGCGGCCTCAATCCGCACATCCGCGATGTCACCCGCCGCGCCGCCAAAGCCGGCTACGTCGCCTTCGCGCCGGACGCATTGCACCCCCTCGGCGGCTATCCCGGCAATGATGATGCCGGCCGCGAACTGCAGGCCAAACGCACCCCCGCCGAAATGTATGCCGACTTCGCTGCCGCCGCCGAATTCCTGCGCGACCATGACGCCACCAACGGCAAGATTGCCTGCACCGGATTCTGCTTCGGCGGCGCCATCACCAACCAGATGGCGGTGAACCTGCCCTGGCTGAAAGCTTCCGTGCCCTATTATGGCGGCTGGCCCACCGCCGAGGACGCCGCCAAGGTCGAGGTCCCGCTGCAGATCCACCTCGCCAGCGAAGACGAGCGCGTCAACGCTGGCTGGCCGACCTACGAAGCCGCCCTGCAAGCTGCCGGCAAGGCCTATGAGGTCCACTGGTACGAAGGCGCCCAGCACGGCTTCCACAATGACACGACGCCCCGCTACAACCCCGAAGCCGCCGCCCTCGCCTGGAGCCGCACGCTGGACTTCTTCGCGAAACACCTCGCCTAGACGGCCTATGGACAAGCCGGGGAACATGTCTGATGTTCCCCGAATGTTCAGCGCGGCCACCGCCTTGGACACACCCGCCGGCGCCTGCGGCCTCGCCTGGTCTGGCGCAGGCCTGACGCGCGTGCGCCCGTTCGAGGACGGCCTGGCCTGCGCCGCCGCGCGCGTATCGAAGCAGGGCGCGGTCCTCGTCCCCGGACCCGAAGTACCGCCCCACATCGCAGCCGTGATCGCCGCGCTCCGGGCCTTCCTCTCCGGCGTGCCTACCGCCTTCGACGACGTGACGCTCGACTTCAGCGGCCTCTCGGATTTCGAAGCCGCGCTCTACGGCGCCTTGCGCGCTGTCCCTTGGGGCTAGACGGTCTCCTATGGCGACCTCGCCCGCCAAATAGGGGAGGGCAACGGCGCCGCCCGCGCCGTCGGCGTCGCGATGGGCCGCAATCCCTGGCCACTGATCGTGCCCTGCCACCGTGTGCTCACCTCCGATGGCAAGCTCGGCGGATTCTCCGCCCCTGGCGGCGGGCGCACAAAATCTGCGCTCCTCGCGCGCGAAGGTGTCCACCTGGACGGCGGTCAGCTCGCCCTGTTCGACTGAGCCCCCAAGCCGCGCGCCGCCAATCTGGACATTCCGGGCGCAGGGAGGCAAAAGGGCCGCCATGGACCGTTTGGAAAAACTCTGTATCGAAAAAGGCCTCCGGATGACTGAGCCCCGGCGCATCATTGCGCGGGTCCTGTCGAGCTCGGATGACCACCCGGACGCCGAGGAACTGCACCGCCGCGCCAACTCGCTCGACGGTTCGATCTCGCTGGCCACCGTCTACCGGACCGTGAAGCTGTTCGAGGACGCCGGCATCATCCAGACGCACGCCTTCCGCGATGGCCGCGCGCGCTACGAGGAAGTGCCCGAAGAGCACCACGACCACCTGATCAATGTGAAGACCGGGGCCGTCGTCGAGTTCCACTCGGAAGAGATCGAGAAGCTGCAGGAGGAAATCGCCCTCAAGCTCGGCTTCCGCCTCGTCGATCACCGTCTCGAACTCTACGGCATCCCCATCAAGGACGGGGAGTGATCCCCTTCGGCCTTACTCCGCCAGTACGACCTTGAAGATGCCGTCGAAATCCTTGTTGGCAACATAGAGATACCCGTCGGGGCCCTGCACCACATCGCGGAAGGACTGATTGGCTTCGCGCAGCAGGTCTTCCTTGCCGATCACCTTGCCGCCTTCCAGATCGATCCGTACAAGTACGAGTCCGCTCGGCCCGTTCATGCCGCCGACGAACAGGTCGCCCTTCCAGCCCGGATAGACATCGCTGGTGAGCATGGTCAGGCCCGACGGCGCAATCGACGGCACCCAGTAGGTCTCCGGCGGCGTGATGCCTTCGGCCTCTGTCTTGTCGGAAATGACGGTGCCATCATAGTCGACACCATAAGTCACTTTCGGCCAGCCATAATTGGCGCCCTTGGTGATGATGTTGAGTTCGTCGCCGCCCTTCGGGCCATGCTCGGTCTCCCAGAGCGTACCGGACACCGTGTCGAAATACAGACCCTGCAGGTTGCGGTGGCCATAGGACCAGACCGCCGGGTTGCCGGCCGTGCCGTCCGCAAACGGATTGTCCGCCGGGATAGAGCCGTCCGGATTGATCCGCACGATCTTGCCCAGCACCTTAGTCGGGTCCTGCGCCAGTTCCTTGTACTTGTAGGCCTCGCCCACCGTGATGAAGAGCGTGCCGTCATTGCCGAAGGCGAGGCGCGAGCCGTAATGGTAGGTCGTGTCGCGCGTATCGGCGCGGAAAATCTCCTCGACAGACTCGATCGCCGTGTTCGTCTCGTTGAGCCGTCCGCGCACCACAGCGGTGGCGTTCGCTTCCGGCGTACCAGACGACAGCGCGACATAGACCAGCCGGTTCGCCGCAAAGTCCGGGTCCAGCGCAAGGCCGAGATATCCGGCCTGGTCCTGCGTCAGGGCAGGGGGCAATCCGGTCACCGGCGCCGACGCGGCGGCGCCCGGCGCGAGATATTTCAGACCGCCTTCTTTCTCCGTGAACAGCAGGCTGCCATCGGCGAGGAACACCATGCCCCAGGGCTGCTCGGCCGCCACCAACGGCTCGAGCTTCACTTTCGTGTCGCTGACCGCGAGGGGCGCCGATGGCTCCACCGGTTCGGAGCAGGCGGCGAGCGCGGCAATGACAGCAAGGGCAGGCAGGCGGGCAAGGGTATTCATGGCGCGGGCTCCGGGCAGTGTCGTGGAAGTTGCCTGCAGGCATAAAAGGTTCCGCGCCGCCGCGCCAATGAAAAAGGGGCGGCCCCGAAAGGCCGCCCCTCGATCAGGTTACGCCTGAGGCGTCTGTTACCAGGACTTCGTGACCGACACGCCGTAGGTGCGCGGCTCGGTGAGGAAGATGTTGGTGAACAGGCCCGAGGAGTCGTCGGTCAGGTAGGCACCGGTGATGACTTCCTCATCGGTGATGTTCTTGCCGAACAGGTCGACCCGGATGCCGTTCTCGTCGTTGAAGAGCGAGACGGTGGCGTTGAGGTTGTCCCAGGCTGGCAGCTCGTCGCGCGGCGTGTTGTAGACGCGGCTAAAGCTGTCGGACTGGCGGTAGTAGTCAACCCGGCCGGTCAGGCCCCAGTTGCCGAACGAGCCCGGCTCCCAGGTGTATTCGACACCGACGTTGAAGGTCGATTCCGGTGCGCCCGGCTGCGAGTTACCATCGAGGCTCTTCGCGTCGCCGTCGATCGGCTGGAAGGCAGTTGCAGTGCGCGTTGCGCCGGTCGAGTCAGTGTACGTAACCGTAGCACCGGCAAGGCCGAATGAGGCTTCCGCTCCGACGAACGCGCCGGAGCAGAGGCCCCGTGTTGCGCCGGCCGGCAGCAGGCTGGCCTGGATGGCGCCGAGGACCGTAGCATAGCCTTGGGCCGAGACGACGCAGTTGGCGAAGGACGCCGCGTTCTTGATCGTCACGAGGTCAGAACGGCCGTTCGTGCGGTCGAGCACGTCGATGCCCCAGGTGTCCTGGATCTCGGTATTGAGCAAGCCGAGGTTGGCGTTGACGATCAGGGTCGACACCGGGTTCCAGATCGTTTCGATCTCGAGGCCCTGGATCTTGGTGTCGATGTTGAAGTTCGCCGACGACCGGTTCACGATCTGCGTGATCTGGTAGCCTTCATAGTCATACATGAAGCCCGTGAGGTTGGCCTGCAGCGCGCCACCTGCCAGCGTGTTCTTCGTGCCGAGTTCGTAGGAGTTGATGAACTCAGGATCGAAGACCGGCGGGAACAGGTTTGAACCAGCGGGCTGGGGCGGGTTGATACCGCCGCCTTTATAACCGCGCGAGTAGAAGCCGTAGATCAACGTGTCTTCAGTCATTCCCAGGTCCGGCGTCCAGTCGAAACCGGCGCGGCCCGTGGTTTCTGCAAAGTTCGCGTTCAGGGTGCCGTCACCGCCTTCGTCCGGCGAAGCGCCGACGATCGGACGCGGTTGAAGCGGGTCACCGCCCGGAATGGCCGCGGCCGGCGTGAACAGGAAGGTCGGGATGATGTCCTGTTCCTTCTTGTCGTTCGTATAGCGCAGGCCCAGCGTGAACTTCAGGTCTTCGGTAAGGTCGTAATAGCCTTCACCAAACACGGCATAGGAATCGAGCGTGTAGGGTGAAAGTGAGCGGAAGTAGTTGCCGCCGGTGCCGGTGATCGAGCCGCCAAAGACCGGTTCACCGCCAACGCCTGTATCGACCGGCACCAAGCCGCCAAAAAGGGCGCCGCCAGCTGCGTTGTTGATCTGTGTCAAGGCCGTCAGGGAGTTCGAGAGAACCGCATAGCCATCGGTCGGAACCTGCGGGTCGATCGACTCGAAATCCACCTTGATGGCGCCAAGGTTGAAGTTGAACGGGCCATCATAGGACGACTGCAGGCGAACCTCGTGCGTCGTCTGTTCGCTGCCACCGCCGGCGATGTCGAAAGTGCGGAACCGGTTCGAGGCACCGAGCTGCGGATCGTTGACCACACCACCCGGGAACAGGAGCCCGTAGAGAGGTGCAAGCCCGCCCGCAAAGGCACCTGCTGTCGCGTTGAAGCTTATCGTCGGCGCGATCTTGTTATAGTCCTCGAGCGACTGCAGCGAGGTTTCGCTGTAGCTGCCGATATAGCTTAGCTTCAACGAGTCGGTGACGTCGTACTCGCCCTTGAGGGTGTAGAGCGTCTGGTCTGCAAAATAGGTCGGGTCGAAGGACGACTCGATATTGCGCAGGTTCGGATCGACCGGCGTCGTGAAGGCATCGCCGTTCAGAAGGCCGGCAATGATCGCGAGACCGCCGCCGAGTGTGGCGACAGAGTTCACGCGATCGTTCATGTCTTCGAGGCGATCTTCGCGGCAGCCGAGCGAGGTGACCAGCTGGTCAAGCGCGCCGATGGCAATGCCGTTGAAGGACGTCTTCAGCGGGTCCTTGGTGCACAGCTGCTTGCCTGCGCGAAGGCGGTCATCTTCTTCTTCGAAGTGCTCGGCGATGAACGTCGCGCGGAAATTGTCGGTCGGTTCGAACAGGATCGAGCCGCGAATACCATACAGTTCCCGTCCGTCGATAGACTGGCCGGTGACGGTGTTGTTTGCAAACCCGTCGCGCTCAAGATAGCTGCCAGCCACGCGAACGGCGAGCATGTCGCCGATCGGCACGTTCAGCATGCCTTTGTACTTGGTCGTGTTGTAGTTGCCGAGGGTGATGGTGGCGCTGCCCTCATACTCGTCCAGGATCGGCTTCGCGGTGATGGCGTTGAACACGCCGCCGGTGGCGTTACGGCCGTAGAGCGTACCTTGCGGGCCGCGCAGAACCTCGACGCGCTCCATGTCGAAGAACTCGGCTTCGAGGAGGCGGTTGGCGCCCAGCGGCACGTCGTTCTGGTGGATACCCACGCCCGCGTCGCTCGACTGGGCGACGGCGTCGACGCCGATACCGCGGATACGGAAGTTGAAGCCGCCAAAGTTGCCGGCCGTGAAGGCGGTGTTCGGGATGGCTTTCAGGAGGTCAGGGCCGCCGGTCAGCTGCATCTTGTCGAGGGCAGCCTCGTCAAAGGCCGAAACGGCGATCGGAACGTCCTGGATGGACTGTTCGACTTTTTGGGTGGTG
Source organism: Candidatus Sulfopaludibacter sp. SbA3 (assembly GCA_945888325.1). Classification (GTDB taxonomy): domain Bacteria; phylum Pseudomonadota; class Alphaproteobacteria; order Caulobacterales; family Hyphomonadaceae; genus Hyphomonas. The sequence continues at coordinate 62,732 of CAMDAC010000005.1, forward strand.
ACGGTGACCGTGCCAAGGCGGCGGTCATCTTCCGGTGCGGCGTCTTCCTGGGCGACTGCCAGGGGGCCGAACAGGCTCATCGCCAGGGCCGAAGCACCTGCCAACAAGACGTATTTCGAGTCTGTGATTCGGGTCATTCGAATTTTCCTCCCCTCGGGCCGCACTTTGCAAGGCACCGATTTTGTTGCTGATTTACGAGAAGCCCTCATTGGCGGGACCGCTTCGACCTTCACACAAGTGCAGGAACAGTGCCGTGTCAATTGGTCTCGCTGGGAGAGGGGCCAAACACTTGGCCGGGGTGTCAAAAATGTGACGCAAGCTTCCCTTGCGTCTTGGCCGCTCCCGGCCGGACTGTTAGACGCCGCCGATGTCTCAGCATTCCGACACCGCCCTTGTCTTGTTCTCCGGAGGCCAGGATTCCGCCACCTGCCTCGCCTGGGCGCTGGAGCGTTATGCCCGGGTCGAGACGGTCGGGTTCGACTATGGCCAGCGCCACCGAATCGAACTCGCCTGCCGCGAGACCTTCCGGGGCCGCCTGATCGAGGCCTTCCCCGGCTGGGCGGCCCGTCTGGGTCCGGATCACCTGCTGGATGCCGGCGTGCTCAAATCCCTCGGCCAGACCGCGATGACCGAGGATGTCGAGATCGAGATGCAGGCGAACGGCCTGCCGTCCACCTTCGTGCCGGGCCGCAACCTCCTTTTCTTTACCCTCGCTGGCGCTCTCGCCCTGCGCCGCAGCGCCGCCGTCCTCGTCGGCGGCATGTGCGAGACGGACTATTCCGGCTATCCCGACTGCCGCGCCGTGACCCTCAAAGCCCAGGAAAAGACGCTGCAGCTGGGCCTCGAGTCCGACCTGATCATCGAAGCGCCGCTCATGTATATTGACAAGGCCGGCACCTGGGCCCTCGCCGAAACCCTCGGCGGCGAGGCGCTCCTCGGCCTGATCGCCGAGCATACCCACACCTGCTATCTCGGCGACCGCACCCGCCGCCATCCCTGGGGCTATGGCTGCGGCACCTGCCCGGCCTGCGAGCTGCGCGCCAATGGCTGGTCCCGCTGGCAGGCCGCGCGATGACCTACTCGGTCAAGGAAGCCTTCTATACGCTGCAAGGGGAGGGCGCCCAAACGGGGCGCGCCGCCGTCTTCCTGCGCTTCGCCGGCTGCAACCTCTGGAGCGGCCTCGAACGTGACCGCGCCTCAGCCGTCTGCCGGTTCTGCGACACCGATTTCGTCGGCACGAACGGCGAGGGCGGCGGCAAGTTCCGCGAGCCCGCCAGCCTCGCCGCGCACATCGCTGCCCTGTGGCAGGCCAGCGCTGCCACCACCGGCAAGCCTTACGTCGTCTGCACCGGCGGCGAGCCGCTGATGCAGCTGGATCAGCCGCTTGTCGACGCCCTGCAAAGCGTTGGGTTCGAAATTGCTATCGAGACAAATGGCACGCTCGCGGCACCTGCCTCCATTGACTGGATCTGCGTCAGCCCGAAAGCCCATGCGGCCCTCGTCCAGACCCATGGCCACGAACTGAAGCTCGTCTACCCCCAAGCCGAGCCTGAAGCGCACCCCGAACGCTTCGTCTCACTGGACTTCCAGCACTTTTTCCTCCAACCGAGGGACGACGGGCCGGGCGTGTCTCACGTTGCGGAAACGGCCGCTTACTGTTTGAAGAATCCAAAATGGCGACTGAGCTTGCAAACCCACAAACTGACCGGTCTGCCCTGATGGCGGAAGGTCATGTGTTCGAGATCTCGAAGGCGGTCACCTTCGAGGCCGCACACTACATGGGCGGCAAGCCCGAGGGCCATCCCTACCGCGCCATCCACGGCCATTCCTTCCGCCTCGAAGCGACCGTCGCCGGCCGGGTGAAGCCCGGCGAACAATGGGTCGAAGACCTCGGCCACCTGACCGAGTGCCTGAACGCCACCGCCGCGAAACTCGATCACCGCCTTCTCAACGAGATCGAAGGCCTCGAGATCCCGACCCTTGAACGCCTCTGCCTCTGGGCCGCAGCCGACCTGAAACCCCATCTCCCGGGCCTCACCCGCGTCGCCATCGCGCGCCCGAGCCTCAACGAACGCTGCGAACTGGTCCTGAAGCAGGGCTGAGCGAAAACCGGTGCACATGCCCGGCCCTGTTCATACTCTAGCGCCTCTTGGCCCCATCTACCGAAACCAACTTCCTGTCATTCCGGCGAAAGCCGACACGCAGAAACCCTGCTGCAGATGCGCGTCAAGAGCGCCGTAAAATGCGTGCGCGTCCGCAGCCCCAGCTCAGGCAAACCGGCCGCAGTCGGCGCGCTGCTGGATCCGAGCCGCCTGGCGCCGCGCTCAAAGCCGCCAAGGGTTGCGCCTTGATGGCCGCCCGGTAAGGTCACGCGGGTCGCGCCGAATCCTGATGTTTGCGAGGTCTGCTTGTTCCAGCAACTCTCCGTGCCTTTCCCGGCTGCCGTGCCGGCGGTTGAGCGGCTGATGCGGGTCGCCTCGGACTGGGGCCGCGAAGCCGTCGCCGATCTCGCCTCGCCGGACACCGTCTGGCAGCTCGCCTCCATCGTCGTGGCCGCCGCCATCGGCTATGGCCTGTCGCGCTTTCCGCGCAAGCGCCTGATGGCGGTCGCCGAGGCGCGCGGGCGGATCGACTTCGTGCTCCTCGCCCTTGTCGCTGTCCTGCGCATGCTCTGGCCGGCCTTCACCGTGCTCTTGCTCGTCGCGGTCACCGCGGCCTTCGAGGCGGCCGGCCTCGGCAGCCGCTCGCTGCACATTGCCATCAGCCTCCTGACGGCCTGGATCGCAGTGCAGATTGTCACTGCCAGCATGACCCGCGGCGTCGTCTCGAAAACCGTTGCCTTCTCGCTCTGGGCCTTCGCAGCGCTCTACATTGTCGGCTGGCTCGGCCCGCTCGGGGAGGGGCTCGAATCGGTCGTCCTGCGCTTCGGCTCGGCGGAAGTGACACTGCTCCGCCTGCTGACGAGCCTCGGCCTCGCAGCCTTTGCGCTCTGGCTGGGCTGGCTGATCGGCAACCTCGCCCAGTCGCAGATGCGCAGCTCGCAGAACCTTCCGCCCTCGGTCGGCGGCCTGCTCGGCCAGACGCTGAAGGGCGTCGCCATCATCATCGCCTTCGTCGTCGCACTGAACCTGATCGGGGTGAACCTCGGCGCGCTGACCTTCTTCTCCGGCGCCCTCGGCGTCGGCATCGGTTTTGGCCTGCAGTCGATCTTCTCGAACTTCATCTCGGGCGTCATCCTGCTGATGGAAAAGACGCTGAAGGTCGGTGACTTCATCGAGTTGCAGGGCGGCCTCTCCGGCCTCGTGAAGGAGATCAACTTCCGCTCCACGGTGCTGACCACCAACGACAATATCGACATCATCGTGCCCAACGAGGCGTTCATCAAGAACCAGCTGATCAACTGGACGCACATGGATGCCAAGCGCCGCATCCACGTGCCGTTCGGGGTCGCCTATGGCACGCCGAAGGAACTCGTCCACAAGGCCGGCCTCGAAGCAGCATCCCGTCTGCCCTGGACCTTTGATGATCAGGGCGAGCGCAAGCCGCAGGTCTGGCTCGTCCGCTTCGGCGAGTTCCGCCTCGATTTCGAGTTGATCGTCTGGCTGACGGATGAAGCCGTGCTGCGCCCGCAGCGCGTGATGGCGGACTATGTCTGGGAAATCCACTCCGCCCTCGAGCGACACGATATCCACGTGCCGCATCCGCAGCGCGATCTTTACCTGAAATCGGCCGAAACCCTGTCCGTGCGCATCGAGAAGGGAGCGCGGGAGGAGGGCGAGAAGAATGATCCGTGAGCAGATAATACAGTCGCGCGACCATGATCCGCATTTCGCCTGGCGCACGACTGAAGTCCTGCGTATCGAAAACCTTTCGGACATCGTCTTTGCGCTCGCGCTCGGCATCCTGGTTTCCGCCGGCAGCACGATCCGCACCTTCTCTGATCTGACAGGCTACCTGATCTCCATCATCCCCATCGCGGCCGGCTTCGCCATGCTCGTCTCGATCTGGAACGACCACTTCCTCTTCTTCCGCCGCTACGCGCTCGCCGACGGGCGCATCATCGTGCTCAACACCGCGCTGCTGCTGCTGATCCTCTACATCGCCTATCCGCTGCGCTTCGTGTTCGACAGCCTGTTCGGATTCATCCTGATGCAGGCTGGCCAGACAGACCGGATCATCGAGATGGAAGTCGGCTACCGCGAATCCGGGATCATTCTTGCCTTCTTCTCGGCCGGCTTCGGCGCCATCTACCTGACGATCGCCCTGATGTATGCCCGGACGCTCAGCCTGGCGGCAGAGCTGGGACTATCGGCAAAGGAAAAAGTACTGACGCGGCGTACGCTCTACGTCCATTTCGCGCGGATTGCCGCCTCGCTCATCGTCGTCGTCCTCGCGAGTTTCACGCCGCTGAACGGATTTGCCGGTTTTGCCCTTACGCTGATCTGGCCCTTCGCTGCCGTCGCCGGCGCGCTCACCCCGCTCCCGCGAGACAGCGATTCGGCCGCCGCGAATGACTAGTTAAGGGTCTTCGCAAACCGCGCGGCAAACCGGCTCGAGGCCCGGCGCGCATCCTGCCAGGTGGTCAGGCCGGCCTGGTGAATGTCGTGCTCATACCATTTGTACTCGAACGGCTCGGACGCCGCGCCCGTCGCATCATATGCCACCGCCTCCAGCTTCATGCCGCCGAGGCTGACCGAGCGGAACATGTCGAGGCCCGGCTCGTCGGCGCCCTGCTTGAAGGTCGGACGGGAGGGCTTGGCGTCAACGATGGTCACGTCGATGCGCGCCACATCGGCGCCGGCCTTGGCAAGCTCGCGCTCAAGGTCCTCGCGCACGCGCTTGGACAGGTACTCGCCTTCCTTGACTCCGTAGTCCTCGGTCAGCGTCTCGGAAAATTCCGGCGCGTAGGACACGTTGATTTCCGCGGCCATCGCCGCCGGGGCGAGGCTGGCCAGAAGGGCAGCTGCGAGAAGATGTTTCATGTGAAAGCTCCTGTCGAACGCGTGAAAACCCGGTCTACCCGCGGGTATGTTACCAGCGATTGACCGGGGGAAGAAGTCACACACGCGTGAAGGCGCTTCAGATCGTATCAACCAAAACCAGCTCGGCCGAATTGACGCCTTCCAGGGTCAGCGTCTCGCCGCCGGAAATGGCCGCGCCGTCGCGGGTCCGCAGCGGCTTGCCGTTGAGCGTCACCTCGCCGTCGGCGACCACGAGATAGCCATACCGGCCCTCCGGCAGCGTGTAGGTCAGCGTCTCGCCGGCCTTGACCGTGGCGCCGAGCACCTTGGCGTCCTGGTTGATCACGAGGCTGTCATTCTCGCCGTTGCCCGAAGCCAGCACGGCCCAGTTGCCGGACCGGTCGCCCTTCGGAAACTTGCGCGCGCCCCAGTTCGGCTTGCCGCCCCGGATGCGCGGCATGATCCACAGCTGGAACAGCTCGGTCTTCACGTCCTCGGCATTCCACTCGGAATGCTGGATGCCGGACCCGGCGCTCATCACCTGCACGTCGCCGGCCTCGGTGCGACCGGTATTGCCCAGCGAGTCCTTGTGCGTGATCGCACCCTTGCGGACATAGGTGATGATTTCCATCGAGTCGTGGCCATGCGGCGGAAAGCCGGTGCGCGGCTCGATCTCGTCATCATTCCAGACGCGCAGGGCGCCGTGCTGTATGCGATTGGGGTCGTAATACTGCGAGAACGAGAAGTGGTAATGGGCGTTGAGCCAGTCATTGCGGAACCGGCCCAGCTTGTCGAACGGACGAATGTCAATCATCGAAGGCCTCCATCGGAAGGGTTGCTGTTGCACCCCATATGCGTAGCCGGGGTCTCGCAGGGAAGGGCGCCTTGGCGATGACATTCATGCAGGCAGCGCATGAATACCCTTGGGACGGGCGGCGCGGCACCTCGCCCCTTGCCGCGACTCGCGCACCGCCTCACAACACCCCGATGCCTCCCGCCCCCGACCTCAAGGACGCCCGCGCGCTGCTGAAGCGCGTCTACGGCTATGACGCCTTCCGCGGCCTGCAGGAGAACGTCATCGCCGATGTCCTCGCCGGGCGTGACGGCCTTGCAGTGCTACCAACCGGCGGCGGCAAGTCGCTCTGCTACCAGATACCCGCGCTGCTGCGCGACGGCTGCGGGATCGTCGTCTCGCCGCTGATCGCGCTGATGGCAGATCAGGTCGACGCGCTGAAGCAGGTCGGCGTGCGGGCCGAACGCCTCGACAGCTCGATGGACTTCAATGCCCGCAGCGCCGCGCTCAGCGCAGCCGAGCGCGGCGAGATGGACTTGCTCTATGTCTCGCCCGAAGGCCTCGGCACCAGCCTCGCCGAACGGCTCGCAGACATGAACATCTCGCTGATCGCCGTGGACGAGGCGCACTGCGTCAGCCAGTGGGGCCATGACTTCCGCCCGGACTACCGCGCCCTCGGCCGCCTCAAGGGCCTGTTCCCCGGCGTGCCCCGCCTCGCCGTCACCGCCACCGCCGACGCGCGCACCCGCGCCGACATCCTCGCGCAGCTCAATCTCACCGACCCCTCCGTACACGTCGCCAGCTTCGACCGGCCGAACCTCACGCTCTCGGCCGAACCGAAAGTCGGCAACCGCACCCAGCGCGTCGTCCAGCTTGTGAAGGCCCGCGCCGGATCGAGCGGCATTGTCTACGCCGCCACCCGTAGCGCGGTGGAAGATGTCGCCGACGCGCTGGAAAAAGCCAGCGTGCCCTCGCTGGCCTATCATGCGGGTCTCGATGCCGGCATCCGCGCGGCGCGCCAGCGGCAGTTCCTGCTGGAGGAAGGGCGCGTGATGTGTGCCACCGTTGCCTTCGGCATGGGCGTCGACAAGCCGGATGTGCGCTTCGTCATCCATGCCGATCCTCCGAAAACGCTGGAAGCCTACTGGCAGGAAGTCGGAAGGGCAGGGCGCGACGGCGAACCCGCCGAGGGCGTCGCCCTCTACGGCCCCGCCGACATGAACCGCTCGCTGCAGTGGACCTATTCCAGCGATGCGCCGGACGAAGTGAAGCGCGTCCAGCTGACCAAGACGCGCCAGCTGTTCGCATTTTTCAACGGCGATGAATGCCGCCGCGGCGGCGTGCGCCGCTATTTCGGCGAGGAGAAGGTCGACCCCTGCGGCGTCTGCGATGCCTGCCGGGGCGAGCTGGGCGCCAGCCATGACGCGACTCGCTGGGCGCAGATGGCGGTGTCCGCCGTGCTGCGCTGCGGCCAGCGCATCGGGCGCGGCCGCCTCGTGCAGCACCTGCTCGGCGAAGCGAAGGACGACTTCGACACGGAGCTGTCGAAACTATCCACTTTCGGCATCGGCAAGGACCTGCCCAAGCAGGGCTGGAACCGGGTGTTCGACGCCCTGATGTTCGAGGGCCTCATCGCCGAAGGCGGCGAGGCGATGCGCCCCGTTGTGATTGTCCCGGATGCCGAGGAAGCCAAATCCCTGTTCCGGGGCGAGCGGACCGTCAGCCTGCGCGAGGACCTTGAAGCCCCGCGCCGCCGCAGCCGCACCAAGGGCGCCGCCCGCGCGGCCGTCATGGCGGACCTCTCTGCCCGCGACCAGTCGGTGTTCGACGCCCTGCGCCAATGGCGCACCGATCTCGCCAAATCGCGCGGTGTGCCGCCCTATGTGATTTTCCACGACCGGACTCTGGCCGAAATCGCCCGGGAGAAGCCCTCCAGCCCCGAGGCCCTGCGCGAGATCAGCGGCGTCGGGGAGAAGAAGGCGCAGGCCTATGCCGGTGATGTCGCCCGGATCGTCGCCGAAGCCGCCTGAACGGCGCTGGGGAATAGTGAGGCTGGCGCCTTGACCCGGTGCCTGCGGCACCGCACCTATACGGCCCACAGACAGATTCCCCTCTCCGGAGCCCGCATGACCCATTTCCGCCTCGACGATGAAGATGACAAAGAAAAAGGCCCAACGACCGAGCCGAACGCCTTCCTGGAAGCGGCCCTGTTCAAGGCCCGCACGGTCCTCCTGACCGGCGGGATCGACTTCAAGCAGGCCCAGCGCGTCTCCGAGCGCCTGCTTGCCCTGTCTGCCGAAAGCATGGACCCGATCCTGCTGGTGCTCTCCTCGCCCGGCGGCCATGTCGAAAGCGGCGACATGATCCATGACATCATCAAGTTCGTGCAGGCGCCCGTCAAAATCCTCGGCACAGGCTGGGTCGCCTCGGCCGGCGCGCTGATCTATTCGGCCGCAAAGAAAGAAAACCGCTACGCCCTGCCGAACACCCGCTTCCTGCTGCACGAGCCCCGCGGCGGCGTCGGCGGCCAGGCCACGGATGTCGAGATCCAGGCCCGTGAGATCATCAAGATGCGCCAGCGTCTGAACCAGATCTTCGCGGATGCCACCGGCAAGACGCTGGATCAGATCAAGAAGGACACCGACCGTGACTTCTGGATGAGCGCCGAAGAAGCCGTCGAATATGGCCTTGTCGGCAAGATCGTCCGCCACCGGAACGAGATCGTCTAGCGGGTCATCGGAGGCCTGTTTGCCTCCCGGTAAGGTTTATGGGTGATGCTTCACCCTTAACCATAACCGGGTGTTTCAGCCTCCATGCCTGCCCGCCTGAAGGATCTCGCGCTGCCTGTGGCCCCGGTCACACCAGCCACCACGGCTGCTGCCGCATTTTCGTTGTTCCTGTCGGACGCGGCCCTGTTCGCCGTGCCTGTCCGCCTGTCGGAAGGCGGCGCGGCCAGCTACGGCCTCGTGACCCGGTTTCGCCTTACCGAGGCGCTCGCCGGCCCGAACGGGCGTGATGTCTACGCGACGCGTTCCGTCACCCACCTCGTCGGCGCGCAGCCGGTGATCGCCTCGGGCGAGACACCGGCTGCTCTGATCGCCAAGACTGCCGCGGAGCAATCCAGCAGCGCGCTGACCGACGGCATCATCGTGATGGACAAGGGCAATTATCTCGGCATCGTCTCGCCGACGGCGCTGCTGAAGGCGATCGCGGAAGAGAACGCCGCCCGCGCCCGCTCGCAGCAGACCGCACAGAAAAAGCTCGACGACCTGAAGCGCCAGCTCGCCCGGCTGTCGGAATCGCGGGCCCGCACGCTCGCCTTCATCGGCCACGAAATCCGCACCCCGCTGACCGGCATCATGGGCGTCGCCGACCTCCTGGAAACCCAGCTGCCTAGCGGCGAGCCGAAGCGCCTGGCCCGGACGATCTCGCAGAGCGGCCAGCACCTCGAACGCCTGCTGTCGGACCTGCTCGACCTCTCCCGCATCGACGCCGGCAAGCTCGCGATCACCAACCAGCCGATCGAGCTGCGCCAGTTCGCCGTCGAGACGCGCGATCTCTGGCTGCCGCAGTTCGACGAGAAGCGCATCAGCCTGCGCATCGGGGTCGCCACCGGCGCCGAGGCGCGCATCGAAAGCGATGCCGGGCGCCTGCGCCAGATCCTGTTCAACCTCGTCAGCAATGCGATGAAATTCACCGACCGGGGGCAGGTGACGGTCACCCTCGCTACCGCGCCGTCGCCGGACGGCCTGATGCTGACGATGCGCGTTGCCGATACCGGGCGCGGCATCACCGACGCCGACAAGGCGCGCCTGTTCGAGGCCTTCGAGCAATCCGAAAGCGCCGACGCATTTTCCGGCAGCGGCCTCGGCCTCGCCATCGCGCGCAGCCTTGCGCGCCGCCTCGGCGGCGAAATTATCCTCTCCGACAATCCGGGCGGCGGCTGCGTGTTCACCGTCGCGCTGCCGGTCATCAAGGCGGGCCCGCGCCTGGCGGTCGAGAACAAACCGGAAGGCAATGCCGCGCGCTTCGATCTCGGCGAAGTGCTGCTGGCGGAAGACCATGAAGCGAGCGCCTTCGTGATCCGCGAAGCGCTGATTGCGGCCGGCTGGCGTGTCGAGACGGTGGCCGATGCCGCTGCCGCGATCACGCGCATCGGCCAGCGCCGCTACCAGGTGATCCTGACGGATGTCCACATGCCGCATGGCGGCGGTGAAGCGGTCCTGCGCGCCGCGCGCTTCGGCAGCGGCCTGAATGCGCTGACCCCGGTCGTGGCCGTGACAGCGGATGCAAGCCCCGAACGCCGCGCCGCGTGCGACCGCGCGGGATTCTCGGGCCTGATCGAAAAACCGATCCGCCCCCGCCCGCTGGTGGCCACGCTCGCCGACATCCTGATTTCGAGCGGCCAGCCGAGACGCGCCGCCGGGGCCTAGAACGTCCGTCCAATGAGCAGATAGGCCGATTGCCGTCCGCCCTCGGAACGTCCGAAGGCGAGGTAGACGGGACCGAAAGCCGTGCTGGCGGCGACGAAGGCGCTACCGCCAAAGCGCACATCCCCGGCGTCCACGCCCGTGCTGCCCGGCCAGACATCCCCGAGCTCCACTGACCCGCCGACGAACAGGGGCACGCCGAAAATCTGCTGCGAATTGCCCAGCAGCTGGCGCCGGTAGATCAGCTGCGCGGTCAGGAAATTCTCGTCCGTCAGCTCCTCCTTGCGGTAGCCGGAGAGGCTGAAAAGCCCGCCGACCCGGTAGAGTGCATCCAGCGGCGCCGTGCCGTTGAGGCTCTGGCCAGCGGCAAGCGAGCCGATCAGGGTGTTGGGTCCGTGGCTGGTGGCCGAGAGCACGGAGCCGCTGACGGTCTGGAAGTCCGCATTGTCGCCGAGGGCCGTCAGGCCCTGCACCCAGCGCGCGCTGGCGCGCACGCCGTCGCGCGGGAAGAAGGGATCGTCCAGCGTGTCAAACGCACCGGTCGCCACGAGGCGGCCGATATCGACATCGACTTCGGCGAAGGGCGCGAAGCCCTCATTCAGCTTGGCCCGGCCGGTGCCGAGTTCGACGCCGAGACGGACCTCGCCGACATTGCCGAACTGGTAGCCGCCATCGAGCGCCGCGATCCCGTAGGTGAGATCAAAGCCGGCCTCCTTGAAGCCGCGCTGCGAATAAATGTTCACCGGTCGGTTCTGGATCTCGCCGCGCACGGCGGTGAACCAGCTCTGGTGCGGATCGAGGAAGCGGAAATATTCGCCCGCGATCTCGTTGAAATCGCCGATGGTCGCGCGGGCCTGGATCTCGGAGCCGTAGGCGTCGAGCACGGCGCTGCGGAAATCCACGGACACGGCCGCGTCGGATTCGGTGTTGAAATCATTCTCGACGATCAGGCCGAGGCGGACACGGCCCGCATCCGGCACGCGGTCCACGGCGCGCACGACGAGGCCCGTCTGGCCTTCACTCTCCTCATAGACATAGTCGACACTCTCGAACGGGCCGAGCGCGTAGATGCGGTCCAGCGCCTCGTCGATCGCGGCGGCGTCGGCGGGTGTGCCGGCGAGATCGATCACCTTGCCTTCCAGCAGCGACTGGTCGAGACGTGAGGTATTCTCGATACGGACGAAACCGATGACAGGCGCCCTCTCGGTGCCGTTCTCGGCATAGACGACCGGCGGGCGGCCTTCGGCGAGGCCTGCGAGGCGCTCCGTTTCGGTCGCCATCGCCACGCGGCCGGTCTCGATAAGTTCGTCGCTGCGGGTGAACGCCGTCGGGCCGATGTCGCCGGTCTCGACGCGGATCAGGAAATCCTTGTCGGTGAGGCTTGCGATCTCGGCGCGTTCGTTGGTGAGGATCAGCAGGCTGACAGTCTGCGACAGGACATCGACAACCGAGCCGATATCCTCCTCGGGCAGGAGGTCGTTCGGCGTCCAGACGGCGATCACGATATCGGCGCCCATGTCGCGCGCCACGCTGATCGGGATATTGGCGGCAAGTCCGCCATCGACCAACAACTGGCCATCGAGCTGAACGGCCGGGAAGACGCCGGGCAGGGAAATCGAGGCGCGCATCGCCATGGGCAGTTCGCCGGAGCCGAGCACGACCGCTTCGCCGGTCGCGATGTCGGTGGCCACCGCGCGGAAGGGGATCGAGAGCTCATCAAAGTCATCGACGCGGGTGCGCGCCGGGGTGAAGCGGCGCAGCTCCTTCATCAGCATCTGGTCGGAGACGGCGCCGGTCGGCAGCAGGATGCCAGCGGCGGTGACGCCGAGGCTTGCGGTGCCCGGAAAGTCCGCCTGCTGCTGTTTCTGGCGGAAGGTCAGCTTGTCGCGGTCGGCCTGGGGCGAGAAGATGCCGGCCCAGTTGACGCTTTGGACAACCTCTTCGAGTTCCTCGCCGTTGAGGCCTGAGGCGTAGAGGCCACCGACCACGGCGCCCATCGAGGTGCCCACGACCATGTCGGGCCGTATGCCGAGGCGTTCGAGTTCCTGGATCGCGCCGACATGCGCGAGACCCAGCGCGCCGCCGCCGGACAGGACGAGGGCAACTTCCGGGCGAGGGGGATCGGCGGGCGCGGTCTCATCGGCCAGTGCCAAGCCGGGCAGGAGGCCCAGGCTTCCGGCCGCCAGCAGCGGGCGCCAGATGTTCCGCCAGTTCAACGCAGCCGCTTGCAGCATGAGGCTTCTCCTCGGTCCAACTTGGTTAAAGGAGAACTGCTAACAGTTTATGGTGGTTCGGGAGAGACTTGAACTCTCGACCTCGCGATTATGAGTCGCGCGCTCTAACCAGCTGAGCTACCGAACCGTTCGCCGCGTCAGCGAAGGCGCCTGATACACATTGGGGCGGGGCCGTGCAAGCACCCTATCCTCTGCTCTGGCCTGCGCTCTGGCCCGCCAGTTCCGCGACATGATCGGCAATCGACAGGGACGAGGTCAGCCCCGGGCTTTCGATGCCCAGCAGGTTGATCAGGCCGGCGCTGCCGTGTGTTTCGGGCGCTTCGATGCGGAAATCGCCGGAGGGCGCGCCTTCGGGCACCAGTTTGGGGCGCACACCGGCATAATCGGGGCTGAGGCGCTCGATCGTCAGGCCGGGCCAGAAACGGGTCACTTCTGCATGGAACAGCTTCGCCCGGCCCGGGTCGACCCGGTAATCGAAGGGCGGGGCCGCGTCATCGGGGAGCCATTCGGCGTCCGGGCCGAGCTTGCCGCGCCCGGCAATGTCGATGGTCAGGTGCAGGCCGAGGCTGGAGCTGGTCGGCATCGGATAGATCAGACGCGAGAAGGGCGTGTGGCCCTGGATCGTGAAATAGCTACCTTTGACATAGTGCGGCTGGGGCAGGCCGGCGGCGTGCGGGCCGTCGATGGCAGCCGCAATCTTGATGGCATGGTGGCCGCCCGCGTTGACAACCGTGCGGGCGCGGATGGTGGCGGGCGAGGCGCCGCCGGTCTCGAGGCGGACATGGCCGGTCTCGACCGCGCCGGAGAGTAGCGGCGTGCCGAAAGCGATGGAGCCGCCGGCATCCTCAAGCTCGCCCTGCAGGGCGAGGAAATACGCGTGACTGTCAAAGATGCCCGAGACCGGCGAGACAATGGCGCCGGTGACACTCGCGCTGAGGGCCGGTTCGATCTTGCGCACCGCGGCCCCGTCGACGACGCTGAGCTGCTCGACGCCATTGGCCTCCGCCCGGTCGACGATGCCTTGCAGGCCGCCCGCCTCGTCGCCGACGGCCACCACGAACTTGCCGCAGCGCTTCACGGTAACGCCGTGGGCATCGAGATAGGCATAGAGCATACGGCGGCCGTTGACGCAGTGGCGCGCCTTCAGGCTGCCCTTGGCATAGTAGAGCCCGGCATGGATGACCTCGGAATTGCGCGAGGAGGTGTGCATGGCGATCTGGTCTTCGGATTCCAGCACGATCACTTCGCGGCCCGCCCGGGCGAGGGCGCGGGCCGCGGCAAGGCCGATCACGCCGGCGCCGATGACGACCACATCTGCCTCGAAACTGTCCGCCATGAAGTGCCCGCTGCTGATCCGTTCAACCTCCCGCTCGCCGGGGAGGCGTAAACGGTCTAGTATCAGGGCTTATGATCAGAAGCAGCCTGATTCTCGCGGCGCTTGTTGTCTCAGGGGCGCTTAGCGCGTTCGCCGATGTCGCGAGCGCCAATGCCGCGTTCCGGGCGGGGCAGTATGATCTGGCGCTCAAGGAGACGGCCGGAGAGCGCTCCGCCGATGCGCATGCCCTGCGGGCCCGGGCGATGCTGGCGAAGGTGATGTGTTCGGGGGGCGAACCCGATCTCACCTCCCTCAAGGACGCGCTGGCGGCAGCCGATGCGGCGCTGAAGCTGGACGCCGATCACGGGGAAGGGCGCCTGCAGAAGGCGATCACCCTGTCGCTGCTGACCCGGCCGATGAGCCTCGGCGACGCGCGGGACTCCGGGTACGGACCGAAAGCCCGCGCGCTGGCAGAGGCCGTGCTGGCGGATGATCCGGCGAACCACTACGCGCTGGGCTTCCTCGCCGTCTGGCATGTCGAGGTGCACCGGCGCGGCGGAACGCTCGGCGCAGCGGTGATGGGGGCGAGCCTCAAGACCGCGCGCAAGTGTTACGCCGAAGCCGTGCGCCTCGCGCCGGAAGACGCCGGCCTGCGCTGGCAATGGGCGCGGGCATTGGCCGCCTTCGACGCGAAGAAGTATCACAGCGAAATCGAAGCCGAGCTGGAAGCGGCCCTCGCGATTGATCCGGCCACGGAGCTTGACCGCGTGATGCAGGAGCGGGCGGCAACGCTGTTGCAGGCGGTAGAGACAGAGAAACCGCGCGAGATCGAGGAAACCGCGCAAGCGATGTTGTAGCGTTTACTCCGCCGCAACCGCCTCGCTGTGCGCCGCTTCCTCCGAAAGCCAACGCTCCGCTTCCAGGGCGGCCATGCAGCCCATGCCGGCGGCGGTGACGGCCTGGCGGTAGGTCTCGTCGGTGACGTCACCGGCCGCGAACACGCCGGGGATGGCGGTTCGGGTAGAGCCCGGCTCGGTGATCAGGTAGCCATTCGGGCGCATTGGCAGCTTGCCGGTGAAAAGCTCCGTGGACGGCGCATGGCCGATGGCGATGAAGATGCCGTGGACGGGGATGTCGCGCACGGCGCCCGTCTTGACGTTCCGGATGCGCGCGGCGGTCACGCCCAGCGGCTGCTCGTCGCCGAGCACGTCTTCGAGCGCCGTATCCCAGATCACTTCGACCTTCGGATTCTTGAACAGGCGGTCCTGCAGGATCTTCTCGGCGCGGAAATGGTCGCGGCGGTGGACGACGGTGACCTTGGAGGCGAAGTTCGTCAGGAACAGCGCTTCCTCGACAGCGGTGTTGCCGCCGCCGATGACCATCACTTCGCGGCCCCGGTAGAAAAAGCCGTCACAGGTGGCGCAGGCGGAGACGCCGAAGCCCTTGAACTTCTGCTCGCTCGGCAGGTCCAGCCACTTGGCCTGCGCGCCGGTGGAGATGATCACGGCGTCGGCGGTATAGGTCGTGCCGTTCTCGCCCACGGCCTTGAAGGGGCGGCTTTCGAAATCGACGCTGAGGATGTGGTCGCTGACGACCTTGGCGCCCATTTTCTCGGCGTGTTCCTGCATGCGGACCATCAGGTCCGGCCCGAGGATGTGGGCTTCGCCCGGCCAGTTCTCGACATCGGTGGTGATGGTCAGCTGGCCGCCCGGCTGCATGCCGGTGACGACGAGCGTTTCGCGTAGGGAACGCGCGGCATAGACAGCCGCGGTCCAGCCGGCCGGGCCGGAGCCGATGATCAGGATTTCAGCATGTCTCGTCTCGGCCACCGCAGGCTCCTATCGTCTTCGAGGCCCCTATATGGGCGCTTGACGGCAGGGTTAAAGCGCTGCGGGCGGCTTCGCAATGCGGCTATGCGGCAGCGGGGCTAACCTCACCGATCACTTCCACGGTGGCATGGCTGGCGCCGAAGGCATGGGCGAGGCGTTCCTTGACCGCGCGGCGCACCGCTTCGGCGGTGGCCCCGGCGGCGAGGGTGACTTCCAGCGTTACCAGCGGGCGCGATTCGGTCAGCGCCCAGGCGTGGACGTGGGTGACATTGGCGACGCCCGGCACGTTGGCCTTCAGGTCTGCGATGATCTTGGCCGCCTCGAGGCCCTCCGGCGTGCCTTCGATGAGGATATGGCCGGACTCGCGCGCGATGCGGACGCCGCCGAACAGCGCAAGGCCGGCAACGAGGATCGAGAGCAGGGGGTCGGCGATGTACCAGCCCTGCCAGAGGATCAGCCCGGCGGCGAGGATGGCGGCGACCGAGCCGAGCATGTCTCCCGCCACATGCCAGAGGGCGCCGCGCAGGTTGAGGTCGTCCTTGTGGCCGCCGCCATGCAGGATCGCAAAGGCGATCACGTTGACGACGAGGCCGAGCACGGCCACGCCGAGCATCAGCTCGCCCAGCACTGGCGAGGGCAACAGCAGGCGGTTGACCGCTTCCCAGACGATCCAGAGCGCCAGCAGGATCAGCAGCGCGCCGTTGGTGAACGCCGCGAGCACCTTCATCCGGCCGAAGCCGAAACTGCGGCCCGGATCGGCGGGGCGGGCCGCGAGCTTGTAGCCGAGCCAGGCGAGCATCAGCGAGCCGGTATCGGTCAGCATGTGGGCGGCGTCCGCCATCAGCGCCAGCGAGCCGGACAGGATGCCGCCGATCACTTCGGCAAACATGAACCCGCCGGTCAGCAGCGCGGCGAGCACGACGCGGCGGCGGGAATCGGCGCTGGTCATGTCGGCATGGTGCTGTTGGTGGGCGTGGCCCTCATGGTCGTGCGTATGGGCGAGGCCATGCGCATTCGCATGCGCGTGGGCGCTCTCTTCGGGGCAGCGGGGGTCGGTATGGTCGTGCATGCGGGAGGGGGTGGCGTGTGCAGGCGGATACGTCAACCGGCGCGTGATAGCATTACGCGGCCGTTATGAGGTATGGTCAATAAACACGCATGGCCACGGCAAGAGGGCCAGCGGTGAGGAGGAAAACATGGGGTACGTGCGCCTGCGGCAGCTGGTGATTGCCGCTGCATCACTGGAAGTTGCCGATACGCTGGCGAATGTCCTGGGCCTCGGGGAGGCGTTCCTCGATCCGGGCGTCGCTGAATTCGGCCTCGTCAACCGCGTCTACGCCATCGGGGACCAGTTCCTGGAAGTGGTCGTGCCGACCGCGCTGACGGCTCCGGCAGGCCGTTTCCTCGCGCGGGGCGGGGACGGCGGCTACATGGCGATTTTCCAGACGGATGACCTCGCTGCCGCCCGGGCCCGCGCCGACGCGCTGAAGATCCGCCGCGTCTGGAACATCGACCTGCCGGACATCTCCGCCAGCCACCTCCACCCGGCGGATGTCGGCGCGGCGATCGTCTCGATCGACGAAGCGCGGCCCGCAGGAAGCTGGCGCTGGGGCGGGCCGGACTGGGAGAAACATGCAGCTCGCGGCAAGCTGACCGGCGCGGTGATCCACACCGCTGATCCGGAAGGCATGGCCGCGCGCTGGGGCGAGGCGCTGAGCATTGGCCCGAAGAGTGGCGTGATCCAGCTGGCCGACGCCACGCTCGAATTCCGACCGGGCACGGAGGAGCGGATCGTGAAGTTCCGCGTCAGCGTGCCCGATGTGGGCGCAGCATCAGTGCGCGCGGCAAGGCGCGGGCTGGATGTGGTGAACGACGAAGTGCGGATTGGCGGCGTTGGGATCGTGCTGGGCGGGTGAGGGGCTTTCCTTAGCCAGACTAAACATCCACCTCAGCTTCCAGCGCAAACTCCTCGATGAACTCGCGGCGCGGCTCCACCACGTCGCCCATCAGCTTCGTGAACAGCTCGTCCGCTTCATCCGCGTGTTCGACCTTCACCTGAAGCAAAGTCCGAGCGTTGGCGTCCAGCGTGGTTTCCCAGAGCTGGTCGGCGTTCATTTCGCCGAGGCCCTTGTAGCGCTGGACCTTGAGGCCCTTGCGGCCGGATTCGAGCACCGCGTCGAGCAGGCTCGCAGGTCCGTGTACGGCAATTTCGCCGCCCTTCTCCTGGCGCAGGATGGCCGGCTTTTCATAGATCTCGCGCACGCCCGCCGCGCGCTCGGCGAGGCGGATGGCATCCTGGCTGGCGATCAGCGAGGGCGGCAGCACGGCGGTCTCGTCAACGCCGCGCACGGTGCGTTGCAGCACCAGCGCGCCTTCGACGAAGCGGCCTTCCCAGGTGTCCTCGCCTTCCTCGGCGAGCCGGTTGAGACGCACGGCGGTCGCCTTCGCTTCGGCGGCGTCGGCGTTTCCGGCGAGGGCGCCCGCGAGGGCGGCATGCTCGATCAGGTCGGCCGGTGCGCGCAGGGCGAGACGGCGCAGGCTGGCGCGGAAGTTGGCTGCCTGGCGCACGCGGTCGCGCAGGTCCTCGGCGGCTATTTGCGTACCATCGGCAAGGATCAGCGTTTCGCCGCTGGTGCCTTCGCTGATCAGGTAGGATTCCAGTTCTGCGTCGTCCTTCACATAACGCTCGGATTTGCCGCGCGTCACTTTATAGAGCGGCGGCTGCGCGATGTAGAGATAGCCGCGTTCGATGATCTCCGGCATCTGGCGATAGAAGAAGGTCAGCAGCAGCGTGCGGATGTGCGCGCCATCGACGTCAGCATCGGTCATGATGATGATCTTGTGGTAGCGCAGCTTGTTGATGTCGAACTCGTCGCGCCCGATGCCGGCGCCGAGCGCCATGATCAGGGTGCCGACCTGGTCGGAGCCGAGCATCTTGTCGAAGCGCGCGCGTTCCACGTTGAGGATCTTGCCGCGCAGCGGAAGGATCGCCTGGTTGTCGCGGCTGCGGCCCTGCTTGGCGGAGCCGCCGGCCGAGTCACCCTCGACGATGAAGAGTTCGGATTTCGCCGGGTCTTTCTCCTGGCAGTCGGCCAGCTTGCCGGGCAGGGACGTGATGTCGAGCGCCGACTTGCGCCGTGTCAGCTCGCGCGCCTTGCGGGCGGCTTCGCGCGCGGCAGCAGCCTCGACGATCTTCTCCATGATCTGGACGGCTTTTTTCGGGTTCTCCTCGAACCACTCGCCAAGCTTCTCGCCGATCAGGCTCTCGACCACCGGGCGCACCTCGGAGGAGACGAGCTTGTCTTTCGTCTGTGAGCTGAACTTCGGGTCCGGCACTTTCACTGACAGCACGCAGGTCAGGCCTTCGCGCGCGTCGTCGCCGGAAATCTCGACCTTCGACTTTTTCGCGATACCGGTCTCGTTGGCGTATTTATTGATGATGCGGGTCAGCGCGCCGCGGAAGCCCGCAAGGTGCGTGCCGCCGTCGCGCTGCGGGATGTTGTTGGTGAAGCAGAGCACGGACTCGTGATAGCTGTCGGTCCACTCCAGGGCCGCCTCGACCGTGATGCCATCCTTCTCGCCGATGACATAGATCGGCTCGCCGATCAGCGAGGATTTTTGCCGGTCGATATGCTGCACGAAAGCTTTCACGCCGCCTTCGTATTCCAGCGTGATCTCGAACGGCTCTGCGCCGCGCTCGTCGCGGAAGATGATCTTTACGCCGGAGTTCAGGAAGGCGAGTTCGCGGAGGCGGTGTTCCAGCGTCTTGCGGTCATAGTCCGTCATCGTGAACGTCGACGGCGACGCGAAGAAGCGCACGGCGGTGCCGGTATACGGCTTGCCATTCTCGCGCTTTGGCGAGGCCCCGCGCCGAACAAGCGGCGCTTCCACGCGCCCGCCCTCAACGAAGCGCACGAAGTGCTCATAGCCTTCGCGGTGGATCGTCAGGTCCAACCAGTCGGATAATGCGTTGACGACCGACACGCCCACGCCATGCAGGCCGCCGGAGACCTTGTAGGAGTTCTGGTCGAATTTCCCACCGGCGTGCAGCTGGGTCATGATCACTTCGGCCGCCGAGACGCCTTCGCCGGCATGCAGGCCGACCGGGATGCCCCGGCCGTTATCGGTCACTTCGGCTGAGCCGTCGGGGTACAGCGTGACCGTCACGCGGTCGGCATGGCCCGCGAGCGCTTCGTCGATCGCGTTGTCGACGACCTCGTAGATCATGTGGTGCAGGCCCGAGCCATCGTCGGTATCGCCGATGTACATGCCGGGGCGTTTGCGCACCGCGTCGAGGCCCTTCAGGACCTTGATGGAGTCTGCGCCATACTCGCCTTCGCCGCCCTCTTCGGGGGCCTCGGGGACCGTGTCATCCGCCATGGGAAATTCTTTCTCGGGTGATTCTTGAAATCGTCTTGAAATATACGGGATTTACGCCCCCTTGGGAACGTCCCGGGGGCGTATTTTGCAGTGCCGAAACGAATATAAAAACACTATTCAGAACAAGGCGTTCTGGAGCAATTTTCAGCCGTTTTGCAAACCCGTCAGTCGCGCCCGCCTGAGGGGCCGCGTTTGGCGGGTTTCGGGCCGGATTTGAAGCCGGTTTTGGGGCCCTTTGAGGTGCTTGGCTTTCCCTTGAAGCCGCCCTTGGCGCGCGCAACGCCGGGGCCGGTCTTGGCGGCGTACTTGGCGCTCGGCTTGGCGCGGGGCTTGCCGCCCTTGGCGCGGTCGTCCTGCACATATTCAGACGGCGCGAAGGCGCGGGGCGCCGGGGCTTCGTCGAAGCTGCGCTCACGGGGCGCCCGCTCGCGGGCAGGACGTTCGGCGCGCTCTGCAGGCGGGCGATCCTTGCGGTAGGCTGGGCGGGGGGCGTCGTCGCGGCTGCGCTCGCGGCGCGGCGGGCTGCGGTCTTCGGACGGCGAAAACGGCTCGGGCTCCGGCACACCGTCCAGCGGGAAGGCTTGCAGGCTGCCTTCGAGGCGGCCGGACTCGCCGACCTTCTCGAACAGCCGCATCGCGCCCTGCGGCGTCAGCTCGACATGCGTGTTGCCGGTGTTGATCCGGATCTGGCCAATGTCTTCGCGCTCGAGGCCGCCGGCCTTGCACAGCATCGGCAGCAGCCATTTCGGGTCGGCGTTCTTCTTGCGGCCCACGTTGATCGCAATCCAGATCGCGCCGGGAAGGTCAGCGCGTTCGGTGCGGGCACGTTTCTCGCGCGGCGGTCGGTCCTCACGGGCGGGACGGTCCTCGCGGGTCGTCCACTCTTCGCGCGGCGCGCGTTCCGGACGATCCGGACGATCTGGGCGGATGCGTTCCGGCCGGTCGCGCAGCGAGCGCTCGGGCCGTTCCCAATCCGGCTTGGCCTTGCGGTCGCTGGCGCGGTCATCAACATCGCGCAGTTCTTCTGGCGCGGAGCGGCCTTCGCGCTTGGCGCGCACGAACGCTGCGGCAACGGCTTCGGCGCCGTGCTGGGCGAGGAGCTGCTCAACGAGCTTTTTCTCATGCGCGTTGGCCGGTTCGCTGATCGCAGCGTCGGAGAGAAGGCGGGCATCGTCCTGGCGGGCGATCTCGTCGGCCGAGGGGGGCTTGCCCCAGGTCGCGGAGATCTTGGCATCGCCCAGCAGGCGTTCTACGCGGCGGCGGGCTTTGGGGGCAACTAGCAGCGCGCTGACGCCCTTGCGGCCAGCGCGGCCCGTGCGGCCAGAGCGGTGCAGCAGCGTGGCGGGATCGCGCGGCAGGTCGGCATGGATTACGAGGCCTAGGTTCTGCAGGTCGAGGCCGCGGGCGGCGACGTCCGTGGCGATACAGACGCGGGCGCGGCCATCGCGCAGGGCCTGCAGCGCGTTGGAGCGTTCCTTCTGGCTGAGCTCGCCGGACAGGGCGACGACCGGGAAGCCGCGGTTGCCCATCCGGCTCATCAGCTTGTTCACGGCGGCGCGGGTGGAGCAGAACACCAGCGCGCTTTCGGAATCGGAATGGCGCACGATGTTGACGATGGCGTTCTCTTCATCGCCGGGCGCCACGAGCAGCGCCTTGTATTCGATGTCGACGTGCTGGCTCTTTTCGGCGTCGGTGGTGACGCGCGCCGCGTTCTTCTGGTAGCGCGCGGCGAGGGCCGCGATGCCTTTCGGAACGGTGGCCGAGAACATCAGTGTACGGCGCTCTTCGGGCGTGCCCTCGAGGATCAGTTCAAGCTCTTCGCGAAAGCCCATGTCGAGCATCTCGTCGGCCTCGTCCAGCACCACGACGCGTACGCCGCCGGTGACCAGCGAGCCGCGCTTGATGTGGTCGGCCAGGCGGCCGGGTGTGCCGATGACGATATGCGCGCCGCGTTCGAGCGCGCGGCGTTCATCGCGCATGTCCATGCCGCCTACGCAGGTGGCGAGGCGGGCGCCGGCAATGCCGTACAGCCAGGCGAGTTCGCGGGCGACCTGCACGGCCAGTTCGCGCGTCGGCGCGACGATCAGCGCGAGGGGGGCGGAAGCAGGCGCAAGCGTGTCTTCGCCGGACAGAAGAGCATCCGCCATGGCGAGGCCAAAGGCGACGGTCTTGCCGGAGCCGGTCTGGGCGGAGACGAGCAGGTCCTTGTCGGACAGGTGCGGCACCAGGACGGCAGACTGGACCTGTGTGAGATCGGTATATCCGCGTGCGGAAAGTGCGCCGGCGAGTGCGGCGGGGAGCGTGTCGGGGAGATTCATAAAACGGCTTTCGGGCGATAAGGGGGCCTATTGGCACGTTTGGAGGCTTGCGGCTATGGCCAACCTGCCGTTGCGGCGGGCCCCGCGGGGCCGGAATTAGGGAAATATCCCTAGAGGAGACGCCCGCCCGGATGTGTAAACCAAGGCGCATGAACCCCGACTGGATCCCCTTCGCTGCACGCGCCGTGCCCCGCTACACCAGCTATCCGACGGCCGCGGACTTCACCGGCGCCGTCAGCGAGAGCGACGCAGGCGTCTGGGCCGCGAGCGTTGCGCCGGGCAAACCGCTCTCCGTTTACCTTCACATCCCCTTCTGCGAGACGCTTTGTTGGTATTGCGGCTGCGCCACCAGCGTGCCGAACGGCTACCGCCGCGTCGGCGAGTATGCCGCGCGCCTGAAGGCCGAGATTGATGTGTGGGCCCGCGCGCTCGGACCGCATGGCGGCATAGGCCACCTCCATTTCGGGGGCGGCTCGCCCAACGCGCTGCAGGCGGACGATTTTGCCGCACTCATTGAGGCGCTCCGAGGCCGTATCGGCATCCGGCCCGGCGCCGAAATCGCGGTCGAGCTTGATCCGCGCACGATGCATGACGGCCAGGTGGAGGCTTTCGCCGCGGCCGGCGTGACACGGGCGAGTCTTGGCGTGCAGACTCTGGCGCCGGCGGTGCAGACCGCCGTTAACCGCATCCAGCCGCCGGACATGGTGGCGGGCCTCGTCGCCTCCCTGAAATCGGCAGGCGTCGCCGCGATCAACATGGACCTGATGTACGGCCTGCCGCACCAGAACACCGAAGATGTCGTCGCCGCCGCGCAATTCGCAGCTGAGCAGGGCGCGGCGCGTATTTCTGTCTTTGGCTACGCACACCTGCCCTGGTTCGCGAAACACCATAAGGCCATCGACGAGGCCGCGCTGCCGGATCTGATCGAGCGGTTGGAGCAGGCAGGCGCAGCGGCGGACGCCCTCGTTGCCGCAGGTTATCTCCCCATCGGTCTTGACCACTACTCTCGCGCAGATGACGCGCTGGCGGTTGCCTATCGGGAAGGGCGCCTGCGCCGGAACTTCCAAGGGTATACGGACGATCCCTGCGAAACGCTGATCGGCATGGGCGCCACGTCCATCTCGCAGTTCCGCGAAGGTTTCGTGCAGAACCTGAAAGACCGAAAGGCGTGGAGTGAGGCGATTGCCGCCGGGCGACTGCCGGTGGAGCGCGGCATCGCCCTGACGCCGGACGACCGGCTGCGCGCCCGCGCCATCGAACGCGTGATGTGTGATCTCTCCGTGGATGCTGCGGAGGTGTGCCGTGAGATGGACGCGCCGGAGAGCAGCCTTGGCGATGCGCTGGACCGCGCTCGGGCCTTGCAGTCCGCCGGCTTGTGCACCGTGAGCGGCACGCGCATCGACGTACCCGACACCGCGCGCCTCTTCCTGCGCACCGTCGCCCAATGCTTCGACGCGCGCACCCCTGCCGCGCCGCAACAGCGGCACGCCAAGGCGGTTTAGCCCTTCAGCACTTTCGCATGATGGGCGATGTGTTCGTCCATGAAGGTCGCGATGAAATAATAGTCGTGGCCATAGCCTTCGCGCAGCCGGTAATCGAGGCGCTGGCCTTCCTTTTCGCACGCCTCGATGAAGATCTGCGGCTTCAGCTGCGGCTCCAGGAACTGGTCGGCCGTGCCGGTATCGACGAGGATCAGTGCTTTCGACGCGCCCTCCTTCACCAGTTCGGTGGAGTCATACTGCTCCCAAGCCACGGACGGCGGGCCGAGATAGGCGGTGAACGCCTTCTCGCCCCAGGGCACCCGGGCCGGCGACGTGATCGGCGAGAAGGCCGAGCAGGATTTGTACGTCTCCGGATGTTTCAGGTGCAGCGTGATTGCCCCGTGCCCACCCATTGAGTGACCGAAAATTCCCTGACGCGCCATGTCGGACGGGAAGTTCGCCTCGATCAGGCCGGGCAGTTCATCGGTGATGTATTGGTCCATCTTGTAGTGCTTGTCCCACGGCGCCTGCGTGGCGGTGAGGTAGAAGCCCGCGCCCTGGCCGAGGTCATAGGCATCATCATTCGGCACGCCCGGCCCACGCGGGCTGGTGTCGGGCGCGATGATCATCACCCCATGCCGCGCCGCATGTTCCTGCACGCCGGATTTCTCCATCATGTTCGCCCAGGTGCAGGTCAGCCCCGACAGGTACCAAAGCACCGGCGCCGGACCGTGCGCCGCCTGCGGCGGCGTATAAACCGCAAAGCGCATCTTGCACCCCAGTAGCGCGCTCTCATGATCGTGTACGGACAATGTGCCGCCAAAGGATTTCCAGGAGGAGACGGGGGTCAGTGTCATAGAACTATTCCTTTGAACTTGGGGTGGGGCGCGGCCTTGGAAAGGAAACGGCGAAGCCATTCTCGACATAGCCTTCATCGGGCTCATTATGCGGCGTGCCCGCTTCGGTATAGTAAGCGAGGTTCGGAAATCGCGCGGTCACTTCCGTTTTCAGCTCAGCCGTCAGTCCTCGCTCCATATGAGCAACCAGCGCCTTTGACCATTGCGCCAGCGAGACGACCCGTTTGCCACCTTCCACCGCCTGGTCGATCACCCATCGGATGGCGGGCGAGCCCACGGGGGAAAGATCCACCGGCGCCTCGCCGCGCCAGCTCATTCTGGCGAAGCCGCAATGCACTCGATCTCCAGCCCTGCGCCGAAGGCGAGACCGCTTCCGAGACGCGAAACGCAACCTCGCCGGGCTCGGCCGGATTGCCGAGCGCAACGGAGTGGACTTCGAAGCCCCGTCCGAGAAGGGCCGGCGCGTGGGCCGGAAGGGGTTCGATGGCGACGGTGCGCGGAATGTTCAGGGCACGGACGAGATAGCTGGCGAACGCGCCATCATTCGCGCCGATGTCGATGAGCGCCGGAAACCGGTGACGGAGGTTCAGCCAGGATACGTCGGCAATCGGAAGCATGTGGCAATTCCGTCTGGGCGGCAGCCGGGAGGCGGCATGGTCCGGGGTGTTGTCTTACACTGGACCATGCCGCAAGGCCAATCCGGTAAGCCTAGGCGCGGTGCAGCGCGCAGAGCTTGTTGCCGTCAGGGTCGCGCAGGTAGGCGAGGTAGAGCGCGCCCGCGCCTTCGCCGCGCCAGCCCGGCGGGTCTTCGATCGCCTTGCCGCCGGCTGCGACGCCCGCCGCATGCCAGGCATCCGCCTGCTGGGTAGAGGCCATGGCGAGACCGATGGTCATGCCGTTTCCGCTGGTTGCGGGCGCGCCGTCAATCGGCGGCGTGACGAGGAAGATGCCGCCATTGTGCATGTAGACGAGGCGACCCTTCGGGTCGGTGATGCCCGGTTTTCCGCCCACGGACGAAAACAGGGCGTCGTAGAACGCCTTGGACTTTGCGATGTCGTTCGAGCCGACCATCATGTGACTGTACATTCGTAGTTCCTCCAGGTGTTGATCAGAAGTCAGTTTGCAGGCGGCCGGGCGCCATGGTCGGCAAAGGCCGACATCGCGGGGCCGTAGTCTTCGGGCGCAGGAAAGCCGTCAAAGCTGAACTCCGCACCGGTCGTGGCATAGGGCAGGCGCTCGCGTGTCATGGTCTCGATGATCGGGCGCACCCAGCTCGCATCCTCCAGCATGCCGGGCCGGAAGTTCACGAAGGGCAATCCCGGCATCTGCGTGAACAGCCAGTTCTTGCAGTGCGGGCAGAACATCTGCTGGTTCTCGGCGTGCAGGCCGCCGGTTACCGGCTCGCCTTCGGTCACCTCAAACCCGTCGGCAGGCAGCAGCAGCGACAGCGAATACGGCCCGCTCGTCAGCTTCTGGCAGCCAGTACAATGGCACGCCATCGACACCACCGGCGCCTTGGTCACGCGCATCTTCACCTGCCCGCACAGGCAGCTGGCATTCCAGGGCAGGCGCCAGTTGTCCATCAGAACACCACGACGCTGCGGATGCTCTTGCCCTCGTGCATCAGGTCAAACGCGTCGTTGATCTTGTCCAGCGTCATCACGTGCGTAATCATCAGGTCGATCTCGATCTTGCCGTTCATGTACCAGTCGACGATCTTCGGCACATCCGTCCGTCCCTTGGCGCCGCCGAAAGCCGTTCCGCGCCAGTTGCGCCCGGTCACCAGCTGGAACGGCCGCGTTGCGATTTCCTTGCCGGATTCCGCCACGCCGATGATGACGCTCGTGCCCCAGCCGCGATGGCAGCATTCCAGCGCCTGGCGCATGACGGTCGTGTTGCCCGTGCAGTCGAACGAATAGTCTGCTCCGCCGCCGGTCAGCTCCACGATATGCGCGACAATGTCCTTCACGTCCTTGGGGTTGACGAAATGCGTCATGCCGAACTTGCGGCCCCATTCTTCCTTGGACGGATTGATGTCAACGCCGACGATCATGTCCGCCCCTGCCATCCTCGCACCCTGGATCACGTTGAGCCCGATGCCGCCGAGGCCGAACACGACAACATTCTCGCCGACCTGGACCTTTGCCGTATTGACCACCGCGCCGACGCCGGTGGTCACGCCGCAGCCGATATAGCAGGCTTTGTCAAACGGCGCGTCCGCGCGGATTTTCGCGACGGCGATTTCCGGCAGCACGGTGAAGTTCGAGAAGGTCGAGCACCCCATGTAGTGATACACAGTCTGACCCTTGTAGGAAAAACGCGACGTCCCGTCCGGCATAAGGCCCTTTCCCTGCGTCGCGCGAATGGCCGTACACAGATTGGTCTTGCCCGAGAGGCAGCTTTTGCACTGGCGGCATTCCGGCGTGTAGAGCGGGATCACATGGTCGCCCGGTTTCACGCTGGTCACGCCCACGCCAACCTCGCGCACGATGCCCGCGCCCTCATGGCCCAGCACGCTCGGGAAAATGCCCTCGGAGTCGAGCCCGTCCAGCGTATAGGCATCCGTATGGCAGATGCCCGTCGCCATGATCTCCACAAGCACTTCGCCTGCCTTGGGGCCTTCAAGGTCAAGCTCGACGATCTCGAGCGGTTTCTTGGCCTCGAAGGCGACGGCGGCGCGTGTTTTCATGGGGGGGTGTCTCCGGTCAGTTCTAAGGTTCGTATCGTGGATCAAATTCGGCGGCCAGTCCTTGGACCGTTCGAAAGCGGTCCGTGGCGCGGATCAGCTGGTCGAGAATGCCCCGCTCGGAATAGGCATGGCCTGCCCCTTCAATGAGGTGGAAGTCCGCCTCAGGCCAGGCCGCGTGCAACTCAAACGCACAGCGTGCCGGGCAGGGCATGTCGTATCGGCCATGGACGATCGTGCCGGGAATGCCCTTGAGCTTGTAAGCGTCGCGCAGGAGCTGGCCTTCCTCAAGCCAGCCGGCATGCGCGAAATAGTGGTTTTCGATCCGGGCAAAGGCGAGCGCATATTCCCCCTCGTGGAACGGCGCAGACACGCTGGCGTCCGGAAGCAGTGTGATCGTCTCACCTTCCCAGATCGACCATGCCTTTGCGGTTTCGAGTTGGGCCGCCCTGTCCGTTCCGGTCAGGCGCTTGCGATAGGCTGCAATCATGTCGCCGCGTTCGGTCTCGGGGATCGGCGCCAGGAACTTCTGCCATTTCTCGGGGAACATCTCCGACACGCCGAACTGATAGTACCAGTCGAGCTCCGCCTTGGTCAGGGTATAGATCCCGCGCAGGATCAGCGCGCTGACGCGGTCAGGGTGGGTTTCGGCATAGGCCAGCCCCAATGTTGACCCCCAGGAACCACCGAAGACGAGCCATTGATCTGCACCGGCCCGTTCCCGCAATCGTTCAATGTCGGCAACAAGGTGCCAGGTCGTATTGGCGTCCAGTTCCGCATGCGGGGTCGAGCGGCCGCAGCCTCGCTGATCGAACAGTGTCACGTCATAGACGGCCGGATCGAACAGGCGCCGATGATCCGGCGAAAATCCGCCGCCCGGTCCGCCATGGAGAAATACGGCGGGCTTGCCGCCAGGCTTGCCGGATCGTTCGAAATAGATGCGATGCCCATCGCCAACATCGAGCAGGCCCGATTTATACGGGGCGATGGGCGGGTAAAGCGTTCGCAATCCAGACATTTGGTAGCCTTCTCCGAAGCCTGATCGAATCGACAGACGCGTGGGATGGCACCTTTTCGGCGGCAGGGGCACGTCGCGCAAGGGCTCTTTGGTCGGCGCTTTCACGAACCTCGCTTGACAATAGTTCGACGTCAAACAAAAAAGTTTGATATCGAACCAATGGAGACAGAAAGATGACATCCCGGCGCGGCGTTCTGAAACTCATCGGGGGCGGCGTCGTGCTCGCGGCCGCCGGTGCCGGCGGCTTCGTGGCGCTCAACCAGCCCAGCCGCGCCGCCCGTGAAGCCTGGCGCGTGGCCGGGCAGGAGACGGAGTACCGCCGGCGGTTCCTGTCCTACGCGCTCCTCGCGCCCAACCCGCACAACCGCCAGCCCTGGCTCGTCCAGCTCGAAGGCGATGACGCCCTGACGCTGTATGTCGATCTGGAGCGCCGCCTCCCGGCCACGGACCCCGTCGATCGCCAGATCATCCTCGGCTGCGGCGCCTTCCTCGAACTCCTTCGCCTCGCCGCCGCCGAAGAGGGCTACGAGGCGCAGATCACCGCCTTTCCGGACGGCGCGCCGGACATGACCGGCCGGCTCGATGCCCGTCCCGTCGCCTACGTGCAGTTCGCGCCGTCCGCAGCCAAACCCGACCCGCTGTTCGCCCACGTGCTGGCCCGCCACACCAACCGCGAAGTCTACGAGGCGCGCGATGTCGAGCCGGAGAAACTCGCCGCCCTCGTCGCCGCAGGCTCGGCCTTCGGACTGGCGGCGCACACCTGCGGAAATGATCAGACGGCGGAGCAATTGCGCGATCTGACCTGGCGCGCCCATGAACGCGAATCCACCACCGCGTACACGATGCAGGAAAGCATCGACCTGATGCGCTTCGGTCCCGCCGAAGTCGCGCGGCACCGGGACGGCCTGTCGATGGAGGGACCTTTTCTCGCGCTCGGCACGCTGGCCGGTGTGGTCACACCTGAAGCGCTTGCTGACCCCACCTCCGCGGCCTTCAAACAGGGCCTCGACATGTACCGCCCGCTGGCGGCCTCGGCGCGCGCTTTCGCCTGGCTCACCAATGACGGCGCCACCCGCGACGGCCAACTCGCCGCCGGGCGCGCCTACATGCGCCTTACGCTCGAGGCCGCAGCCCAGGGTCTGGCCGTGCACCCGTGGAGTCAGGCGCTGCAGGAATATCCTGAAATCGCGGACCTCTACGCCGAAGTGCACGCGCTGATCGGCGGTGGGCAGACCCTTCAGATGCTGGTGCGAGTCGGCTATGCCAAACACGTGCCCCCCGCGCCCCGTCGCGGCCTCGAAGCCCATATGCTGAGTTGATCCCGATGTCCTCAAAGCCGGCCAAGACCGCGCCAGCAACCGACCCCGGCGCGCTTTACTTCCAGCTCTTCAACGAGATCGGCATCATCGCCCAGCTCTCCGGCAACCGCTTCCAGCGCGTGCTCCCTAAGGGTCTCACGGTCGCGCAGTTCACCCTGCTCAATCATTGCGTCCGGCTCGGCGATGGATGGACGCCGATGCGGCTCGCCGCCGCCTTCCAGGTCACCAAGGGCACGATGACCAACACGCTGCAGAAGCTTGAAGCGAAGGGTTTCATCCGCGTCGATCCAGATCCGGACGATGCCCGCTCCAAACGCGTCTTCCTCACGCCTGCCGGAAAGCAGGCGCGCGACGCGTCGATCAAGGCGCTCATGCCGGAGATTGCTCAACTGCCGGCAGGTTTTCCGCCGGACCTCGCCGCCGAAATTCTC
The DNA here is from genome assembly GCA_945888325.1 of Candidatus Sulfopaludibacter sp. SbA3. Classification (GTDB taxonomy): domain Bacteria; phylum Pseudomonadota; class Alphaproteobacteria; order Caulobacterales; family Hyphomonadaceae; genus Hyphomonas. Next base: position 92,784 of record CAMDAC010000005.1, read on the forward strand.
CCGTCACTAGAACGCCTGCGAATCGGGCTCGACACGAACCGTTGAACCTTCCATCATCGCCCCAATCAGGGGAACGATGCATGAAATGGGTTCTGTGGGGTCTCGGCGGGCTCGTGTTCGCGTTCTGGGCGAGCTGGTCCTGGGCCGGGCGCGACCTGCGGCCCTTGGACGAGATTGAACGCGCCCGTGCGCCCGGCCAGTTTGCCGAAGTGCCCGGCGCCAAGATCCATTACCGCCTGACCGGGCCCGAAGGCGCGCCGCTGATCGTCATGGTGCACGGTTTCTCGACGCCCGGATTCATCTTTGACCAGAACGCCGAAGCCCTGCGCGTGGCCGGCTTCCGTGTGCTGCAGTTCGATCATCTTGGCCGCGGCTGGTCCGACAGGCCCGCGAGCCGCTACGATACCGACTTCTACGACTGGGAACTCCTCGCCCTCCTCGATGCGTTGCAGATTACCGAGCCTGCCGGATTTGTCGGCCTGTCGATGGGTGGCCCCATCGTTGCGGAGTTTGCCGTGCGGCATCCGGAGCGGGTGGCGCGCGTGTTCCTGTTTGTTCCCGCCGGGCTCGATGTGGCAGGCACGGAGGGGGCCCAGGCATCACTGATCCGCACGCCGGTGATCGGCGACTGGCTCTGGCGCATGGTGGCGATGCCGTCGGTCGCCAACGACCCCCAGTACGACGAATCCGGCCTGGCGCCCGAGGACCGGTTGCAGGGAGATGTCCGTGAACAGATGAAATACCGCGGCTATGGCCGCGCGCTGCTGTCCACCTTCCGGCACTTCCCGATGCGCGGCCGCGAAGACACCTACGCCGCGCTCGCGGCCACCGGCATCCCGGTCGCCGCTGTGTTCGGCACCAATGATCCGACGGTGCTGATCGCCAGTGCCAACCAAATGCGCGGGGTGATGCCCGAGGCAAATGTGCATATCCTCGAAGGCGCCGATCACGGCCTCAACTACAAGCGGCACAGGGACGTAAACCCCATCCTCACCGGCTGGTTTGAACAGGAAGCCGCCTGGTTCGAAGGCAAGCCCGAGCCCGAAATCCAGTCGGTTTTCGATACCGGCGAAGAAGAAATCATCGACCCCGCGTTGCTTGATTCTATGCGTCAACAACCGCCGAACATGATTCCACACGTACCCTCTGGGCCTGCGTGCCGAATGTCTCGAATAGGTACGCGTCGGTGCCCGTAAGCCATGCCTGACCGTTGAGCGCGGCGAGCTCGCCGAAAAGGGCGGTGCGCCGGTCCGGGTCCAGATGCGCTGCCGCCTCGTCGAGCAGCAAGAGCGGGGCAGGGCCCTCTCCGTTCACGGACAATGCACCGGCTGACGCCAGCACCAGCCCAATCAGCAGCGCCTTCTGCTGCCCGGTCGAGGCCTCGCCCGCCGGCGCGCCGGAGGGCCGGTGGATCACGCCAAGGTCAGACCGGTGCGGCCCGCTCAGCGTGCGCCCCGCGCCGATGTCGCGCCTCCGCCCGTTTCTGTAGGCGTCGACCAGAAGATCGAAGATCGCGCGGAAATCCTCGCCCTGCAGCGCCGCGGCCTCCGCCTCGCCTTCCAGCGAAAGGTCCGCCTTCGGAAAATGCCCCTCGGGCCGCGCATCAATCGCCGCCTGCAACTCCGCCAGCACCAGCGCTCGGTTCACCGCGATCTCGGCGCCCGCCTCCGCGAGGCGCGCCTCGATCGCATCTGCCCAGGCCGGGTCCACATGCCCGCGCTCCAGCAGCGCGTTGCGCTCGGCCAATGCCTTCTCATAGCGCGTCGAGGCGCCCCCGTGCGAAGGCTGATGCGCCATCACCAGCCGGTCAAAGAACCGCCGCCGCTCCGAAGCGCCGCCCCGGAACACGCCGTCCATCGCCGGCGTCAGCCAGATCAGCCGCATCCGTTCCGCCAGGTCGCCGGGGCTCGCCGGCGCGCCGTCGATGCGCACCGACCGTTTGGCGGGCCCCGCGCCTTCCAGCGCAATGCCGATCTTCTGCTCGCCGTCCAGGACGCCCGAAATCGTCCAGCCACCGGCTGCGCCGTGGCGCGTCATCTCCGCCAGCTGCGCCGCCCGCAAGCCGCGCCCCGGCCCGAACTGGCTGATCGCTTCCAACAGGTTGGTCTTGCCCGCCCCGTTCGAGCCATAGAGGCACACCGGCCGCCCATCGAGCACCAGCGTGAGTCTCTCGTAGTTCCGGAAATCGGTGAGGGTGAGACGGGTAAGGGCGGTCATTGTTCGAAGGGCCCGCCGGCCCGCCTGTCTAAACGCGGAGCGGCATCAGCACATAGCGCGCCGACTCGTCCGACGGGTCGAGCACCAGCGCCGGGGATGCCGGATCATTGAACATGAACTCGGCCTCGTCGGATTCGATCTGTCCGGCGATGTCGAGCAGATACTTGGCGTTGAAGCCGATCTCCATCGCGTCGGAGGAGTACTCCGCCTCGATTTCCTCGTTCCCCGCGCCGGTCTCGGCATGGTTCACCGCCAGAGTCAGCCGGCCCTCGCTGAGGCTCATCTTCACCGAGCGCGAACGCTCCGCCGAGACGGTCGAGACGCGGTCAACGGCGGCTTCGAAGGCCTTGTTGTCCACCGTCAGCTTCTTGTCATTGCCCTTCGGGATGACGCGCGCATAGTCCGGGAACGAACCATCGATCAGCTTTGAGGTCAGCACGGCGCGGCCCGCGCGCACGACGATCTTGGTGTCGGAGACTTCTACCGCCACCTCATCCGTGCGCCCGTCAATCAGGCGGCGGATCTCGTTGACGGTCTTGCGCGGCACGATCACGCCGGTCAGCTTGTCACTGCCCTTCGGCGCCTTCAGTTCGGCCAGTGCGAGGCGGTGGCCATCGGTGGCGACCGAGCGCAGCACCGGCTTGCCGGCATCATTCTTGGCAGCGTGCAGATAGATGCCGTTGAGATAATAGCGTGTCTCTTCGGTCGAGATCGCAAAGCGCGTCTTGTCGATCAGCCGCGCTAGGTCTGCGGCGGCCAGGCTGAACTGCACGCTGCCTTCATCGGAGGCCATCGTCTGGAAATCGGACGCGGGCAGGGTGGGCAATTCGAATTGCGAGCGGCCGGCCGTGATCGACAGGCGCTGGGTTTCCGGATTGAGTTCGAGCAGAACTTCGGCGCCCGAAGGCAGCTTGCGCACCACGTCGAACAGCGTGCCTGCCGGCGCGGTGACCGCGCCTTCCTTCGACACTTTCGCATCGGCGGAGTCGACCGCTTCGATATCGAGGTCGGTGGCGGTAAGGCGCAACTCGCCCTTCTTCGCCTGCAACAGGACGTTCGACAGGATGGGGATCGTCGTGCGGCGTTCGACAATGTTCTGCACATGGCTGAGCGCATCGAGCAGGGCACCACGTTCAATCGTCAACTTCATCTTCGGGTCCGTCCATCACGGGCGCTGCCAGGCAGCGTCCCCCAATCCTCTAGTTTCTGTGTCCGCGAATGCCTGATCCCCGGTTGACAGGGAATCAGCCCGCCCCTGTCCGGAAGCGGGCTGGAGACCCTTAACCAAGTTCCGCAAAAAGCCAAGCGGCGACGCAGGCCGCCCGGGGCTCTGCCTCAGGTTTGACCTGCCTCGATCATGTCGAAGATCACCGCCTCGACACGCGCGATATCATCGGCCATACGCGGGTCTTCCGGCAGGGCTTTCTCGATGCGCCGGAAGGCGTAGAGCACGGTTGTGTGATCGCGCTTGCCAAAGGCCCGCCCGATCTGCGGGAAGGATTTCCGGGTCATCGTACGGCAGAGGTACATCGCCACCTGACGCGGATAGACGAAGGCCTGCATCTTGCTCGGGCCTTCAAGGTCGGCGCGGGCGATCGGGAAGATCTTCAGCGTCGCCTTCTTGATCACGTCGATCGTCGGCTCGCGCTGTTCGCCCGAATGCCGGCGGATCACCCGCTCCAGCATCTCCATGGTCGGTGTTTCCTGACCAAAATTGGCTTCGGTGAACAGGCTCCACACGGCGCCGGTCAGCTCACGGCCCGGGCCGCGGATTCCGGAGTTGAGTTTCTGGATCATGTCGTCCCCCAACAGGAATTCCGGATGGCTGGCCGTGATATGCGCGGCGAGGCGGTTCAGGATTTCGCGGCGCATCGCGGCGTCGGGCAGGCCGATCTCGACCGCGGTTGCGCCCTTCAGTTCGCCGACCAGCCGCTTGCCGAAGCCGACGGTCTCGCCGGGGGCCGCGTCGCCCACGAGCACAACCTGTCCGCCATTGCCGGTCACTTCACGGATGTTCTGGAACAACTCGTTCTCCGTGCCAGGTTTGCCGGCAATCCGGTGCAGGTCGTCGACGATCAGGATCGCCGCCATCCGCAGCCGGCGCTTCAGGCTGCTGGTGTCGCGCGCCTTCACGCCGTCGAGATAGGACGACATGAATTCCTCGGCGGTTAGATAGACCACCTTGCGATTGGCATCGCGCTTCGAGACGCCATCTTTCAGCGCCATCACGATATGCGTCTTGCCGGTGCCCTGCGGCCCGTAGATCAGCGTGATCGGCGTGCCGGCCGGAAGGCCCGCCGCAATCCGCTTCGCCACTTCTGCCGCGGTCTTGTTCGACGGGCCGACAACGAGGTTGCCGAACGTCATCGCAGGTCCGCCCGACGGCGCCGCGGCAACCTCGGCCTCGTCTGCCACACCGGCGTCGGGATCGACCGCCCACGGGTCGCCGATCAGCTCACGCAGTTCGGCCGGAGTCGTCCGCCAACAGATCAATTTGATCGGGCGGCTTTGCGGGTCCATGCCCGTCCACAGCCGTTCGATCTCGCGCTTGTATTGGGCGCTGACACGGTCGAGACCCACAGGGTCCTTGGCCGCGAGTAGCATTTCACCGTCAAGCTCTGCGACCAGGCGCAGTTCCGCAATCCAGCGGTCAAACTCTTCACGCGGGAGACGGGACTCGAGTACGGCTTGCACATCTTCCCAGACGCGCTGCCCGGTGGCATCACCACCGCCCTGATCCTGTGTTCCCTTTTTTACGCGAGAGACAAACAATCTTTTTCGGTCCATCACCGACCCCGTTTCTAGTTTTGATCGCTCTTTCCAACTCGCACACCACGCGCCCGGCAGGCCCCCGCCTGATACTCTAAAAATACTCTTTACCGGGACGATATTAGCTGGTCGGGTCAGCCTATTCGCCACAGAATTTCAACACAAGCCCCACTTTTTTGCGAACGTCTCAGTTATCGTGTTGACATGTCGGGCTTCTCAAAAATGCACAGGAAATTCATGCGGTTGCACCGGAAAACTATTTTTTAGTGAGCGTTTGCTGACATTTGTTCCCCGAATTTCTGTCAACTGGGAACATCCATAACAGGCTGTGGAAAACTCATATTTCCGAAGCGTGTTTGCAGGGGGGCAACATGGTCTTTAAAGGGCGCTGACGCGCACCCGCAAAGGTTGCGGACGGCGCACGTTTCTGCGTGTGGCAAATCGGTTCGCCAAGAGAGGTGAGGGGCAAAAACAAAGCCCGCCAGGATCATCCGGCGGGCTTCGATTTCAGGTCGCCGGAGGCGCCTGATCTTTCAGTTTCAGGCCATCGCCTTGACGCGGGCCGACAGGCGCGAAACCTTGCGGGAGGCCGTGTTCTTGTGGGTGATGCCCTTGGTCACGGAGCGCATGATCTCCGGCTGGGCAGCCTTCAGCGCTTCAGCAGCAGCCGATTTGTCGCCCGAAGCAATCGCTTCTTCGACCTTGCGGACATAGGTGCGCACGCGGGAGCGGCGGGCTTTGTTGACCTCGGTGCGCGCTTCAATCTTGCGCACCATTTTCTTGGCAGATTTCGTATTCGCCATCGTAAACTCCTGGAGCCCCGGGAAAGTCCCCCGTCAGGCCGAAGGCGGGGAGATACATAAAGGCCGGGTGCGCGTCAACCAGACTCAGACCGGAAAAGCAGCATTCCGGCAGGCCTTTCAGCGATCCTTGAAGTGGGCCGTGCGCTTTTCGACGTAAGCCTTCATGCCTTCTTTTTGGTCATCGGTGGCAAAAAGCGAGTGGAACAGGCGCCGTTCGAACTGGATGCCCTGTGCCAGCGGGGTTTCGAAGGAGGCATTGATGGCCTCTTTCGTCATCATCGCCGCCGCCCGCGGCATCAGCGAAATGGTCCGCGCCAGCTCCCGGGCTTCGTCCATGAGGTCGTCAGCCGGCACAATCCGGCTGACCAGCCCGCAGCGCTCGGCCTCCACGGCCTCCATCATGCGGCCGGTCAGGCAGAGTTCCATGGCTTTCGACTTGCCGATCGCCCGCGCCATCCGCTGCGTCCCGCCGGCGCCCGGCATCACGCCGAGGCGGATTTCTGGCTGCCCGAACCGCGCATTGTCGGCCGCCAGGATAATGTCGCACATCATCGCCAGCTCGCAGCCTCCGCCGATCGCATAGCCGCCCACCGCCGCGATCAGCGGCTTGCGGGTGCGCGCCGCGCGTTCCCAGTTCCTTGTGATGAAGTCCTCATAATAGGATTGCGGGAAAGTCTTGGCCTGGATTTCCTTGACATCCGCCCCGCCGGAAAATGCCTTCTTGGAGCCGGTCAGGATGATGCAGCGGACATTGTCATCCGCCTCGAACCGGTCAAACGCCGCCGAAAGCTCCGACATCATCTCCTCGCAGAGCGCGTTCAGGCTCTCCGGCCGGTTCATCTGGATCACGGCAAAGCCGTCTTCGGTATCGATCTCGGTGATCAGGGTCTTATAGGACATGGGAGCTTTCTGGGAGGGGAGCGCTGGGAGGGGCTGCGTTAACGCGGTGGGTCCGTCGGATGCGAACAGCGGCGATGGGGCAGGTCGGGCCTCGGTAAATGTGGCAAACTCGCGGCGCTATACGCCAAGGCCGCCGGCTTGTCACCCAGTGCGACCTTGCGTCCTGTCAAAGCAGGCGCCGCCCCTCTATATCCGCTGCATGACCGATAAACCCTCTCGAACGGACGATCCCGAACGCAACCGCCTCTCGGGCCGCATAGCGCGCACCGCGAAGGTCGGCGCGAACCTCTCCGGTGCGGGCTTCGCGTTCGCGGCCCAGTCCCTGTTCGGCGGTGTCGAGGGCGACCAGCGCACGGCGAAGGCGCTCGCCGCCGCCCTCGGCAAGTCCAAGGGCCCGCTGATGAAGATCGCGCAGCTGGTCTCCACAATCCCGGATTTCCTGCCGCCTGAATACGCCGCCGAACTCAGTCAGCTGCAGGCCGAGGCTCCGGCCATGGGCTGGCCCTTCGTCAAGCGCCGCATGCGCGCCGAGCTCGGGCCAGGGTGGGAGACAAAGTTCGCCAGCTTCGCCCACGAGGCCGCGCACGCCGCCTCCCTCGGCCAGGTCCACCGCGCCACGCTGCACGATGGCCGCGAAGTGGCCTGCAAGCTGCAATATCCGGACATGTCCAGCGCGGTTGAATCCGATGTCGGCCAGCTGCGCACCCTGCTCGGCGTGTTCAAGCGCATGGACGGCTCCATCGATGCCGACGCGATGGTCGAGGAAATCACCGACCGCCTGCGCGAGGAACTCGACTACGCCCGCGAGGCCAAGCACATGGCCCTCTACGGCGCCATGCTCGCGGACAAATCCTTCGTCACCGTGCCGCAGCTCGTCCCGGACCTCTCCGCCGAACGCCTCCTCACCATGACCTGGCTTTCGGGGGAAAAGCTCAGCGCTTTCGAATCCGCCCCGCAGGAGGTGCGCAACCATATCGCCGAAATGCTGTTCTGGACCTGGTGGGCGCCGATGAACTCCTACGCCGTCATCCACGGCGACCCGCACCTCGGCAATTACCAGGTCACAGGCGGCGGCACCGGCATCAACCTGCTCGACTTCGGCTGCGTGCGCATCTTCCCGCCGAAGTTCGTCGGCGGCGTCGTTGATCTCTACCGCGCCATGCTGACCGATGATTTCGACGCGGCCTATGCCGCCTACGAAACCTGGGGTTTCGAGAACCTGTCACGCGAACTCGTCGAAGTCCTGAACGTCTGGGCCCGCTTCATCTATGGCCCGATCATCGACGACCGCGTCCGCTCCGTCGCCGACGGCATCAAGCCCGGCGAGTATGGACGCAAGGAAGCCTTCCGCGTCCGCCAGCTGCTGAAGGAGAAGGGGCCCGTGAAGATCCCGCGCGAATTCGTCTTCATGGACCGCGCCGCCATCGGCCTCGGCGCTGCCTACCTCCGCCTCGGCGCGGAATTGAACTTCCACAAGCTGTTCGAGGAGAGCCTCGAAGGTTTCTCCGTGGACAGCGTCGCCGCGCGTCAGGCGGCCGCGCTGAAAGCCGCAGGCCTCGCGTGAAGCGCCCGGCCTGGCTCTCGCTCGCGTCGTTGCGCGAGGTCGGCCCGATTGCCGTGCTCGGTATCATTGCGCTAGGCCTGCTCGGATTCGCCGAACTCGCCGATGAAGTCTTCGAGCAGGAAACCCACGGCTTCGGCACCGCCGTCCTGACCTTCCTGCGCCTGCCGGATGACACGTCCACTCCCATCGGCCCCGCTTGGCTCCTCAACGCGATGACCGACATCACCGCCCTCGGCGGCTGCGCCGTCCTCACGCTGCTGACGATTGCCGCGGCGCTTTACCGTTTCGCGCGCGATGACCGGGCGACCGGCCTGATCATCCTCGCTGCCATCGGCTCCGGCGCCCTCCTCGGCAATCTCCTGAAACTCGGCTTCGACCGTCCGCGCCCGGACATCGTCGAACACCTTACGCACGCCGCCAGCTCGAGTTTCCCGAGCGGTCATGCGACGCTCTCGGCCGTCACCCACCTGACCCTCGGCGCCCTGATGGCACGCGGCCAGCCGAGCGCCCGCCTCAAGGCGCTGGTGCTCGGCGGCGCAATACTGCTCACCATCCTCGTCGGCTTCAGCCGGGTCTATCTCGGCGTCCACTGGCCCACCGATGTCCTCGCCGGCTGGTGCCTCGGCGCCGCCTGGGCCGCCCTCTGGTGGCTCGTCCTGCGCCGCGTGAAGCAAGCCTGAGCGGTGCCTATGCCATCTCGAAACGGATCGGTACTTCCTTCGGGCCGGACACAAAGTTCGCCTGTGTGCGCCGCGCCGGCCCGTTCAGTTCGACGGACTTGAGCCGCGGCAGGAGTTCTTCCCACAGCACCCGCATCTCCATGCGGCCGAGGTGCTGGCCGAGGCAGACGTGGGCGCCGTAGCCGAACGCAACGTGCTTGTTGGGCGTGCGGTCTGCCTTGAACACATAGGGATCATCGAACACCGCTTCATCGCGGTTGCCGGACGGATAGGACAGGAACAACCAGTCACCCTTGCTGATCGCCTTGCCCGCCACTTCCGTGTCAGCGGTCGCCGTGCGCATGAAATGCTTCACCGGTGTTTCCCAGCGGATCGACTCTTCCACCATCGCCGGGATCAGCGACGGGTCGTCTTTCACCTTCCGGAACTCGCCGGGGTTTTCCGCCAGTGCCCACAGCGCGCCGGCCGTGGTGTTGGACGTCGTGTCATGGCCCGCCGTCGCCGCGATGATATAGTAGCTCATCGCTTCGAGATGGCCGAGGGGTTGTCCGTATACGGAGCCATTGGCGATGACGCTGGCCAGATCCTCGCGCGGAGACTTCCGGCGATCCTCTGTCATGGCGTTGAAGTAGGTCATGAAGTCGACAACCGTGGCGTTGAGCATGTTCAATGCATCACCGGCATCGTCGATTTCCTTGCCGGCCCGGTTCACGTCGGGGTCCTGCGTGCCGAACAATTCCTGCGTGAGCTTCAGCATGCGTGGCTCATCAGCGGCAGGGACGCCGAGCACTTCCATGATCACGTGCAGCGGGTAGAGGAAGGCCACATCGCGCGCGAAGTCGCACTCGGTGCCCTTCGCGGCCATCTTGTCGATGAAGCCGCGGGCGATGTCCCGGATCCGGTCTTCCAGCTTCCGCAGGTTCTGCGGCATGAACCAGGACTGGGTCAGCCGGCGGTATTGCATGTGATCGGGGTTATCCATCTGCACCAGCGAGCGCAGCAGGTTCGGCGAGCCGCCCATCATCTCGCGCACCCGGCGGTCCGCCTCGATCGTCGTCAGCGTCGCCGAGCGGTCCTCGTTGTGAAACAGGTCGTTCTGCCGCTCGATGTGCAGGATGTCCGCATGCCGGGTCACCACCCAGAAAGGGTCGAACCCTTCGATCTTGGCGACGTCCAGCGGCGCATTCTTGCGCAGCCAGGCAAACGCCGCATGCGACCGGTCCCAGTCGCCATAGGCTTTCGGATCAATCACGTCTTTTGCGATTTCATCGGGTATGGCCATGAGTGTCCTCCCAGAACACGGTGCCGGTTGATCCGGCGATTGGGGCAGGACTACAACAAACTTGCTATACAGCCAACAATTATGTTAGGGGTGCGACATGAAGAACGCCGAGGCAGAGATCGACAGTCCGGCCCGCCGCCTCACGCAGGCGGAGCGGCGGGACAGGTCCGAGCGCGAGTTGATCTCGGCGGCGATCAAGGTCGTCGCGGAGCAGGGCGTCTCCGCCGCCACGTTTGATGCGATCGCCCGCGAAGCCGGCTTCTCGCGCGGCCTCGTCACCCAGCGCTTCGGCTCAAAGGAAGGCCTGATCCGCTCTCTCATCTGGCACCTGCACCAGTGGCAGGGCGAAGTCCTCGAGGCTGGCCAGGTCGACGAGATGGACGGGCTCGATGCCCTGTGCGCCTTCGTCCAGCTGCACTGTGACGCGATGCCGGCGCAGTCCGAAAGCGCCGCCTATTTCATGCTGCTCGCCGCCGCAGTGGCCGACCGGCTGGAGACACGGGGCGCCTTTGCCGAGTCGCATGAACTGGAGCGCGTGCTCATCCGCGCCTTCATCGAGCGCGGCCAGAAGAGCGGCCACATCCGTCCCGAAATCGATGCCGATGCCGAAGCGCTGATGGCAGGCTGCAGCCTGCTCGGCCTGCGGATGCAATGCCTGATCGATCCCGCCTTCGATCCCGCGCCGGTTCGCGACGCCCTCATTGGCGCCCTGCGGGATCACCTGAAGATCAAGACCGGAAAGGGGAAACGCGCATGAGCGCGCCATACAAGACCTGGCAATGCCGGACCTGCGGCTACCTCTATGACGAGGCCGAAGGCGATGCGGGCGAAGGCCTCGCGCCCGGCACCCGCTGGGGCGACATTCCGGAAAGCTGGATCTGCCCGCTCTGCGGCACACCGAAAGCCGAGTTCGACATGGTGGAACTCTAGAAGAATTGAAGAAACAGCGTCGAGGCAGCAGGGCCACTAAACTGATGGGTTCACTCCCACACTAAGCCCATCGGCCTGAACGTCACCTGTTGAGGTCCTGCCTCATAAACCGGCAGTTCGATCACTACTTTTTCGGCCTCCTTCAATTTCTGAAGGAACTTTGATTGTGATCGAATGAAAAGTGCACCCGTACCGCCACCATCGGGTTCCGCGCAGCTATAAGACTCTATCGTGCCTTCATCAAATTTCACCGCAAGTTGATCGTCGTCGTAAGAGTTGCACGTAAATTGGCCGTCGATCTGAACGATGATTGAAAGTCCGTCCAATGGGCGATCCCGAAGCACCAATCTCGCAGGCTGTGGAGTGTAGGGCCAAGAAACGCCTACATCATTCTCCGATTCGAGAAACGCGAATTTGGTCGTTGTGCCACGCATCTCGTCTTTGTCTTCAGTATACGTCCAACCGCTCGCCGGAACACTGTCTGCTTCAACAGCTTCAGAATGTTCCAAGTTGGTTTGGTGCGAGCTTGTCTGCTGTGAACTACTTGCGTCGGAAGTTGGTTCATTCGTCGGAGTTGTTGTTCCACCACAAGCTACTATCAGCGGCGCGCACAGCACGGCGATCAAAACTTGCTTGTTCAACACAGCCCCCTTGATTCGTTGAGCTTTCACTTGATAGATTTTCAGAAATCTGAAAAGCAATTCGACTACCCAAGGTACCTTACCTCTTCGCTGCACTTTACTGGATTGGTAATGCTCAGCGCGCGGCGACCCGGACGCATTTCCCGCTGGCCGTCTCGCAGTCCAGCCGGTCAACATCCAGCAGATCGCCGAACGGATTGATCGTCGACGGATCATCCACCTTCAGCGTCAGCGCGTAGGCGTCGCCGATATTCGCCGCATTGCGGAACCATGAGACCGAGGTGCCCGCGCACAGTGTTTTCGTTTCGCCCGGCTGCAGCGACAGCGACGAGACGCCCGGCGCCGTCGCGACCCATTCGCCCTTCGCATCGTGCAGCGTCAGGAAAAAGCGCAGCTTCCGGTTCGAGGCATTGCGCGCTTCGGCGCAGGCCTCGAGGTGGCGCGTGCCGTTCATCCCTTCGCTGACCGTCTGGCTCAACTTGCCGAACTGGCCTTCAGTCACGCCGCGCGGATAGAGCATCGAACCGAACCGGGAATTGACCGAGCGGTAATAGGTATAGGCCGCCACTTCGCAGGCCGCATGCTTGCCGGCCGCGCTGGATTTCGGCCAGTTGGCATCGCAGGCCTCGCGCATGTCGCTGAGGAAGTCGGCGTCGCATACGCCCTGGTCAAGCTGGCCGGAGCGGTAGCAGGCATCGTGGAACTTGCAGGCCTCGAGGAAGGGCCCGTCCGGCACCACCGCGTCCAGCAGGTCGCGCCCGCCGCAGGCATCCAGCGGCTCGCGTGCGCTCATCACCGAGGCCGAGACGACGGCATTGTCTCGGGCCCGGCCCTTCGCAAGGGCGGGAGGAGCCAGCAGGCTGGCGGCGAGGGCGGCAGCAAACAGTGTGCGAAGCATGGGGAGAATGCTTTCCGGTCTCCGCTGGCAAATTCAAGGCATCCCTTGCAGTCGCCCCGCTCCCGGGTTTATCCCGCCTGCCATGACCGACGATTTCAACCGCTACCAGACCACCGAACTCCCCCCCGGCTACAGCCAGCTCGCCTGGCACCGGGGCTTCGGCCGCCAGATCGGCCCCCTCTTCGAGAAGCGCGAGAACGGCCACCTGACCCGCGCCTTCCGGGTCGAGGAGTACCACACCAACGGCATGCTCAACGCGCATGGCGGCATGCTGATGACCTTCGCCGACATGGCCTGGGGCGGCGCGGTCGAGAATGACGAGGACACCTGGTGGGTGACCGTCCGTCTCCTCTGCGACTTCCTCGCCGGCGCCCCCCTCGGCAGTTTCGTCGAGGGCGACGGCGTCGTTGTCGGCCAGCAGGACGACATCATCACGGTCGAAGGCCGCATCTGGACCGGCGACAAGACAATCATGCGCGGCACCGGCATCTTCAAGATCGTCCCCCGCCGCGACGGCGCCCCGATGCGCGAAGCCGCGGCCGCGAAGGCGAAAGCCTTAACCCCTCTCCCGCTTGCGGAAGAGGGGTAGAAGGCTTCAGCCCAGCGGCGCCTTTTCCTTCCCGCCGGTCTTCCACAGCGAGTAGAGGATCGCGCCGCCGAGGAAGGCGATGGTCAGCATCAGCGACCATTGCGGCTCGAGATACGGCACCAGGTGCAGCTCCTTGTAGAGCAGGAAGTTCCAGAAGATCTTCAGGCCGATCAGCACCAGCACCAGCGACAGGCCGTACTTCAGATACTTGAACCGCGCGATCGCGGCCGCCAGCATGAAGTACATCGAGCGCAGGCCGAGGATCGCGAAGATGTTCGAGGTGTAGACAATGAACGGGTCCCGGGTGACCGCGAAGATCGCCGGCACGGAGTCCACTGCAAAGATGATGTCGACCGTCTCCACCATCAGCACACACAGCAGCAGCGGCGTGCCCCACAGCACCATCTTGCCGGTGACCGGGTGCGGTTTGCGCACCACGAAATTGTGGTTCTCGATCGTGTCGGTCACCCGCATCCGCTTCTTCAGGAATTTCAGGACCGGGTTGTCGTTGAGGTCCATGTGGTCGTCGTCGCCGCCACCCGACAGCAGCATCTTGCCGCCCGTGTAGAGCAGGAAAGCGGCGAAGATGTAGAGCACCCAGGTGAACTCGTTGACGATCGCGGCGCCCAGCGAAATGAAGATCGCCCGGAACACGATCGCGCCGATGATGCCCCAGAACAACACGCGGTGCTGATACTCGCGCGGCACGGCAAAGAAGGTGAACACCATGCCGATGACGAAGATGTTGTCGAAGGCGAGCGCGGTTTCCAGCAGGTAGCCGGTGGCAAACTGGATCGTCGCCTGGGCGTTCAGGTTCTCCGGCTCGTTGTAATAGGCGGCATCGGGTTGGTAGCCGAAATAGATATAGAAGCCGAAAGCGACGGCGAGCGACGAGAAGCACGCCCACATGATGGCGCTTTTCTTGGGCGAGACGACTTCGTCCTTCTTGTTGAGGAGGCCAAGGTCTACCCAGAGCAACAGGGCGATGAAAGACAGGAAGGCGAGCCACAACCAGACGGGTTGGCCCGCATAAGCAAGGGTCAAGAATTCAGGCATGGGAAATCAAGGGTCCGGAAAGGCGCGCCGCGTCAGCGCAATATCCGTGAGGGATCCGACATCGTATCTGCCGCCGCAGATACCAGAGGGGCCCGGTTCCAAGTCTGGCGGCAAAATAGTGACTCGCCCCGCGCCGTCAAGCGGAACCGGGCAGGGCCAGCCGGACAAGGCTCGCCAGCGCGCAGGCGATCACGACCAGCACGATGTTGGCCTTGAACCGGATCAGCGCCGTCGCTGCGGCCGCGGCGATCAGCAGCGCCAGCGGGTCCAGCGTCAGAAAGTCCGGCAAGATCAACGTGTGCCCGGTCGGAAGCTCGGCGGCGAAGGTCGCCCGGAACAGCACGGCGAAGCCGAACACCAGCGCGATCTTGGCAATGATCCCGAACACGGCCGCCGTGATCGCCTGCAGCGCGCCGGCCGCCAGCCGGCTGCGGCGCAGCCCCTCGGCAAAGGGCGCGCCGGCAAAGATCCACACGAAGGACGGCGTAAACGTGCACCAGCTCGCCATCAGCGCGGCCAGCGCCGCCAGCATCAGCCCGCCGCCCTCGGCCTGCCAGCCGGCCATGAAGCCGACGAACTGGTTGACCAGCACCAGCGGCCCCGGCGTCGTCTCGGCGAGGCCCAGCCCGTCGATCATCTGCGGCGCCGTCAGCCAGCCTTCCGCCTCGACCGCCTGCTGCTGGAGGTAGGCGAGCACCGTATACGCCCCGCCGAACGTCACCAGCGCGAGCTTCGAGAACAGCACGCCCACGCGCGTCAGCACATGGTCGGGTCCCAGCACCGCCAGTGCGCCCGCCAATGGGGCGAGCCACACGCCTGCCCAGACGAGCGCAGTCGCAAACGCCTTTCCCGCTTTCGGCGAGGCGGATTTGGCCCCGGCGCCCGCGATGTCCGGCGCCGGTCCTGTCAGGCTCCGCGCCAGCCCGAATGCCGCCGCCGCGCCGATCACCAGCGGGAAGGGCAGGGCAAACAGGAACAGCGCCAAGAAAGCGAGCGCCGCGATCACCAGATCGCCCCGCGTCTTCAGTGCCCGCTTGCCGACTTTCCAGAGCGCCTCCAGGATGAACCCGATCACCGCCGCCTTGATGCCGTAGAACAGCGCACTGACGATGGGCGTCGTCCCCAGCGTCGCATAGAGCCAGGTCAGCCCGAACACGATCCCCGCGCCCGGCAGCACGAACAGCAAGCCCGCAATGATGCCGCCCCGCACCCCGTGCAGCCGCCAGCCCGCATAGGTCGCCAGCTGCTGCGCCTCGGGTCCCGGCAGCAGCATGCAGTAATTGAGGGCGTGCAGGTATTCGGTTTCGCCGAGCCATTTCTTCCCGTCGACGAAGATGCGGTGCATCAGCGCGATCTGCCCGGCCGGTCCGCCAAAGCCGAGACAGCCGATGCGGAAGCTCGCGGCAGTCAGTTCGCCAAGGGTAGGAGTGTTCATCAATAGCCTCGTCACTCATGGCCCAAAGGCCGAAGAGTGGGGCTTGGGCGCACCCGCCTGTCCGGGCGCCCACACTGGCCCGGTAGGGAGATGACTAGCCGATTTGTAGCGGCCCGCAAGCACCTCCGCTTCAAGGCCCGTTTAACCCGCCTGCAGTTGACTCTTCCGGGCCGCCTCAGTATCCGCCCGGCCATGAACACGCGCCTGCACCACCATCATCATCACGCTTGACGCGCCGGCGAGGCGCGAACCGGTCCGGCTGCGCCTCTGATAGTGTTCCCCTTCCAGAACCGAACCAGAAGATGCAGGCCGAAACCCGGCTCCCGCGCCGCATCGACGCGCCGCCTTCCCATTCCGGCCCGCGCCGTTTAAGCGGGCTCAGCCTGACACAGGACCTGGAACGACCATGAGCGACAAGGCCAACCCGCCCGCAACCGGCCCCGCAACCGGCAGGGATCTCGCCCGCAAGCCGCGTGGCTTTCCCGACAAGCGGGAAGGGCTGATCCATGCCCAGGCCCGCCTCGTGGAAACGGTCACCGGCGTCTACCGCCAGTGGGGCTTCGAAGCACTGGAGACCAGCGCCTTCGAATATGCCGACGCGCTCGGCAAGTTCCTGCCAGATGCCGACCGGCCGAACGCCGGCGTGTTTGCCATCCAGGACGATGACGAGCAATGGATGGCCCTGCGCTATGACCTGACCGCCCCGCTCGCCCGGTTCGTGGCGGAGCAGGGCCAGGGCCTCGGCCGTCCTTTCCGCCGCTACGCCGCCGGCCCCGTCTGGCGCAACGAGAAACCCGGCCCCGGCCGGTTCCGCGAATTCTGGCAGTGCGACGCCGACACCGTCGGCGCGCCCGGCTTCCACGCCGATGCCGAGATGATCGCGATGGGCGCCGAAGCCCTGCGAGCCATCGGCATGAAGCCCGGCGAGTTTGTCATCCGCGTCAACACCCGCCGCCTGCTCAACGGCGTGCTCGATTCCGTCGGCGCCGAAAACGCAGGCACGCGCCTCGCCATCCTGCGCGCGCTCGACAAGCTCGACCGCCTCGGCGCCTCCGGCGTCGCCGACCTCCTCGGCGCGGGCCGCAAGGACGAAAGCGGCGACTTCACCAAGGGCGCCGGGCTGGATGCAGCCGCCGTGAAGCGCGTGCTGGCCTTTGCGGAAGCGGGCGCGGCAACGCGCGCCGTGACGCTCGCCAATCTCGCCAAGGCCGCCGGCTTCACTGAGGAAGGCAAGGCAGGCCTCGCCGAACTCGAGGCCATCGCTCTCGCGCTCGAAGCCCTCGGCGCGCCGGAGGACGATGTGAAGATCGATCCGTCCGTGGTCAGAGGACTGGAATACTATACCGGCCCCGTCTTCGAGGCCGAGCTGCTGCGCGAGGTCACCGGCGAAGACGGCAAGACCTACCGCATCGGCTCCATCGGCGGCGGTGGGCGCTACGACGATCTCGTCGCGCGCTTCACCGGCGAGACCGTGCCCGCCACCGGCTTCTCCATCGGCATCTCGCGCCTCGCCGCCGCGCTCGCCATCCTGGGGGAGGGCGCGAAACTCGACGGCCCCGTCGTCGTGCTCAATCTGGACAAGGACAATCCGGGTCTCGCGCTCGGCCTTGCCGCTGAACTGCGCCGCGCCGGCCTGCGCGCCGAGGCCTATATGGGCGCGTCCGGCATGCGCCCGCAGATGAAGTATGCCGACCGCCGCGCCTCGCCCGCCGTCGTCATCGTCGGCGGCGACGAAGTCGCCAAGGGCACCGTCACGATCAAGGATCTCGAGATGGGCGCGCTGAAGGCGCAGGCGATCACCTCCAACGAGGAATACCGCGAAGCCCGCCCCGGCCAGATCGAAGTGCCGCGCGACCAGATAGTCGCCGCCGTGCGCGCCATCGTCGAGGCGCAGACATGAACCATGACGCCCTGGTGGCGGTCGCGCGCGCGGTGTTTGAAGCCGCAGGCGGCACGCCCATCGATCCCGATTATGTTCTGCCTGCGGACATTCCTCTGGAACTCTCCGGCGAAGCCGTGCGCGCGCGCCTCTGCGTGTTCACCGACAATCGCGGCGCCGAAATGGCGATGCGGCCGGACCTGACGCTCCCCGTGGCGCAGCGCGAAGCGGCGCGGCTGGAAGCCGGCCCTTCGGCCAAGACCTACACCTACGCCGCGCGCGCCTTCCGTCTTCCCGCCGCGCCGGACGATCCGTTCGAATTCACGCAGGTCGGCCTCGAGCGCTTCGGCTACGCCGCCGTCCCCTCGGCGGACGCCGAACTCTTCGCACTGGTCCACCGCGCGGTCGAGGCCTGCGGCGTGTCGCCCAAATCCATCGTCACCGGCGACCTCGCGATCTTCCCGGCCTTCATTGATGCGCTGGATCTTCCCTCCGTCACCACCGACCTCTTGAAGCGCGCCTTCCGGCAGGAGGGCGGCGTGCGCGCCGTACTGGACGCGGCCTCGCGTCCTCTGGATACGGATGTTCTGGCAGCGCTGGACGCCCCGGACGCCGAAGTGGCGCTCGGCGCCGTGCTCACCGCGCGGGTTGTGCCACTGGTCGGTGCGCGCAGCCTTGCTGAAATCATCGGTGGCCTGCGGGCTCGCCGCGCCGCGATCGAAGCGGGCGGACTGCCGGACGCGGCCCGCGCCGCGCTGCTGGCATTGCGCGAAGTCGATTGTCCGTTGACGGACGCTCCAGCCACGCTGTCGGCCCTCGCGAAGACCTATGGCCTGACCGGCGCCGATGCCGCGCTCGGCGCCTTCGCGTCACGCGTCGAGAAAATTCTGGCGCTCGTGCCCGGCGCACGCCGCACGGCGGAGTTCCGCGCAGGCTTCGGGCGGCGGTTCACCTATTATGATGGCTTCGTGTTCGAAGTCCTCGCCGAAGGCCTCGCGCCCACCCAGCCGGTCGCGGCGGGCGGGCGGTATGACGGATTGATTGCCGGCCTCTCAGGGGCCCGCGTCTCGGCCACCGGCATCGGCGGGGTCGTGCGGCCTGACCGGATGGTGCGTGTACGGAGGACGGGCGCATGAGCCGGCTGACGATTGCGATCCCCTCCAAGGGCCGCCTCAAGGAACAGACCGAAGCCTGGCTCGCAAGCATCGGCCACCCCTTGCGCCAGATTGGCGGCGAGCGGGGCTACTCCGCCGAGATTGACGGGCTCGACGCCGAGGTGCGCCTCCTCTCGGCCCGCGAGATCGCGCAGGGCCTGATCGAGGGCAGCCTGCATTTCGGCGTCACGGGAGAGGACCTGCTCCACGACCTTGCCCCGGACGGGCCGGAAGATTTCCGGGTCCTGCAGCGGCTCGGCTTCGGCGGCGCGGATGTCGTGGTTGCCGTCCCGCAGGCCTGGTTTGACGTGGATTCGATGGCCGATCTCGAGGCCGCCGGCGCCGCTTTCCGCAAATCCCATGGCCGCAGGCTCCGCGTGGCCACAAAATATCTGCGCCTGACACGCCGGTATTTTGCCCAGAAGTCTGTGGGTGAATACCGTCTGGTTGAAAGCGCTGGGGCGACGGAAGCCGCGCCCTCCACCGGCTCGGCCGATGTCATCGTCGACATCACCACCACCGGCGCCACGCTCAAGGCCAACGGTTTGAAGGTCCTGCGCGACGGGGTGATCCTGCAAAGCGAGGCGGCTTTCACGCAATCTGTGCGGGCAAGCTTCACCGGTGAGGCCAGGGCTGTTGCAGATACGCTGGTTGGCGCGTTTTAGGATTTGGATCACAAATTCCGAAAAAATGTTTCGACACATTCTTGACACGAATTCGGATTCGATGCCGTATGGCAGGGCAAGTTTCTGGGAGGAAACGCTGCAAACGGTGGAGGGGCGCAGCTAGCCGGCAACGGCGCTGCGCCTCTTTTTTGCATTCCGGGGTCAATTTACCGTCAAACCAGCTGTTCCGGCCCGCCCCGTGAGGCGAAGGCCGGGTCCCAGTGCGTCAAGACTTCAGGGGAGAGTCGAGGGGCGTTGAGCGTCTTGGCGTCCAGAACCCGGCTTCCCGATTAACAATAATATAATATCGAATAACGTCAATACAATTTATTGTTATTCGATCATGATCTCGATTAAATCGGCGTAATCTGGCGGGCTGAGTTGACTTAGGGTCCGGCCCCCGCCAAGCGTGGCCGAAACCCCATTCCCGCACTGTTTCCGGAGCCGCCGAGATGCCAGAGGACAATTTCCACGAGGACCCCCGCCAGCACATCCTGCCGGTCTACCGTCCGCCGGAGGAAGTGTTCGTCGAGGGCCAGGGCGCCTACCTCTTCACCGAGGATGGCCGCCGGTATCTCGATTTCATTGCCGGAATCGCGGTCACCGCCCTCGGCCATGCCCATCCGGCCCTCGTCGATGCCCTGCGCGACCAGGCCGGCAAGCTCTGGCACACGTCCAACATGTTCCGCGTAAAGGGGCAGGAAGAACTCGCCGACAAGATCTGCCGCGACACCTTCGCGGACCGGGTCTTCTTCACCAATTCCGGCACCGAGGCGGTCGAGTGCGCCATCAAGACCGCGCGCAAGTATCACTGGTCGAAGGGCAACGCCGAACGGCTGGACATCATCACCTTCACCGGCGCTTTCCACGGCCGCTCGATGGCCGCGATCAATGCCGGCGGCAACCCGAAATACCTCGAAGGCTTCGGCCCTAAGCTGCCGGGCTTCGTGCACCTCGAATGGGGTGACCATGAAGCGCTGAAAAAGGCCGTAGCCGAGCCGACCGCGGCGGCCATCTTCGTCGAGGTCGTGCAGGGCGAAGGCGGCGTGCGCGCCATGCCGGAAGCCTGCATCCAAGGTCTGCGCAAACTGTGCGACGAGCACGGCCTGCTGCTCATCTTCGACGAAGTGCAATGTGGCATGGGCCGCACCGGCAAGCTCTGGGGTTATCAGTGGGCGGAAGGTGTCGAGCCCGACATCCTCTGCGCCGCCAAAGGCATCGGCGGCGGCTTTCCGTTCGGCGCCTGCCTGATGACCGAGGCCTGCGGCGAGCCGATGCAACCCGGCAGCCATGGTTCGACCTATGGCGGCAACCCGCTCGCGATGGCGGTCGGCAATGTCGTCTGGGACGTGATCTCGGACGAGGCCTTCCTCGCCAATGTGCGCCGCGTCTCGGGCGCGCTGCAGCAGGGTCTGAAAAGCCTGGCCGATACCCATCCGGACAAGGTGGAAGCCGTCACCGGCAAGGGCCTGCTCACCGGCATCAAGCTGAAGGCCGACCCGAAATCGGTGCAGGGCCTCTGCCGAGATGCAAACCTCCTGGTCGGCGTCGCCGGCAACAACGTGCTGCGCCTCGCCCCGCCGCTGGTGATCGAGGACTCGCACGTGCGCGAAGCGGTCGGCATCCTCGACGCCGCACTGACAGCCTGGAAAGTTCCCTGACGGCCGTGCCGGCGTACGAGGGTTCATGCCATTGCGGCGCGGTGCAGTTCCGCATCGCCGCCGAAATCACCGGCGTCTACCGTTGCGACTGCTCCCTCTGCCGGATGAAGGGCGCACTGATGACGACCGTCCATGAGGGCGCGTTCACGCTGCTCTCCGGCGCGGACGTGCTGAGCGAATATAACTGGAACACCGGCATTGCCCGGCACTTCTTCTGCTCGAAGTGCGGCATCTATCCCTTCCACCGGAAACGGGCGATGCCGGACCATTACGGCGTCAACGTCCACTGCCTGACCGGTTTTGATGCGTCCGCGCTGGCGGTCCGCCAGGCGGAAGGGCGCGGCATGTGGGTACGGGACAAGGCGGCGCGGGACCTGTGGACGGGGCCGCGGGAGGCCTGACGGGCTCCGAGAGCCCGGCACAAAAGTGCGGGGGCAGGCGAGAGAGCGGTGCCTACCCCCGTATTCTGGCGCGTGCGTCCCACAGCTCGCAGGAACAAACTAAGGAGGATTTGGGGCGGCCGCTTCGGTGGTCCTACCTAAATTTGTGTCCTCCGTGCTCGCCAAGCTCGGCGCCGCCAACCGCATGGGCGTAATGCTCCGTGTGCAGAAGGAGCCGTGGTTGCTGGGTTAACGCCCCAGCCGCCGCCGGAATTCCTCATACCCGAAATCCGAGATCATCTCGACGCGCCCGTCTTCCCAGCGGATGGCGAGGTTCGCCAGCGGCGTGCCGTTGAATGTGTTCGTCTTCACGAAGGCATAGTGCATCTGGTCGGTGAAGATGATCTCGTCGCCGGGCGCCAGCGGTTTCTCGAACGAGTAGTCGCCGATGATGTCCCCGGTCATGCAGGTCTTGCCGCCGAACCGGTAGGTGTGCGGATGCTCCCCCGGCTGGCCCGCGCCGATCACATCCGGGCGGTAAGGCACTTCCAGAACGTCCGGCATATGCGTCGAGGCCGAGGCATCGAGGATCGCCAGGTCCATCGCGTTCCAGTGCAGCGCCAGCACGGTCGCGTACAGCTCGCCCGTGTTTACGACGAGCCCCGCGCCTGGCTCGAGAATCACCTCGACGCCGAAGCGTGCCTTGAACGCCTTGATCGTCGCGATCAGCTTGTCGACATTGTAGCCCGGCTTGTTGAGGAAGTGCCCGCCGCCGAAATTCACGGCCTTCACCTGGCCGATATAGGCGGCGAAGTGTTCGGAAACATATTCGATCAGGCCGACCGAGCCTTCATGCAGGCTCTCGCACAGCGCGTGCACATGGAAGATGTCGACGCCCGACCAGTCGACCTGCGCCAGCTTTTCCGGCACTTCACCGAAACGGCTGGTCGGCGCGGTCGGATTGTAGAGGTCGCCGCCGAGCGTGGCGTTGGAATAGCCGGGATTCACCCGCAATCCGACATGGCAGCCGGCATCGCGGGCAATGTCGCCAAACCGGGCAAGCTGTTCAGCGGAATTGAAATAGATATGCTGCGCCACTTTCGTCAGCCGGCGGACTTCGTCTTCCGTATAGGCGGGCGAATAGACGTGCACTTCCTTGCCGAACTCTTCATGGCCCATGATCGCTTCCTGCTCGCCGGACGCGGTCGTACCATCGAGGTAGCCCCGCATCAGCGGAAACGCCGCCGGCATCGCAAAGGCCTTGGTGGCGAGCAGGATTTTGCAGCCCGCCTCCTCACGCACACGCTTCGCCGTCTCTAGGTTCTTCCGGAGGCGGGCCGTATCGAGGACGAAGCAGGGGGTTTGAATTTCTTCCATCTTCATAATCAGGTCTCGTACCATATCGGTATGCTTAGTGTAGGCGTAGCTGAGAAGTCAGGGCGCATGCGCGGATCGAGATTGAATTCACTGTATAAGTAGTCGATCAAGTTTTCGCCGTAGGCGATGATATCGGTCTGCCAGATCGAGAGGACAGGATTCCCCGATCTCAAAGGCTCAATTGGTAGAAACCGGTGTTTGTATACTGAGGCCAGTTTGGGCCAAGCTTGAAACGCCTGCCTTACGATTGAAGTTCTATCCTGTGCCGACTCTGGTGCTGAACCTAGACTAGGATGCCAGAACGCATTGTGCTCCACATCGAACAGAACGCCATCCAATACTCGGTTCATTGCGGTTGTATACGATGCGCGAGTGACGTTCCTCCAGTCAAAGAAAAGCCCAGCCGGGTCTTCCAGGTTCGACAGGAAGAGTTTGAAATCGTCTGAAAATGCAGCGCCTGCAATTTCCTCTGCTCTGCTGATTTCGCCTTGAGAGAGGCCATCTCCAAAGAATTTCATCTTGAGCGCAATAAGTTGAACTGGCCGCATACGATCTGCAATTTGCAGATCCTGTAGCGTCAGCATTAAGTCACGACCTCAAACAACTCATCCTGATCGTCCGGACCAATATCGATGATCGTCGTCGGCAGGCCGCGCTCCGCCACATCGTCGAGGAAGGGCTTGGGCGGGAACTGCTCCACGTTGAACACGCCCGGACCTTTCCAGATGCCACGGAAAAACATCGCCGCGCCGGAAACCGGCGGCACGCCCGTGGTATAGCTCACAGCCTGCGCGCCGACTTCCTTGTTGGTTTCGGCATGGTCGCAGACGTTATAGAGCATCTTGGCGATCTCCTTCCCGCCCTTCCGGCCACGGACGATCACGCCGATCGATGTCTTGCCGGTATAGTTCTCGGCCAGCGACGAGGGCGGCGGCAGCAGGTCGCGCAGGAATTCCATCGGCACGATGTCCATGCCCTTGTGCTTGATCGGCTCGAGCGAAATCAGCCCGATCGATTTGAACACTTCGAGGTGCTTGATGTAGGCATCGCCAAACGTCATCCAGAAGCGGATCTGCTTCAGGCCACGGATGTTCTTCACCAGGCTTTCCTCTTCCTCATGATAGATGAGGTAGGATTTACGCGGGCCGACTTCCGGATAGTCCACCATCGTCTTGATCGAGAGCGCCGGGATCTCAATCCACTCGCCCTCTTTCCAGTATTTGCCGTCCTGCGTCACTTCGCGGAGGTTGATCTCCGGGTTGAAGTTCGTCGCAAACGTCTTGCCATGGTCGCCGGCATTGCAGTCGACGATGTCGATGAAGTCGACCTCGTCGAACAGGTATTCCTGCGCATAGGCGCACCAGACGTTCGAGACGCCCGGATCAAACCCGCAGCCGAGGATGGCGGTCAGGCCAGCCGCCTTGAACCGCTCCTGATAGGCCCACTGCCAGGAATATTCGAACTTAGCGACTTCCCGCGGCTCATAGTTCGCGGTGTCCAGGTAATTCACGCCCGCCTCAAGGCAGGCGTCCATGATCGGCAGGTCCTGATAGGGCAGGGCCATGTTGATCACGAGGTCCGGCTTCACCTTCTTGATCAGCGCGACCGTGGCGGCCACGTCATCGGCGTCCACCTGCGCAATCTCGATCGGCGTGACGCAATCCTTCGCCACCTTCTCGCAGCTCTCGATCCGCCGCGAAGCCAGCGTGATGTGCTTGAATGTCTTGCGGTCCATCGCGCATTTCTTGGCGACGACCGAGCCGGCGGCGCCGGCGCCGATGATGAGAACATTGTCCATGAGGCGGGAGACCCTTCGGAAACTGGTGGAGAGGCGAGGTTGAAAGGCGCCATTTAGGGCATTCCGGCCCACTTCGCTAGAGCGCGGCGTCCGGCTGGACGCCGCCGCTTTGCGTGCTAGGAGATGAAGGCTGGATACGCGAAGGGTTGGGGGAAAAATGAGCCGCTGGATGTTCTGGGCGCTGATCGGGGCGCTGATCCTTGGCATCGTGGTCGGGGCCGGTGTGTACACCGCCGCCACGCCCGAACAGGCCGCCGCCTTCGCCGACGGCGTGAAGATCCTGTCGGACATCTTCCTGCGCCTCATCAAGATGATCGTTGCGCCGCTGATCCTGACCACGCTGTCAGTCGGAATCGCGCATATTGGCGGCGGCGGCGCACTGGGCCGCATCGGCGCCCGCACCATGGCCTGGTTCATCACCGCCTCGCTGGTCTCCCTCAGCATCGGCCTCGTGATGGCCAACTTCCTGCACCCGGGCGTCGGTTTCGACACTACCGGCCTCGATGCCGCCGCGCCCGAACTCGCCACCGGAAGCCTCACGTTCAAGGAATTCATCACCCACGTGGTGCCGACCTCGATCATCGACGCCATGGCGCGCAATGAAGTGCTGCAGATCGTCGTCTTCTCGATCTTCCTCGGCGCCGCCCTGCAGGCCCTCGGCCCCCAGGCCCAGAAAGTCACGGACGTGCTCGAGCAGGGCGCCTTCGTCATGCTGAAAATCACCGGCTATGTGATGGTTCTCGCCCCGGTGGCGGTGTTCGCGGCCATCGCCAACGTCGTCGCCCTCAAGGGCCTCGGCGTGCTCAGCGACTATGCGCGCCTCGTGGGCAGCTTCTATCTCGGCGTCGGCGTGCTCTGGATGGTGCTGATCGCCGCCGGCTTCGTTGTCCTCAAAGGCCGGGTCTTCCCCCTGATCGCCGCGGTGCGCGAGCCCCTGCTGATCGCCTTCTCGACCGCGAGCTCCGAAGCCGCCCTGCCGAAACTGCTGGAGCGCCTCGAGCGGTTCGGCGTCGCCAACCGGGTCGCCAGCTTCGTCGTCCCCCTCGGCTATTCGTTCAACCTCGATGGCTCGATGATGTACTGCACTTTCGCGGTACTGTTCATCGCCCAGGCCCTCGGCGTCGAGATGAGCCTCGCGCAGCAGATCATCCTGCTGCTGATGCTGATGGTCACGTCCAAGGGCATTGCCGGCGTGCCGCGCGCCTCGCTGGTCGTCATCGCGGCGACGCTGCCGACCTTCAACATGCCGGCCGAAGCCATCGGCCTCGTGCTCGCCGTCGATGCCTTCATGGACATGGGCCGCACCGCCACCAACGTCATCGGCAACTCCATCGCCAGCGCCGTGGTCGCGAAATGGGAAGGGGTGCTGTACGATCCGAAGGTCGATGAAATCCCGATGGCCGAGACGCTCGACAACGCCCGAAGTTGATCCCTCCGCCGCCCTTCGGCACGGCTGCAAAACCTGGTATTCCGGCTATTCCGTCCGCATCTGGAAGGTCGAGCAGGCCTGCGGCGCCTGATCAAACCTCCCGTCCCGTGCATCCTTTCCGGGCCCGGCGCGTTAGTGCGCAGGGACTGATCCCTCAACATGGGAATATTTCGACATGACACTTGAGAGCCTGCTTATTTTCCTCCTCATCGGCGCCATCGCTGGCTGGCTGGCCGGCGTGATCGTCAAGGGCTTCGGCTTTGGCCTCGTCGGTAACATCGTGGTCGGCATCGTCGGCGCCTTCAACGCCGGCCTGCTCTTCCCCGCCATCGGCTTGGGCTTCGGCGGCGGCATCCTCGCCGCCATCGTCCACGCCACCCTCGGCGCCGTGATCCTGCTGATCCTGATCCGCGTCCTCAAACGCGCCTGATCCTGGACGGTACCCAGAACCCCTCTGCCGTTGGGGCAGAGGGGTTTTCCATGAAATCACCCATGACATGCCACCCATAACAGGCTATGCGGCGCGCTTATTTTTGCGGGGGCCGCGCCCATGACAATCCGCCACTTTCTCGACATCTGGCCGCTGGAGCAGGCGGAGCTGCGCGCGATCCTCGATGAGGCACACCGGGCGAAGAAAGCCCGCGCCGGCTGGCCCAAGGGCCGCATCGATCCCGGCGCCCCGCTTGAGGGCCACACCCTCGCGATGATCTTCGAGAAGGCCTCCACCCGCACCCGCTTCTCCTTCGACATGGCGATGCGCCAGCTCGGCGGCTCTTCGATTACCACCTCCGCCGGCGACATGCAGCTCGGCCGCGGCGAGTCCATCGAGGACACCGCCCGTGTCCTCTCCCGCTATGTCGACGCCGTGATGATCCGCGCCAACGACCATACCGACATCGAAAACTTCGCCGAGGCCGCCGGCGTGCCGGTGATCAACGGCCTGTCGGACCGCTCGCACCCCTGCCAGATCATGGCCGACCTGATGACGCTCGAAGAACACGGCCTCACCCTCCGGGGCGCCCGCCTTGCCTGGGTCGGGGATGGCAACAATGTCTGCGCCAGCTTCATCCACGCCGCCGCCAAGTTTGGCTTCACCCTCGCCATTGGCACGCCGCACCGCTACGCGCCGGACGAGGACGATCTCGACATCGCCACCGAACTGCAGGGACGCGTCGAACTGTTCGAGACCGCCGAAGAGGCCGTCGCCGGCGCCGATGTGGTGATCGCGGATACCTTCGTCTCGATGGGCGACCTCGACGCCGAACGCCGCCTCGAAATTCTCGAGCCCTTTGCGGTGACCGACGAGCTGATGGAACTCGCCAATGGCGGCGCGAAATTCCTGCACTGCCTGCCAGCCCACCGGGGCGAGGAAGTCGACTCCGAAGTGATCGACGGCCCCGCCAGCCTCGTCTGGGACGAAGCGGAAAACCGCCTGCACGCCCAGAAGGCCATCCTGCGCTGGTGCCTCGATAAATAGGCCGGTGGCGGATCACGTTCCGGGGAGCCGCAGCGTCAGGCCTTGGCGCCCCATCCGGCTGGCTTTAGGCATTGCGTCATGGCTGACACCCTGATCCCGAACGCGAAATTCTCTGACCCCCACGTCACGGCGAAGGGCGAAACCCGCGCCAGCGTCGCCTGGTCCGGCCTCAAGACGCTCTGGTTCAACACCGGCACGCTCTGCAACATCACTTGCGCCAATTGCTATATCGAGAGCAGTCCCACCAATGACCGGCTGGTCTACCTCACCCGCGCGGACGTGGAGCCCTACCTCGACGAACTGACCCAGCCCGCCGAAATCGGCATCACCGGCGGCGAGCCCTTCCTGGCGCCGGAAATCATCGCCATCATGCAGGCGGCGCTGGAACGCGGCCACACGCTCCTTGTGCTGACGAATGCGATGCGCCCGATGATGCGCCCGCGCGTGCAAGCCGGTCTCGCCGATCTCGCCGCCCGCTATCCCGGCCGCATGACCCTGCGCGTCTCGCTCGACTCCCATGACGCTGCCACCCATGACGCCGAACGCGGGCAGGGCGCCTTTGCCGAAGCCTGCGCGGGCCTCAAATGGATCGCCGCCGCGGGCATCCCCCTCGCGCTCGCCGGCCGCAAGGCGTTGCACGAGGACGAACAAGCCGCCCGCGACGGCTACCGCGCCCTCATCGCGTCCCTCGGCCTCGCCCGCGCCCTCGATGCCGCAGACCCGAAACAGCTCGTCCTCTTCCCGGAAATGATCGCCCGCGATGATCCGCCGGAAATCACCACCGCCTGTTGGGGCATCCTGAACAAGACGCCGGACTCCATCATGTGCGCCAGCCAGCGCATGGTCGTGCGCCGCAAGGGCGCCGCCAGCCCCCGCGTCCTCGCCTGCACCCTGCTGGTGGACGACCCCGCCTTCGACCTGGGCAGCACCCTCGCCGAAGCCACTGCCCAACAGGTCAAGCTCAACCACCCCTGGTGCGCCAGCTTCTGCGTCCTCGGCGGGGCCAGCTGTTCGGCCTGACCGGCGCCCCCCTTGTTCTCGGGCGCCCCCGCTGCCACATGGGGCACCTTGAAAGCCCCCCGCAAGGCGCCCCTCCCATGACCCAGATCCCACACGAAACCGGCGATTTCGCCGCCACCTTCCAGATTGAAGGCCGCCCCATCCGCGGGCGCGCCGTCCGCATGGGCGCGCTCAGCATCTCCCCGATCCTCGACCGGCACGACTATCCCCACCATCTCGCCCAGATCCTCGGCGAAGCGGTGACGCTGGCCGCCCTCGTCGGCGCCTCGCTGAAATTCGAAGGCAAGATCCTCGTCCAGGCCGAAGGCGACGGCCCGGTCACGCTGCTCGTCGGTGAGTACAACACCAATGGCAACGTGCGCGGCTATGCGCGCTACAATCCCGACGGCTGGGCCAATCTGGAACGCGTCAACAAGGGCGGCGAGCCGCACATGCCGCAGCTCTTCGGCCGCACCGGCCGCCTCGGCCTGATCCTCGTGCAGGACAATCCGGACATTCAGCCCTACCAGGGCATCGTGCCGCTGAACAAGGCGACGCTCGCTCAGTGTGCGGAAGACTATTTCGACATGTCGGAGCAGGTGCCCTCCAGCATCCGCATCGCCGTGGACCGCGCCGCCACCGGCGAATGGACCGCCGGCGGCATGCTGGTGCAACGCATCGCCGCCGACGACACGCGCGGCGAAACCGACGAAGGCTGGCGCGAAGCCGAAGCCCTGTTTAACACGCTGACACCTGCCGAACTGATCGATCCGGCCCTGCCGATGACCGAGCTCCTCTACCGCCTGTTCCACGAACAGGGCGTGACGCTGGAGTCCGGCATGGCCGTGCTCGACCAGTGCACCTGCAGCGAGGAACGCCTCGTCACCACGCTCAGCCAGATGCCGGACGAGTCGCTGCGCGAACTCGTGGAAGAGGACGGCAACCTCTCCATCGATTGCCAGTTCTGCGCCCGCCACTACAACGTCGACATCTCCCGCGTCACCGGCCCGGTGAACTGAACCGGCGATAACAGGCGATAACGGATCGATACCGAGCGATAAAAAATGAGAATCTTTGAGAAAGATTCGACATCCGGAGTGCATTGATTGCATGCGGATGAGGCGGCTTGGAGAGGGTCGGCGAGGTCTGGGCACCAGAGTTATGCCTACAACAAACACTCCGACCGAAAAATACATCTCAATCCGTTCAGGCCGTTATAAAATACATCTCGATTCCGAACGCTACACCTCCGTAGACGGAGTTATACTCTGCGAATGATTTCTTTGTTCTGGATTCAACCCAACGATCTCCGCTCATCCCGGCGGAAGCCGGGACCCAGACTTGAGGCACGTTGCAAAGCCGCCTCACTGGATCCCGTCTTTCGACGGGATGAGCGGAAACGGATACGAGCAGTGGTGGAACCGGCGAGTCTAAGCTCCGAACCTACTCCGCCGAATCCATCGCTAGGATCACCTGCGCATAGCCCCGCGCCAGGCGGCCCATGTTCTCGACGCTCGTGCGCTCATTGGTGCCGTGGAACCCCGTCAGCTCATCCGGCGTCAGCACCGCCGGCGCAAAGCGGTAGACGTTCGGTGTGATCGCTTCGGCATAGCGCCCGTCGGTAGCCCCGAGCACGAGGCCGGGTGCGACCGGCGAGCCGGGCAGCGTGGCTTCCGATACGCTCGCCAGAACGGCGTAGGCGCGATTATCCGTAGGCGACACGTTCGATGCGCCCGCCCCGCGAATGCCGTTCTTGCCCACTTCCACCTCGATGCCCTCGATGCCGGAGGTCACCTTCTTCACATGCGCGATGATCTCTTCCTCGGTATCGTTCGGATGGATGCGGAAGTTCACCGTCGCGGTGGCGCGCTGCGCCAGAACATTCTCCTTCGCGGACCCGGTCAGCATGGTCGGTGCCGTCGTCGTGCGGATCATTGCGTTACCTGCCGGAACGTCCGCCAGCTGAGCATCGACCAGGCCCTTGAACAGCCAGAGATTGGCAAAGGCGAGACGCTGGGCAAACGGCATGTCCTTGCCGGCGGCCTCGAAAAGCTCGGAGACCGGCGGCTTGGACAGGTCCGCCGGCATCTGGTTTTCGTCCAGCGCCACAACCGCCCGGGCGAGGCGCACGGCGGCCGAATCGCGCGGCGGCGTGGACGAATGCCCGCCCGTGCCGACAGCGACCACATCCACGGTCACATAGCCCTTTTCGGCGATGCCGATGAAGCCCATCGCCTTGCCGCTCAGCGGGGAGGGGTTGACCACCATGAAGCCTTCGTCCAGCGCAAATTCCGGCTCGACGCCGCGCGATTTCAGCAGCGCGACGCCCGCCTCGGCGCCGGAGCCCGAGACTTCCTCGTCATGCCCGAACATGAAATAGACCGTACGCTGAGGTTTGAATCCGGACGTTGCCAGCGCCTCAGCGGCCTCCATCAGCCCGACCAGCGAGCCCTTGTTGTCGATTGCCCCGCGCCCGTAGATATAGCCGTCGATGATCGCGCCCTCGAACGGCGCGCCTTCCCAGTCGCCTTCGGTGCCGATGTTGACCGGCACCACATCCTGGTGCGCCATCAGCAGCAGCGGCTTCAGCGACGGATCCGATCCGGCCCAAGTGTAGAGCAGCGTCAGCGTGTCCGGCACCAGCTCCTTCGTCATCGCCGCATGCGCAGCCGGATAGGCCTCCTCGAGCCAGGCATGCAACGCGAACCACTCGCCTTCCTGACCGGGCCGCGGATCGCCGCTCGCCAGCGTGACCGTCTTGAACTGGATCGCGCGGGAAAGATTCTGCGCCCCGCGCTCGGCGGAAATTTCCGGCGGCGCCGGCAAGGTCACGCGCCCACCCACCGGCTCGGCGCCGTAGTTCATCGCATTGAACACCAGTAGCCCGGCGAATGCTGCAACTGCGAGTAAAAGCCCGATGAGAATGTTGCGGATCATGTGCGGCGGCCCTCCGGTTTTCTGTTGGCCGAGCGATTGCGCCGGGGCTTTGCCGCGTCAAGCTTGCGGCCACAAAAAAATGACTTGGCCGTCACCTTTTCGGACGGCAGTGTGCCGCCCATGGTTGACCCAACTCCGAAGCGCCTGAGTACTCCCCGCGTCCTCGCCCTCTCCACGCTCGCATTTCCGCTGGCCGGGATTGGCTTACCCCTCGGCGTCTACCTGTCACCGTTCTATGCAGATGAACTGGGCCTCGGCCTGGCGCTGACAGGCACGCTGTTCATGCTTCTACGTTTGCTCGACATGGTGCTCGATCCCACCATCGGACATTTCGTTGATCACTTTACCTCGAAGTGGGGCCGCGCGCGTCCGTGGATTGTGGCCAGCGTGCCGATGCTGATGCTTTCTGCCTTCTTTGTTTACCTGCCTCCGCGCGAAGGCGTGAACGCGTTCTATTTCGTGCTCTGGATGGTGGTGCTGTATCTCGGTTCCACGATGATGATCATCGCGCGCAACGCTTGGGTTGCCGACATTGCCGCAGACTATGATGACCGCTCGCGTCACTTCGTGCTGATCGAGATGGCGAGCGTGCTCAGCATGCTGTTCCTGCTGATCATCCCGGTGATCATCGCCAGCAATGGCGGCGACCGCTTTGAGCAGATTGGCGCGATGGGTTGGTGCCTGATCATATCCCTGCCGGTCACGGCGCTCATTGCCTGCGCGTTCGTACCTGACCTTCCCCGGACAAAGGACCCCGACGCGAAGGGTTTCAGCTTCGCCGAAATGCGCATGGCGGTGGGGAACCGCTACCTGATGACGGTCCTTCTGCTCGAGGTTCTCGTTGGCATGGGCATCACCGTCACGGCGTCCCTGTACCTGTTCGTCGCCGAGTCCGTTTTCGGCCTTGGCGACGCGCAGGCAAGCCTCTTGCTGGTCGTTTTTTTTCTCTCTTCGGTGTTTGGCCTGCCGGTCTGGATGCGCCTCGCCGCCAAGACCGAAAAGCACAAGGCTGTCTGTTTCGCGGTGCTCATGTCGGCAGGCAGCTACGCACTTTATTTCCTCGTGGCGCAATTCGGCGGTTTCTGGCCGTTCGCCGTGGCGGCTGTGATCAACGGATTCGCTTTCACCGCGCCGCTGGTCATCGGCCGTTCGATGACGGCGGATGTGGTCGAGTGGGAACTGGCCCGCTCCGGGATCAACCGGGCCGGATTGTACTTCGGGCTGAATGCCGGCGCCTACAAGATCGGCGCCAGCGTGGCGACGGGCCTTGCCTACCTGCTGGTGGGCCTGGCCGCCGGTTACGAGGCAGGCGCGGACAATTCTCCGGAAGCGGTGCAGGGCTTGCTTATCATCTTCTGCGTGCTGCCTGCCCTGCTTTACTTCGCCACTTACTTGGCGGTCCGCAACTATCCGCTGACGCGCGCGATACAGGCCGAGACAGCTGGCCAGCTGGGAACAGCAGTGAAGGTTGAAGCTTAAAACCCGCCGCCTTCGGCGAGCCATTCCAGTTCGTCCGGCGTGCTAACCCGTCCGACGACTGCATTGCGATGGGGGAAGCGGCCGAACTGCTGGATGGCGTCGCGGTGCTGGCGGGCATAGTCGAGGGTGGACTTCGTGAACTCGTCGAAGCCGGGACGCGCCTCTGCGTGGAGCGACGTGAACAGGTCGACCGAGCGGGCCTGCAAGCCTTCATCTTCGGCATGTTCGAGCGGCAGGTAGAAGAACACGCGTTCGGCTTCCGACAGGCCCAGGTCCTCGCGGACGAGCAGGCCTTCCTTGCACAGATGAAGCGCCAGCCGGTCCTGCGCAAAGGCGCGCGGGGACTTGCGGAAAATGTTACGGCTGAACTGGTCGAGCACGATGATCGCCGCAAGGCGCCCCTTCGCGCCGCGCGCCGCCCAGTCCTCGGCCAGCGGTCCGGCGGACAAAGTCTCCAGCAGCGGCTGGAATCGCGCGGCAATCTCGACGTCCAGCGCCTCGCCGCCCTTGAACCACATCTTGTTCTTCAGCTTCAGTTCGGCCGGCGAATTCGCCGCCTCGCCGATCCAGAAGGTCAGCACGTCCTCGGGGGAGGGCAGCCCGGTCATGGCGCCGGACGCCGTGCGACGATCATGTAGTTCACCGATGCATCCCCGGTCAGCTTCCACTGGCCGGACAGCGGATAGAAGCTGACGCCAATTGGCGCCTCCGGTTTCATGCCGGCGCCGGTCAGTGCCGTTTCGACTTCTTCCGGCGTCACGAACTTCGACCAGTCATGTGTCCCGCGTGGCAGCCAACCGAGCACGTACTCGGCGCCGATCACGGCTGTCGCGAGCGCCTTGGCGGTGCGGTTGAGGGTCGCGACGATCATCAGTCCGCCGGGGCGAACGAGGCGCGCGGTATCGGCGAGGAACTGCGCAGGGTCTGCGACATGCTCGACGACTTCTAGGTTAAGGACGATGTCGAACAGCGGCTCGCCGGCGGCCAGCAGGCCCTCGGCCGTCCCGGCGCGGTAGTCGATCTTCAGGCCCTGTTCGGTCGCGTGGGTCAGCGCGGTCTTGATATTGGCCTCCGAGGCATCCACCCCGGTCACCGAGGCGCCGAGCCGCGCCATCGGCTCGCAAACGAGCCCGCCTCCGCAGCCGATATCCAGCAGGCGCAGGCCCTCCAGCGGCTTCAGGGCGCCCTTGGAAATCGAAAAATGGGTCTCCGCCGTCTCGCGGATGAACTTGAGGCGCACGGGGTTGAAGCGGTGCAGCGGCTTGAACTTGCCGTTCGGATTCCACCAGTCTGCCGCCATGGCCGAGAATTTGGCGACCTCGGCCGCATCAATGCTCGGCGTTACCGGCGTCTCGAGAGAGGCCTCAATCGTTTTTGCCATTGTTTAGCAATCCTGTTTGATCCGCGCCGCAGTTTACCCTAGAGGGGCCGATATAGGACGCCCCTAGCGGGGCAGATAGCCGGTTGGGGCGAAATGGCGCGCACAGTACTGAAATTCGGCGGCACATCGGTCGGCGATCTGGACCGGATTGCCAACGTTGCCAACATCGTGGCCGCGCGCGCGGCCAAGGGCGAGCATATGGCAGTCATCGTCTCGGCCATGTCGGGCGAGACCAACAAGCTGGTCGCCCTGGCCGACGGGGCCGCCGGCAAGGACCTGCCGCGCCACCTCTATGACGACGAGTATGACGTGGTGGTCGCCTCGGGCGAGCAGGTCACTGCCGGCCTGCTGGCGCTGGCGCTGCGCCGCAAGGGCCTGAAGGCGCGCTCCTGGCTTGGCTGGCAGCTACGGCTGAAGACCGACAACAGCCATGGCCGGGCACGGATCATGGGGTTTGACGACTCCGCCTTGCCGGACTCGATCGATTCCGGCGAGATCGCCGTGGTCGCAGGTTTCCAGGGCGTGACCGATGATTTCCGGGTGACGACGCTTGGCCGGGGTGGCTCGGACACGAGCGCGGTCGCCGTGGCCGCAGCGCTCGGCGCCAAGGTGTGCGACATCTATACGGATGTCGACGGCGTCTACACGACCGATCCGAGGATGGTGCCGAAGGCGCGCCGCCTCGACAAGATTTCGTATGAAGAGATGCTCGAGATGGCCTCGCTCGGCGCCAAGGTGCTACAGACGCGCTCGGTCGAGCTGGCGATGAACCACAATGTGCCGGTGCGCGTCCTGTCGAGCTTCGTGAAGCCCGGCGAGGAAACCCCCGGAACGCTAGTCTGTGCAGAGGAAGAGATCGTGGAAAAGCAGGTTGTCAGCGGCGTCGCTTATTCGCGGGATGAAGCCAAGGTCACGCTGTATGGCGTGCCGGACCGTCCGGGATCGTCGGCGAAGATCTTCTCGGCGCTGGCGAAGGCCGGGGTGAACGTCGACATGATCGTGCAGGCAAGCTCACGCGAAGCGTCCAAGGCGAACCTGGTGTTCACCTGTACCGAGCGCGACAGCCCCTTCGCCCGCGAGACGCTTGAGAAGCTGAAGGACGATGTCGGCTATGAGCGGCTGGAAGTGGTCCGCGACGTGTCCAAGATCTCGATCATCGGTGTCGGCATGAAGAGCCATACTGGGGTTGCCGAGAAAATGTTCACGGCCCTCTCGGAAAAGAGCATCAACATCGATGTCATCTCCACCTCCGAGATCAAGATATCCGTGCTGATCGCCGCGCCCTATACCGAACTGGCCGTTCGCGCCCTTCATACTGCTTTCGGTCTAGACTCAGAATAATCCGCCATCCCGAACGGGAGAGCATGCCCTACAACATACCGGCCACCCGTGTGCTCATGAACAACCTCCGCCAGGTGATGGCGGAGGATGGCGACACACGCTCCCGGCTCGACCATGTCGTGCGGCTGATCGCGTCGACGATGGTGGCGGATGTCTGCTCCATTTATGTGCGCGAGACCGACGGCGCGCTGCTGCTGATCGCCACCGAAGGCCTCAAGCCGGAAGCCGTCAACAAGACACGCCTTGCCGCGCATGAAGGCCTCGTCGGGTTCGTGGCGCGCACGGCCGAGCCGATTGCCATCGAGGATGCCCCGCGCCATCCGGCCTTCTCCTACCGGCCGGAGACGGGGGAGGACCCCTTCCACGCCTTCCTCGGCGTACCGATCCTGCGCACCGGCGGGGTGACCGGCGTGCTGGTCGTCCAGAACCGTACGGAGCGCGCCTACGGCGAAGAAGAAATCGACACGCTGCAAACCATCTCAATGGTGCTGGCGGAAATCGTCCATACGCTCGAGACGACCCCGGCGGCGCAGCAGGCGCCAGAGCGCAAGGTGCGCGGACCGGGCGGCGGCAATCTCAAGGGCCGCATCTTCTGCGAAGGCCTCGGCTTCGGCCGGGCCGTGCTGCACGATCCGGTCGTCCCGGCGGCGAAGTTCTTTGCGACCGACATGACCGCCGAGTCCGAGCGCCTCAACGAAGGCCTGATCGGCCTGCGCGCTTCGATCGACCGGATGATGCTGATCGACGGCGCGGCGCTGGGCGGCGATCCGCGCGACGTGATGGAAGCCTACCGGCTGCTGGCGGAGGATCCGTCCTGGGCCGAGAAGCTGCATGAGGGCATCCGGTCTGGCCTGTCGGCGGAGGCCTCGGTCGACCGGGCCCGGCGCGAACACCGCGCGCGGCTGATGAGCGCGCGCGATCCCTACCTGCGCGAACGGCTGCATGACCTCGAAGACCTCGACAACCGCCTGCTGCGGGTGCTCGGCGGGGAAGAGGGCAAGCCAAAGATCAAGGGCGACCGCAGCGTCCTCGTCGCCCGGCGCCTCGGACCGGCAGAGCTGCTGGAATATGCCAAGTCAGGACTGCGCGGCCTGCTGATGGAGGAGGCAGCGGCCTCGTCGCACGCCGCCATCGTGGCGCGCGCGCTCGGCATCCCGGCGATTGGCGGCATCGAGAACCTGACCACGCGGATCGAGCAGGGCGACTATATCATCGTCGATGCCGAGGAAGGCACGGTGCACGTGCGCCCGGACGATGTGGTGTACGATGCGTACAAGGCCCGGGTCGGGCTGCGATCGGAGCGGCAGGCGCGGTATGCCGCGCTGAAAGGCCTGCCGGCGCAGACGCTGGATGGCACGCACATCTCGCTGATGCTGAACGCCGGCCTCGACCTCGATCTCGACATGCTCGACCAGGCAGGCGCCGACGGCGTCGGCCTGTTTCGCACCGAGTTCCAGTTCCTCGTGTCAGAGACGCTGCCGCGGCTCGATGACCAGATCACGCTGTACCAGCGGGTGCTGGAGCGGGCGGCGGGACGGCCGGTCGTGTTCCGTACGCTCGACCTCGGCGGTGACAAGGTGCTGCCGGCGCTGAACCTCCAGCGGGAAGAGAACCCGGCCCTCGGCTGGCGGTCGATCCGCTTTGCGCTCGATCACAAGGGCCTGTTCCGGCGCCAGCTCAGGGCGCTGGTCCGCGCGGCCGGGGATGGCCCGCTGACAGTGATGTTCCCCATGGTGACGGTCCCGTCGGAGTATCACGCGGCTAAGGCCCTGCTGCTGGAAGAGATCGCCTGGAGCGCCCGGCAGACGGGGAAACAGCCCTCGAAGCTGGAAGTCGGCGTGATGCTGGAGACTCCGGCGCTGGGCTTCTCGATGCAGGACCTGGCAGGGGAGGTCGATTTCCTGTCGGTCGGGACCAACGACCTTTTGCAGTTCTTCTTTGCGGCTGACCGGATGACCCCGTCGGTCAGCGAACGCTACGACCTCGTGGACCCGGCCGCGCTGCGCTACCTCAAGATGGTCGCCGATACCTGCAAGGCCGGCAACATACGCCTCTCGGTCTGCGGGGAAGCCACCGCGTCACCGCCCGTGGCGCTGTGCTTTGCGGCGCTTGGGTATACCAGCCTGTCGATGGCGGCCTCGGCCATCGGCCCGGTCAAGCAGGCGCTGCGCGGGGTGGACCTGAACGCCTTCCGGGCGGGGCTTTTCGAACGGATGGACAAACCGAACGGATCGTTCCGTAACCAAGTGTTAGCACTCGCGGCGGAACATGGGATTGACACAGCTGACAGTTGAAGCGTGTTGCGGCGGCGAGAACTCGGCCTTACCTAGACTATGGACCGGTTCTTGCCCCGATTTCATTTGGTGGCAACCGTGGTCAGTGAGACTGGTAGACAATGGCACAGAACGTATCGCCTGAGCCGGCAAACGACAAACCCGAGGAAACAGGGCGGGTGGACGATAACGGAACGAACCGTTCAAATGTAATGCCGATCTCGCATGAAGCGGCCCGGCAGCTGGACGCACACGGTCGCCGCCTGCGCGCCGACGAGATTTTCCGCACCGGCCAGTATGAGGGCGAAGAGCTCCGCATGGGCCAGGTGCTGCGCCGCGTTCGCGAAGCGCTGGACCTGAACCTGGGCGAGATATCGCGGTCGTCGCTGATCCGCGAGAACTTCCTGATGGCCATCGAGCGGATGGAACTGCAGACCATCGCGAAGGGCTATTTGGTCCCCTACCTGATCGCCTATTCGAAATATCTCGGCCTGCCGGAGCAGGATGTCGTGCAGCGCTATACGCGCGAGTGCGGCGCGGTCGAAGAGGTGAAAACCTCGGCGCCGGTTCCGAAACTGGGCAAGATCACGAAAACCGGCACCGGCCTGCCCATTATCCTCGCGGGTGTGGGCGCGCTCCTGCTCTTCATTGCGGGCGGTGTCACCGCGGCCGTGCTGATGAACCGGGGTCCTGAAGAAGTGGTCTCGCCGACGGTGGTTGCCGTCAGCGGCGCCCGCGACAGCCTGTTTGCCGAGAACGCGACCACCACCACCGTTCCGGCGGACCTGCCGCTCGAAATCGTTGCTGTCCGCCAGGCCTGGCTGGAAGTGCGCGGCGCCGATGGCACGATCTTCCTCAGCCGCACGATGGCTGCGGGCGAGAACTATTTCCCCCGCCTGAACGCCGGATGGACCGTGTCGGCCCGCAATGGCGGCGCCTTTGAATGGCGCGCCGGCGACCTCGTGATAGGGCCGCTCGGACCCGAAGGCGCCCAGGTGTTCTCGATCAACGTGGACGACCAGCTGGTCCGCGCCGCTGAAGTCTCCGCCCAGATGGTGGCGGACGCAGAGGCGGCGACCGCGGCTGCGAGCGGCAACGCCACACGTTAGGCCCTTTACCTCAGGCCTGCCCGGCGCCACATGTGAGCTGACAGGAAGCCCGAAAGGCGCTGGATAGCCCGATGAGTCACAATCCGATCCGCCCCTGGCGCAATATCGAGCGCCGGAAGTCCCGCCAGATCCGTGTCGGCAACGTGCTGGTCGGGGGCGATGCGCCGATCGCCGTCCAGTCGATGACCAATACGCCCACCGAAGACGCAGGCGCGACGATTGACCAGATCATCCGCTGCGCCGAGGCCGGCGCGGATATCGTGCGCGTCTCGTGCCCGACCGAAGAGTCGACCAAGGCGATGCACCAGATCGTCAAGGCGAGCCCGGTGCCGCTCGTGGCGGACATCCATTTCCACTACAAGCGCGGGATCGAAGCGGCTGACGCCGGCGCGGCCTGCCTGCGGATCAATCCCGGCAATATCGGCTCGCAGGCGCGGGTGAAGGAAGTGGTCGCGGCGGCGCGGGCGAATGGCTGCTCGATCCGGATCGGCGTGAATGGCGGCAGTCTCGAGCGGCATCTGCTGGAAAAGTATGGCGAGCCGTGCCCGGACGCGATGGTGGAATCCGCGCTGGACCACGCCCGCATTCTCGATGACCTCGGCTTCCACGAATACAAGATCTCGGTGAAGGCCTCGGACATGTTCCTGACCGTGGCGGCCTACCAGCTGCTGTCGGAAGCGACCGACGCGCCGCTGCATCTCGGCATTACGGAAGCCGGCGGACTTCGTACCGGTACGGTCAAATCCTCCATCGGCATGGGATCGCTGCTCTGGGCGGGGATTGGCGACACGATCCGCGTTTCGCTTTCGGCCGAGCCGGAAGAGGAAGTGAAAGTCGGCTTCGAGATGCTGAAGTCGCTGGGTCTGCGCACCCGCGGCGTCAACATCATCGCGTGCCCGAGCTGCGCGCGGCAGGGCTTCGACGTGATCCGCACCGTGGAGACACTGGAGAAGCGCCTCGCGCATATTTCCGAGCCGATTTCGCTGTCGATCATCGGCTGTGTGGTCAACGGGCCGGGCGAGGCGGCAATGACCGATCTCGGCTTTACCGGCGGCGGCAAGGACAGCGGCAAGATGTTCGTGAACGGACGGGCCGACCACAATGTGTCGACCGCCGACATGGTGGAGCATATCGTCAAGCTGGTCGAGGACCGGGCCGCGAAGCTGAAGGCCGAGCGCGAGGCGGAGACGGTTCCGGCGGAGTAAGGGTGGTCAGGTAGGCCCACAGGTGCTGACCGGCACCAGCGCAGCCGCCGCATCATAGAGACCCTGAGACGGCGCAAGGCGGCGGATGAGGGCGAGCGCCTCCGGCTTCTTCACGGTGACCACATCCACGCCTTCGGCCGCTTCCACAGCCTGTCCCTCCAGAGCGACAATGATCATCCGGGCGCCTGGCGCGTCCAGCAGGCGGGCGTCGAGCGAGCCGGCATAGACATTGTCCGTGGACGCATCAAAGATCGAGAGCGAGCCATATTCCGGCCAGGTCGGCACGGAGAGCGTGATCGGGCCGCCGGAGACATCGATCACGCAGATGGCGTAGGCGAGATCCGGCGAAGGGCGCACGATGGTCTGGGTTTCAGGGGTCACGCGCGGGCTCATCTGCCAGGTGTGGACCGATATCCCGGAGCCGGTCATGCGCTCCCGGGCTTTCGACATGATGTAATCCGGCAGCGCGTTCAGCACGACGAAGTGCGCGGCGACGAGGCCGATGACGAAGGCGGAAAGGCCGATGGCGGGCAGGCGCATCAGTTGGCCTCCCTGCAGCCGAGCTTTTCGATGGAGGGCGCCTGGAGGACCCGTTCCGGATCGGCGATGAAGTCAGCGTCCGGCTTGTAGAGGCGCAGCGTCAGGTCGAAACTTCCGCCGGCGCGGCTGGACACCCAGCCCGATCCGGACTCCGAAGGGCTCGCCGACACGTCAAAGAACCAGTCGGCCGGGTCGCCCGCCGAGGCGGCATCGGTCAGGTCATAGGACAGGGCGTTGTCGGTATTGTCGGGCAGGTAGCTTTCCGAATTGTACAGCGTGATCGACCACCATTGCGCGGGCATTGCCGCGCCGCGGACGCGGTAGTCGCAGCTTTCGGCCAGGCGGTCCCCGGCGTCGTCGGTGTTGCGGGTGAAATAGACCGCCTCGTCCTTGGTGAGGGCGAGCAGACCGTGCCGGGCGACGCGGGCGCGGGTCCACGGATTGGCGGCCTCGGAGCCGATGGTCCAGTCGCTGGTCCAGCCGCTGACATCCACCGCCCCGCCGAACCGTGCGCCGGGGCCGACGATACCGGCGGCGGCCAGCGCGGTGCCGAGGCCCAGCAGGGCGCCCAGAAAGAGACCGACGAGGGCACTGACAATCTTCATGCGAACACGCTATCGTGACCGCAACGGGATGCAAGCTGCAGGTGCGAAGACTGTCCGGGTCGGGCGGAAACGGCTAGCACTGGCCGCGTTCTGGCCGCGTAACGAGGGGATTTGAGGGGCGTCATGTTTTTCCGGATTTTGCGATGGATCGGCCTCACCCTGCTGGCGGGCCTCACCCTGCTCGTGGCGTCCAGCTGCACGATGCTGGGGCTCAACTATGCGAGCCTCGACACCGCCAACAAGCCGGCCGCCGTGCCGGCGCTCGACATCGACCGGCTGATGACGACCGAAGGCCGGGCCGAGGCGATGCAGATGCTGGAGGATACGTTGTATGGTCCCTGGCCTCAGGGTCTGCCGGTCTCGGTGGGCGACTGGCGGATCATCAATCCGGACTACCTGGACGGACGGGGCACGCTTGAGGAGATCGACATCACGATCGGCCGGGGCGACGGCGCGCGTACCTTCCAGCTGGTGGCGGCCTTCCCGGCGGCAGCGCTCGCCAATCCGCTGGTGCTGAGCCAGACGTTCAGTTCGAACTGCGCGACCTTTCCGGGTGAGGCCGTCATGAGCGAGGACGGTGATCCGTGTACGGCGCGGGATTTCGGGCCGATGGCAAGCTTCATCGTCACGCAGCTTTTCGGCGAATACATCGCCGAGGCGCCGGTGGGCCTCTATTTTGATTCCGGCTTTGTTTATGCGAGCTTTCATGCCGGGGATTTCATCCCGGACAGCACGCAGCTTGCGCCGAAAGCCATGGCCGAGCTTGACGCGGACGTGAACCCGACGAGCACCCTGATGGCCTGGGCCTACGCCTTCTCGGCGGCGATGGATGTGCTCGAAGATGATCCGCGCGTGGCCACGAACCATACCTCCGTGATGGGGCATTCGCGCCATGGCAAGGCGGCCTTGCTCGCGACGATCTGGGACCCGCGTATCGAAGCGGTGATTGCGCACCAGTCCGGCTTTGCTGGGGCCTCGCTGTCGCGTTCGCCAACGGGCGAGCGCCTGGAGCGGATGGCAGAGACCTATCCACATTGGCTGGCGCCGGGCGCGCAGAAGTATGGCGATGATCCAAGCCTGCTGCCGTTCGACCAGCATCTCGTGCTGGCGCTGATCGCGCCGCGGCGGCTGTTCCTCGGCAATGCGCGGCGGGACGTCTGGTCGGATCCGAACTCCAGCTACCGCGCGGCGCAGGCCGCGAGCGCGATGTGGGAAGCCTACGGCAAGCCAGGACTGAACGACGACGGCATGCGTTCATTTGACCCGACGGACGGCATCGTATGGTGGCTACGGGCCGGCGGGCACAGCATCGTGGACGATGACATCCCGGCCTTCATCTCGTTCCTGAAGGCGCGCCCGATGCCTGAGGCTCTGTCGTCCGCAATCGAGTTGCCAACAGCAGACGGCGCCCCCTAGAACTACCGCCGGACAAGCTGTTGGGAGGCAGTTTCATGGAGATGACCGAATTCCTTAAACCGGTGCTGGCGCTGGTGATCTGGACCTGCGTGATGTGGTTCTGGATGTATGCGACCCGGATCCCGGCCATGCAGAAGGCCAAGATCGAGATGAAGGGCGCGCACCCGGACCTGGACCTTTCGGTCCTTCCCGGGCCGGTGCGGGCGGCAGCCGACAATTACAATCACCTGCACGAACAGCCGGTCATCTTTTACGCCCTGATGTTCTTCATCGCGATAACGGGCGGGGCCGATCCCGTCTCGCTGATGGTTGCCTGGGCGTATGTCGGGCTGCGGGTCGTGCATTCCTTCGTCCAGGTCCTCCTCGGGATCATTCCGCTGCGGTTCCTGACATTCCTTCTGAGCTCAGTCTGCCTGTTCGTGCTGGCCGGCAAGGAAGCGCTCCGGGTCTTCGCAGGCTAACTGCGGGCTCGAGGCTTCCAAGCGGCGTGAAACCGGATTAAAGGGCGGCCATGTCCTCCCTTTCAATTACACGTCTCCAGCAGGTGATCGACCGGTTCGAGGAGGTCGAGGCCCGCATGGGCGCGACCTCCGATTCCAAGGAAATCATTGCCCTGTCCAAGGAGCATTCCGAGCTCCGCCCCGTCGTGGAGAAGGCGCGCCAGGTGCTGACCGCCCGGCGCGGGCTGGCCGATGCCCAGGCGCTGGAATCCGCCGGCGACTCCGAAATGGCGGAACTCGCCCGGATGGAGATTCAAGAGATCAAGGACATCCTGCCAACGCTTGAACAGGAAATGCAGATCCTGCTGCTGCCCAAGGATGTCGATGACAAGGCCGACATCGTACTGGAGTTGCGGGCCGGCACCGGCGGCGACGAGGCGGCACTGTTCGCCGGCGACCTGTGGCGGATGTACATGCGCTATGCGCAGATCAATGGCTGGAAGGTCGAGATCGTCGACGCCTCGGAAGGCGAGGCGGGCGGCTACAAGGAGATCATCGCCAACGTGTCGGGTGACGGCGTGTTCGGGCGGATGAAATGGGAAAGCGGCGTGCACCGGGTGCAGCGCGTGCCGGCCACGGAAACGCAGGGCCGCATCCATACCTCGGCGGCGACGGTGGCGGTTTTGCCTGCGCCGGAGAATATCGAGATCGAGGTGAAGGCCGAAGACATCCGCATCGACACGATGCGCTCGTCCGGCGCCGGCGGCCAGCACGTCAACACGACCGACTCTGCGGTCCGCATCACCCACTTGCCGACCGGCATCATGGTCACGAGTTCGGAGAAGTCCCAGCACGTCAACCGCGAGAAGGCGATGGACCAGCTGAAGATCCGCCTCTACGAGCGCGAGCGCGCCGAGAAGGATGCGGCGCGCTCGGAA
Source organism: Candidatus Sulfopaludibacter sp. SbA3 (assembly GCA_945888325.1). Taxonomy (GTDB): domain Bacteria; phylum Pseudomonadota; class Alphaproteobacteria; order Caulobacterales; family Hyphomonadaceae; genus Hyphomonas. The sequence continues at coordinate 137,031 of CAMDAC010000005.1, forward strand.
GCGCGTTCCAGCCAGATCGGCTCGGGTGACCGCAGCCAGAAAGTTCGCACCTACAACTATCCGGAAAACCGTCTGACCGATCACCGGATCGGCCTGACGCTCTATTCGCTCGACCGGATCGTGACCGGCGACAAGCTCAACGATGTCGTGGAAGCTCTGATCACGGAAGATCAGGCGCGCAAGCTGGCCGCGATGGAGGAAGGCGCCTGAGCGTCCTGAATTTCGAACAGATGATCCGGGCCGCCGCAGAACGCCTGCGGGCCGCCGGTATCGACAACCCGCGCCATGATGCGCAACTCCTGATGATCGAGGCCTTCGGCGATACACGCGCTGCGCTGATCACCGCCGCGCATGCGGTTGTGCCAGACGAAGTGCGGGCGCGGTTTGAAGCGTCCGTCGTGCGCCGCGAAGCGCGCGAGCCGTTGCAGCATATTCTCGGCTGGACGGGATTCTACGGACTGGAGCTGAAGACCGATGCGCGCGCTTTGATCCCGCGGCCGGACAGCGAGTGCGCGGTCGAGGTGGCGCTGGCGCTGGTGCCGGAAAAGGGCAGGCTGGAGATTGCCGATCTGGGGACGGGGTCGGGCTGCCTGCTCGCGGCCTTGCTCGCCAACCTGCCGGACGCAGACGGGACGGGGGTGGAAGCCGATCCCGCGGCTGCTTCGCTTGCCCGGGAGAACTTCGCGCTCTGCGGTCTGGAAGCGCGCGCTTCTGTGTTCGAGGGAAGGTGGAGTGACTGGACCGGCTGGAAGACCGCCGACCTGATCATCTCCAACCCGCCCTACATCCCGACGCAGGTGATCGAATCGCTGGAGCCGGAGGTGAAGGATTTCGACCCGGCCGCCGCCCTCGATGGCGGCGCGGACGGGCTCGCAGCCTACCGGGAAATCATCCGCCTCGGCGGGACCTACCTGAAACGGCGCGTGCCGCTTGTGCTCGAAATCGGGCATGACCAGCGCGCTGCCGTGCACGCCCTTCTGGCGGAGGCGAGGTTTACCGAAATGGGACACCGCCTTGATCTTGGGGGAAATGATCGCTGCGTGTGGGGGCTGGCGCCCGGCCGGGCCAACTGATTTTCCGCTTGGCGCCGGGCGCGTTCCACAGTAGAACCTTACGGGCGAGGGGCAGTCTGCCGGAGAGGCAGATAATTAACGCTGCCTTCGTTCGGGTTCGGTGGAAACGGATAAGTCCCTCCCCAATCCCGCCTGCAAGCAAGATGACCATTCGAAAACTTGGCTTGCCGGTGACCGCTGGTTTACGAACACAGGACAAGACCATTCATGAAACGCTCACGCGGTCGCAACAGGCGCCCAGGCGGAAATCAACAGAACGCCTTCAACAATCCGAACCGTCACTTTGAAAGTGTCGGCCCGGATGTGAAGATCCGCGGTTCGGCCCAGCAGGTGCTCGAGAAGTACCAGCAATATGCGCGCGACGCCCACACCAGCGGCGACCGGGTCCTGTCCGAGGCCTATTTCCAGTATGCGGAACATTATCAACGCATCGTTGCCAAGCAGACGGACGCCCGCAACCAGCAGCAGGGCGGCCAGCCGCAACAGAACCGCAACAATAACGGGAATGGTAACGGCAACGGAAACGGAAACGGCAATGGCCCGCGCGACGACCGTGACCCGCGTGGCAACAATGACCGCGATCCGCGCGGCGGCAGCAACGAAGACCAGAACCAGGGTTATGACGATCAGGGCGAAGCGGAAGTCGTGACGCCGATGAGCGCCCGCCGCAATGACGAGGAAGAATCCGATTCGCTGCGTGTCATCGACCGCGACGATGACCGGGACGAAGTGACTGATTCGAGTGAAGCCGCGCCGGCAGAGGCCCGCGGTGACCGTCAGGGCGGTGACAAGAACCGTCGTCCGCGTAAGCCTTACCGCCCGCGCGAAGACGGCGCCGCCAGCGAAGATCGCCCGCCCCGCGAGGAGCGCGCCCCGCGCGAGCCGCGTGAGCCCCGCGAACCACGTCCGCCGCGTGAACCGGTGGCCGAAGTGGTTTCCGAGACCGACGGCGTGATGAAAACTCTGTCCCGCGGCCGCCGCAAACCGGCGCCGGAAGAAGGCGCCCCCGCGCCAGAGACGACGGACTAGTGCGTTGATGATCCGGGCCGCCCATCGCGGCGATCTTGATCAGTTGACAGAGCTTGGCCGGGAGACGTTTTCGCAGACGTTCGGGGCGCTCTATTCTGCCGAGGATTTGTCGAGTTTTCTCGACGCCAGCCATTCGCCGGACCTGTACCGAGACTGGCTCAGCGATCCGGCGGTTGATCTCTGGATACTTGAGGACGAGGCCGCGGTCGCAGTCGGTTACGCGATGCTCCGGCCCTGTCACCTTCCGGTCGATACCATGCCGCCCGGCGCGCTGGAACTATCCCGGATCTACCTGCTCGCCCATGCACAGGGCGGCGGACGGGGGAGCGCTCTCTTGAACACCGTTCTGGAACGCGTCGAGGAACGCGGGCGTCCGGCTCTGTTCCTGAGTGTCTTTTCCGGCAACACGGGTGCCCAGAGGCTTTATGCCCGCCATGGCTTCCGACACGTGGGCGAGTACCTGTTTGAAGTCGGGGAGCAGCGTGACCGCGAATTCATCTGGCGCCGGGACTGAAATGCGCCACTAGGTATAAACCCTGCGACCAGATGCCAGCGCCCCGCCCTCATCGGCGGGGCGTTTCATTTGCGGGCAGATGCTTGCGCCGGGCGGGCAGCCTTCCCAAATTCCCCTCAACAGACTGGCCGCCGCTGAGCGGGGCCGGACAGGACCCTTCAATCTGCCTTTCACAGGGGATGCAAAACCATGAATATCGAACAGTATACAGAACGTGCGCGCAGCCTGATCCAGAGCGCCCAGACGCAGGCCCTTGCCGGCGGACACCAGGTGCTGACGCCTTCCCATATCCTCAAGGCGCTGTTTGACGACCGCGACCAGCTGGCCGTGAACCTGATCCGCGCGAGCGGCGGGCGGCCGGAGCTGGCGGTGCAAGGCGTCGATGCGGTGCTCGCCAAACAGCCGAAGGTTTCCGGCGCCGGGGCAGGCGGTCTGCGGCTCGAACAATCGGGCGCCAAACTTTTCCAGGAGGCGGAAGCCGGCGCCAAGAAGGCGGGCGACGCGTTCGTGACGGTGGAGCGCTTGCTGCTGGCAATTGCCGGGCTCGCAGGCGATCCGGCGGCGGACGCCTTGAAGGCGGCAGGCGTCACGGCGAAGGGACTTGAGAGCGCGATCGCCCAGCTGCGCCAGGGCCGCACGGCTGACAGCCAGAATGCCGAGGAAGGTTATGAGGCGCTGAAGAAATACGCGCGCGACCTGACCAAGGATGCGCGCGAAGGCAAGCTTGATCCGGTGATCGGGCGCGACGAGGAAATCCGCCGTGCGATCCAGGTTCTCTCGCGCCGTTCCAAGAACAACCCCGTGCTGATCGGTGAGCCCGGTGTCGGCAAGACGGCGATTGCCGAAGGCCTCGCGCTGCGCATCGTCAATGGCGACGTGCCGGAAAGCCTGAAAGGCAAACGCCTGCTCGCCCTCGACATGGGCGCGCTGATTGCAGGCGCGAAATTCCGCGGTGAGTTCGAGGAACGGCTGAAGGCCGTGCTCACCGAAGTGACGCAGGCCGAAGGCGGCGTGATCCTGTTCATCGACGAGATGCACACCCTTGTCGGCGCCGGGAAATCCGAAGGCGCGATGGATGCCTCGAACCTCTTGAAGCCTGCGCTGGCCCGCGGCGAGCTGCATTGTATTGGCGCCACGACGCTGGACGAATATCGCAAGCATGTCGAAAGTGACCCGGCGCTCGCCCGCCGCTTCATGGCGGTGCTCGTGGACGAGCCGACCGTAGAAGACACAATCTCGATCCTCCGTGGGCTGAAGGGCCGCTATGAGGCGCACCATGGCGTGCGCATCTCCGACGCCGCAATTGTCTCGGCAGCGACGCTGTCGAACCGCTACATCACCGACCGTTTCCTGCCCGACAAGGCCATCGACCTGATGGACGAAGCGGCGGCGCGCCTGCGAATGCAGGTGGATTCGAAGCCGGAAGAACTCGACGAAATCGACCGGCGCCTGATGCAGCTGCGGATCGAAGCCGAAGCGCTGAAGAAGGAAAAGGATACCGCGTCCAAGGACCGGTTGCACACCATCGAGGGCGAGATTGCCGGGCTCGATACGCGCTCGCGCGAACTGGCCACCGCCTGGGGCGCCGAGAAGGACAAGCTGAAAGGCGCGGCGTCGGCGAAGGAAAAGCTCGACCGGGCTTATTCCGACATGGCCGAAGCGCAGCGCCAGGGCGATCTGGCGAAAGCCTCAGAGCTCAAGTTTTCGACCATTCCCGCGCTCGAGAAACTGATTGCCGAAGTCGAAGCCAAGGGCGACGCCGATGGCGGGCTGGTTTCGGAAGTCGTCCGTCCAGAGCATATCGCCGGCGTCGTCTCCAAGTGGACCGGCATCCCGGTCGACAAGATGATGGAAGGCGAGCGCGAGAAGCTGCTGCGCATGGAAGATACGCTGCGCGGCCGTGTGGTCGGCCAGGAGGATGCGCTGCTGGCGGTCTCGAACGCAGTTCGCCGCGCGCGCGCGGGCCTGCAGGATCCGAACCGGCCGATCGGCTCGTTCCTCTTCGTCGGCCCGACGGGTGTCGGCAAGACGGAGCTGACCAAGGCGCTCGCCGGTTTCATGTTCGATGACGAGACGGCGGTGCTGCGGCTCGACATGTCGGAGTATTCCGAGAAACATTCTGTCGCCCGCCTGATCGGCGCGCCTCCGGGTTATGTCGGCTATGACGAAGGCGGCGCGCTGACAGAAGCCGTCCGCCGGCGGCCGTATCAGGTCGTGCTGTTCGACGAAGTCGAGAAGGCGCACCCGGACCTCTTCAACACGCTGCTGCAAGTGCTCGACGATGGCCGCCTGACCGATGGCCAGGGTCGGACCGTGGACTTCAAGAACACGATCATTATTATGACCTCGAACCTCGGCGCCGACGCGCTGGCGAGCGGGGAAGAGGGCGAAGTGTCCGAACACGCCCGCGAGCAGGTGATGAATGCGATCCGCCGGCATTTCCGGCCCGAGTTCATCAACCGGATCGACGAGATCGTCTTCTTCAAGCGGCTCGGCCGCGGCGAGATCGACCATATCGTGGACATCCAGATGGGCCGGCTCGAAGGCTTGCTCCGCGAACGGAAGATGAAGCTGGACCTCAGCCTCGCGGCCCGCAACTGGCTGGCGGCGCGCGGCTACGATCCCGTGTATGGCGCGCGCCCGTTGAAGCGCGTGATCCAGAAGGAGCTGCAGGACCCGCTCGCGCGCCTGCTGCTGGAGGGCCGCATCCTCGACGGCGAGACCATTCTCGTAGATGTCGAAGGCGACGCGTTGTCGATCAACGGTGTGCCGAACAACTTCGCCAAGGGCCGCTCGGCGTTGAACTAAGGTTTAGCGCGAGCCCGGCCGGGTGGCTTTCAGGTCCGCTGTCTGCGTCGTGCCGGTAGCGGGCCCCACCGGATCTGCGCCGCGCAGCTTGTCGATCACGTCGCGCTGGATCTTGAAGGCGTTGAAGGCGCTGGCATTGCGGCTGAGGTCGCGCCCCGTGGGCAGTTCCAGGGTCATCGGGTTCACATAGGCGCCGTTGCGCAGGACTTCGTAGTGGAGGTGCGCGCCGGTGCTGGAGCCGGTCGAGCCGACATAGCCGATCGTGTCGCCCCGCATCACGGTGCGGCCGGGCGTCAGGCCTTCGGCGAAGGCAGACATGTGAGCATAGACGGTCTCGAATCCGCGATCATGCTGTATACGGATGAACCAGCCATAGCCTTCGCCATACTTCATGTCGGTGATCAAACCTGAGCCTGCGGCGCGGATCGGTGTGCCGGTCGGGGCGCGGAAGTCGACACCGGCATGCAGCAGCATATCGCCGGTGATTGGATGGATGCGGTTGCCGAAGCCGGAACTGATCTCGCCGCCGCGCACGGGGTCGCGCACGAGGAACTCGTCGCCGGCCGCGCCATTGCGGTTGAAGAATTCCGGCACGCCTGTGTCTTCCGTGGTGTAGCGGTACCAGCTGCCGGCGGTCTTCTCGCCATTGAAGGCGGCGAAGAGGAGATCACCCGCTTCCAGGAAATTGCCGCGCTCGTCAGCGATCATTTCGATGACAATGTCGAACCGCTCACCCTTTCGGCCGCCCTGTGCAAGCACGCTGTCTTCCGGGAAGAGGCTGGCGAACGTGTCCGCATGGGCGCGCGTGCCGCCTTCATCATGGATGGCATCGGCCAGCGTCGTACTGATTTCGCCGGAGATGCGGTGCAGCGCGATGGACGTCTTGGCGGAGAGCACACTGGCGAAATAGGTCCCGTCCTCGCGGCGGGTCGCCGCCAGCGTCGTCTTCGGATCGATCCGTATGCTGACACCCGTCAGGACCGGCATGTCGTCCGGCCCGGTATCGTCGAAATAGGCGATGAACGGGGAGCCGGGGCGCAGGCGCGCGCCGCGGGTCGGCGCCGCTTCGCGCAGGGCGGTCGCGGCGGCGCTGGCGTCGATCTGGGAGGCGCCGAGCACTTCGAGCGCATCGGCGGTCGCGACGTTCGCCGTGATGCGGCCGTTGCGGGCGGACGTGGCCTCTGAAGGGGCTTCCATCCGGAAATCAGTGGAGGCGAATCCTTGCGTGGCTGCCGGGGCCGGCGCCGCGCGAACCGTCAGGAACAGTCCGGCCATGACCGCTAGGACGGCGACGGCGCCGAAGCGCTCAAGCCACCGGTAAGGCGACTCGAGCCGCCTCACGGTTGCGGGTGTCTGCGGCTTCGGACGCGCCATGCATTAACCTCGTTTCCTGAAGAAAAGGCCTTCAAGCACGGGCTGAGCAAGATCGGGGCCAGATTCCCCTTTCTGGCGAGACTACAGGGGACACTCGCGCTGCAAGCGCAGGATCAGGGCGTCGGGGGCGGGGCTGTATCAGACTGCGCCGCAGGAGCGGACGCATTCACCAGCGAGGCCGTGGCGATCGGCCCGCCGTTGGCAACGCGCAGGGCGTCCACCATGGCCTTGTGAGCCTTGAACTCGGCCAGCATCGCCGGCTCTTCCTCAAGCTTTCGGCCATTGGGCAGCTTCAGGGACATGACGTTGACCGGATCGCCGTTGACATAAACTTCGTAGTGAAGATGCGGTCCGGTGGACGCGCCGGTCGAGCCGACATAGCCGATCACGTCGCCCTGGATTACCTTCTTGCCCGGCTTGATGCCCTTGGCGTACTTCGAGAGGTGGGCGTAGGCGGTCTCGTATCCACGCGTATGCTTGATACGGATATAGTTACCATAGCCGCCATTGCGGCTCGCGCGTTGAACGGTGCCGTTGCCGGCGGCGTAGACCGGCGTGCCGGTCGGGGCGGCAAAGTCCGTGCCCTTGTGCAGGCGGGTGTAGCCCGAGATCGGATGCTTGCGCTTGCCGAAACTGGACGAAATGCGCGCGCCGTTGATCGGCGTCTTCATCAGGAACTTGGTGGCGCTTTCGCCATTCTCGTCGAAATAGTCGGCGACGCCGTCATCGGAAGGCGCGAAGCGGTAGAAGCCGCGTTTCAGGGCCTTGCCGTTCAGTGCCGCGTAAAGAACTTCGCCGTTGCGCACGCGATTGCCGCGCTCGTCATAGGCGGTCTCGAAAAGAATCTCGAACCGGTCACCCGGATAGATTTCGCGCTGGAAGTCGATGTCATAAGCGAAGGCGTTGGCGAAGTCGGCGACCTGCTGGTCCTCTGCGCCGAGTTCAAGTGCAGCGGAATAGATCGAGGTTTCGATCTCGGCTTCGACGCGCAGGTGGCCGGGTGTGAGTTTCGCGTAGAGGGGCGTCGCGGACCAGCTGTCGGTGGCGGAGCGCGTGATGAGGAGGCTGCGGTCGGCCTCGGCACGCACCGAGACAGCTTTCAGCTGGCCGTCCTCGAAATAGGCTTCGGCCTGGGTTTTGCCCGGCAGCAGACGGCGGCTGTCGATCAGGTCGGTGCCGGACAACGTATGCAGGGCTGCGCCCGCGTCGCGCGGCTCGGCGCCGAGGCGCGTCAGCAGGCCGGTGAGGGTTTCGTTGCGCTCCAGCTTGCCTTCGATCCGCTCCATCGGCTTCGCGTCGACTGCGTCCCAGGCGGTAACGAGGCGGACGGCAAGGGGCACGGGAATGGCCGCATCGGCGGTTTCGGTGAGCGGGCCCGGCGTGTGCCCGGCCATGAAGATGCCCGCGATGGCAGACGCGCTGCCGAGGATGCCGAGCACGATCAGGCTCTTGATGCCCTGCGACAGACCGGATTTCGGGCGTGCAGGGACTTCAGGGGTCTCGGCGGTCTCGTATGGAAGCAAGGATCCGTTTCCTGTCATTCTGACGCCCCCCGGCCCAAAAGGCTGGCACGCCCACTGCTTGCCCCACTATCGTCTCGCTTTCCGCTTAAGGATTCAAGAACTTGCGGCGGAAGTGTTAGATGCCAAGTTAGGACTTTAAGTCGTAGGAAAAGCAAGAAGCAAGCCGGACGAACCAGTGAACCCTGATGATGCCCCCGAACAGGCCGTGCCTGCGGAGCCTGCACAGGGGCGCCGCGGACCACGCCTTTTGTACGTCATGGGCGGATTCTTCTTTGTTTTTCTGGGCGGTTCGCTGCTTCTCTGGTTCCTGCGCAAACCCGTGGCCGAACAGGCGCTTGCGGCCTGGTGCGCCGAACGGGACCTGCAGTGTGACGCAAATTTCACCGAACTCGATACCTCGGGGCTAACCGTATCGGCCGTGAAGGTCACCTCTGGCGCCGCGGTGCCCGCAGAGGCGTCGCAGGTCCGGGCCGACATCCGCTGGACCGGATTGTTCACGCCGGAAGTCACCGGCGTTACGGTTAACGGGCTTTCCCTTCATGGCACATTAGATTCCGAAGGCTTGCGCTTCGGCGGTCTCGAACGCCTCGCCACATCCGGCAGCGGGGGCGGCGCGATCCCGGCCATCGACATCCGCGATGCGCGCATCCTGCTCGACACACCCGCCGGCCAGGCGAGCGCCACGCTGAACGTGTCCGGCACCTTGCCGCGCGACGGGGTGCTGTCCCTGCAGCTTGATCCAGGTGTCCTTTCCAACCCGCTCGCCCGCGCCGATCTGCGGGAGGGCCGGCTGGATGTGCGCGCGGTGGACGGCGAGGTCGATGCAGAGCTGGGCGTCACCATAAGCCAGGCCGCGCACGAAGATTACGGCCTCGATGAATTCGACCTTCTGGCCCGCGCCGAATTCCATGAGGACGCTGGCCATCCCGGCGCTTTCGAATGGTCGCTGCGCGCCGCGCGGATTGCGTCACCCGACTTGCGCGCCACGGATATCCGCACCACCGGGCGGGCCGATTTTGCGGCCATGCCGAATGCGACGCTTGTCAGTGTACTGAGCGAACTCGCGGGCGCCGTGTTCCAGGGCGAGGCGGCCAGCCTGACGCTTTCGGGTTACACGTTCAATGCCGCCCAGTTCAACGGTGAACTCGCCGGGCGCGCCGGGGACGTGTCGGGGCCCTTCATTGCATCAACCGGCATTGTGACCGGTCCGGCAGGCTCGGTGACGTCGCTTTCTCTTGCCGGCGAAATGCAACGCAGCGCGGATGGCAAGGCGGGTTTCGAAGGCAAGGTGACGGCCAGCGGAGCGGCGCTCGACAATGACCTTCGGGCGAGCACCGGCGCGGCCTTCAGCCTGCCGGGTGTGCTCGCCGGCCATGCCGATGCTCTCCGTGCTTCGCTCAACCGGGCGCTGACCAAATTCGATGCGGAGATGGGCGTCGCCCTGAACACAGACGGGACAGCCTTCACCGCGTCCGCCATCGGCGAGGGCGTTCTGGGCGCGGCGTCAGGACTGAACCTGACCGTCTCGCCCGCTGAAAACGGCACGTGGGTCACGGTCTCCGGGAAAGGTGTCGCGGCGCAAGGCCGCGTTGCGCTGTCCGGCGGAGGGGCGCCGTCCGTGTCCATGGATGTCGGCCGCTTCGACGTTCGCCCCGAAGGCGTCAGTCTCGCCGCCAACTCCCTCCGTCTCTCCAACTGGTCCGTCGCCGGACGAATACTGGGCGCCAACCTGAATGCCATCACGCTCGAGAGCCGCCCGGACGACCTGGTCATTGCCGGCGCGGGACAGCTGTCCTTTGCCGGCGAGGCAGGCGGCGTCACTCTGTCCCCCACCACCCTCAAGGGCGGACTGGACGCTGCGCGCGACGCGTCCGGCTGGCGCGTACAGGCGGCGGGCGCGCCCTGCCTTGCGGTAGACACGCAGGGATTGGTCCTCGGCGCGATAGACGTTGAGCCGGCGAAGTTCAGTGTCTGTCCCGTCAATGGCCGCTTCATGCGCCAGGCTGCAGAGCCGGGCGGCTCGGCCTCGTTGGGCAACCTGAGACTGCCCTTCTCAATGGAATCCGGCGAAGGCGTCCTGTCGCTTGCGGGCGCGGAAATCGACTGGACGGCGGCCAAGGGCTTCGCGCTTGCGGTCAGCGCAGATAACCTCGACATGCCGCTGATGATCGGAGACCGTACACTGACGATTGCCGGCAAGGGGCCGCGTATCGATGTGGCTACCGGCAAGGGGCCGGCCCGGATCGCGGCGCGCCTCGGCGCCACTGTCTTTGGCGGCACGATGATCCCGGCAAATGTATCGGCCAGTGCGTTCACGTTCGATGGATCGAGCGCCGCGTCCGGCGTCGAAGGCGCAGTATCCAGCAAAGGTGTACTGATCACCGACCTCAATGCCGACCCGATCTACCGGCCAATCGCGGCGGAGTTTTCCGGGAATGTGGGCGACAACCGGCTGCGCATCACCGGCCCGTTGAATCTCAAGTCCATTGGCACGCGGCTGGCCGATGCGACCTTGGATCTCGACATCTTGAAGCTTGACGGCACGGCCAAGGTCACGTTCCGACCGTTGGTGTTCCGGAACGGTGGTTTGCAGCCGAACATGATCTCGGACCGGTTGACCGGCCTGTTCACGGATGCAAACGGCAACGTCGCCGGCGATGCCCGCTTCACGATCGACGACGGCAAGATCGCCGGTACCGCGGATGTGCGTATCCAGAATTTCGGTTTCCAGACGACCCGCCTCGGCCGCGTGACTGGCATCAACGGCACGGTCAAATTTGCGGACCTGATGGGACTTGTGACCGAGCCGAACCAGGTGTTCACGCTGGCCAGTGTCAATCCGGGTATTCCGCTCACGGACGGCCGCATCGTCTACGACCTGCGCGAAAACGGTATCCTTCACCTAGACAGTGTCACGTTCCCGTTCGGAGGCGGCAAGCTGGCGATCGCGCCGTTTGACTGGGCGCTCGAAGGCGGCCTGAAGGATCAGTCCGTCGCCGTCACGGCAGAGGCGATCAGTATCACCCAGCTGGTCGAGATCCTGAAATTGCCGGACACGGTGGCAACCGGCACGCTCAGCGGTTCATTCCCGATCGTGTTCACGGACAACCGTGTGCAAATCAAGGACGCGCGCCTCAAGGCCGACGAGCCTGGCGGGCGCCTGTCCTATACGGGCGGCGCTGTGGACGCGGCGGCCGGACAGGATGCCAATGCGAGCCTCGCGTTCGACGCGCTTCGTGATCTCAAGTTCGAAGTGCTTGAGATCGGCATTGACGGCGATCTGGCCGGCGACCTGCGGGCGGACTTGCTGCTCGTCGGCGAGAACATCAACCCGCTGCCGATGGGTAACCGCCTGACACTGCCCGCCGGCCAGGCGTTCGAGTTTGCCATCGGGTTCGACTTGCCGATCGGCAAGCTGATCGAGAACAACCTCGGTTTCGTCAACCAGCAGGACCTGATCGACGCGACGGTGGACCTTTTGAACGCCGAGGAGGTCGCGGACGACGCAGAGGCCAAGCCGTCCGGCACACCTGCGAGTGAATGACGGGCAACGCGCCAGTCGATTGACGTTAAGGCGGGCCGTGTCATTGTCCGCCTGTTATCTCAGGAGACCGCCGTCATGGCCTACAAGAGAATCCTGCTTGTCGCAGCCAGCGCCGCTACGCTCGCGGCCTGCACGCCCACCATCCGGATTGAGCCATCCGACAAGCCCATCAAGATCGATCTGAACGTCAAGATCGACCAGACCGTGCGTATCCAGCTCGACCGCGAGGTCGAAGACCTGATCGCCAGCAACCCAGACCTGTTCTAGCCGCGAAGTAGAGGAGACATTCAATGACTGCCCTTCGCACACTCCTGATAAGTATCAGCCTTGCCCTCGCGGCTTTCGCCTTCGCGCCCACCGCTTCGGCGGGTGACCCGGTGATCGACGCCGCCATCTCGTCCGGCACCGTGGGTGAACGCATCGACGGTTACCTCGGTGTCGTCGGCACCGCCGACGCCACGACCGTCCGCAAGGTCCAGGACATCAACAACCGCCGCCGCGCTGTCTACGAACAGACGGCCAAGGACAACAACACGACCGTGCAGATCGTCGCGCAACTCGCCGGCGAAAAGCAGATCGCCAAACTGTCGCCCGGCCAGTTCTACATGGACGATTCCGGCGTCTGGCAGAGTAAATAGGCTTGTATCGCGTCCGCCGGGCCTTAGCTTGGCGGACGCATGCGACGCATCATCATCTGGATAGTTCTGGCCCTCGTGGCCCTCGGCGCGCTCCTCTGGGGCGCGACCTTTTTCTGGCAGGGCCTCGGCAGCGGGATGAGCGGCCATGGCTGGTTCGCGTATATTCTCGGCGGCGTCCTCACGCTCGGCCTGTCCGCCGGTCTTTTCGCGCTCAGCTTCTACAGCGCGCGCCACGGACACGACGACATAGACCCTCCACAAGGCGGCTGATTCGGGCCGCAGACGCAGGCGTTACAATCGTGTCACTCACGCTTGATTGACACGCCGCCCGGCGCACCCGATTCTAGCGTATGGCTGGATCCAAAGACGGGCTGAAACCAATGAACCTCGACCCTGCGCGTTTCGCGGCGTTTATCGCTGCGCGTCTCTGTCACGACATTGTCTCGCCGGCGGCCACGATGTCGCTGTCGCTGGAGATGCTCGACAGCCCGGGCAGCCCGGAAGAAAAGGCCCATAGCGAGCGCACCTTGCGCGAGGGCGCCCAGAGCGTCGCCGCGACCCTTCAGTTCCTGCGCTACGCCTTCGGCTCGATGGGCCTGCAGCCCGGTACGGCCGACCTCTACCAGTTCAAGAAGCTGACCGACGACTATGTCCGCTTCCAAAAGCCGAGCCTGGAATGGGACCTCGCGACAACCGAACTCGGCTATGGCCACGCCCGCCTGATCATGAACCTCGTGATGGTGGGCCTGACAGCCACCGTGCGCGGCGGCGTGATCCATATCCGGGTGCGGGAAGAGGGCGGCGTCAAGAACGTCGTCATCACCTGCAAGGGCGACCGGGTGATCCTCAAGGAGGATGTGGCCAAGGCGCTGGCGGGCAACGAGCCGGAAAGTGGCTGGCGGCCGGAGAATATCCAGCCCTTGTTTGCCAAGATGACCTGTGACGGACTTGGCGGCACGCTGCATGCCAAAACAACGCCGGACGGCATCGTTTTCATGGCCACGGGCCTGCGCCAGCAGACCCCCTGAGGCCAAACGTAAACGTTTTGGTCAGGGTTTGTTAACACCTCTGAGGCACCCCTTAAGGCGTGTAAAAGCCCAATCCAGCGGAATTTCGCGCCATGAAGACCTGCCTGATAGTGGACGACTCGCGGGTTGTCCGGAAGGTCGCGTCCCGGATTGTCCGAGACCTGGGCTTCTCCGTGTCCGAAGCATCCGATGGCGGCGAGGCGCTCAAGATGTGCCGCGAAGCCATGCCGGACGCCGTCATCCTCGACTGGAACATGCCGGTCATGAACGGGATCGACTTCGTGAAGGCCCTGCGCCGCGAAGACGGGGGCAAAACGCCCCGCGTAGTCTTCTGTTCGATAGAGAATGATGCCGAACACATACGCGAAGCGCTCAGTTCGGGCGCCGATGAGTTCATCATGAAACCGTTCGACGCGGACATTCTCGAAAGCAAATTTGCCGAAGTCGGCCTTATCTGAAGCCTTTCTTAAGATTGGGCCGCTTACTGGTAACGTTTGAGGCCCCGCGCCTCGAAACGGAGCAGCGGATGCAGGACAACATTTTCAACGCGCTCGCCGATCTGGCCCTGAACGCGTCGGGCCAGTCGGTCCTGCCGTCGAAGGCCTACCTGATCGAAGCGCGCCTCGCCGGCATTGCCCGGCGCGAGGGCTTCGGCAGCCTCGACGATCTGGTCCACTGCCTGGAGTCGCGCCAGAATCCGGTGTTCCGCGCGGAAGTCGCCGCGGCCCTCCTGTCGCGCGACACCTGGTTCTTCCGTGAGACGGCTGTGTTTGAAGGACTTGTCGGCACCACGCTGCCAGAGCGCCTCGCCGCTTCTCCGGCAGGACGTATCCGCATCTGGTGCGCCGGGGGCAGCACAGGGCAGGAGGCCTACTCGCTGTCGATGCTGCTGGAGGACGAAACGCCGCCCGGCCTTTCCGGCGCGAAGATCGAAATCCTATCCACCGACCTCTGCAAGCAGGCGACCGAAAAGGCCCGCCTCGGCACGTTCGGCCATTACGAAGTGCAGCGCGGCCTTTCGATCCAGCGGCTGCTGAAACACTTCACCCGCCTCGACTCAGGCGACTGGCAGGCTTCCGAAGCGCTCCGTGCCCGGATCAGCTTCCGCGCCCACAACCTGCTGGAGCCGGCCGGCGGCCTCGGCAAGTTCGAGATCATCCTTTGCCGGAATGTCCTCTCCGGCATGGCGCGCTCGGCCCGGACCCGTGTCGTCGAAAGCCTCGCCAACCAGCTCGCCCCCGGCGGCCTGATTGTCTTGGCAGATGGCGAAACCCTCTACGGCCTCACCGACCGGCTCGAGCCCGCCGGCGGCGTGCGCAGCGGCTGGGTCGCTGCAGGCACGGCCAACGCCAAAGCCAGCGCGGCCTGAAACCGGCCTCTCGCGTTTTCGCCGCCAATCGCCTATATCGCCGCTAACAGCAGCTGCTCCGGGCCTTGAACCCGGTGGGAGTAAGAGATGACGACGCCAGATACCGCGTGGCCGCCCGGCCGCCTGAACTCGCTTGGGTTTGCCAAGCCTCCCCATGAAACACGGGTTGTTGCCGCCATGTCCGGCGGCGTGGATTCGTCCGTGGTCGCGGCGATGCTGAAGGCAGAGGGCTACGACGTGATCGGCATCACGCTGCAGCTCTACGACCATGGCGCGGCGATCGAAAAGAAAGGCGCCTGCTGCGCCGGGCAGGACATCCACGATGCCCGCAACGTGGCCGACCAGATCGGCATTCCGCACTATGTGCTGGATTACGAAAGCCGCTTTCGCGAGCAGGTGATGGAGGATTTCGCCGACACCTATCTCGCAGGCTCGACGCCGATCCCCTGCATCCGCTGCAACCAGACCGTCAAGTTTTCGGACCTCCTGCGCACTGCGAAGGAGCTCGGCGCCGATTGCCTCGCGACGGGCCACTACATCCGGCGCGCTGAGGGCGACCACGGCCCTGAACTTCACCGCGCCCGCGATGCGAGCCGCGACCAGTCCTACTTCCTGTTCGCCACCACGCGCGCGCAGCTGGACTACCTGCGCTTTCCGCTCGGCGATCTTCCGAAGACGGAGGTTCGTGAACTGGCTGAAAAATTCAGCCTTCCGGTCGCCGCGAAGCCGGACAGCCAGGACATCTGTTTCGTGCCCGAAGGCTCCTACGCCAAGGTCGTCGAGAAGCTGCGCCCGGGTTCCGGACGCGCGGGCGAGGTTGTCCACCTCGATGGCCGCGTACTCGGCGAGCATGAGGGCGTGATCAACTATACGATCGGCCAGCGCCGGGGTCTGGGCGTCGCGACCGGCGAGCCGCTGTTCGTCGTCAAGATCGATGCACCGAAACGCCGCGTCCTCGTCGGCCCGCGCGAGGCGCTGATGACGCGCGGCCTGCTGCTGGAAGAACTGAACTGGCTTGGCCAGGGCAGCCTCGAGGACGCCGCGCGGGCGGAAGCACGCGTGCTGATCCGTGTGCGGTCGACGCGTCCACCGGTGCCCGGCCACCTGGGCTTCGAAGATGGCCGCCCGGCCGTTTTCTTCGATGCGCCGGAAGAGGGCGTCGCGCGGGGACAGGCCGCGGTGCTGTATGATCCGGACGGCACGACCCGCATCCTCGGCGGCGGGTTCATCGCGAAGCCATTGCCGGCAGACGAGCGCGTGGCGCTGGCCTAGCTCAGCCAGTCCGGCGCGACGACGGTGCCTTCGAACTTGGGCGCGGGACAGCGCTCAAGCAGCTTCGCAACGATCAGGTCTGCCACCCGGTCAGCTTCCCGCAGCGGCTCGTACGTCCACTGGTCAAGCGTGCCGGTAAAGTGCCGCGCCGCGCCGCGGGCGATCAGGCTCTCGTGCAGCTGGGTGAATTTTGGAGCATAGCCCTCCAGAGGCGCGATGTGGACCGGCAGGCCGTGCCAGGCCGCTTCCGACAGCATGTTGGCGCTGTCCTCGGTGACGATGGCGGCCTTCGAGAACATCAGCCAGGCGAGGTATGGATTGGTGCCGTCCTGCGCGCCGGACCAGAACTGCCCGCCGGTTTCGTCGGCCATGTTCCTGAACTGCGCGACGATCTCAATGGGCGTGCGGCGCGACGTGGTGATCCGCAGACGCCAGCCTTGCGCGGCGAGCGCGCGCAATTGCGTCTCCAGCTTTGCCGCGGCCGCCGGCGTGAACTTGTGGACCTTGGAATGGCCGCCAAGGATCACCATCACACTGCGGTTTGTATCGTCCGCCAGCGGAGCAAAGGCCTGCGCCGTCTCTTCCATCGCATCCGGCGAAAAGTAGGCGGGCGAGCCCATGGTCGATACCACGTTCGTGCCGGTCAACCGGTCGTGCTCCGGCACGACGAGAAGGTCAAAGTTCGATGCATCGATATAAGGGTTCAGGATCTGCACGGTGAAGGTCTTGCCGCCCGAGCGCTTGCGCACCAGCCGGGTGAACGCGGCCGAGCGCCGCCCGGCAGCAATCCAAAGCGTCGGCCAGGGCGGCGCAACCAGCGCGCGCTGGGCCTCGGGCAGGGCGTTCAGCGGGGCTGGCCACTTGTCGGCGGAAAACCAGGTCCACGGCGCGCGAGGCGTCAGCACCATCGGCTCGGCCCGGTGCCCCTCGCCCATGATGTGCGCAATCCGCATCCAGCGGCCGGGCTCGCCGAGAGCGTGCACCAGCGCGCGCACCTGCGACGCGTTGCCGGCGCGGCCATCGGAGACCGCCCAGACGGAAGGCCCGAGCGTCCTCATCGGCGCGTATCCTTACTTGTAAACGACCTTCGACACTTCATAGGCGCGCGCGCCCGACGGCGCGGCCACCTCGGCTTCGTCGCCTTCTTCCTTGCCGATCATGGCGCGGGCCAGCGGCGAGGTGATCGAGATCTTGCCCTCTTTGACGTTCGCCTCGTCTTCACCGACGATCTTGTAGGTGAACTTTTCTTCGGAATCGACGTCGACGATGGTCACCGTCGCCCCGAAGCGGATTTTTTTGCCGCCGAGCTTGCTGATGTCGATGATGTCGGCGCGCGCCAGCTTGTCGTCGAGCTCGCTGATGCGGCCCTCGATGAAGCTCTGCTTCTCCTTGGCGGCATGGTACTCGGCGTTTTCCGACAGGTCGCCGTGCGAGCGCGCTTCGGAAATGGCTGCAATGATGCTGGGCCGCTCAACGGATTTCAGCACCTTGAGTTCAGCCTGAAGGGCAGCGTGGCCTTCGGCAGTCATCGGAATGCGTTCCATCGTGAGTTTCCCTCATCTTGCGCGGCTAAAAAGCGTGGTTTCAAAAAGCAATCGCGTCAAGTGGGGCCAGGTCAGGTGCTTTGCAAGGCACGAACCGAGATTTCCTGCGTTTTGAGGCTCGCGATCGCCTGAACCGCGGCAATCGAGGCGGCAAGCGTTGTGAAATAAGGGATTTTGCGCGCCACCGCCGTGCGCCGGATCGAGGCAGAATCCGCCAGGGATGCGGCGCCTTCGGTCGTGTTGAACATGAGCTGGACTTCGCCGTTGATCATCGCGTCCACGATGTGCGGCTGGCCTTCCAGCACCTTGTTGACCCGCCGGATGGGAATGCCGCTGGCTTCCAGGTGCGTGGCCGTGCCGCTGGTGGCGATGATGGTGAAGCCCATCTCCACGAGATTCCGGGCCGCTTCGACGGCGCCCGGCTTGTCATTGTCGCGCACAGAGATGAACACGGCGCCCTCGGCCGGCAGGCGGATTCCGCCGCCGAGCTGGCTCTTGAGGAAGGCCATGCCGAAATCATCGTCCCAGCCCATCACTTCGCCGGTCGAACGCATCTCGGGGCCAAGCTGCGGGTCCACACCTGGGAAGCGCGCGAACGGGAAGACCGCTTCCTTGATGGCGATGCGGCGCGGATTGGCATGGCGCAGGTCGAAGTCCGTGAGCGGACGGCCGGCCATCACCTTGGCGGCGATAGCCGCGATCGGCGCGCCGACGGCCTTGGCCACGAACGGCACCGTGCGGCTGGCGCGGGGGTTGGCTTCGAGGACATAGATTTCCTCGCCCTTCACCGCGAACTGGATGTTGATCAGGCCCTTTACGTTCAGTGCCCGCGCGAGCGCCATGGTCTGCTTGGCGAGGCGGCCCTGCATGGCCGGCGACAGCGTGAAGGGTGGCAGCGCGCAAGCGGAGTCGCCCGAATGCACGCCGGCCTCTTCGATATGCTCCATGATGCCGGCGACATGCACATCGTGGCCGTCGCAGATCGCATCGACATCCACCTCGATGGCGTCCGACAGGTAGCGGTCAATGAACAGAGAGGCATCCCCGGAGACTTTCAGCGCTTCGGCCGCGAACTTGCGCAGGTCTTCGTCATTGCGGGCGATTTCCATCGCTCGTCCGCCGAGCACGAAGGAAGGGCGCAGCATGACCGGATAGCCGATCTCGTGCGCCTTCACTTCCGCTTCCTCGACACTGCGCGCGGTGCGCGACGGCGCCTGCTGGATGTTCAGTTCGTCGAGCAGGCGGGCGAATTGCTCGCGGTCTTCGGCAAGGTCGATGGAGGCGGGCGTCGTGCCGAGGATGGGCACTTTCTCGTCAAACAGCGGCCCGGCCAGTTTCAGCGGCGTCTGCCCGCCAAACTGGACGATCAGCCCAAGGAGCTCTCCGTTGAGCTGTTCCTTGTGGACGATCTCGAGGACGTGTTCGATGGTCAGCGGCTCGAAATACAGACGGTCGGACGTATCATAGTCCGTGGACACCGTTTCCGGGTTGCAGTTGACCATGATCGACTCGATGCCGAGGTCGGACATCGCGAAGGCGGCATGGCAGCAGCAATAATCGAATTCGATGCCCTGGCCGATCCGGTTCGGGCCGCCGCCAAGGATCATCGCCTTCTTGCGCGCCGAAGGCAGGGCTTCGCAATCGGGTGCGGTCTGGCCGAACGAGGCGTGTTCGTAAGTCGAGTAGAGGTAAGGCGTCTTGGCGGCAAACTCTGCCGCACACGTATCAATCCGCTTGTAGACGGGCCGCACGTTCATAGAATGGCGCAGGCCGCGCACCCAGCCTTCAGCCTGGCCGGTCAACTCGCCCAGGCGTTTGTCGGAGAAGCCCTTGGATTTCAGCTCGATCAACTCGTGCGCTGTGCGCGGCAGGCCTTTGGCCTTGATCTCGCCTTCGGTTTTCACGATGTCTTCGATCTGGCGCAGGAACCAGGGATCGAAGGCAGTGACATTCTGCACGTCCTCGACGCTGAGACCCATGCGGAACGCCTCGGCAATCACGCGGATACGGTCCGGGGACTGAATACCGAGCGCCTGGCGCAGCGCGTTTTCGCTGTCGAACTGCATCTCGTTTAGACCGGACAGGCCCGTCTCCAGCGAGCAGAGCGCCTTTTGCAGGCTCTCCTGGAAGCTGCGGCCGATGGCCATCGCCTCGCCCACGGACTTCATCGCGGTCGTCAACACGGGCTCGGCGCCCTTGTACTTCTCGAAGGCGAAGCGCGGGATCTTGGTGACGACATAATCGATCGTCGGCTCAAACGAGGCCGGCGTCACGCCGGTAATGTCATTGGTCAACTCGTCGAGCGTGTAGCCGACCGCCAGTTTCGCGGCGACTTTCGCAATCGGGAAGCCGGTGGCCTTCGAGGCGAGCGCTGACGAGCGCGATACGCGCGGGTTCATCTCGATGACGACGAGGCGGCCGTCTTTCGGGTTGACGGCGAACTGCACGTTCGATCCGCCGGTCTCCACGCCGATCTCGCGCAGCACCGCGATCGAAGCGTTGCGCATCACCTGATACTCTTTGTCGGTCAGCGTCAGGGCCGGCGCCACTGTGATCGAGTCGCCGGTGTGAACACCCATCGGGTCGATGTTCTCGATGGAACAGATGATGATGCAGTTGTCCGCCGTGTCGCGGACCACTTCCATCTCGTATTCCTTCCAGCCGACGAGGCTTTCGTCGACGAGGATCTGCGCGGTCGGCGAGGCGGCGAGACCTGTGCGACAGATCTCTTCATATTCCTCGACATTGTAGGCGATGCCGCCGCCCGTGCCGCCGAGCGTGAAGGCGGGCCGGATGACAGCGGGCAGGCCGACTATGTCGATGGCGTCCATGGCCGCCTTGAGGCCGGTGATCCGGTCATACCGTTTCGGCTTGCCGGGTTCAGTCGGCAGCTCCGGCGAGGCGATGATGGCGGCGCGCGGGTTCTCGAGGCCGATCCGGTCCATCGCCTCGCGGAAGAGTTTGCGGTCCTCGGCCATCTCGATGGCTTCGGCCTTGGCGCCGATCAACTCGACACCGTATTTTTTCAGGATGCCGGAATGGTGCAGGTCGAGCGCGCAGTTCAGCGCCGTCTGGCCGCCCATCGTGGGCAACAGTGCGTCCGGCTTCTCGATCGCGATGATCTTCTCGACGATCTCGGGCAAGATCGGCTCGATATAGGTTGCGTCCGCCAGGTCCGGATCGGTCATGATCGTCGCGGGGTTCGAGTTCACGAGGATGACGCGGTAGCCCTCGGCCTTCAGCGCCTTCACGGCCTGAACGCCGGAATAATCGAACTCGCAGGCCTGGCCGATGATGATCGGGCCGGCGCCAATGATGAGGATTGAGGAGATATCTGTGCGCTTCGGCATGGGGACTCTCCTGAGGGGGCGGGCAAACGGCTGCCCTATAGCGGGGAGTCGGGGCGGCGGGCAAGCGCCGCAGTGTTCTGAAACGCTTGGATTACGCCGGCGAATCCTGATGCGAGTGGCGCGGTCCTCTCATCCCTAGCACAAAGTTTCCCATCATGCGCCGTTTAGTCACCGCTTCTCTCGCAGCAATCGCCGCGCTCGCCCTGCCGGCTTGCATCTCCATCGGCGGCAAGACCGAGCTTCCGGCGGCGGCTGCCGCAGCGGAAGTCACCACCATCGAGATCATCAAGGAAGTGAAGGTCGCGACCACGCCGAACCTATTCATTCTCTACACGCTGAAAGAGGGCGTCACTCCCGAAGCGTTCGAGACCTGGGTTCGCACCACCGACCAGCCCGCGATGCGCTCGCTCGCCCGCGTGCAGGAGTTCCGCACCTACCGGGCCGAGCGGCTGCTGATGGGCGAAGGCACGCCCGGCATCGCCTATATCGAAGCCTTCGCGATTCCGGACCTCGATGGCTTCGTCGCCGAAGACATGGGCGGCGCCACCGTCCAGACCGTCATGGGCGGCTTCATGGGCTTCGCTGAAGCGCCGCAGTTCATCGTCGTCTCGGAAGTCAGGTAAATACACTGCCTGCAAACATTCCTGCGCGCAGGAAACGAACTCAAAAAATGCCGCCTGCCGGGGAATGGCAGGCGGCGTCAATTCAGTTTAGGCCGGTAGACAGCTACCAGCGATAGCGATCGTTCGGATAGCGGTCATAGGCGTCGACATCGCCGTCGCCGTCGCTGTCGCGCTCATCGGCCTGGTCCTCGATGCCCGGGGCATCGCAGTCCTCGGACCCGATCCAGCCCTTGGTCGCGCCGCCAACGCCGCCGTAGGCGGCATTGCGTTCGGTCGCGCCCGTTGGCGTACAGGCGCCAGGAATCACCGCGCTCGCGCCAGCAGAGGCGAATTTGATGCAGAGCATCATGGGTCGTTTCTTTCGGTTCCTCATGGAACTGGAAGATGCGGGGCTAGGCCCGGTTCCCATGTATCTTCAGCAACTCAGGTCCAACGCTTCGAAAGCCGCTGGGCCAGAACATCGACATCATCGCGCGCCGTGCCGGCATAGCCGGTGACGACATCGGCAACGAACGGATTGTCCTGCCGCTCCTGCCCGAACGTGCTCATCGGCCCGTGGCCCGGCACGAACCGCATCTGGTCGCCAAGCGGCCAGAGCTTGCCGGTGATCGAGCCGATTAACTGCTGGTGATTGCCGCGCGGAAAATCCGTCCGGCCGACTGAACCCCGGAACAATACGTCGCCGACAAAGGCCATCGCGCCTTCCTGACTGTAGATCACCACATGCCCGGGCGTATGGCCGGGGCAATGGGCGACACCAAACTTGTTGCCGGCCAGCTCCAGCACGTCGCCATCGTCGAGATAGCGGTCCGGTGTGACGTTTTTGCCATCCGTGATGCCGTAGCGCGCGCCCTGCGCCTCGATCTCGTCGAGCAGCCACTGGTCGTCCTTATGCGGCCCGATGATCGGGCAGCCGGTGCGTTCCTTAACGGCCATCGCTGCGCCCGCATGGTCGAGGTGGCCATGCGTCAGCCAGACAGCGACGATCTTGACGCCGAAATGCTCGGCCGCGCCCATCAGCCTGTCGATGTCGCCGCCCGGATCGACGAACACGCCCTCCATCGTCTCCGTCGACCAGATCATCGACGTGTTCTGCTGCAGCGGGGTCACCGGTACGATCCGGATCTCGAGTTTGGGGGCGGGGGCTGTTTCGCTCATGCCTCTCACATAGCGGCGCAGGGGGCGGATCGCAAACCCGGTCTTCGCCGCTTTCCCTCGCGCGAGTGCTCGGATAACAAGTCTGCCGGCCCGGAATTTGAGGATATCTGCCCATGAACCGTGATCCTGGACGTATCCGCGCGAACGGTCTCGGCGACCTGTTCAGCGGCCGTTTCGGCATCCTGCTGATCGCGCTCGTCGGCATCTTCATCTACTGGCAGGCTAATCAGAAGGAAGTGCCGTTCGCGCCGGGCAAGAAGCAGCTGAATACGATGTCGATCGAGCAGGAAGTGAAGCTCGGCGCCGAGTCCTATCTGCAGATCCTTCAGGGCGAGCACCAACAGGGCAACACGGTCCTGTGCGCCGATGAGGCCAGTTGCACCGGCAGCGCGCGCGACCTTACCGAAACCGTCCGCGAGATCGGCGCCCGGCTTGAGAAAGCCGCGCTCGAACTCGAGGAAGAATACCGCACCGCCGGCTATGACATGCCGGGAGTCGTCGAGAAGTTCGACTGGACCTATTACGTGGTCGACTCCGCCACCCCCAACGCTTTCTGCCTGCCGGGCGGCTATGTGGCGGTCTATACCGGCATCCTCGACATCACCGGCAATTATGATGGCAATGTCTCGCTCGACGACATCAGCGATGTCGACAAGCTCGCGGTCGTCATGGGCCACGAAATCGGCCACGCGCTGGCGCATCATGGCGCCGCGCGGATGAGCACGCAGCAGGTGCTGCAGGTCGGCCAGATGGCCGTCGCCGTGGGCCTTGGTGATATGGGCGTAGCGCAGCAGCAGATGGTGATGCAGGCCTTCGGGGTCGCCGCGCAGGGCGGCTTCCTGGCCTTCTCGCGCGATCATGAAACCCAGGCCGACAAGATCGGCCTCGATCTGCTGGTGCGCGCCTGTTACGACCCGCGCGAGGCGCCCGAACTCTGGGAGCGCATGGGCGAAATCGGCAAGGGCGAACGCCCGCCGGAATGGATGAGCACCCACCCGGCGTCAGAGACGCGGGCCGAGAATTTCCGCAAATGGATGCCGGACGCGATCGCCGAGTATGAGTCCCGCTGCGGACCGCTACGCTGAGTGCAGCACATGAAAACGGCCTCTGCGTTGCCGCAGAAGCCGCCCAAGGGCCATTCCCCATGCAAGGACAAGCAAGCTTCTCCCAACCCTCCGGGCAGCCTCTAGCTTTGTGGACCTGAACGGTATGCAACACGAGCCGTGCGCCGCGCCGCGTGGATTGCACTAAGTCCGCTTGGGAAGGGTCACATTTCCGGCATGCCGCTCGACACGGCCGCCTCAGGCGTTAGCTTGACGCCGTTCCAATGCGGGGAAGAAGCATGCAATCGCTCTATTGGGTCCTGACCTGGGCCTGCCATCGCAAATGCGTGCACTGCTATGATGACCGGTTCCGCCCCTATGTACGCGGGGCGCTGACCGATGTCGTGGCCGAGGGCCAGCGCGCCTACGAGGCGATCCTTGCGAACCTGCCGGACGACATGACCTGGATCGACGCGGCCGGTGTGCGCCAACCGACACTGATCGTGCTGGCCGGGGGCGAGCTGCTGATCGACGGGGTGAGGCAGGAGCTGTTCTATCCTGTCCTGGAGGCCATCCGCAGACGCTGGCCAAAGGCGCCGCCGCGCCTGTCTGTGCAGACGACCGGCGACATTCTCGAGCCTGAACACATCGACGCGATGCTCTCTCGCGGGGTCACCACCGTCGCGATTGCGTCGATCGACGACTATCATGTCGGCATGAAGGGCGAGCGCAAGTTCCGCTTCATGGACAAGATCCGCGCGATGATGGC
>CAMDAC010000006.1 GCA_945888325.1 Candidatus Sulfopaludibacter sp. SbA3
AGGAGGAGATCAAGGTCCGCGGTCTGCGTCCGGTGATTCGTGAGATTGACGCGGATGACCGTTGCCCCCTTCAGGCGCGTCGTGGAGGGCGCAGCAATTCCGAGCTCCTGAAGACGGATGACGATCTCCTCGTTCAATGCGTCGAGCGCTGCGCCTTGCAGCCCTGCCGCGATGTACCGGAAGCAGCAGATGTTGAGGGCGACGGGCGCCATCCGTTCGAAGCGGGGGTCGGCCGCCACCTTCTCCGCCAGATACGCCGCCTGCTGACAATTCTTCGCGATCGCCGCGCCGAGGCGCTGCGTGCCGAACCCGGCGATCTGGGACCAGACCTTCAGGGCACGGAAACCGCGTGAAAGTTCGGGCCCGTATTCCACCGGCCAGGGATTGCCGGCGGCGAGACCGCGCGTGGCGGCCTTGAGATAATCCGGCCGGTCCGTGAAGGCATGGCGGTGATGCGCCTCATCGCGCACGAGGACGCAGCCTGCATCGTAGTTCACGTGCAGCCATTTGTGGAAATCGAAGGCGAGCGAGTCGGCGCGTGCGATGGCGGCGAAGCGGCTGGCAAGCTCGGGCACCAGGGAGCCGAGCGCACCGAAGGCGCCGTCGACATGGAACCAGAGGTTCTCGGCCGCCGCGATATCTGCAAGCTCCGTGAGCGGATCAGTCGCGCCGGTATTCACCGTGCCCGCCGTGCCGATGAGGACGAAGGGCTGCAGGCCCGCCGCGCGGTCTGCCGCGATCGCAGCGCGCAGGGCGGCGGTGTCCATCTCGAACCGGTCGTTGACGGGAATACGGCGCAGCGCGTCCGAGCCGAGGCCAAGGATGTCGAAGGCGCGGGGATTGCAGGCATGGGCTTCGGCAGAGGCGTAGCCGACGAGGCGCGCGTTTGCGAGGCCGCCCTTGCGGCTGACAAATTCGAGGCGCACGTCGCGGGCGACCTTCAGGGCGATGACTGTGGCGAGCGAGGTGCCGGAGACGATGAGGCCGCTGGCGGTTTCGGGAAATCCGAAGAGTTCGCGGCACCAGCGGATCACCTGTCGCTCGACATAAATGGCGCCATGGTCGCGCCCGCCGGCATTGGCGTTGATGGCGGAGGCGGTGATTTCGGCGAGCAGGTTCTGCGGCGTGCCGGAGCCGTGCACCCAGCCGAAGAAGCGCGGATGGGTGTTGCCGGCGCCGTAAGGCAGCAGCGTGGCGAGTTGGGCAGCGAGCGCCGTTTCGTCCTGGCCGGTCTCCGGCAGCGGCTGGTCAAACGCCGCCTTCATGCCGGGCGGAAACGGCGTCCATACCCTGCCCTCGCGGGCGGCCTGCATCTTGTCCATTGCGGCGTCGAGCAGCGCGTGCGCGGTCTCACGGAACGCGGGCCAGTCCTGCGGGTCGAGCCCGGCGTGAGGATCGTCTGCCATCGGAGTGTCTTTCGGGAGGATTACTGACTGGCCCAGAGGATACGCGCGATCCAGGCGATTTCGGAAGGCTTGAATTCGCGGGACGGATAGTCCGGTTTCAGCGAGGCAAGCTCGATGATGCGGGTATTCTTGCGGGCGAGGACTTTCGCCATGACTTCGCCCTGCGCGGTTTTCGCGACGACGCGGTCGCCGGGCTTCACCTCGGCGCCGGGGGCGACGATGATGCGGTCACCGGCGCGGTAGGCGGGCTCCATCGAGTCGCCGCTGATCTGCAGGGCGTAGACCGTCTCGGTGCCGAGGCCGGGGAAGCGTACATCGTCCCAGCCGGCGCCGACCGGGAAGCCGGCATCGTCGAAGAAGCCGTCCTGCCCCGCCTGGGCAAAACCGATCAGCGGGGCCGAGCCGCCGCGGCGGCCTTCGACCAGCGCGGCGAAATCGTCAAAGCCGGCGCCGACCGCATCGAGCACGCGGGCGAGGCTTTCGGTCGTCGGCCAGCGCGGGCGGCCGTCGGCGCCTTCGCGCTTGGAGGGATTGAAACTGGTAGGGTCGAGCCCCGCCCGTTTCGCGAGGCCCGAGGCGGAGAGGCCGTGATGCGCGGCGAGCTGGTCCAGCCCGCGCCAGATATCCTTGTGCTGCATGGACGGCCCCGCGAGAAATATGGAAGTATTCCTATACTAGGAATATTCCCCTATAGTCAACGCGCCGGCGGTGTCCAGTCCGACGGCGCGGCGGCACGCCGCCTGAGGCGCAACGCGAGGCCGAGCGCGACACCGACGCCGATCGCCACGGCGAGATCTGCCACCACCGTCAGCACGAGTGTGAGGAGCAGCAGCAAACGGTCCTCCACGGGCAGCTTCGCATGTTCGCGCCACTTGTGAGGCTCGCTCATGTTCCAGGCGGTGAGGATCAGGAGACCCGCCAGCGCCGGCAGGGCGAGCGCGCCGACGAGGGGGCCCGCGAGCAGCATCATCAGCAGGATGGCAAGCGCGTGGACCAAGCCAGCGACCGGGGTCTTGCCGCCGGCCTTTACATTCGTGGCCGTGCGCGCGATGGCGCCCGTGGCGGGCAGGCCGCCGAACAGGCTGGAGCCGATATTGGCGGCGCCCTGCGCAATCAGCTCCGCATTCGGACGATGTTTTCCCTCGATCATCCGGTCGGCGACCATCGCGGAGAGCAGCGACTCGACGCCGGCGAGGAAGGCGATAATCAGCGCCGAGGGCAGCAGTTCCTGCAGGCGCGCAAGGGAGATGTCCGGCAGGGCGGGCATGGGCAGATGGTCCGGCAAGGCGCCGAAGCGGCTGGTGATGGTCTCGACCGGCAACAGGAACAGCGCGGCCGCGGCCGAGGTCAGCCCGACGGCAACGATCAGGCCCGGCCATTTCGGCGCGAGGCGGCGGAAGAGGACGATCAGCGCGAGCGTGACGAGGCCGATGCCCAGCGCGGAGAGGTTCAGCGTCTCCCGCCCGGCCCAGAGCGCGGGCAGCTTGTGCAGGAAATCGGCCGGCAGGTTCGCGATCTCGAGGCCGAACAGGTCCTTCAACTGGCTGGTCGCGATGATGATGGCGATGCCGATGGTGAAGCCGTTGACGACCGCTTCGGGAATGAACTGGATCAGGTTGCCTGCCCGCAGCGCTCCCGCAACCAGCAGGATCACCCCCGCCATCAGCGTGGCGAGGACCAACCCGTCAAAGCCGTGATGCGCGATGACGCCGTAGACGACGACGATGAAGGCGCCCGTGGGCCCGCCAATCTGCACGCGGCTGCCGCCGAGCAGCGAGATCAGGAAGCCCGCGACGATCGCGGTGACGAGGCCTGCGGCCGGCTCGGCGCCGGAGGCAATCGCGATGGCGAGGCTGAGCGGCAGGGCGACCATCGCGACGGTCACGCCGGCAAAGACATCCGCCGCAAACAGCGGCCAGCTGTAGGATTTGAGGGTCGTCAGGAGTTTCGGTGTCACGGGCGCTGGCGGGCGGGGGCATTGGGCCAGCGTCCTTACCTCGGTCTATCCGCTACCAGATGGGCCCGCGCCGCGCGATGTGGCACGGGTTCGCAGGGGTCAGAAGCGCCACGTTCCGCTGCCGCCTGCCCCGCCATCCGGCAGGAGGTGGCGGTGAGAGACGCCGTAGACGCGCGCCTCGCCGATGGCGAAGGCCATGCAGCCTTCGGGGAAGACCGGCCGGAACGCGTCGTGCAGCACGTTGAGGCCGCCCGCGAAGGCGCCCATGGCCGGCATCACCAGCCGCGCGCCATCCGACGCAAAACAGCGCCGGCGCACCGAGCGCCCGCGCCCGGCGACCTTGGCGACCGGGTGAAGGTGGCCCGCCACCTCGCCCGCCTCGCCAGTCGGCTCATGCCGAAAGACCAGCGGGCCGAGGCGCAGCACCTTGGCGGCGCGCCCGCCGAGATGGGCGGGGGGATCGGGATCGTGGTTGCCCTCGACCCAGACCCAGTCATGTGCGCCGGTCAGCGCCCGGATACGCTCGGCATAGACTGGCGGCAGGCGCGATTCAGAGCGGCGGTCGTGGAAGCTGTCGCCGAGCGAGATGACGGTCTCGGGCTTCAAGGCCGCGCAGAGTTTCTCGACCCGCGCCAGCGTGGCGGAGGTGTCATAGGGCGGCAGCATCTGGCCGGCTGCGGCGTAGTTCGAGCCCTTTTCCAAATGCAGGTCGGAGACGACGAGCACGCGCTGCTGGTCCCACCAGAGCCCGCCCTCCGGCAAGGGCGAGAGCATCTCCCCGGCAAGGTGTAGCAAGGTCTGTGCGGACTGGGTCGCGGCGGCGGTCATCGCGCACAGAACTGGCCCGATGCGGGGCCGGGGTCAACGCCGCAATGCGGCCAAGGTGGACAGGGCTGCAGCGCTCGGCTCTATTGCTGCTTCAACGAAAGACCCCCGGAGGACCAGATCATGGCTCAACCCAGATTTCGCTCGTTGCTGCTCGCCTCAATCAGCGCGCTGACGCTGGCCGCCTGCCAGGACGCTGCACCGCCCGCCGCCGCGCCGGAGGCTGAAACGGTGGTGGTCGCCGAGGAAGAGCCCGTGACGGAAACCGTCTCGCTGCTGCCCAAAATGGTCTGCGGCCCGGACGGATTCATCCGGCAGGATGCCACGCGGGAGTCGCTGGCGGAGACGTTCGGCGCGGAAAACCTTGTGGAGGAAGAGCTCCCCTGGGTCGACAGTGTGGAGACGGCGCTCGTCCTCTTCCCCGGCGATCCGGCCATGCGCACCGAGATGTTCTGGCTGGACAAGACGAGCGGCGGCCCGCGCTATGTCAGCGTCGGCGGTGCGGAGAGCCAGTGGATCGGCCCGGGCGGCCTGTTCGTGGGCGCGAGCCTGGCGGATGTCGAAGCGGCCAATGGCGGCCCGTTCGAGCTGATGGGATTCCAGAACCACAATGCCGGCGAAGTGGTTGATTGGCTGGGCGGCGCGCTGGCGGCGAAGCCGGGCGAGACCTGCGAGTTCGCGATGGTGATGGGGCTCTCGCCGGAAGCGGCGAGCGAAGTGGTGGTTCCGGTTTCCGGCGATCCGGAGAAGGTCTACCGCTCGGACAGCCCCGAGATGCGCGCGGCCAATCCGTCCGCGGACGAACTGGCGCTGCAGTTCTTTGATCCCTCGTAGCTAGCCCATCGCGTCGCGGACGAGATCTTCTTCCGCTTCGCGCAGCACGGCTTCCATGGCTGAGGCCCCGAATACCGGTTCGCGGCCGACTTCCAGCATGACGGGCACGGCAAAGGGGCTGATCCGATCCAGCGGCTTATGCACGATGCGTCCTTCGATACGGGCGAGCATGCCGGAGAGGCGGCGCACATCGAGCAGGCCGGTGGCGGCGTCCTGACGGGCGGCCTGCAGCAGGATATGGTCCGGCTCGTGGCTGCGCAGCACGTCGTAGATGAGGTCGGTCGAGAAGGTGACCTGGCGTGAATTCTTCTCCGTACCCGGAAGGTTTCTGTGGATCAGGCCCGAGATGATGGCGCAGTGCGCAAAGGTGCGCTTCATCAGCGCGCTTTCGGAGAGCCACTCTTCCAGATCATCGCCCAGCATGTCCGGATGGAACACCGCGTCCATGTCGAGGCCGCGCATGTCTTCCAGGCCCCAGACGGCCATCGCGTATTCGCTGGCGACGAAGCCAGCGGGCTTGGCGCCCATCCGCTCCAGCCGCCGCGTCACCAGCATGCCGAGCGTCTGGTGCGCGAGGCGGCCTTCGAAGGGGTAGCAGACAAGGTAGTGGCGCCCGCCGCGCGGGAAGGTTTCGACCAGAAGATGGTCCGGCGGCGGAATGGCGGAGCGAAGCTGCTGGATCTCGAACCATTCGCGCACGGGATCCGGCAGGCCGGTCCACTGCGCGGGGTTGTGGATCATCTTCCGTACACGGTCTGCCAGAAAGGTCGTCAGCGGAAACTTGCCGCCATTGTAGGTGGGGATGGCGGGCGAGTCCGATTGGGCGCGCATCACCAGTGCGTCCATGCCGTCAATCGCCACCAGCCGCAGGATCTCGCCGCCGAACAGGAACGTGTCGCCCGGCGTCAGCAGGCTGAGGAAGTATTCCTCCATCTCGCCCAACTTGCGCCCGGCGCGGAGGGCGCGTTGCTCGCTGCTCGCGGGCAAACCGGCCTTCGCCGCAAAGCTCGCGAGCCGTACCGACAACATCGGCGCCTCGACGATCGCGCCCACATTCATCCGGTGCGCCTGCTTGTCGCGCGCCGTGCGGGCGACCCAAAGCCCGTCGCTGCGACGCACGATCCGGTGGAATCGGTCATAGGTTTTCAGCGCATATCCGCCGGTCGCGACGAAATCGACGATCCGCTCGAAGGTCTCCCAGTCTAGCCAAGCATAGGGCGCGGCGCGGCGGATTTCGTCGAACAGTTCGTCCAGCCGGAAGCCCTCGCCGCAGGCGCGGCCCATGATGTGCTGGGCGAGGATGTCGAGCGCGCCGGTGCGCACGCCGTCGCCATCGATCTCTCCCGCTTCCACCGCGGCCTCTGCGGCGCGGCATTCCAGCACCTCAAACCGGTTTGTTGGTACAAGGATGGCCTTGCTCGCCTCGTCCATCCGGTGATTGGCGCGGCCGATGCGCTGGATCAGGCGCGCGGCGCCCTTGGGTGCGCCCATCTGGATGACGAGGTCCACTTCGCCCCAGTCGATGCCGAGATCCAGCGTGGAGGTGCACACTACTGCTTTCAGCAGCCCCGCCGCCATCGCCGCCTCGACCCGCTGGCGCTGCTCGCGCACCAGCGATCCGTGGTGCAGCGCGATCGGCAGGCCGTCCTCGTTGGCGTTCCATAGCTCCTGGAACATCAGCTCCGCCTGGCTGCGCGTATTGACGAAGACAAGAGTCATCTTCGCAGCCTTGATGGCCTCATACACTTCGGCGACGGCGAAGCGTCCGGAATGGCCGGACCAGGGGATGCGCTCACGGGAGATCAGGATGTCGACGTCGGCCTTGACGCCGCCCGAGGCGGTGATGATGCGCGGACGTTCGCTCCGCCCACGTACATCCAGCCACTGAGCCAGCTCCTCCGGCTCGCGCACTGTTGCGGACAGACCGAGGAAGCGGCAGGCCGGCGCCCATTCGGCCAGGGTCGCGAGCCCCAGCGACAGCAGGTCTCCGCGCTTCGACGGCGTCAGCGCGTGGATCTCGTCGATGATCACGCAGCGCAGGTCCGCGAAGAAGGCTGCCGCATGGTCGGACGCGATCAGCAGCGCGAGCTGTTCCGGCGTCGTCAGCAGGATGTCCGGCGGCGTCTTGCGCTGCTTCTGGCGCACATGGGTGGCGGTGTCGCCGGTGCGCGTCTCGATGCGGATGGGCAGGCCCATCTCGGTTACCGGCGTCATCACGTTGCGTTGAACATCTGCCGCGAGAGCCTTCAGGGGCGAGACATACAGCGTATGCAGCGCCGGTATGCCGGAGTTCGTTGCGCCGCGTTCAGACAGTTCGATTAAGGTGCCGAGGAAGCCCGCAAGCGTCTTGCCTCCGCCCGTCGGCGCGATCAGCAGGGCGCTTTCCCCCGACAGCGACCCCTCGGCCAGCGCCAGCTGGTGCGGGCGCGGCGCCCAGCCACGCGCCGTAAACCACGCCTCGAAGGCGGGCGGCAACCGGAACGAAGGACCCTGCGTATCTGCCATGATGCCTCATTAAACTAACGCAAGACGCTGCGCCTGCCCTCTTTCCTTTTTGCCGCGGTGGAAACACCTAATCCCTCTGTTCCGCGTTCCCGGAGAACTTTTATGCACCGCCTGCTTGCCGCCAGCCTGTTCGTTCTTGCCGCGGCCCTGCCCGCCTCAGCGGACGCCGTGCTGGAAAAGGCGAAATCGGCCTCCAAGGAAGGCCCGCTCTATATCTATGATATCGACTTCAATGACGGCGACGACCAGTTCCGCATGACCGTCGACCAGAGCCAGCCCAACGGCAAGCGCGTCGTTAAGTTCGCGC
Source organism: Candidatus Sulfopaludibacter sp. SbA3 (assembly GCA_945888325.1). Taxonomy (GTDB): domain Bacteria; phylum Pseudomonadota; class Alphaproteobacteria; order Caulobacterales; family Hyphomonadaceae; genus Hyphomonas. Next base: position 7,835 of record CAMDAC010000006.1, read on the forward strand.
CGGAAGTCTCCACGCTGAAGGGCGACTCCGCCAAGAAAGCTGACAAGCTGGTGAAAAGCACGGCTGGTGACATCTGGTGCAGCAGCTTCGCCGAGAACATCCCGGCGAACGCGAAGCGCGTGTCGGAGACCGCCGCCGCCGCGACCTACAGTTTCACGCCGCTGCCTGGCAAGCAGAAGGGCGAGGTGGCTGCCGCCTACAAATACCTCAAGGGCACCGCGACGATCGACAAGGCGAACGGCGCCATCCTCGCCTATGAAATGACCTCGCCCAAGGCGTTCAAGCCGATGCCGGTTGCCAAGATCGACAAGCTGACCATGAAGGTGGCCTGCAAGGCGGCGCCGGACGGGCGCACCTATGTCGACTCGCTGGCCTTCAACCTGAAAGGCTCGGCGATGATGCAGTCGCTGGACCAGATGGAGACGCGCCGGATCACCAACCTCAAGCCGCTGGCCGGGTCCGGATTCGGCACGCCCTGAAGCTGGCCTGGCGGCTGATCACTTTCGGTTCACCTTCGGCATTTCATATCTTGAACCCTGAGGCGGGCCCGCACTAAACCGGGCCGAACAGGTGGAGGGATTCAGACATGTCGTGGCTTGCCAATTTCCGGGCGCTTGCCCTGTCTTCCGTGCTGGCGATTGCCCCGGTGCTGCCCTCGGTTCCGGAATCCCCGCCGGAGGTGACCGCCGAGTCTGCCGCTGACGCCCTCTTCGCCCGGCTGGAAGCGCGCCCTGCCGCATCCACCTCTAACCTTGATGTAGAAAGCCTGAACGCCGCCCTCGCCGGCTCGGCGCGGCTGAGCTACGATTTCGCGACCCAGGAAACGCTCACAGCGCCGACACGCCTGACCGGTTTCCGCTTCGAACTGCTCGGCGACAAGCCTTCGACCCTGTTCACCGCCGACGAAGTGCTCGTCTGGAACGCCGACACCGAGGCGTTGATTGCGCGCCTGAACGGCCAGCAGCTGGACACCACCGTCCGCCTGTTTGACCGGATCGAGATGTCCGGCCTGAAGTTCGACCTGACGGACTATACGAACGCTGTCGATGACGCGGTGACCGCCGCGATGCCCGCGGGCGAGACCGTGGATATCGGTTACGACGAAGCGTCCATGAATGTCGGCCGCGTCATCCTAGGCGGCCTGACCTTGCATCCCTGGACCTTCGAGGAGACCGAAGGCGAAGAGGAAGGCGTGGCGGCCATACGCGTCATCTCGGCGCTCGCGCGCAGCTTCTCGCTTGAGGCCGCCGTCTTCCTCAACGGCGACATCAGCCAGACCATCACCGAGGCCGGCGCCAGCGGCACGATCATTTCGCGCTATGACCGCCAACTGGTCGAAGGCTATGACCGCGGCGACATCGCCTCGATGATCCAGACAGGCGTCAGCTTCACGGGCTCCATCCCCGTGCCGGATGTCAGCGCGGAGCTCGATGCGGCCGCGCCGGTGCCGATGCGGTCAGTCGAGATGGCCGGCCGGTCCGGTTACGGCGCCTGGACGGGCCTGCGCTTCAAGTCACTGCTCGAATACGGCGAGCGCGGCGAGCTGCCCCCGATCACGGCCCGCGACCTCTGGAGCTTCGGCACCTACACGCTGGCAGACACCGAGATGAGCCTCGGCGGCAAACCGATGTTCGAGATCGGCCGTCTCGACATTGCGGCGGACAAGTTCGCCTGGTTCCTGCCGGAGCGCATCAGCGTGACGCATCAGGATGCTTCACTGAACCTCGTGGAAATCCTGAAATGGGCCGAGGAGATCGAGCCCTCGGCGCCTCCCGAAGAGGGCGCCGAGCCGACCGTGGCGGAGATCATTGGTATCCTCGAGCGCACCGGCCTCGGCAAACTGTCCGGCGACGGCGCCTTCTCGCTGACCTGGGACAGTGAAACCGGCAGCGCCCAGCTCGCCAGCAACAATACCTCTGACGGTCTCTACACGGATGAAACCCGGGTTGAACTTCGCCTGCCGACCTACGCGCAGCTCGTCCCGGTCTTTGGCGTGGACGGCAAGACGCCGGACGACACCGCCCTCTCGGCGCTGCTCGACGAACAGTTCAGCTTCATCGGCGGCCATTACAGCCTGTCGGACGGCGGCCTGCTGAACGCGCTCGCCGCGCTCACCATCGAAATTGCCAAGTTCAGCGGCGAGGACGACCCGATGCTGGGCAACTTTGCCAACTCCACGCCTGAAGCCGTTCGCATGTTTGCCTCCGGCATGGTGATGTTCGGCGCCGGCGCGGTCTCGCAGGACGTGCCGCAGGCCACCGCCTGGATCACGAGCCTGTCGCAGTTCATCAATACCGGCGGCACGTTCAAGATTGCGTTCGAGCCGGAGACCGCGCTGACTGCTGCGGACTTCACTGGCGCTGGCGCCGAGACGGGAATGGCCGAGTCACCCGATTTTGCGGAGCTTGTTGATCTGTTCGGCCTTTCGGTCACGCACGTGCCGGCCGCCGAAACGGCGGCAGGCTCGCCCTGATACCGGACTAGTTCAGCCGGCCAATACGGGTTGAGCGGCGCGCTTCGGCTTCGGCCTCAGCGGCTGCCTCGGTGGCGGCCCGCTCTGCGACGCGCTCGGCGTCGGCGGCGTTCAGCGCCGTGACGACATCCGCCGTGAACCGGTCGATCTCGAATTGCGCGCCGCCGATGATGTCGAAGCCCTGGCGTACGACCACGGTATTCAGTGCCGGGATGATCACGATGTACTGGCCGCGATTGCCGGCGGCATAGAATGTGCCTGCGGGTACGCCGGGCGACTTGTTCATCAGCCAGAACTGCGCGCCATAGCCATCGCCCGCAGCAGGTTGCGCCGGGGCGGGTGTGCTGACGAATTCCACCCAGTCTTCCGGCAGGAGGCGCTCGTTGCCCCACATGCCGTCCTGAAGGTACAGCTGCCCGATGCGCGCGAGATCGCGGCCTGTGGCCCAGACCTGGCTCGACGAGATGAAGTCGCCGTTCCAGTCGATCTCCAGCGTGGTGTGCACCGCGCCGATCTTGTGCAGCAGTTTCTCGTACGGGAAGCGGTGGAAGAGGTTGTCATCCTTCATCGCTTCGCGCAGCGCGCGCATCGCGATCAGCGTATCGTTGTTGGCGTATTTGAACCGCGTGCCCGGCTTCACTTCCAGCGAGTTCTTCGCCGCCATGTCGATGACGCGGGCACCGGCGAAATACAGCCTGTCCGTACGCGAACCACTGTCGCCGCTGTCGAGGCCGCTGGCCATGTGCAGCAGATTGCGCACCGTGATGGCGCGGCGCGGATCAGCGCCCTTGTTCCAGTCGGCGATCACCGCCGGATAGTCGATATCGATCAGCCCCTGCCGCCGCGCGGCGCCGATCAGCGTCGCCGTCAGGGACTTCGCCGCCGACCAGGTGCGCACCGGCGTCTCATTGTCGATGCCCCGGTCATAGCGCTCGGCAACCACCTGCCCGTCGCGTACGACGATGACGGAGGCCGTCCGCGTGCCGCTGCCATAGGTGATCTCGTCGAACGCGGCCGATACTGGCGGATCGAGACGTTCGGCTTCTTCGATCTTGAGCTCGATCTTGACGTTGGAGCCGATGGCGCTGCCCCGGTCCTGCGCTGGCGGGGCGGGCCAGGAGGCAAAGCGCGGCAGGAAGCCGAGCGCCGCTTCGTCGGCGCCGGCCGGCAGCTGCGTGCAGCCAAAGCCGGGACGATAGGCGGCGATGCGCGGCGGCATGTCCGGCGCGTAGGTCACCGAGACGAGCTGGCGCGCCTGATCGATCTCGGCTTCGGGCAGCTGGTCATACTGGCGCTGGTAGTCCGGGTAGATGCCGGAGAGTTCGTTGCGCTCGATCTCCGGCAGGGTCTGCCCCGCCACGAAGATACCCGAGCAGATGAACGTGGCCTTCCAGCCTGCGGCCAGAGAGGCCTCCATCGCGTCGGTCGTGCCGCCCTCCTGGGCTGCAGACATCAAGGCAGGCACAGCAAAAAGCAGGGCAGCGGCGGCCACGCGAAGGGTACGCATCGGGTCAGGTCTCCGGAGTTTGGGCACAGTCTAGGCCCGGCTCCCACAGGGGCAAGCCTGCCGCCACAGTTTCCAGCGGCTAAACGCGCTTCAACTTGACCCCGTGCCAGCGGGCGGGGTTAATGCAGCCGACTTTCAGAAGGGAAGCCCCGAACATGCAACGCGTCCATCTGCTGGCTGCCGCCGGTCTCGCCGCCCTGCTCGCCGCCTGCGACCAGGTCCGGCTGCCGGGCGTGAACGACGCCGCTCCGGAAAAGCCCGCCTCTGCAGAGACTGACGTGATCGCGGCGGAGGCCGGCCCCGCTGCGCCGGAAACGGTCACCGAGACGGCCACTGAGGGCGAAACCCCGACGGTGGACCGCGATGCCCCGGTCCCTGAGGCCGGAGACGCCGCCCTCGCCGATCCCGCTGGCATGCCTGGCCTTGGCGCCTTGTCGCTCCGGCCGACCCTCGCGCTCTACAACGCCGCCATCTGCGGCCAGCCCGCCGGCGCCGCCCCCACGCCGACGGTCGCCGCCGTCGCCGGCGCGACCGAACTCGAAGAGCCGGTCGCCGGGGTCGAGGCAGTCAACGCCCTCGCCGCGACGCTCGCCGCCTTCCCCGGCATCGTGAAGCTGGAACCCCGCCGCGCCGACGAGACCGGCCTGATCGCCAGCGGGCATTGCAGCGCCGTGCGCATCCGCGCCAACTGGTTCGTCACGGCGGCGCACTGCGTCGACCAGCCCTATGACGAGATCCGGATGATTGGTGACGCGGCCAACCTGCGAAGCCCTGCCGCCCGCATCACGGCCGCCGAAACGGCCCTCTACCATGGCGGTTATCTGGGTACGGACAATGGCTATTCGAACGACATCGCCCTGCTGCGCCTGTCGCCGGAGCAGGCAGCCCTGATCCCCGCCGTGCCGGTTGCCCGCACGGGCGCGACCAGCCTCGCGCTCGCGCCCGCCAACTACCCGACCGGCGAGATGGCAGGATGGGGCCTCACCCGGTTCGGCGGCCAGCTCTCGAACGACCTGCTGAAAACGGCCCTGAAGATAACCGCGGTCGGCCCCGCCGCCATCACCGTCGCCAGCCAGGGCGGCGCAGGCCCCTGCATCGGCGATTCCGGCGGCCCGCTCTACGTGACCGAGCCGGACGGCTCGAAAACACTAGTCGGCATATTGTCCGTGGTCGAACAGAACCACGCAACCGGCCAGTTCTGCGCCGGTGACTATAACGGCCGCTACACCAACCTGCAGGGCTATGCGGGCTGGATCGAATCCGTCATCGCGCTATGTGAAGCCCAGCCAGACGCCTGCAAGTAGGCCCGGCCGCCAGCCGCAACAAGGAATGCCATGACCCGCGCCCTGCCCTGGCTGATCCTCCTGCTCGGGATCCTGCAGCCGCTGTCGGGCGCGCTCGCCCCCGTGTTCGGGATCGGCACGCCAATCGGCGACGCCAGTGCCAACACGGAAGCGCCGGAACAGCCCCTGCCCGCCTTCTTCTCGATCTGGGGTCTCATCTTCCTCGCCTATGCCGGCTTCGGCCTGGCGGGCATCCTGCGTCCCGCCGCCTGGTTTCCGAAAGTCGGCTGGCCAATGCTCGCGGCGGGCGTCGCCAACATCGTCTGGATGCTCAGCGCCCAGCTCATCGTCTCGCAGCCGCTGAACTTCCTGCTTCTGGCGCCGATCTTCGCCGGCGCCTGGATCGCGTCCGCACGCGTGCAGACCCTGAGCGCGTCTGGCAGCGGCCTCACGCTGAATGTCGCCGACGCGGCCTCCGGCTTGCTGGCGGGCTGGATTTCGGTTGCGACCGCCATCTCGATACCGCTGACCATCCGCACCTTCACCGGCCTCGCCCCCACTGATTTTCCCTGGCCGATGTTCTGGACGACTTTCGCGACCGCCTGCCTTGCGTCCTGGCTTTATTCCACGCGCGTCAGCCGAAGCCTCTGGTTCTTTGGTGCGGTCGGCTGGGGGCTGCTCGGGGTGGTCCTCAACAACTGGCTGCACACCGAAATGCACCTTCTGGCAGGCATGGCGGCCCTCGGAACTGCAACAATCCTGCTGCTGCGGGTGACGAGACCGCCGAAGCGCTTTAAATCGGCGGCATGACCCGTCTCACGATCCCTACGCCGTCGCAGATCCTTCTGGATATCGATACCTCCGGCTGGCCCGCCTGGGCGGCCGCCATCTGGCCGGACGCCGTGAAGTGGGGCCTGGTCGTCGCCTCCGTTGCGCTGATCTGGGTGATCGCCTCGTTGATCAAGTGGCTGGTCCTGTTCGGCGGCCGGCGGATGACGCCGAAGGACCAACCGTCCGAACGCACGCCCTGGGACCTTGCCGCATCGACCGCGCGCTTCTTTGCGTTCATCCTGCTGATGCCGCTGCCGCTCGGTCTTGCAGGGTATGACTGGCGCAGTCTCGTCAACGAGCGCGGCCCGGGCGCCATCGCCGCGGTGATGATCATTGTCATCGCCTTCGTCCTGGCCAACACGATCTCGCGGTCGCTTCGCCGGTTCGGCCAGCGCGCGCACGCGCATTCCGGGGCGGACGACACGCTGATCGCCTTCTCGGCCTCACTGATCAAGTACATCATCTTCGCGGTCGCCATCGTCTTCGCGCTGTCGCAGCTTGGTTTCCCGGCCGCCTCGCTGGCCGCCGTGCTCGGCGCGGCGGGTCTCGCGATCGGCCTCGCACTGCAGGATACGCTGAAGGCTGTCGCCGCCGGCGTGATGCTCGCGATCTTCCGGCCGTTCCGGATCGGCGACTATGTCGGCGTGGCAGACCTTGAAGGTACCGTCACCAACATCACGCCCTTCACCACCTCGCTGCGCCAGATCGACAACAAGGTGGTCTCGATCACCAATGACCAGGTTTGGGGCGATCCGCTGATCAACTTCACGGCCGAGTCGCAGCGCCGCCTCGACCTGTACTTTGATGTCTCCTACGAAGATGATCTCGACCACGCCCTCAAGGTGCTGCTCGACACCGCCAACCTGCATGAACACGTGCTGCAGAAGGACACGACCTGGACCGGCGTGCATGCGCTGGCCGACTCAAGCGTCAAGCTGCGCCTGCGGGCCTGGGTGGCGACGTCGGACTTTGTCCAGATCCGGGCCGACCTCTTCAAGGCAGTGAAACAGGCCTTCGACCGCGAGGGCATCTCGATCCCGTTCCCGCATCAGGTGCACGTTGAGTACAAGGCCCGGGGCGGCGACACCAAACCGGCGAGCCCCAGCGGTGAGTGAACCGGCTCCTCCGCCCCCGGAGCAAATGCCGGCGCCTGTCGCCGCGCCGCCGCCCGCGCCTGCCGTCCAGAAACCCTTCCTCGTGCGGACTTTCAGACTGAGCGTGGGTCAGGCGCTTCGCCTGCTCGGCATCAGCACGCTGGTGGGCTTTTTCGTCCTCGCCTTCGACTTTGCGCCAACCGGCACCACGTTCGATCTCGGCGGCGCCTTCACGGCCATCATCCACCGCGCCTTCACCGCCATCGGCTGGGCGTTCGACAGCTTCTGGAAACCGGCCCTCGCCGGCGCCGTCGTCGTCCTGCCGGTCTGGGCCCTCTGGCGCCTCGTGCGCGCGCCGTTTCGCAAAGAGCCCTAGACGACCGGCAGCGGCGGCGCCGTCAGCTTCAGCAGCTGCTTGCCGACATTCTTGCCTTCGAACAGTCGCCGTAGCGTTGCCGGGCAATTCTCGAACCCGTGCTGCACATCTTCGACCGTCTTCAGCTTGCCTTCTGCGATCAGCTTGCCGAGCGCGGCCACGCCTTCGCCCCAGCGCGGCGCATAGTCGAGCACGATGAAGCCCTCCATCCGCGCCCGCATCACCGTCAGCTGCATGTAGGGCCGGATGCCTTTCATGTCGGCGAGATCTTCGGCGTTGTAGGACGAGATACCGCCGCACAGGACAATCCGTGCCCGGAGCGCCAGGTTCATCAGCGCTGCCTCGAGGATCTCGCCGCCGACATTCTCGAACACGACATTCACGCCTTTCGGCGCGTGCGCCTTGATCGCTGCGGCGACGTTCTCCGACTTGTAGTCGATGCAGGCATCCGCGCCCGCCACCTCTTTCACCCAGGCGCACTTGTCCTTGCCGCCCGCAATGCCGATGACCTTGCAGCCGAGCGCCTTGGCGATCTGGACGACCACCGATCCCGTCGCCCCTGCCGCGCCCGAGACCAGCACCGTATCGCCGGCCTTCGGCTGGCCGACATCCGTCAGCCCGAACCAGGCCGTGATGCCGGTGACGCCGAACACGCCGAGCGCATGTTCCGGCGAGATGCCGCCGCGCACGATCGTCACCGGGCCGGTCTCGGTCATGCCCTTAGTGACCACATATTCCTGCCAGCCGAAGGTGCCCTGCACCATCTGCCCCGGCTTGAAGCCCGGATGGTTGGACTTGATCACCTGCCCCACGGCCCCCGCACGCACGGGCGCGCCGATCTTCACGGCCGGAAGGTAAGTGTCGCCCGCGAGCCAGCCGCGCTGGGTCGGGTCAAAGGACAGGTCAGTGACACGTACGAGGAATTCGCCCTCGCCCGGTTGCGGTACCGGGCCCGACACCAGCTCGAAGTCGCTGTCCTTGATTATGCCCTGCGGACGCGTGGCCAGCAGCCAGCGGCGATTGATCTCTGCCATGTTTTCCTCCCGGAGTTTCTGGCGCCAACATGCGCCAAACCCCGGCCAAGGCAAGCCGCGCCGCTAGGACACCGGCTTCCAGATCTGCGTCTGGCAGATCGGGCCGATGCAGCCCTTCACTTCCAGCGTCCCGTCGGTCAGCCGCTTCAGGCGCGAGTCGTAGGTTTTCAGCTCCATCGGATCGTGGATCTTGCCACCGCGCCAGTCCTTCGCCTTCTTGGCAAAGCCCTGCAGCAGCTTGTAGCCGAGAATCTTGTGACCCTCCGGATTCTTGACGTCCGCCGCCGTCATGCCCGAGGGCAAATCCTTTGCGTTGATCCAGACGATCTTGCCGCAGGGCGAGCCGTCGCCGCAGTCGGCGATCTGCACATGCGAATCCCCGTCCGGCAGCTTGAACGTGCCGAATACATCGAACGGATCAGCCGCTGCCGAGCCGGCAAACAGTGACGCGAGGGCAGCCGCAACAAGCATTCGTTTCATGGGTGTCTCCGCTGAAAGTGGCATTATAGTCCGTCAAAATAGACCGACCCGCAGGGAGAGACAAATGGATACCTCGAAACTCATGTTCAAAGATGGCCTGATGAAGGGCGAGCGTATCCTCGTCACGGGCGGCGGCACCGGCCTTGGCAAGGAAATGGCTGAAGGCTTCCTGAAGCTCGGCGCCGAGGTTCACATCTGCGGCCGGCGCGGCGGGGTCTGCGAGGAAACCGCGAAGGAATTGATGGGCAAGCATGGCGGCCTCGTCGTCCCGCACGCCTGCGATATCCGCGTCGCCGAAGCTATCAGCGACATGAACGACTCGATCTGGGCGAAGCACGGCCCCCTGACCGGCCTCGTCAACAATGCCGCCGGCAACTTCATCAGCCGCACCGAGGACCTCTCGATCCGCGGCTTTGACGCGATCTCCAACATCGTCTTCCGCGGCTCGTTCTACATGACGCAGGACATCGGCAAGCGCTGGATTTCCGGCAAGACGCGCGGCAACGTCATCTCGATCCTCACCACCTGGGTCTGGAATGGCGGCCCGTTCGTCGTGCCCTCCGCCATGTCAAAAGCCGCCGTCAACACGATGACGCAAAGCCTTGCCGTCGAGTGGGGCCGCTACGGCCTGCGCTTCAACGCGATTGCCCCCGGCCCCTTCCCGACCGAAGGCATGTCGAAACGCCTGTCACCCGACGCCGACGGCGCCGAGCGCATGGAACGCGGCGTCGCCAACCCGATGGGCCGCGTCGGCGAGATGCACGAACTCGTCAACCTCGCCGTCCTGCTGATGGCGCCCGGCGCCGAATACATCAACGGCCAGACCATCGCGATCGACGGCGCAATGTACAACGCCTCAGGCGGCAACTTCGCCATGCTGACCAGCTGGGGCGACGAACAATGGGCCGCCGCCCGCAGCGCCATCGAGGCCACAAACGCACAGGACAAGGCCAAGCGAACCGTATAAGCAGGGTGCCGCTGCGCCTCCGAACGGGAGGGCGCAGCGGGCTTGGCGGGGGTAGAGCATGCAGGAACCGAACCGGGACATTTTCCCAACCCCGGCGATGCTCGAGCGCTTTCCCAACATCACGCCGCTGCTGAAAAACGAGGCCATCGAGGCGGCCTTCAACCGGCACGAGGCACTGTCGGTTTCCGGCAAGCGCTGGTTCCACCGCCTCGGCCTTGTCTCGATGGTGCTGATCGGCGGCAGCGCGATCTACACGATCGCCGAAGCGCTGTTGTTCAAGGGCGCCGGCAACCCGGCCATCAGCATCGCCGCCGCGATCAGCGCCGCCATCGGCATCGCCGCGCAGATCTATACGCTCGCCGCCAAGGTAAAGAGCAAGTGGCTCGTCAACCGGTTTGCGTGCGAGCGCCTGCGCTCGATCAAGTTCCAGGCCTACAGCCTGGCCGCTACCGCACGCGACGAAGCCGAACTCGCCCAGCGCACGCGGCAGTTGACGGCCACCGAAATCGCCAAGCTCGAAAGCGAGCTCAACATGGGTATCTCGATCTTCGAGGCCTTCGTGCCGGAGAAATGCGTCTCGGTGCCCGCCCCCGGCGCGGGTCCGGCGAACCCGGACATCACCGGCGAGGCGATGACCGCCTTCCGCGAACTGCGCCTTATCTATCAGGACCGCTACGCCGCCGCCGAACTCCACCGCCTGCGCGAGAACCGCCGTGTGTTTCACTCGGCGGCCGACATTCTCTACTTCTCCGGCGCCTGCCTCGTGCTCCTGTCTTTGCTCGCGAAGATCGTGCCCGGATTGCCGATCAGCGCCTGGGTCGACTTCCTCGCGATCTCGGCTTTCGTCCTGTCGATCTCGAAGACGGTGCTCGACAGCGCGACCCTGACGGAGCCCTCGACCGCACGCTTCGTGCGCTACCGCGAGGACATTGCCGAAGTCGAGCGCCGCATCGAGCATGGCGCGACACTGGACATGGTGGTGCCGCAGATGGAGCGCATCGCGCTGGGCGAACTCGAAGAATTCTGCGACGCTTCGAAGTCGATCAACTACCGGCTCTGATCACATCACGATCGCGACTTTGCCGACCACTTCGCGGCCGCGCATCATCTCGAAGGCGCGGCGCCAGTCGGCGAGCGGCACTTCTGCATGGACGCGCGGGCGGACCTTGCCTTCTTCCGCCCATTTCCAGATCGCGGCCATGTTCTCGCGGCCCCTGTCCGGGAACTGGCGGCCATACTCACCGGCCCGCACGCCGACCACCGAGAAGCCCTTGATCAGCGGCATGTTGACGTTCACGGACGGTATGCGCCCGGACGTGAAGCCGATGATCAGCAGCCGCCCGTCAAATGCGATGCAGCGCACGCTTTCGTCGAACACGTCGCCGCCGACCGGATCGTAGATCACATCCGCGCCCCGCCCGCCGGTCAGCTCCTTCACCCGCTCGCGAAAGCCCGTGTCCGGCAGCACATGATCGGCGCCATACTCCGTCAGCAGGCGGCGCTTGGCTTCCGAGGCAGAGGTCGCGATCACGGTCGCGCCGAGCAGGCGCCCGACGTCCACCGCCGCGAGGCCGACGCCGCCGCTGGCGCCGTGCACCAGCAGTGTCTCGCCGGGCTGCAGGTTGCCGCGCCGCACCAGCGCCACATAGGCCGTGAGATAGGCTGCGCCATAAGACGCCGCTGCCGCAAAGCTGATCGCCTCCGGCTTCCTGCGCAGCGCCGCCGCCGGCACCACGGCATACTCCGAGAAGGCGCCGATCCGGTTACCGCCCGCCACGGCGTCGCCCGGCGCCAGACCGCTGACGCCGGCGCCTACGGCGTCCACGATGCCGGCAAACTCCATGCCCAGGACGAAGGGCAGTTCCGGCTTCAGCTGGTACTTGCCTTCGGTCATCAACAGGTCCGGGAAGTTCAGGCTGGCCGCCTTGATCCGTATCCGGATATCTCCGGGGCCAGGCTCCGGCAGTGCCTGCTCTTCCAGCACGACCCCGGCATAGTCTGGCGCCAGCTCCCGGCAAACGAGGGCCTTCATGCGGAGACCCGGGCGGCCTTCGCATAGATGTCGTGCACCATTTCCGAAATCTCGCGGCAGGCCGCGCGCGCGCCGGGCGAGATGAACGTGAACGCCGTGAAGGCATGCGCGAGGCTGTCATAGCGCTTGTGCACCACCGGCACGCCTGCTGCCTTAAGGCGCGCGGCATATTCGTCGCCCTCGTCCGACAGGGGATCATGCCCGGCCGTGATCACCACCGCCGGCGGCAGGCCGGACAGGTCCGTCTCCTGCCCCGGCGAGACGCGCAGGTCCCGGTGGTCGGTGCCTGCGGGCAGGTATTGTTTCATGAACCAGTCCATCGTGTCCTGGCTCAGCGAGAAGGTCTGCGCGAAGGCGGTCTTGGACGGATAGTGTTTCGAAATGTCGATGGCCGGATAGATCAGCAGCTGCAGGGCCGGCATCGGCCCGCCTTCGCGTTTCATCTGCTGGCTGATGATGCCCGAGAAGTTCCCGCCCATCGAATCTCCGCCGACAGCCGCCTTGCCAGCCGGCGCGCCGAACCGCTGCGCATTCGCGAGGCCCCATTTGTACGCCGCGAGGCAATCATTCAGCCCCGCCGGGAACACGTGCTGCGGCGCCAGCCGGTAATCGACCGACAGCACCGGCGCCTGCGCACCCTGCGCCAGCATCGCGCACCAGGCATGGCAGGTATCGAGATCGCCGATCACGCCGCCGCCCATGTGGAAGTAGACGATCAGCGGATGGCGCGGGTCCTGCGAGGCGGGCCGGTAGAGCCGCGCCGGGATGGCATTACCGTCCGGACCCGGAATAGTCTCGCTGGACGAACCCACCCCCTCGCCCATCACATCGGCGAGCAAGGCGAGCTGCGCCTTGACACCCGCCTGCACGGCTTCTGCCGGAAGCGAGGACATCGGCGGCGCGGCGCGGCCGTTCCAGGCAATCATCTGCAGCTGCGGCTCCAGCGTGCGGCCGTTGATGGTGACCGGCTCACCGCCCGCCAGCTTGACGATCAGGTTGCCGGGCAGGCTGGCAAAAGTCTTCGCGAGAATGCGCTGCAGGCTCATGGCGGCAAGTTCCTTGTGTCCAGATGCTGGAGATGATGATCCGCTTTGCCCGGCGCGCCAAGAGGTGTCGCCGGGGGAGAGAGTGGCGCGCGCGAAACTAGCGCCCCATCATCGCGCGCCCGCCCGCCAGCACCAGGCCGGAGGCAAAGCGCGTCGCGCCTTCCACATCCACGGGCCGGCGTTGCAGCATGCAGTCGCCCATCTCGCGCGCGATGCCGATGGCGGCGGCGGTGAGATATTCGAGGTCGAGCCCGGCGGCGGTGTCGCCGGCGAGCGTCTGTTCAAGATCCGCCCGGATCTCCTCGGCCACCGCCAGCATTTCCGGCGTATCCACGCGCACGCCCATCAGCGCCAGGTGCGGCGCGCCGGCCTTGATAGCTTCCTCGTTCTCGCGGGCGATGAAGCTGAAATAGGCGCGGAAGGCGTGCTCGATATAGTCTTCCAGCGAGTTGGTGCGGGCCCGGACCTCCGACAGGTGCGCCCGGAACCGGTGGGTCGAATCCTCGGCAATCGCCTGGAACACTTCCTCTTTCGACTTGAAGTAGTTGTAGAAGGTGCCGGAGGCGAGTTCGGTTTCACGGATAATGTCGCGCACCGTGGTCGCCTCGTAGCCGATCAACGCGAACACCCGCCGCGCCGCGGTCAGGATCGCCCGCCGGTTCGCCGCCTTGGTATTCGCCCGTTTGCCGCTCGTTGGCGCGTCCGCCCCGATATCTGCCATGATGTATTGCCCTGAACTCTCGCCGGTTTTTACCCTGCACGAGGCGTCATGAGGCGTCAACTTTGTTGTCTCAGGGAATGTCCTCGGGCTTGCGGCCCGGCCGGCCCTTGTAGGGCGGGAAGGACCAACCGAACCGCATCGCCCCGCCCCGGATCGCGAAGGCGACAATCGCCGCTGGCACCGCCGCCCACATCAGCGCCAGGCCGGCGAGGTCCAGCCCGGTATAGATCGCCGCCCCGGCCAGCGCCGCCGTGATGTAGATTTCCGGCCGCAGCAGCACCGAGGGCTCCCCCGCCAGCTGGTCGCGCAGGATGCCTCCGAAGCTCGCCGTCAGCACGCCCATCACGATGGCCACGACCGGTGAGCCGGTCACGTCGAGCCCTTTCCAGGCGCCGAACACGCAATAGGCCGCCAGCCCCACGGCATCGAGCCAGAGCAGCAGCTTGTAGCGCGACTCGAACAGGTGGGCCGTCAGATAGACCAGCGCCGCGGTCACGCCGCAGACGACCAGGTAGGCCGGGTTCGCGACCCAGAATACCGGCACGCCGAGGATCAGGTCGCGCACCGTGCCGCCGCCGACGGCGGTCATCCCCGCGAAAAACAGGAAGCCGATGATGTCCAGCTGCTTGCGCGACGCCGCCAGCGCGCCAGTCGCGGCGAACACCGCGATGCCGGCATAGTCGAGGATCAGGATGGGGTTCATGGGCTGTGCACGCTACGCATCATCATCCACCACAGTGGCCGCAGCCTCCACCCTGGCGTCGCGCTTGCGGCGTCGCTGCACGGTCAGGAACATGCCGAACACGACGCGGATAAAGATCAGCAGGAGCACGCCGGCGAGGGGTTCATTGAGCGAGAAGGCGACGCCGGCACCGGCGAGGATGGCGATGTGGAGCGTCACGATCCGTCCGTAGGGGGAGAACATCTCGGCCTGCGGGTTGCTCCTTTTGTAGTCACCCCTCCACAGGAAATCGAACACGTAGTAGAGCGCGCTGACGCCGATGATGGCCGCCACGAACCAGAGCATTTCCGGCGCGGTTCCGAGCGCCCACTGGATCAGCGAGACGGGCTCAAACGCGCCGCCGTCTTCACTCGCGGCAAACGCGCGGATAAATATTCCGTGTACGAAGCAGAACATGCCGTAGTGGAAGAAGAAGAATGGCACCATGAAGAGAGACATGGCGAGACTGACGACGGAGGCGAGCGCAGTGCCGATCATCCGGAGGATCGTGAAGGCACCGATCACGAGGTTCTCGAGCCAGTAGAGCGCGACCAGCGGCGTGGCGCTCCAGCCGAAGGCGAACACCGCGATCACCGGAAGCAGGTCCACCCCGAGGCTGACCAAGGAGAGCGGATCGCGGTAGGCGCGCGCGACCTCCGAAGGGTCGAGGAAGCGGGCCTTCATTCGGCGAGCTTGCCGGTGATCTCCGGAATCCGGGCGTTGACCGGCACGTAGACGACATTCCGGCCCGGCGACCATTCGCCCTTGGCGAAGTATTCGGAGGTCATGGACATCTGTCCGTCTGCGGTCAATCGGCCGGTCGAGCGCACGCGGGTGATCGTGTCATGGCCGGTCACCACCTCTTCGGCAGTCCAGCTACCATCTTCGCCGAGCACGAAACTGCCGGTGGTGTGGAAGCCCGCGCTGGTGACGTAGACATAGTCGAGCGAGCCCGTCTCGCCGTTTTCGTAGACATAGGTGACGCCCCCATAGGAGCCGTCCTCGAGTGCATGTCGGTTGACGAGCACACGCCCGCCGAGATCCCAGCTCCATTTCGAAATATCGGCCGGACCCGCTTCGCCGTCGCCGGCGGGCGCGCTGCGCCAGGTCTTGCCGACGAGGCCGGTAAGAGCCCCGAACGTATTGGCCTGCTGGGCAGTTGCGGGGGCGTAGCCCGGACCATGGCCCGGAAAGCAGGCGCAGGCCGTGAGCGTGAGGCCGGTGGCGGCAGCGAGGACAAACCGCCTTGCGGCGGCGCTGAATGTACGGCGGTGCATCGTCCTTCTATCCTCCCCGGCTCTCAATAGCCCACAAAATCATAGGCTGGGAAGGCGAAAGGATCATTCGGTGTCAGGCCCTTGGAGGCACTGGGCGTATCATAGTTACCGGTCAGCACCTCGTAGTGGAGGTGGGGGCCTTCGGCATTTCCGGTGGCGCCCATCTGGCCTACCGGCTGGCCAAAGCCGATGGATGAGCCGAGCTGCAGGCCGGGATCAAAGCCGTCGAGGTGGGCGTAGCGGGTGTAAACGCCGTGCCCATGATCGAGCAGGACCTGGAGTCCGTAGCCGGACGAATTGCGCGCCTCGATCACCCGGCCGGGCGCGGCGGCATAGATGGCGCCAGGCGGCTGGCTGGTGAGATCGATCCCCATATGCGGGCGCCCGGCCCGAAGGCCGAAGCCGGAGGCGAGGCAGACATCGTTGACGGGCGCTGTGACGAGCACCACCTGCCCCACCAGGATCACCGGCTTGTAGTCGAGGATCCAGCGCTCACTATCCGTCGGCGGACTGTTGGAGACGGTCATGCCGGGACAGATCCGCAGGAAGGCGTTCGGCTGGAACGCGCCCTGCGGCGGATTGCGGATGTCGCCCGGCGGGCCATAGTCCACCGGGGGACCATAGACCACGATCGGCGCGGGCTGCGTGGCGCAAGCGCCGAGCAGCATCAATGCAAACCAAAGCCCCCACAGGCGAAAGTTCACGCGCTGACCTTCGCCCGTTTTGAACCGCGTTCGACTTCCTTCATCAGGTCCTTGCAATAGGCGAAGAAGTCGACCTGCATGCGGTGGCGCGGGCTGTCATAGAAGTGGCCGAGATGGTCCTCTTCGTCGGCCTTGGTGACCCGGTGCATTTCGTCCGCAGGCGGAAAGGTGTAGGCACCGGTGAGGGCGGCGGCGACGAGCTTCGATTGCTGTTCGGCGAAGTTCACCAGCGTCGGCAGCGGCTGGGCAAGGCCGAGGAAGAACAGGCTTTCGCGGCCAGGCTTCACCATCCGTTTGAACAGCGGGAAGACGTTGTCCTTCGGGGTCAGCTCATCCTGCTTGAAAAACGGGAAGCTGGTATTGTAGCCGGTGGCCCAGACGATGGCATCGACTTTCTCGCGCGTACCGTCGGTGAACACCACGAAGTCTCCGTCCAGGCGTTCGATGCCGGGCTTCGGCGTGATGTCGCCGCAGCCGACGCGCGTCAGGAACTCTCCGGACACGGACGGGTGTCCGTCGAGCGGTTCATGGTCCGGTTTCGGCAGGCCGTAGTCTTCCATGTTGCCGATGGTCTTGCGGATCTTCGCCTTGGCGAGCGATCGGCCGAGCTTGGGCGGCATCCAGGCGGGCAGCACAGCCTTGTCGGCGGGCTTGCCGTCCATGTATTTCGGCAGCACCCAGACGCCGCGGCGCATCGAGATGAACAGCTTCTCCGCCAGCGGGCGCTGCGAGAGTTCGGACGAGATATCCATCGCCGAATTGCCGGCGCCGACGATCATCACGCGCTTGCCGCGGAAGTCGTACGGCGCGAACGGATCGCGGTAATGGTGCGAGTGGACCTGGTAGCCATTGAACGTGCCCGGATACTTCGGCATCCGCGCATCCCAGTGATGGCCGTTGGCGACGCAGATGGCGTCATAGTCACGTGTCTCCCCGGTCGAAAGCGTGACGCGGAAGCGCCCGCCCGGAAGGTCTGCGACATCTTCAACAGCGGTGTTGAAGGTGATCGTCTCGCGCAGGCCGAAATGATCGACATAGTCGTTGAAGTATTGGCAGAGCTGGGCGTGATGCGGGAAGTCCGGCCATTCGGCGGGCACAGGATAGTCCTCGAAGGCGAGGCGCCACTTCGACGTGTCTATGTGCAGGGACTGGTAGCAGGACGAGACCCCGTTCGGGTTGTTGTAATACCAGTTGCCGCCGACATTGTCGGATTTCTCGAAACAATCGTAGGGCAGTCCCAGATCCTTCAGGCGTTTCGCCATCGTGAACCCTGAACATCCTGCCCCGATGATGCAGGTTTTCGGCTTTGCCGCTGCGTCAAAGGCCATGCCCGTCTCTCCTTACCTTGCGCGAACCCGTTTCCTTGAGTCCCGCGCGATGTTATCCGGCTTCCATAGGGCGTCAAATCGGAAAGCGAGCCGGGCCGCATGAACGACAAGCCGAAACAGCAATATGACATCGCGGCCATCATGAACGAGAACATCAACGTGATGCGCGACGTGGTGCCCTGGGCCAACGAAACCCGGTTCCGGGTGACGAAGGTCGAAAAGGGGCATGTGTTCGGCACCCAGCCCTGGGCGGAGCACCTCGTGGGCGATCCGGAATCGGGCGTCATCCATGGCGGGGTGATCACGACCTTCCTCGACAACCTCTGCGGCATGGCCTGCACCTCGGCGATGACCGAGATGCGCTTCGTCGCGACGATCGACCTGCGGATCGACTACATGCGCCCGGCCGAAAAGGGCCGCGACATCATCGGCGAGGCGGAATGCTATCACCTGACGCGGACGGTCTGCTTCACGCGCGCCTGGGCCTATCATGAGACGCGCGACAAGCTGATCGCCACGGCTGCGGGCACTTTTGCGATCAACAAGGCGCGCCTTGGCGGGAGCAAGAAATGAACCCGCAGCTGACCAATCCGAGGGCGGACGAAATCGACGCGATCCTGAAGCGCCTGCCGTTTGCACAGACGCTCGGTATGCGCTGCGAAGTGCTGGGCGACGAGATGACGGCGATCCTGCCCTTCCAGGAGAAGCTGATCGGCAATGTGGCGATCCGGGCCTTGCATGGCGGAGCGATTGCAAGCTTCCTTGAGCTAACGGCGATGCTGCAGGTGTTCCTCGTCTCCGACATGCCGCGCCCGCCAAAGCCGATCAACCTGACCATCGATTACCTGCGGCAGGGTCATGCGAAGGACCTTTATGCGCGGGCGTACGTGCTGAAGATGGGCCGGCGGATGGCGTCCGTGCGGGCGGAAGCCTGGCAGGAGAACCGCGCCGAGCCGGTGACGGCGCTGATGGCGCATTTCCTGGTGGCGGCGGATTAGGCGGCGTTCCGTGGCCGGAGGGGTTTCGCAAGGAGACGGGGCAAGTTTTCCTGAGGCTTGATCGGGTTGGAGTTTATGTCTTCAGAGGCGTGTTGCCTGTAGGCGCAGGCCTGCGCCTCCCCTCGCCAAACCGTGTCACGCCGTTTCAATCCGTGCACTTCGCGTGGTGATTTTCTCTCAGCGATTCTCATTTTTATCACTTCGCATCGATTCCTTATCGACTGTTCTCGCGGTGGGTGAAGGCGAGATGTGGGGGGGGCGGTCTGCGGTGCGGCGCCTGCCGGGCAAATCGCTTGGAGAATACTTCGGGCGCAGATCCAGCCGGATTGGCAAGCTGTGGAATTCTTCACCATCCTTGTCCTCCGGCGGAAGCCCGGACCCAGAACTTCGACGCTGACAAAAGTCTTCTTCGCCAGTTTTCCTTTGGAAAACAGGCCTTCTCGGGGAAATCGCGGTGCGATTTCTGATCCCTCGAAGGGTCCCGGTCTTCGCCGGGATGATCGGGATATCAGCTTCGGGAATGGGGGTGAATGGAGCGGAAACGTAGGGGCAGGTCAAAACTTGCGCCGCTATTGTACCTCCGGAAAGGCGCGCGCGATGCGCTGGTTCCATTCATAAAGGGCGGGCCAATTCTCGCCCTCGTTGGGCATCAGGCCAAGGCGGACGATCACGAGGTCGCGGCTGGGCACGACCCATATCGTCTGGCCCTCATGGCCACCGGCGTGGAAGGCGTCGCGCGGATCGGAATCAGCGTTCTGCCGGTGTGTGAGCGGTCCTTTGGCCGGGATGATCCACCAGCCGGCACCATAGACGTTGGTGTTGACTGCGGGACCCGGAGCGCGGGCGAAATCAACCCAGCCCTCGGGAAGTATCTGCTGGCCGTCCCACACACCATCGCGCAGATAGAGGTAGCCGAACTTCGCAAAATCCCGCGCGCTGGCCCAGATGAGCGAGCCGCCAAGATAGGTTCCTTTCGAATCGAACTCGGCCACCGTGTCCATGCCGATCCGGTCGAACAGAATCCGGTCAAAGGCGGCCTTGGAGTCTTCCGCGTTCCCGTCCGTGCCGAGCGTGACCTGCAAGGCATATCCGATATTGTGAAAGGTGGGTGTCGAATAGGTCCAGAACGTGCCCGGCGCATGCAGGAGGGGGAAGGCGCGCATCGCGTAGCCGAGCGCATCGAACCGTCCGTCGCCGTACATCAGTTGGACCACATCGCTTTTGACCGGGTTCGGATCGCCATCGAGTTCGTGGTAATCCATGCCGTCGACGGCGTTGAGCCACTGGCGCCAGGTGATCGCGGCCGCTTTGCTGTCAGCGGGATAGAGTGTGGGCATGGGGGAATCGAGTTCGATGTCCGCACCGGCTTGCCTGGCTGCGCCCACCAGCGCCTGCGTGACAGATTTGGCCATGCTCCAGGAAATCTGCCGGGTCTGCGGCGTGAAGTTCTTGCCGTAGGCTTCGGCCACGAGTCGGCCGCGCCAGATGATGACGAGCCCGCGCGTTTCGCCCATCACGTCCTTGACCGACTTGCCCATGGCTTCGGCGACCAGGGCGTCAACAGCCGCCTTGGAGTCCAGCGGCAACTCGCCTGTCTGCCAGCCGGAGGTTGGATAAGCGAGGCCTTCGGGCTGCGCCGGCAGAGGGGTAAGCGACTGCGCGCCAGCGCCGAACGCCAGCAGGGCCGCGGCGACGAGTCCTCCAAGAATCTTGGCCTTCATGCTGGCGCCCTCCCCGGTTATGGTTATGCTTGGTCAAAGCTGTTGTGGACCGGGACATGAAGCTCGTCAAAGCCTTCGCCATCGTGCTCGTGGTTCTCGGCGCCGCCGGAGGGCTCGCCTGGCAGTTCTTCCTGAAGGACCAGGTTGCCTATGCGCAGATCGCGACGGCGTACGGCGCCAAGATGGTCTGCTCCTGCCGTCATGTCGCGGAGCGACCTATGGAGAGCTGCCTGACCGACTTCACGGTGGACATCAGCCAGATTACCTTTGATGAAACCGCAGAAACCGTTCGTGCCAGCGTGCTCGGCGGCCTTGTCTCGTCTGAAGCCCGGAAAACCGGTCCTGAAACCGGCTGCACATTGGTGGAAAAATGAAACGCTCTTTTGTTGCCCTGTCGCTACTCGCCGCGTCAGCGATGCTGGCCCCCGCCGCGCATGCGGACGAAGGGCTGAAATGGATGACCGGGTGCTGGCGCACGGCGGACAAGAGCTACAAGGAAGTCTGGTCGAAACCGGAATCGGGATTCCTGTTCGGCTATTCGCTGACCTATGACGAGACGGGCGCGCTGAGCTTCTTCGAGCAGGCGCGAATCGATGGCGGGGCGCCGGCGGTGTTCAATGCCTATCCGGGCGGCTTCGGGCCGTCGGAGTTCACCGAGGAGAGCCGCGCCAAGAACACGGTGACGTTCGCGAACTCCGCGCATGATTATCCCCAGCGCATCGTCTACACGCGCAAGGGCAGCCGGATGAGCGCGACGATCTCGCTGGCGAACGGCGCGCGGGCTCAGACCTGGGACTTCAAGAAGTGCTAGGCTGAAAGGCCGGCCAGCGCGTGAGCGCTTGAGCCGGGACCTTGTTGCGGCAACAGCGTAGAGAAGGTCCCGGATCACGGCCGCTTTGCGGCCTGTCCGGGATGACAGGGTGTTACTGCTCTTCTGTGACTGGCTCTTCTTCCTCGACGATGGGCTCGCCGCCGAAGCGGGGGGCCCAGGCTTCGGTGAGGAGCGGGGCGAGGTCGGAAGCCGGAAGGGTCACCTCATAGGCGCCCTCGGCATAGGAGCCGATGTCATAGGGCGAGAACACCAGGGTGATGCCGCCGATCTTGCCGGCCTCGGATGAGGGCGCGAAGACGAAGCGGCCCTTGTAGACATCCGGAGCGTCCGTGGTCGGAGCAAGCAGCTCTTCGAGGCTCGACTCGATGGTGGCGGGCTCGTCAGCATAGCCGCGCTCCTGCTTTTCTACGGCGAGGGCCTTGATCGCGAGCTCGCCGAAAGCCGCGGGATCGGCGATGAAGGTGGAGAGCGGGAGGGCGTCCGCCTCCCCCTTGCGGTAGATGCCGCCGCCGAGGAAGTAGTTCGGGTGGGCGCCGCCGGTATAGGTGGCGACCGTGTCGCTGACCGAAATCACGTCGTCAAAGACGCCGGTGGCCTTGTGGGCGATTTCAAGCGTGTAGCCCATGAACCAGGATTTCTCACCGGAGGTCGCGGCATCCTCGTCCGCCATCTTGCGGCCCTCGTCGGCGGAGACGGCCAGCTCGTCGAGGGAGGTCTTGCCGTAGGACCAGAGGCGGTAAGCGAGCGCCGGATCGAACGCGAGAATGGCGGGGTCGATGTCGAGCTGGACTGCGTAGTTTTCGCTTTCGAGACTGTAGGCGGTCTGGAAGCCTTCGGGGGCAACGGGCGGAGCGGCTTCGGCGCTGGCGATTTCGGCCACCGCGTCTACTGCGGCGGGTTCGGCCGCCTCCGGTGTGCAGGCGGCGAGCATCAGCGCGGCGAGGGAGACCGTGGAGAGAAGGCGGATCATGGAGCGGGGACTTTCTAGAGGCTGAGGAGTTCGGCGTCGCCGCCCTGCGCGGTGATGTTGACACTTACCACCCGTTCGGTGGCGAAACGATGGAGATAATGCGGGCCGCCCGCTTTCGGGCCGGTGCCGGAGAGGCCTTCGCCGCCGAAGGGCTGTACGCCGACCACGGCGCCGATCATCGAGCGGTTCACATAGGTGTTGCCGGCGGGCATGGCGGCTTTCACGGAGGCGTGGAAGCTTTCGAGGCGCGAATGGATGCCGAGCGTCAAGCCGTAGCCCTTGGCGTGCAGGGCGGCGCCGGTGGCGGCGATATTGTCCGGATCGTAGCGCAGGATGTGGAGGACGGGGCCGAAGGTTTCCTCCGTGATCTGATCAAGCGAGGAGAGCTCGACAAGCGCCGGGCCGAAGCCGGTGCCTTCTTCCGCGAGCGCGCCGGGATCGATCTGGTGGAGGAGCTTCGCCTCCCCTTTCATGCGGGCGAGGTGTTTTTCGAGCAGGCCGCGCGCGTCGCCGTCGATGACCGGGCCGGTATCGGTGTCCGGCAGTGCGGGGTCGCCCATCTTGAGTTCGTTCATGGCGCCGATCAGGCCTTCGATCAGGCTGTCCGCCGTGGCGTTTGGCAGAAAGGCGAGGCGCAGGGCGGAGCAGCGCTGGCCGGCGGAGCCGAAGGCAGAGGTGATCATGTCGTCGATGACCTGTTCGCGCAGGGCGGTAGTGTCGACGAAGAGGCCGTTGAGGCCGCCGGTCTCCGCGATCAGCGGAATGATCGGGCCGTCACGGCCGGCGAGCGTGCGGTTGATCAGGCGGGCGGTGGACGTGCCGCCGGTGAAGCAGACGCCGGAGACGCGCAGGTCTGCAGTGAGCTTCGCGCCGACGGTTTCGCCGCGGCCGGGGAGAAGGTGGAGCGCGTCCACGGGCAGGCCCGCCTTGTGGAAGAGGCGGACGGCTTCGAAGGCGATCAGCGGCGTCTGCTCGGCGGGCTTGGCGGCGACTGTGTTGCCGGCGGCGAGGGCGGCGGCGATCTGGCCGGTGAAGATGGCGAGCGGGAAGTTCCAGGGCGAGATGCAGCAGAAGACGCCGCGGCCATGGAGGGAGAGGTGGTTGGTCTCGCCGGTCGGGCCCGGGAGGCGGACGGGGGCGGCGAATTCCTCCGTGGCCTGATGAGCGTAGTAGCGGCAGAAATCGACCGCCTCGCGCACTTCGGCGATGCCGTCCGGCAGCGTCTTGCCGGCTTCGCGGGCCATCAGGGCGATCAGTCGGGGCGCTTCGGCCTCCATCGCATCGGCCATGGCATGGAGATATTCGGCGCGTTTGGCGCCTCCGAGACGGTCCCATGCGGGCTGGTAGGCGGCGGCGGCATCGAGCGCCTTGCCGATGGCGGCCTCATCGGCTTCGAGCACTGCGCCGAGGGCGCGGGAATGGTCGGCGGGGGCGCGGACCATCTCGCCGCCGCCGGAGGTGGCGACGCCAGAGACGATCGGGCCTGCGGCGATGGCGGCGCCGCCATCGAGCGCCTTGACGGCGGAGGCGAAGCCATTGCGCACGCCGAGCTGGCTGAGATCATGGCCGAGGGAATTCCTCCGTGCACTGCCATAGAGGCGCGGCGGGGTCGGGATGCGCGGATGGCGGCGCGGGCCGATCTCGACCTTGGCGATGGGATCGGTGACGACCTGTTCGGGCGGCACGGCGTCATCGAGGAAGGAGTGGACAAAGCTGGTGTTGGCGCCGTTCTCGAGGAGGCGGCGGACGAGGTAAGGCAGGAGGTCCTCGTGGGCGCCGACGGGGGCGTAGACGCGCACGCGCGTTCCGGCATCGGCAGCCTCATACAGCGGCTCGCCCATCCCGTGCAGGCGCTGGAATTCGAAGCCCGAGACCCCGGCGGCGCCGGCGAGGAGGTCGACCGCGGCAAGGGTGTGGGCATTGTGGGTGGCGAAGCAGGGATAGATGGCGGGCGAGGCCGCGAGCATGGCTTTCGCGCAGGCGAGGTAGTGAACGTCCGTACCCTGCTTGGTGGTGAAGACCGGGAAGTTCGGATAGCCTTCGACCTGGGCGTTCTTGATTTCGGAATCCCAGTAGGCGCCTTTGACGAGACGGACCATGAAGCGGCGGCCGGTGACGTTGGCGAGCGTGCCGAGCCGTTCGATGACGGCGAGAGCACGCTTTTGGTAGGCTTGCACCGCGAGGCCGAGGCCGGTCCAGCCTTCGAGGGAGGGCTCGCGGGCGAGTTTCTCGAAGATCTTGAGGCTGATGACGAGACGGTGGGCTTCCTCGGCGTCGAGGCAGAGGCCGATGTTCGCTTTCGCGGCCTGCTGGCAGAGGGTGAGCACTTTCGGATACATCTCCGCCATGACGCGCGCTTCCTTGACGGCGAGATAGCGCGGGTGGAGGGCGGAGAGCTTGACCGAGACGCCATTGGCGGATTCCGGCGGCAGTTTCGCGTCCTTGTCGGCGGCGACGGCGGCGATGGCGTCTTCATAGGCCTTGAAGTAGCGGGCGGCGTCGGCGCTGGTGCGCGCGCCCTCCCCCAGCATGTCGAAGGAGAAATGGGCGGCCTCGCCGGATTTCACCATGCGGCGGCCGCGCTTCAGGGCTTCCTCGACCGTCCGCCCAAGGACGAACTGTTCGCCCATGATGCGCATCGCCTGCATCATGGCGGCGCGGATGACCGGCTCGCCGCTCTGGCGGATCAGGCCGCCGACGAAGGAGGCCGGGCCCTTCTTGGCGCTGTCAGGCGCGCCGATGACGCGGCCGGTGAGCATCAGGCCCCAGGTGGAGGCGTTGACGAGCCAGGAGTCTGACTGGCCCTGGTGGGCGCCCCAGTTGCCGGAGCGGATCTTCTCGGCGATCAGGTCGTCGCGGGTGGCGGCGTCGGGCACGCGCAGCAGCGCTTCGGCGAGGCACATCAGGGCGAGGCCTTCGGAATTGGTCAGGCCGAACTCCTCAAGGAAGCTTTCCATCATGCCTTTGCGGCGGCCACGGGAACGGGCGAGGACGACCAGTTCGCGGCCGCGGCGGACAGCGCCTTCGCGGATCGGCCCGGGCAGCACGCCCTGCTTGATCAGGCCTTCGAGGAGGGCTTCTTCATCGGCGAATTTCAGCGCGTCGAGCGCGTCCCAGTCGACCGGGAGCGAGGCAAGGGTATCAGGCATGGGAACGGGCGAACTCACAGGAAAAGAGGCAAGGTTTTGCGCCTGCGGTGCAGGCATGGAGCCTGAATACCTGTGTCCGGAGCTGGCTGCGAGCGTAATTTGACGGCAGTGGACCTCTTTACGCACTAGCGCAACCTCGCCACATTGCGCCGCGAACGGCCCGCGGGGGGCCCCGATGAAACGTCCAGTGGGAGATGCCATGCGCATCATGCTCGTGACTGACGCCTGGGATCCCCAGGTCAACGGCGTCGTGCGCACGATGAAGCGCATTATCGCCGAGACCGAGGCAATGGGGCATGTGTGGGAGATCGTGCACCCCGGCGCGGGCTTCATGACGATGCCGCTGCCGACCTATCCCGAGATAAAGATGGGCCTGTGGGGCCGGCCGCGGATCAGCAACATCTTCCACGAGTTCGAGCCGGACGCGGTGCATATCGCCACCGAAGGCACGCTGGGGATGGCGGCGCGGGCGGTGTGCCTGACCGAAAAGCACCCCTTCTCCACCGCCTATCACACCCGCTTTCCGGAATATATTTCCGCACGCCTGCCGGTGCCGGTAGGCTGGGGCTATTCGTTCGTGCGCTGGTTCCACAAGTATTCCGGCAAGGTGATGGTGGCGACGCCGTCGCTGATGAAGGAGCTGGAGGATCACGGCTTCTCGAACCTCGTGGCCTGGAGCCGGGGCGTGGATACCGAGACCTTCACGCCGCTGAAGCGCGTGGAGGAAGGCCAGCCGGGCGATCCTTTTGCCGGGATGGCGCGGCCGATTTTCCTGAATGTCGGGCGTGTGGCGGTCGAAAAGAATATCGAGGCGTTTGCTGACCTGACGCTGCCCGGCACCAAGGTGATCATCGGCGAAGGCCCTCAGCTGGAAGAGCTGAAGCGCAAGTACAAGGATGTGGTGTTCCTCGGCGCGAAGTTCGGCGACGAACTGGCGACCTGTTATGCGAGCGCGGACGTGTTCGTGTTCCCGAGCCTGACGGACACGTTCGGACTGGTGCTGCTGGAAGCGATGGCGGCGGGCACACCGGTGGCGGCATTCGATGCGACGGGCCCGCGCGACGTGATCCCCGGCTCGGGCGCGGGCACGATCACGCCGCTGGGCGGGGATCTGGCGAAGGGTGCGGTGGATTGCCTTGCGCTCAGCCGTGAGACGGCGCGGGCGCATGCCGAGACCTATAGCTGGCGGTCGTGCGCCGAAGTGTTCCTGGAAAACCTGCAGCCCCTGCCCCCGCCGCTGCGCCGGCGCTTCTGGCACAAGATCCGTATACGGAGACGCAAGCCGGTGGTGGAGAAGACGGAAGGTTAGTCGCCTGCCTCAGGCCCCTCACCCCCGGCCCTTGTTCGGGCAATCGCAGTGCGATTGCTGATCCGAACAAGCCCGCAAGCGGGAGAGGGGTGAGATCAGATCGCCGGACTACGGCGTGGCGGTGGCGGCCGACTTCAGGGTGGCGGCGACTTCCTGAGCCTTGCCGAGCTCGGCTTCGTGCAGCGGGATCAGGCCTTTTTCGATCAGGTAGCCATCTTCACCAGCAGCGCCGTCGCTGACCGATTCGACGACGAATTCGGCGAGACCCGGCACGAGGGCGATGTTCTGGTCCTTGACGTAGAAGTACATGACGCGGGCGAGGCCGTACTGGCCGTTGGTGATGTTCTCGAAGGTCGGCTCGACGCCGCCGAGCAAGCCGCCTTTCACGCGGTCACCGTTCTGTTCGAGGAAGGAGAAGCCGAGGACGCCGAGCGCGTCCGGCGATTTCACGAGCGACTGGACGATGGCGGTGTCGTTCTCGCCGAAGTCCACCCAGGCATCATCCGTGCGCACGGTGTGAGCGCGTTCCTTGAAGGCTTCCGGGTCGCTTTCCTTCAGAGCTGCGAGTTCGGGAATTTCCAGCGCGCCGAGTTCCATGCCGAGTTCGACGAAGGCGTCACGCGTGCCGGAGGTGGGCGGCGGGCCGAGAACGAGGATCGGCTTGGCGGGAAGCGTCGGGGAGACTTCGTTCCACATCTTGTAGGGGTTCGGCTTGAAGCCGCCCTGCCCGTCCGGAATGTCCTTGGCGAGGGCGAGGAAGAGCTGGGACTTGGTGATGTCGAAATCCGGGCCTTCCTTGGCATTGGCGATGACGATGCCGTCATAGCCGAGCGGGATTTCCGTGATGCTGGCGACACCGGCGGCGACGCAGAGATTGCGTTCGCTGTCCTTGATCGGGCGCGAGGCATTGGCGATCGAGGGCTGTTCGGCGCCGACGCCGGCACAGAAGGCCTTGAAGCCGCCGCCAGTGCCGGTCGATTCGACGATCGGGGTGCCGAAGGCGGTGGTGGCGCCAAAACGCTCGGCAATGGTGCGCGAGAACGGCGCGACCGTGGAGGAGCCGACGATCTTGATCTTCTGCTCGGCGGAGGCGGTTCCGGCGACCGGGGCGGCCTGGGAGGCCGAATCATCTTCCAGCTGCGACAGGTCGCTCTGTCCGCAGGCGGCTGCGGCCATTAACATTGCAGCAGGGATGGCGGCCCTGAAAAAGCTCTTGAACATGATGTGTCTCCGCTCGGTTGTGCCCAGGTACGGCAGGAATAGCCTTTTCGGCATACGCGCGTCACGCGACAGTTCCAGCGAAAAAAAGTGACAAATTTGCGACAGGCACCTGTATACTAAAAAAACTTCTTGCGCATCCGGGGATTACCCCCTAAATGCACCTTCGAAATTGATGTGGCGGACATCTGGGCTAACCCGACAAAAAGGGGGGCCCCCTGTACTAACGCCCAAAGCTGGTTTGAAGCCCTTTGGAGGTTAGGTGTCATGCGCACTTACGCTACCCCGTATAATATTGTCCGCAATCTGCAGCCAGAGCTGCCGACCTATTGCTTCCGTCCGGAGCGCGTGACCGCGGCTGCCCGCTGGTTCGTGGAGAAATTCCCGGCCCAGCCGTTCTATGCCGTCAAGGTGAACCCTGCCCCGCACGTGCTCGACGCCCTTTGGGACGCGGGCATCCGCAGCTTTGACGCGGCTTCCGAAAAGGAAATCCAGCTGATCCGTGGCCGTTTCCCGGACGCGCGGATTGCCTTCCTGCACCCGGTGAAACCGCGCCACGCGATCGAGCGCGCCTACTTCAACTATGGCGTTCGCATCTACGTGACCGACTCGGTCGCCGAGCTGAACAAGATCCTCGAAGCCACGAACTTCGCCAAGGACCTGACCATCCTTGTGCGCATCGCTGTCTCGAACGAAGGCTCGGCCCTGCCGCTGTCCGGCAAGTTCGGCGCGAGCGCGGCTGAAGCGGCGGAAATCCTCCGCCTTGCCCGCCGTCATGCGGACGAGGTCGGCGTGTCTTTCCACGTCGGCAGCCAGGCGATGAAGCCTTCGGCCTGGGCGCAGGCAATGGCGGATGCGAGCCGCGTGATCATCGAAGCCGGCGTGACCGTGGACATCGTCGATGTCGGCGGCGGCTTCCCGGCGATCTATGCCGACAAGACCCCGCCGGAAATGGACGACTATGTCGCCATGGTGATGCGTTCGTTCGAGAACATGTTCGTGCTCGAGAACGCCGAGCTGTGGTGCGAGCCGGGCCGTGCGCTGGTCGCCGAGTCGGAAAGCCTTCTGGTGCGCGTCGACCTTGCGAAAGGCCGCGAGATCTACGTCAACGACGGCTCCTATGGCGCCCTCTATGACGCGGTGCACGAGAACTGGAAGTTCCCGATGCGCGCGATCTCGGGCGACGGGCGCAAGCTCGGCCGCATGGTGGAATACACCGTGTACGGACCGACCTGCGATTCCGCCGACATGCTTCCGGGCAAGGTCTGGCTTCCGGCCGGCCTGACCGAGGGCGACTATGTCGAGATCGGCAATATCGGTGCCTACGGACGTTCGATGTCGACCCAGTTCAACGGGTTTGGCGAGACCGAAGTGGCGGAAGTTCAGGATTCGCCCTGGCCGTCGCTCTATGTCTCGGCCGTTGGCGCCGAAGTCATCTCGATCGGCTCGATGGCCACGAACTGAACGTCCGGAAATCCGTAACGTCTGAGGACGCGCGTCATGCCGTCCGTCTCGTCCGGCGGGCGGGTGAGGGAGGCTGTTCCTCCCTGCCCGCCGGATTGAGTATTCCCCGGCAGGACACGGATGGTCTGGCGCGCAATCGCGGCGCCTGAATCGAGATAGGACACGGCGCGTGGCGCGGTGGCGATCAGCTGGCCGCGCACGAGCGGAAAATGCGTGCAGGCAAGGACGACCGTGTCGATCTGGTCTCCGCCCGGCGCGTTGAAGAGCGGGGCCTGGGCGGCGGCGTAGGCTTCGGGCGGCACATCCTCCCCGCGCGCGTGGGCTTCGGCGAGTTTCACAAGCTCGAGACTTCCGTGCAGGATGACGCGCTTGCCGGCGGCGAAGTCCTCGATCAGCCGGGCGGTATAGGCGC
Organism: Candidatus Sulfopaludibacter sp. SbA3; assembly: GCA_945888325.1. Taxonomy (GTDB): domain Bacteria; phylum Pseudomonadota; class Alphaproteobacteria; order Caulobacterales; family Hyphomonadaceae; genus Hyphomonas. Next base: position 37,782 of record CAMDAC010000006.1, read on the forward strand.
GCCGGATGGTGCCGGGGGTGGCGAGGAGGCCGATGGTGCCGGTCTCGGTGAGCTTCGCCGCGGGCTTGATGGCGGGCACCGTGCCGACGACCGGGATGGAGAGGGCGGCGCGCACTTCGGCGAGGGCCAGGGTGCTCGCCGTGTTGCAGGCGATGACGAAGACATCCGGCCGGACCGCCTCCACGAGGGCCTTCGCGACGCGCGGCAGGCGGTCCCTCAGGGCGTCGTCCGACTTGTCCCCATACGGGAAAAAGGCGTTGTCGGCGCCGTAGTGGACCGACAGCCGGGGGCCAAGGGCGCGGATTTCACCGGCCACCGTGAGCCCGCCGACGCCCGAATCGAACACGAGGACGCGGCCCCGGGCGGGGGACGGCTCAAAGGTGAAGGGCACCGGGTCGCTCATCTGCGGGGGAAATTAAGCGCATTCCCGTGCGGCGCAATCGGGGCGGCGCCGCGACTTGAAGGGCGCCCGTGGCACGAAATTTGTTGTGCACCGCACAATCGAGGCTTAGCGTGAAAGGGTCAACCCATGGGGAAACAGGACATGATGGACTTCTGGATGAATTCCTGGCGCACCTATACGGCAATGACCGCCGCGTCGCTGGACACGATGCTGACGATGCAGAAGAGCTTGATGAACCTGTCGTCCATCACCCTGTCGGACGGCTTTGACGGCACCGACGAGAACTATATGCGCGAGGCTTTCCAGCGCGCCGCCGACGCCAATGTGCGCCGCTGGTCTGACACGGCCGATGTGCTGAAGGGCATGCCGACCTGGGTGCAGAAGATGAATTCGGTGCCGGGCACGACGCTGGTGAACCTGTTCGACAAGGCCCAGCGCGCCCGGGGCTAAGCCCTCTCTCCCTTGTGGACTTGGCGGGCGCCCTGATTTACCTCGGGGCATGACCCTTCCGATCGAGACTCTCAAAGCCCTTGAGCAGCGCCTGCTCTGGCTCAGCGCCTGGACCGTCCACAACGCCAACCACCTGCGCGAGAAGCGCGACGACGACGTCAAGGTCGGCGGGCACCAAGCCAGCTGCGCCTCGATGGTGTCGATCCTGACGGCGCTCTATTTCCATGTGCTGCGGCCGGAAGACCGGGTGGCGGTGAAGCCGCATGCGGCGCCGGTTTTCCACGCGATGCACTACCTGATGGGCAACCAAACGCGCGAGAAGCTGGAGAACTTCCGCGGCTATGGCGGCGCGCAGTCCTATCCCTCGCGGACCAAGGACATTGATGATGTCGACTTCTCCACTGGCTCGGTCGGGCTCGGCGTGGCGGAGACGGCGTTTGCCTCGATGATCCAGGATTACCTGATCGCCCGTCCGTGGACGGAGCTTGGCAGCGGCGCGCGCAAACCGGGGCGGATGGTGGCGCTGGTCGGCGACGCCGAGCTGGACGAGGGCAACGTGTACGAGTGCCTGCAGGAAGGCTGGAAGCACGGGCTGCGCAATACCTGGTGGATCATCGACTATAACCGCCAGAGCCTCGACGGCGTGGTGCATGAGGGCCTGTGGGCGCGGGTGGAGGCGATCTTCACTGCGTTCGGCTGGCGCGTGGAAGTGCTGCGCTTCGGCGCGCTGCAGCGCGCGGCGTTTGCGGAGCCGGGCGGCGCGCGGCTGATGGCCTGGATCGAGGCCTGCCCCAACTCCCTCTACTCGGCGCTGACCTATCGGGGCGGCGCGGCCTGGCGCAAACGCCTGCTGGACGACATTGGCGACCAGGGCGAGGTGACCGCGCTGATCGAGCGGCGCTCGGATGCAGAGCTCAGTACCCTGATGAACAATCTCGGCGGCCAGTGCCTCGAGACACTGTGCGAGGCGTTTGACCGCGCAAAGGACGAGACGCCGACCGTGTTCCTCGCCTATACGATCAAGGGCTGGGGCACGCCGCTGGCGGGGCACAAGGACAACCATTCCGGCCTGATGACCAAGGCGCAGATGGCCGAATTCCAGACGCTGATGGGCATCGCCGAGGGCGAGGAATGGGAGACGCTGGCCGGGCTGTAAAATCCGTCTGCGATCAAGGACTTCCTCGGCAAGGTTCCGTTCTTTGCGGCGGGGCCACGGCGCTATCATTCGCCGGCAGTGCCCTCCCCCGGGCCGGTGTTTCTCGATGACGAGATGCTGTCCACGCAAGCGGGCTTCGGCAAGATCCTCGACGCGCACGCGCGGGAAGAGACAGAGCTGTCGCGCCGTATACTGACAACCTCGCCGGATGTGACGGTCTCGACGAACCTCGGGGCCTGGGTGAACCGGCGCGGGCTTTTTGCGCGCGAGGCGGTAGCCGACACGTTCCGGGACGAGAAGATCCCGTCGGCGCAGAAGTGGAGCTTCTCGCCGGAGGGCCAGCATATCGAGCTCGGCATTGCGGAGATGAACCTGTTCCTGCTGCTCGGCGCGGCGGGGCTTTCGCATTCGCTGTTCGGCGAGCGGCTGATCCCCATCGGCACGGTGTATGATCCGTTCATTGCGCGCGGCCTCGATGCGCTGAACTATGCCTGTTACCAGGACGCCCGCTTCATCATCGCGGGCACGCCGAGCGGTGTGACGCTGGCCCCGGAAGGCGGGGCGCACCAGTCGATCGGTGCGCAGCTGATCGGCATGAGCCAGGACGGGCTGGTCTCGTTCGAGCCGGCCTTCCTCGATGAACTCTCGATCATCATGGACTGGAGCCTCGACTACCTGCAACGCGACGGCGAAGGCGACCCGGACGAGCGCACCTGGCTGCGTGACGAGACCGGAGGCTCCGTGTACCTACGATTGTCGACGCGGCCGCTGGAGCAGGTGCGCGTCTGGAAGCGCGACGATGCCGCGTTCCGGCAGGGCGTGATCGATGGCGGCTACTGGCTGCGCCAGCCGGGGCCGAACTGCGAAGTTGTGATCGCCTATCAGGGCGTGATTGCGCCGGAAGCGATCAAGGCGGCGGCGCGGATCGGCGAAGGCCGGCGCGACATCGGCGTGCTGGCGGTGACCTCCGCAGACAGACTGAATTCCGGCTGGACCGCCGCGCGGCGTGCACGCGCGCGGGGGCAGCACAATGCGAAAAGCCAGATCGAACGGTTGATGGAGGGCGTGCCGCCGCATTGCCAGCTGATCACGGTGACGGACGGCCATCCGGCTACGCTGGCCTGGATCGGCGGGGTGAAGGGCCATGCGGTGACGCCGCTGGGGGTCGAACATTTTGGCCAGACCGGCACGATCCGCGACCTTTACCGGCACTTCCAGATCGACGCCGACGCGATCGTCTCGGCGGCGAGCCATCTGTCGCCGGGCCGCATCCTTTAGAGGATCAGGCCGCGCGTTTCGGGACGTTCCAGGCGGATTTGAGCTCGTGCAGGGCGTCGATCCAGTCGCCGCCATCGCGCAGCCGCTGGACATAGAGTTCGAGGATCTGGCGGGCGGCGACGCTCGGCTCGATGCCGCAACGCTCGGCGTGTTCGGAGAAGAAGTCCTTGTCCTCGGCATCGAGACGGACGGTGAGGGCAACCCTGTTGGACATCCGGGACATGAAACGACTCCTGAAGCAGCTAGAAGGTGCTTTAAGAGATTTAGGTGTGAAGTGTCAATAAGCTCTGAATTAATGATGAATATTTGACAAATTATGGAGTCAATGCGCCTGTCCGTCCATGGCAAACTGGGCAAAATCCTCGATCCTCGACACCAGTCCGGGCAGTACGGACCTGATGTCCGTGACGCTGAAGCGTGACTACCGGCTGGCGGTGCCCGCGGAGGTGCGCCGGGCGGTCAGCTGGCTGAAGGAGACGCCGGCCAAGCTGGACGTGTTGTTCGAACTGAACGAGGTCGGCCGCGTCCGGGTGCTCGATCTTGCCGCCGCCCTGCCCCGCCTCCAGGAGGCGATGGCGGCGAGCCCGGAGGATATGGAAGACCTGAGGCTGATCTATTCCCGCGGCAGTTTCATCCGAGACCGGCTGGACCTCAGCGATCCGGTGGTGCCGCATCTCGGCGTGCTGGCGGAGGTGGGCCATGAGGCCGGTGCGACCGTGTTCGTGCGCGCCTATGCAGGCGACATAGAGATATGGTCCGATGCATTCCGTGCCGCTCAGGTCGCGCGGGCCCGGGACCGGCAGGAGTCTCTCATTGCCTCGCTACGGACCGAAGGTAGTTAACGCGCTGTTAACCCATCTCATGGCATCCCGGAGTTGCTACTAGCTGCTCCGGGCATCCAAGCCGGCGCACATCGCAGGAGGCCAGGATGAGCATTTTCAATCCCATTTGCCCCGCCCGGGGGATCTACGGACATATCGAGCGCCTGGAGGCGCGGCGTGAGCAGTTAGCGCGCGTCGCGCAGGCGGTGGCGGTGGGCGACTGGCTGCGGCGGGACGCGCTGCTGGAGCGGCTGGAGGCGCTGGACCAGGCCCTGATCCTCGACGGCGAGCGGGCCCGCGACGAGCTGGCCGAAGTGGCCGCGATGAGCGCTGAGGGGGCGACGTGCCAGCTGATCGCGGCGCTGCGCGATGCGCGGTCCGGTGATCCAGAGATGCAGCGCCGGGCGGCGCGGCTGATGGCGCAGTCGGCTACGTTCGCCGGCGCGTCGGTCCGCTGAGGCTGAGCCCGACTTTTGGCGGCGCCAGTCAACCGGGAGTTTACCTCCTTTAATTATAAGGCGTTGTGCACAGAATCCTGACAACTCTCCTGAGCCTCGCGCGCTGGCGCAGGGCGCGGGCATTTGCCCTCCTCCTGGTTGCGCTCAGCGGCGCACCGCTCGCGATGGCCGCGCCGCCGGCCTTTGATCTGGCGACGCTGGAGCGCTCCAGCGCCGTGGCGATTGAGACAGAGATTGCGCCGCAGGCTGCCTCTTCGCTGGATCCGCGGTCGGTCATCTCCGGCACGGTGCCCCTGCCCTTCGCACGGCCCACGGAGATGGTCCCCCAGTACAAGTGGAATGACGGCGATGTGTGGATCCGCTACCGGCTGACCAATTCGTCCAGCGAGCCACGGGCCGCGAAGTTCGTGATCCACTTCTCCTACCTGGAGCGGGTCGACCTGTTCGAGCTGCTGCCGGACGGCGCGCTGCGCACCAGCACCGCAGGCTCTGCGGCGCCGATATCCGGCGCGGCGGTCGCCACCGCCTATCCGACCTTCCAGATGATGCTGGCCCCCGCCGAGACGCGCGACTATTATGTGCGTATCCGGAGCAACTCCATTCTCTTCTTCCCGATGCGGATCGTCTCGGAGAGCCGGTTTTCACACGCGATCACGCGCGACGCAATGATCTGGAGCCTGATCGCCGGCACCGCGCTGGCCTTCGCGCTGTATGCCGCGTCGATGTCGTTCGGGTCGTCACGCGGGGCCTACCGCGCCTACCTGTTCTTCAGCCTGGCGGCAGCCGGATACATCATGGTGTCATCCGGTCTGGTGCGCGCGCTGGCCGCGTCCGATCTGGCGATGAATCTCAACACGCTGGTCTACGCCTCGCAGGCATTGGTCATCGCGTTCGGCACGCTGTTCATCACGCGCTTCCTGGACATGCACCGTGTTGCCCCGCGCCTCTACCTTGTCTTCCTGACCGTGGCCGGATTCGGCGGCCTGACTGGCATTAGCCTGATACTCCCGGAATGGCTGTCGCGTCTCAGCTACCTGATCGCCACAGGGCTGGGCCCGGTGATCCTGATGGCGGGGCTGAGCTGGCTGACCTTCCGGCGGGTGCCCGGTGCGCGTAGCCTGCTGGCGGCGTGGATACCCTGTTTCCTCGCGACGATGTGGATGTACCTTCGCCTGTTCAACATCACGCCCTACCTGCCGCTCAACCATTTTATCGTGCCGCTGTCGTTTGCGTTCACGCTGGCACACCTCAGCGCGATCCTCGGCGGGCGGGCGAAAGAGGCGGAGCTGTGGGCCAACAACGACATGCTCACGGGGCTGGGCAATCGCCGCCTGCTGACGGCCGTGATGGAGCTGGAAGCGCGCGAGCCGACGCGCCGCTATGGCGCCGCGATTGCGATCGACCTGGACGATTTCAAACCGGTCAATGACTGGCTCGGCCACGCCGCGGGCGACGCGGTTCTGGTGGCGGTGGGCGAGAGATTGCGCGCGACCTTCAAGGGCAAGGGCGATCTGTTCCGCCTCGGCGGCGATGAATTCATGATCCTCTGCTACAGATCGCTGAGCCGGATGGAGATCATCAACCTCGCCGGTGACTACCTGAATGCCAACCGCCAGCCCGTGCACTTTGAGGACAAGGTGCTGGTGATCGATGCCAGTATCGGCGTGGCCTTCAGCGACGATCATGCCGGCCTCGAGTCGATGATGAAGCAGGCGGACCTCGAACTCTATGCCTTGAAACAGGCCGGGCGCGGCATGGTGCGGATTGCGGACCAGCGCAAGCAGGAACGCCGCAAGACCCGCCGCAACATCGGCTTCATGCCGGCTCCCGGCACGTTCTTTGCCCGGATGGGTGAGCGCGCCGGCGTTGCCGCCAATGACACCGGCCCGGGCGACCGCGCGAAGGGCTAGCGGCCCCTGCCCTAGATCAGGATGTCGTAGAGGTCGCTTCTGCGGTCGCGGAAGAAGCCCCAGGCGGCGCGGGCCTGGTCGATCTTGTCGAGATCGAAGCTGGCGATCAGGACGCCCTCTTCCTTGCGGCCGAGGTCGGTGACGATCTCACCGGTTTCGTCGGTGATGAAGCTGGTGCCGTAGAAGACCTGGCCGCCTTCATCGCCGACGCGGTTGGCCGCAACGACGGGGATCACGTTGGCGACCGCGTGGCCCTGCATGCCGCGGCGCCAGCGGGCGGCGGTGTCGAGGCCGGCGTCCTGCGGCTCGGCGCCGATGGCCGTGGGATAGAGCAGCGCGTCGGCCCCCATCAGCGCCATCGCGCGGGCCGCTTCGGGGAACCACTGGTCCCAGCAGATGCCGACACCGATGCGGCCCTTCATCGTGGACCAGGTGCGGAAGCCGGTATCGCCGGGGCGGAAGTAGAATTTTTCCTGATAGCCGGGGCCATCCGGAATGTGGCTCTTGCGGTAGATGCCGAGCGGGGCGCCGTCGGCATCGAGCATCACGATGGAATTGAAATAGAGCGGGCCATCCTTCTCGTAGATCGAGACGGGGATGACGACGCCGAGTTCGGCGGCAAGCTCCGAGAACTGACGAACGGCGGGATGGTCCGTCCATTCCATGGCGCGGGCGAAGTGTTCCTCTTCCTGCGTCTTGCAGAAATAGTGGCCGCAGAAGAGTTCCGGCGGCAGCACGACATCGGCGCCCTTCGCGGCGGCGTCGCGGATGAAACCGGCCACACGGTCGATATTGTCCTGCATATCATCGGACGGCGTGAACTGGATCGCGGCGAGGGTCAGCGTGCGGGCCATGGGAAGCTCCTGTCAGGCGGGGATTTCGCGGGTCATGCAATGGAAACTGCCGCCGCCGGCGAGAATGCCGCGTGCGGAAAGGCCGATCACCTCGCGGCCGGGGAAGAGCGCCTTCAGTTCGGCGAGGGCGACAGCGCTGTAGCGGTCTTCGTAGATGGGCACGAGGACAGCGCCGTTGGTGATCGTGAAGTTCATGTGGCTGGCGGGGACTGGCACGCCGTCGCCGAAATGCACGCGGCCGGGCGACGGGATGGTCGAGACCATCAGGCCGGCCGCGGCGAGCGTGCGCTCGATCTCGTTCAGGACGTCCGTGTTCGGATCATCCGGGCCGGCCGGGTGCTGGCAGAGGACATGGCCGGGGCCGATGAAGCGGGCGATGTTGTCGACATGGCCATCGGTATGGTCATTGGCGAGGCCGTCGCCGAGCCAGAGGATCTCCTCGACGCCGAGCGCGGCGCGCAGGTGGCCTTCGATCTGGTCCTGGTTGAGGGCCGGATTGCGATTGGCGTTAAGGAGGCATTGGCGGGTCGTCAGCAGGCGGCCTTCGCCGTCGGCATCGATGCCGCCGCCTTCGAGCACGAAATCATGCGCGTGGGCGGGGAGCTGCTCGGCGGCGGCCATCGCGGCGGCCGTATCGGTGTCGCCGTCCATCAGGTATTTGCCGCCCCAGCCATTGAAGCGGAACACCTGCGCCGTGCGCGAGGCCCCTGTCCCGGTCACGACGGGGCCGGTATCACGCAACCAGATGTCGCCGGTCGGCAGGCGAACGAGCTCCGCTGCGCCGCCGAGGGCGGCCAGCGCCGAGGCCATCGCTTCGTCAGAGCCGATAGCAACCTTTACCTTCACGTGGCGCGCGGCGGCGTGGATGAAGGCGGCAATGTCGGCGCGCGCGGCCGTGAGGTCGCCGCCCCACTCTTCGGCAAGCCGGGGCCAGCCGGTCCAGAGGGCGGCGTGGGGGGCCCATTCGGGCGCGAGGAAGGGTTTGAGGCCGGTCATGTTGCTGCGCGCCTTGCCATAGCTACACCCAAAGGAAAAGGGCGGCCCCGAAAGGCCGCCCTTCATATAATGTCCCGAAGCGGGAATGCCGCTTAGAACTCGTAGCGGATACCGACGCGGGCGCGCCAGGTCGACAGAGCGTTCGAGCGGAAGCCGTTCGCCTGTGCCGAGAAGGAGTTATAGCGGTACACGCACTGGCCTTCGGCGAGGCAGTTTGTGCGGGCAAGGTCGTTGTTCAGCGCCGGGGCGCCAGCAACACCCAGGTTGGCCACATCTGCAGCGCGGACGATATCCGCACGGACGATCGGCGATTGGCCGTTGCTCGGTGCGTTATAGAACGTGCCCCATTCATCGTTCAGCAGGTTCGCAAAGTTCTCAATGTCGAGAACCAGCTTGAACTTGTTTTCGCCGACCAGGTTTTTCGCGCCCCAGATACCCGGCAGGTCCTGCTGGAAGCGGAGATCCCAGCGCTGGTTCCAAGGCGATTCGTCGGAGTTGACCTCGTTGATCTGGCCGCGATCAATACCGCGTCCGTCAATGTAGGAATTGAAGGCCGCCTGATTGAAGCCCGCAGCGTAGACAACGCGGCTGTCGTTCAGGTTCGGGATATAAACAGGGCTGTTATCGAACGGGTTCTCGCCCAGACCATTGCGACCAAACAAGGCGTTGCCGTTGTCAACGTCGAATGTGTAAGTGAATGGCGAGCCCGAGGTGAATTGACCGAAGAGGTCGATGCGGCTGGCGAGGTCACCAAGCAGGTTACGCTCGTAGGACAGGCCAAGCTTGAAAGCATGCTCTGTTTCGTAGAGCGAATTGCGGGCTTCCGGATAGTTCCGGTCGTCGGCAACCTGGCCGCGGAATGCGGAGACACCACGTGACGAGGAGCCTTCGGTGAGCGCCTGAATGTCCTGGTAGCTATACGAACCGAAAACGTCGAAGCCATAGTCGAAGGCCTTGGCGAGAGAGACAGTGTAAACCGTGCTGTCACCGCCATAGCCATTGGTAAGCACTGTCCGGTTCGACACACCGAGTGCCTGAAGGTCTGCGTAGATCGGCCGGCCATCCGGCGCCACGCCAGGCGTGCGGGCCGGAACGGCGTTGGTCTGAGCGTATTCGCGCCACAGGAAGGATTCGAGACCCTGGGTGTAGAGGACCTGAGCGGAGGCGAGATAGTCGGTGCCAAGGTTGAGGAACCCGAAATCAAGGTCGAATTCCTGATCAAGCCGGAGCGAAACCTTGCGGTCACGCGGGATTTCGAACTTCGGGTCGATGGCGTCGATGGCGACCGGCGTTCCGTTGGCGACTGCGGTCAGTGCAGCGGTCGGAATAACTGTCGGATCTGCGCCTGCGACGTTGGAAAGCTGCGAGATGGCGACCAGCGGCGCCACAGCGTTCAGCGTCCATACGCCCGGGTCGCCGCCCGCGAAGACCCCAAAGCCGCCGGTGACGGTCGTGCGATCAAACGGAGTGTAGCGGAAGCCGAAGCGCGGCATGATCAGGTCAAGGCCGTCAGTGGTCGTTGTGTTCGGGATCCCTGCGGACAGGAAGGTAGGATCGTTGACCGCTCCATCATCCGAAGACAGGCGCTCGTAGCGAAGGCCGGCGGAAAATTCGAGATCCGGATTAACCTGAACGCGTGCCTGACCAAACAGCGAGGCGCGCTCGTAACCATACTCGGTGATGTACTCGTCGGTATTGTTGGATGTCACGTTCCGGTATTGGACCGAGTTCGCAAGACCGTTCGCAATGTTGGCGCCGCTGTTGAACGTGAACAGACCGCGCGAGAATTGCGAGAACGCGTTTGCAGCTTCGATTGTTTCGTACTCACCGCCGACCGTGAAGATGAAATCGCCGAGCGTGTAGTCGGCGGCACCAAAGAACTGAAGGCGCTCGTCGTCATAGGTGTTGGTGTGGCGGAACTGATCGCAGCCGCCCACAATCGTCCGGTTCGTGGTGGACGTGATGAGGCCCGCAAGCGACGGATCCGTGGCTGCCGTCGTGGCGTTGAGGATGAAGTTGATCGCGCCAACGCCTTCGCCCTGGTTACAGGCCTGCTCGCGGCTGTTTTCCGTGTAGTTGACCCGCAGGCGGGTAGACAGGTTGTCAGTCCAGTCGGAGAACAGTTGGCCGCCGTAGCTGTTGAGTGTGTTTGGCGATTGGTACCAGGCTGATTGGAACGACGTCGCCCTGACCCCTTCAACCACCACCTCTTCGGTCTGTTGGAAGTTGAGTTGCAGACGGTGATCGTTGTTGATGTTCCAATCTATGCGCGCAAACAGGCGCTCAGATTCTTCAGGCAAAGCGGTGGACGACGGACGGCCGCCCATGTCGATGCCGTAGGTATCCAGCACGAGATCGTTCAAGGCAGCAAAGAAGGCTGGTGTCAGGCCATTGTTTGCATCGGTGGCTTCAAAGTCTACCGAGCGTGCATCTTCAAATTTCGAATAGTTAACAAGGAAGAACAGCTTGTCCTTGATAATCGGGCCGCTCACCGTGGCGCCGTACTCTTTTTCTTCAAAGATGCCGGGATTGAACGTGCCGGTGCCACCAAAGGTCGACTCGCCGACGAAGTCCTGATCGCGGTAGTAGTAGTAAGCCGCGCCGTCGAACTCGTTGGTGCCGCCCTTCGTGACGACGTTTACGCCGCCGCCCGTGAAGTTTGACGCGGTCACCGAATAGTCGGCAGCGACCAGCTGAACCGATTCGACGATGTCGATGTCGATCGGCGAACGGCGGGTTGCGGCGAGGCCGGTGCCGAGGCCGAGGTTGTCCTTTTGCACAGCGCCGTCAATCGTGACGCTGTTGAAGCGCGGGTTGACGCCGGCGATCGAGAGGTTGTTCGTGCCGCCGGAGATCGACAGAGGGTCGCGTGCGAGGATCGAGGCAAGATCGCGGTTCAGGGTCGGCTGGTTGGCAAGGTCGCGGGACGTGAGGTTCGAGCCAACGCCGCTGTTCAGGTCGAGCAGGTTGATGGCAGAGCCGGTGACAACCACTTTCTCCAGGACGGCAGTGTCATCAATGGCCGCGAGCGTCAGCTGCAGCGGCGACTGTGGGCCCGGCGCAAAGCTGAGACCGGTTAACGTTCCACCTTCGTAGCCCTGGGCCTCTACGGTGAGGCTGTAAGGGCCGCCCGGGCGAAGACCGGCCTGGAAAAAGTTGCCGCTGGCGCCTGTGGTGATCGTGTTGGCCGAGCCGGTGGGCTCGTGGACGATGGTAATGGTCGCGCCCGAAACGTTGGCGCCGTTCTCGTCAACGACCGAACCGCGGACTTCAGAGGCTGTTTCCTGAGCATAAACCGCCGCCACCGGCGCAAGGGCCGCAATGGCGGCGATGGATGCGCTGCGTACAAAGAAATTCTTGATCATGATGACTTCCCCGTCGTTGTCGACCTTCACCGGAACGCCGTCGTGCCGCCCGGTCAGAGCTCGCCCTTAGCCCCGCCGCATGACAGTTAAGTGACAGACAATTGAAGGTTCTGCTGCGCGCCCATTTCGGGGCGTTGTTTTTTCGTTGCGATGCAAAAATGACACGCCCGTTAGCCGCCTGCACCGTTTTTGCCTGCAATCTGAGTTGTATTTGTGCGCGCGGTCCCGTCATAAGGGGCTCCTTCAGCCCGAATCGATGATGTCACCCGCTTCCCTCTTCCCGAAAAGCCCAGAAGCCCGGATGACGCTGGGAATTCTTGCCCTGCTGCTGGCGGTGCGGGTGGCGGGCGTGCTTGCCTCACCGCTTAATCTGTATGCGGATGAAGCGCAGTACTGGCGCTGGTCGCAGGATCTGGCCTTGGGCTATTACTCGAAGCCGCCGATGATCGCCTGGGTCATCCACGTGATGACCGCTATGTTCGGCGATACGGAATGGGCGGTGCGGATCGCTGCGCCGTTCCTGCACACGGCAGCGGCCGGCTTCCTTTTCCTGGCCGGGCGCGCGATGTTCTCAGCGAAAACAGGAGTCTATGCGGCGCTCCTCTACGCACTGATGCCGGCGGTGACCCTGTCGTCCAGTGTACTGTCGACCGACGGCGTGCTGATGCCGTTCTGGTGCGCGGGGATTTATCTCGCCTGGCGGCTGCGCAGCAGCGGCGGGCTGGTGACGGCGGCGGCGCTGGGCGCGGCGCTCGGGCTCGGCATCCTGTCCAAGTATGCGATGCTCTACTTCCTCATCGGCTTGGCGCTGGCGTGCCTTGTGGACGCGCCGATGCGACGGGCCCTGATCTCGAGAGGCGGAGCGCTGGCGCTGTTGGTGATGGGGCTGCTGGTGGCGCCGCACTTTGCCTGGAACGCCGCCAATGATTTCCAGACCGTGGGCCACACGGTCGACAATGCCAACCTCGGCGGCGACCTCTTCAACCCTGAAAACGCGGTGACTTTCTTCGCAGACCAGCTGGGCGTGTTCGGCCCGGTGAGTTTCCTCGCCCTGCTGGCGGGCCTCGCCGGCTGGCGCCTCAAGACCGAAGGGACAGAGGCGCCGGCCCGCTGGCTGCTGTGTTTCGTATTGCCTGTGCTCGTGTTTATCCTCGGCCAGGCCGTGCTCAGCCGCGCCCATGCCAACTGGGCTGCAACCGCCTATCCGGGCGCGAGCCTGCTGGTGGCGGGATGGTTTGCGGGCCGGCGGGCGGTGGTCTGGTCGAGCCTCGCCGTCAACGCGCTGGTCGCGGCGGTATTCCTGATCGTGCCCCAGCTGACCCTGGCGCAGACCCGCGCGCTGGGCATCGACAATGCCCTGAAGCGCACGCGCGGCTGGGATGTGGCGGCCGGGCAGCTGTTTGCCGAAGCCGAGCGCCTTGGCGCCACGTCTGTGCTGGTGGATGAGCGGGAGGCCTGGCACGGGCTGGACTTCTATGGCCGGGCGCGGAGCGTGCCGCTGATCTCGTGGCGGCGCTACGCCGGGCCGAAGAGTTTTTCGGAGCGCGAACCTCTGGCGGGCCCACTGGCCGAGCGGGTGCTGGTCGCCTCGGTGCATGCCGGCATGCGGCCGCGCCTGCGGAGCGATTTTGCCGAATTCGAGCCGGTGGGCCAGATCCGCATCGATCTCGGCGTGCGCGGCAATGGCTGCCCGATCACGCGGGTGTTCCAGCTATACGTGGCGAGCGGCTACGCGCCTGCAGAGCGCACACCGGAATGGGAAGCGGAGCTGGACGGGCAAAGCGAGTTTGCCGAGCCGCCCTGCCCGGCGAAGGACTGAGGCGAGGCCTCAGGCGCCTTTTTCGGCCTTGCCCCAGAGCTGTTCGAGACGCGCGTCCCGGCCGCAGGCCTTGCGGTAGTAACCGTATTTGACGGCGCTGCGGATGTAGTAATCCTGATGGTATTCTTCGGCGGGCCAGAAGGTGGCGGCGGGCAGAACCTTGGTTGCAATGGTTTTGCCGAGCACTTCGCCCGCGTCGGTGAGCGCGCCTTCGGCGGCGGCGCGTTCGCCCTGACCGGAGACGAAGATGGCCGAGCGGTAGCTGTCGCCCTTGTCGCAGAACTGGCCCTTCGCATCGGTCGGATCGATGTGGCGGACGAAATAGTCGGCCAGCTCGTCATACGAAACCTTTGCGGGGTCGTAGGTGACCTTCACGGCTTCGTAGTGGCCGGTCTCTCCATAGGTGACCTGCTTGTAGGTCGGCTTGTCGACCGTGCCGCCGGTATAGCCGGAGATGGTCTCGAGGACGCCGTCCACCTTGTCGAAGTCGGCTTCGACGCACCAGAAGCAGCCCCCGGCAAACACGGCAGTCGCAACGCGCGCTGGCGGATCTTCCAGGCGGCGGTCTTCAGCGCCGGCGCTGGAGAAGAAGGCAAGACCGGTCGACATCAAGCCGGCGGTCAGGGCAATTACCAGGGCGGGACGCTGCATGGGCACTCGAAACTCTCATATTCGGGGACGGGCAGGTTACTTCGCCCGAGTGTCGAAATAGTTGCGGAGTCGGGCTGAAAGAAGACGACAGACACATACAATCGCGCAATGTCACGCCGTTGTGACCAATTTGCACACCCTGCGGCGGTGCCTATGCCGGGTTTTCAGTCAGTACGCGAACTCTGACGCGGGTGGCGCGGCCTTCGGCGTCGACGGCGGTGACCTGATAGAAGCCGGGCTGACGGGGCTGCCAGATCGGTGAGCCGGCATCATCAAGCGCGGTGGGCGTGCCATCGACAAACCAGCTAAGCTGGCCTGTGCCGCGGCCGGCGAGCACGAAGGGACGGCCCGGCTGGCCGTTGACAGGTCCCGCCCAGAGCTCGGCGCCTTCCGGCGGGAAGAGGATCTCAGGCGGACGGTTTTCCGACAGGTTGCGCTGGGCGCCGCGCGACTTGCGGCGCGGCTCGGTGGTCAGGCGCGCGCGGGCTTCGCCGTCATCGCGCAGGTGGTGGGAGACACGGTCGGCCATCTCGAACAGCACTGGCAGTGCGATGTCGCGCCCTGTGGCGCCCGTGCGGGGGGCGCCATCGGCGCGGCCGATCCAGATGACGAGGACGTGGTCTCCCGATACCGCCGCCGCCCAGGCATCGCGGAAGCCGTAGGACGTGCCGGTCTTGAAGGCGATCTGCGGCGCATCCCGCGTCAGGCTGCCCGGCATGCGCCCGGCCGGTGCGGGCGAACCTTGCAGGATACGGAGGATTTCGGACGCGCTGGCGCTGCTCATCAGGCGGCGGCCAGGGTCTTCGTAGCTGAGGCGTTCTTCCTCCACGCGCCAGACCAACGGCTTGGCGATGCCGCCATCCCCGAGCGCGGCGTAGAGGATGGCGAGTTCGCGCGCCGTGAGGCCTGCGCCGCCGAGCGCGAGGGCAAGACCTGCGCCGTGACCTGCCGCCCCGGTGAAGCGCGGGCGCGCGCCCGCCATGGCGAGCTGCGCGGAGAAACGTTCCGCGCCGATCCGGTCCAGCATCAGCACGGCGGGAATGTTGAGGGAGTGCTGCAGCGCGTCCGATACACGCACGTCTCCCCGGAACATCCGGTCGAAGTTTTCCGGCCGGTAGCCGGCGAAGGTGCTTGGCAAGTCTTCGACGCGGGTGTCGGCGGAGGCGATGCCGTCGTCGAAGGCGAGGCCATAGATGAAGGGCTTGAGCGTTGAGCCGGGCGAGCGCGCGCGGTTGGTGAGGTCGATCCATCCGCCGGCACGGTCGCGGGACGCCGAGCCGACGAGCGCCCGCACCGCGCGGGTCGGCACGTGCACGACGATGGCGGAGACCTGGACATCGACGCCTCCGGACTCGGCGCGGGTCAGCGCGATGCGTTCCAGTTCGGCCTGAAGGGCGGCATCGAGCGTGGAGCGGACGTCCTGGCGCGGGCCATTGGCGAGCGCGGCATCGGCGCCGTGCCAGGCGCGGTCCGGGAAATCGAGCCGCCGGGGCGGCACGGGCAGCGCAGCGACTTCTTCGGCTTCACCTACCGGGAAGACGCCGTAACCGGTGAGCTTGGAGGCGACCCAGTCGCGCGCCTTCTTCGCCTGCTCGGGGCGCCGGTCGGGGCGGCGCACTTCCGGCGACTGCGGCAGCGCGATCAGCAGCGCGATTTCGTCCGAGGACAGACGGTCGGCCTCATGGCCGAAATAGCTCCAGCTGGCCGCGCGCACGCCTTCGAGGTTGCCGCCATAGGGCGTGAGCGTGAGGTAGAGTTCGAGGATCTCGTCCTTGGTGAAGCGGCGCTCCAGCTGGTTGGCGCGCCAGATCTCGACCAGCTTGGAGCCGATATTGCGTGGGCGCGGCTCCAGCATGCGGGCGGTCTGCATCGTGATGGTCGAGCCGCCGGAGACCACGCGGCCTGCTGCGGCGCTGTCCAGCGCGGCGCGGGCCATGCCGAACCAGTCCGTGCCGTGATGGTTCCAGAAGCGCTTGTCCTCGACGCGCACCAGCGCCTCGACGAAGGCGGGGTCGATCTCCTCGAGCGAGACGGCAAACCGCCAGCGGCCATCCGGCGCCGAAAAGGCCCGGAGCGGCTTTCCGTGCCGGTCGGTCACCAGCACGGAATTGATGTGCGCCCGGGTCAGCGGCGGCGGGAAGGCGAGGTCAAGGACCAGCACCGCCGCGAGGAAGGCGCCGAGCCCGGCCATGAGCCGTTTTGGCCAGGGCAGCCCCTTCAGCCTGGCCCAGAACGCGGTCCAGGTCAGGGGCCCGGTCACCTTTGCGTCTCCCTTACTTGCCGCCGGCAGCGCCCTGCGCGGCGAGGATGGTCACCCGGCCCGGCGCAGAGCGGCCAAACACTTCCGGCCGGTACATGTCCTCGGCGACGACGCCCGGCATCGCGAACGATCCCGGCGTCACCGCGCGCACGACATAGGCGAGCGTCACGGGCGTATCGTAGACGTTGATTGCCGCGACATACCGGTCATCCTGCGCCTGCGACGACTGGGCCTGCGCGATCTCCCCGAGGAAATCGAACGCCCCTGCCCGCACACGGTCTTCGCCGGTCGACCAGTCATACTCGACGACGCGGGCATCGGCTGGCCGCAGCACGGTTTCGATCTCGAAACCGGCAGGCAGAAGGTCTGCCACGATCACCGGATTGAGACGGCGCTCTTCGGTCGAGATGGTCAGGCCGACAACGAACTTGTCGCCCTGGCGCACTTCGCCGAGTTTCACCGGGCTGCCGGACAGCGTGTAGAACTGCTTCTGCGCGTTGAGCTTCGAAGAGACGGCCGGCGGCGGGGCCGACGGCGCGCCGGTGACCAGCACCGTGCGGAAGACCGGCGCCTTAGCGTTCAGCTTGAAGCTGACGCCGCTGCTGGCCTGAGCTTCGGTCAGCATGTACTGGCGCTGGTTGTCATTGCCATTGCCGAGACCTGTGACGCCGACCTGCAGCGCCGCTTCGCCCTTGGTGAGGGCGTTGACGGCGAGCAGCATGTAGGACTTCTCTTGCGTCGTCAGGTCCGCGGCATCCGGCACATCCTTGCCGAGGCGCGTCGCAAGACGCTCGACCACGGCGGGCAGTTCGGCTTCGCCGGCGAGGGCGAGAATGCCGGCCAGGTCGCGCAGCGGCGTCTGGTAATAGTCACCGCCATTGGTGTAGCCGAGTTTCGTCTCCGCCGACTTGAAGGCCGAGGCGGCGCGCGCCCGGTCGCCGAGATAGGCAAGGCCGGCCCCGATATGCGCGCGGGCGAGCGGGCTGGCGATATTGTCCAGCTCGCGGTCATGCAGGTAGCGCAAGCGGGAGATGTCCGCCTGCCCCGCCTTGGCCAGCACATAGAGCGCGAAGGCCGAGGAGCGGTACATCATCTGCTGCTGGGTGTCGGTCGAGTACTGGCCCTCGTACACCTCGGTGTCGTAGCCGTAGACCCGCCAGGCATCGCCCGTGGCGACGCTGCGCAGCGCGCCGTAAGCCCGGGTCAGCGCCTCGTCCGGCACCGAATAGCCGGCCTGCTTGGCGCGGTAGACGAAGTCGGTCGCATAGGCGCCGAGCCACGGTGTGGCGTAGCCGTCACCCTCGCGCCAGAGGCCGAAGGCACCATCCGCACCCTGACGGTTGAGGATCGTGTTGACGGCGACCTGCACCTTGTCACGCGCATTGTCACGCGAGCCCTTGGCACCCATCGCGACGAGCTGTTCGGAATAGAGCAGCGGCAGCGCGCGGCTGGAGATCTGCTCCGTGCAGCCGTAGGGGTAGCGATCGAGCGAGGCGTAGAGCGTCGCCGGATCGACCGGGATCGGCGAGAAGCCGACAGCGACATCCGCCGAGCCCGGCACATAGCCTTTCAGCAAGTCCTTCGTGACGCTGAAGGAATCGCCCGGCCGCATCAGCTGCGAGGTCGAGCGCGATTCCGGCAGGTAGGGCGACCGGGTCTGGATCTCGTAATTGCGAGTGACGGAGTATTTGTCCGGACCCGACACTTCGAGACGCAGCGGCGAGATGCCTTCAGCTTTCGCCGTGACGCGCACCGGCAGGTCCACGCGCTGGCTCTTGCCGAGCGTGCGGGTGAGCGCGGTGGTCGGAACGCTGACCTGCTGGCCGCCCGAGACGTTCGCGGTGAACTGGCCGGCGGCGAGTTCGACGTTGTCGATGGACGCGGTGATCACCGCTTCATCACCGGGGGCAAGGAAGCGCGGCATCACGAGATCCGACGGCGCGCGGTCACGAACCTTCATCTTCTTTTCGGCTGAGCCGAGACCGGTCTTCGACCAGGCGACAGCCATCAGGCGGAGTTCGCCGTTGAATTCCGGCAGGGCGAGCGGAACTTTCGCGCGGCCGCCTTTGACTTCGACGAGACCGGAGAAGATGACGACCGACTTGGTTGGCACGACCGTCAGCCCTTCCCCACCGAGCTGGTCACCGCCGACGCGCACTTCGGCCGGCAGACCCATGTTCGGGTCGAGCAGGCGGCCATAATCATCGTGCAGTTCGACGCCGAGCGCCTTGCGGCCGAAATAGTGGGCGACCGGGTCCGGCGACTTGAACTTCGTCAGTTGCAGGATGCCTTCGTCCACAGCGGCGAGGGTCAGATAGACCTGCTCCTTCGGCCCGCCTTCGATCTTGACGTCCACCGTCTGGTCCGTACGCGGACGGGCGACGTCCGGCGCGTCCAGCGTCACCTTGAAGGTGCGCGAGGCCATGTCGACCGGCACGTGGGCGATGCCGACGGCGCGGCGCGGCTTAGCATTAAGTACCGGGTCGCGGCCGGAATAGACCGTGACCATGACATAGGCGCCTTCGCCCCACTCCGCCGTGACCGGCAGCGTGATCTTGGTGCCCTTGGCAACGACGCCGACGTTCTGGACGCTCAGCACACGGTCGGTGGCCACCACAACCTGGGCCTGCCCGTCATAGGGCGGCACGATGGTGAGTTCGGCGCTCTGGCCGGCCTTGGGCGACTTCTCGGAGGCGACGACCTTAACGCGGTCCGGCGCTTCGGTGCCGTCCTCGCTCGTCCATCCGCCCCAGCCGACATAGAAGCTGGAACTCGCGCCCGAGGCGGCGAAGGCGCCCTGGCCTTCGATAACCAGTTCATGGCTACCCCATTCGAGGCCGGGCGCCTTGATCTCGCCGACACCGCCGGCGGGCGTGGTCAGCACGCCTTCGTTGACCTTGGTGACGGTGCGCGAGCGGCGCCAGGTCCACTGTTCGCCATCGCGGTACCAGTCATAGTGATAGTCGATGGCGAGTACTTTCCAGTTGAGGCGCTGGGCGACAGCCTTGCCGTCCGCGTTGACCGCAACGACCTGGAACTTGGCCTCGCCGCCCTCCTCGACACTCGATTCAAAGGAGGGCTTCACGCCGACATACAGCGCCTCGGGCCGGTAGGGCACGCGGACGCTTTCGGCAACGGCGCGGCCGCCCGGTTCGAGCACGCTGACCACCGTGTTGAGGCGCAGCGGCAGGCCGGAATTCGACCCCGCGGTGCCGGGCGAGAGGCGGACGACCGCCTTGCCGGAACCATCCGTGGTCGTATCATCGAACTCGAGGATCTGTTCCTCGAAGGTCTGGTCGTGGCGGCCATAGGAGAAGCCTTCAAACGCCTTGAACGGCGACGGATCGGCTTCCAGCCGGGCTTCGGCTTTCACAGTCAGGCCGGCGCCGGGGGCGCCATAGAGGAAGCGCGAGTCGATTTCGACATCCCGCACGCCGCCCGCCTTGAGGGCGGTCTTCTCGTCGGTTTTCACATCAACGGCGATGCGCTGCGGCACGAAGTCCTCGACCGCAAAGCGCACTTCGCCGGCAGAAGCCGTGAGGCCGTCGATCTCGATGCTGGCGCGCCATTCACCGCGCGAGGCGCCGCGCGGCAGCGCGAAGGTCGACAGCACGGCGCCCGGCTTCGGATCGGTGAAACGGACTTTCGAGGCGATCAGGCCGTTCGGGCGATAGACAATCAGGTGGCCGTTGCGGCCGGTAACCTGACGGCCGGCGCGGTCGCGCAGCATGGCGGTCAACTCGACGCTTTCGCCGGGGCGGTAGATGCCGCGATCGGTATAGACAAAGGCGTCCACAGGGCCGGGCGTGCGCCGTCCGCCGACTTCCTGTTCGGAAAGGTCCACCGGCGCGCGGGCAAGGTCGAGCGCGGCGAGTTCGCCGTTCGCGGCAGTCGCCAGCACGAGGCGCGGCACCATGTTGCCCTGACCGTTCATCAGCGGCGCATCAAACGTGACGCGGCCCTGCTCGTTCGGCTTGGCTTCGGCGAGCACGGCGTTGTTGGCGGCGAGCAGCTGGACGGTCGCGTTGCGGACGGTCTTGCCATCCTTCAGCGATCGCAGCGTGACATCGAGGCCGTTCTCGCCGCGATAGGCGGTGAGCGCGAGATCGGTCAGGAGGATCCAGCGGCCGGACGAGGCGGCGGGGCCTTCGGCATCATTCAACTCGGCGGCGTCGGTGACACTGACGAAATAGGCGCCGGGTTTCATCGGCCCGACGACATCTTGAAGCGGGAAGACGGTGACGACCGGCGCGTTCGCCGCATTGGCGATGTCCATGGTGCCGGTGAACAGTTCTTCGCCGACATCATCCGGCGAATCCGGTCCCCAGAGCCAGGACCACTGGCCCTGCCCGGTCGTGGTGCCGGCATTGATGTTCTTGAAGACCAGCGCGCGGTCGTTGATACGGCTGACAGTGACGCGGACCTGGTCGACGTTGACGGTCTCGATCGGCAGACCGTCGGCATTCTCGCGCGGCAGGATCACGCCGGTGCCCTTGAAGCCCACAAAGGGCGGGCGGTCGGCAAAGTCGATCGGCACGGTTTCGGCGCGTTTCAGCGTGCGGCCATCGGCGGCGGGAAGACCGGCGAGGATCGTTGCGGTGCGGGTCGTGCCGAAGGTGAGGCCGCCGACGCAAAGCTCGCGGCCTTCGACGGTCAGCGCGGCCCGGAAGGCCGGGCGGAACTCGACATAGGGAGAATAGTCCGTTTTCGGATCAAGTGCGGCGGAGAAGACGAGGCAGGCGAGCGGCTGTTCCGTCGAGGTGTCGATACGGTAGCGGAAATAGGAGAACTCGGTCTCGGCCGCTTCGCGGGCGCGCTGGCGCGCTTCATCGCGTTTGCGGGCGGCGGCTTCGTCGGCGGGTGAGCGCTCGACCAGCACCTGGGCATCGCTGTCCTCGCCGGGGCTTTGCGCCGTCTGCGAGCCGCCGCAGGCCGCCAGAACAAGCATTGCTGCGGAGGCGAGTGCACCTAGGGCCGTCCAACGGCCCCGGACCTTGACTGACATCGATGAAACTCCTCCCGAGTATCTACAGACTCTTACACACGATCCGGGCGGCGCCATAGGGGCGCGAATCTGGCGGAAGCAAGAATATTCAAGAAGTTGCAGCGGTTTCCGCGGCGAAAATGGCGCGTAGGCCTTCGCGGTAAGTCGGATAGGCGGGCCGCCAGCCAAGTGCCGCTTTGGCGCGGGCGTTCGCGACGCGCTTGCATTCGGCGTAGAAGCTTGCCGCCATTTCGCTGAGCTGTGCGTCCTCGAAGGGAATGTCCGGTGGCGGCGCCATGCCGAGAAGCTCCGCGGCGAAGGCGGTCACGTCCTGCGGCGGCGCCGAAAGATCGTCGCACAGGTGGAAGACACCGGATGCATCCGGTCGCTGGACCAGCGCGGCCAGTCCGCTGGCGATGTCATCGACATGCACGCGGGAGAAGACCTGACCCGGCTTGATGATGCGCTGGGCGGTGCCGTCGCGCAGCCGGTCGAAGGGGGAGCGGCCCGGTCCGTAGATGCCCGGCAGGCGGACAAGCCGGGCGCGGCCGTCGCTGGCCTCCAGCCACTGGGTTTCCGCGAGCACCCTGGCGGCCGCGCGCGGTGACGAGGGCGCGACCGGGCTCCACTCGAACGCCCAGCCGCCCTGCAGGTCTCCATAGACCCCCGTGGTTGAAAGATAGGTGATGGACCGGGCACCGCCGGCCTGTTGGCCGGCCGCCAATGCAGCGGGACAGCCTTGCCGGCCCGGCGGCAGGGTGATCAGCCAGTGCGCGCCCGCCGGCACATCGAGGGGCCCTTCCCCGGTCCAGACCGCCGCCTCGATGCCGCGCCCCTTCAGATCCGCCGCCTTGGCCGCCGTTCTGACCGTTCCGGCCACCTGCCAGCCCGCCGGCCGCAGCTGCGCGGAAAGCTGCAGGGCGCTATAGCCAAGCCCGAAAACAAAAAGCAGAGATTGCGGGGATGTCATTTGCCAATACCAGAGCGCCGTTGCCTAAACCGCGCTGAATAAACGGTTCGGAGCCAACTGCCCATGTCCCTGATCGCCTTCGCCGCCGGAACCGTTCTGATGATGCAGTCGGCGGGGGCAGAACTTGCCAAGGCCGAAGCGGCCCGGCTTGAGGCCTGTGTCGCCAAGATCGAGACCGATCCTGAAAACGCCTACGAGGACGGACTGGCCTGGAGCTATGAAGGTAACCGGCCGGGCGCGCGCCAGTGCACGGCGTTGGCCCTGATCGCGCTTGGCAATTATGAGACCGGCGCAGAGCGGCTGGAGTCGCTGGCGACGTCCACAGATGGCGGCTCGATGGAGCAACGCGCGATCTACCTGTCGCAGGCCGGTCAGGCCTGGATCATGGCAGGGGCGCCGGAAGTGGCCGTAGTGTCTTTTTCCGACGCCCTGACGATGGCGCCGGGAACGGTCGATTTGTTGCTCGACAGGGCCAGCGCCTACATCCTGACCGAGGAATGGGACAAGGCATTGTCCGATCTCGACCTCGCGCTCGCCAATTCGCCCGGCTTTGGCCCGGCGCATCAGCTGCGCGCGGAGGTCTACCTCAACAAGAAGAGCTATGACCTCGCGATGCGCGATGTGGAATCGGCGATGGCCGCCGATCCGAAGAACATCGACACGCTGCTGGTGCGCGGGCGTGTGCGGGAGGCGATCCGGGTCGCCGAGCAGGACGGCATCCCGCAGTAACGCTCCGCCTCAGGCGCCGTACCGGGCTTCCAGCATCGACCAGACCGCGCGCAGGCTGCACGGCGCGCCGCCGTCCGGGCGCCCGTATTTCGACTTGCGCCAGGCCCATATGTCGAAGTGAGCCCAGCTTTTCGCCGAAACGAACTGTTTGAGGAACACGGCCGCCGTGATCGAGCCGGCGAAGCTGCCGCCCGAATTCACGAGGTCGGCGACCGGGCTCTTGAGCTCCGCCAGGTAGGGATCCCAGAGCGGCATGCGCCAGACAGGATCACCTGTGCGGGCGGAGGCGGCGAGGATGTCCGCGGCGAGCTGGTCGTCGTCGGTGTAGAGCGGCGCAAGGTCGGCGCCGAGCGCGACACGCGCGGCGCCGGTGAGGGTGGCGAAATCGAGCAGCAGGTCCGGATCGTCTTCACTGGCGCGTGCGAGCGCATCGCCCAGGACGAGGCGGCCTTCGGCGTCTGTATTGTCGATCTCAACCGTCAGGCCTTTGCGGCTGGAGAGGATGTCGCCTGGCCGGAAGGAATTTCCGGCGATCGCATTCTCGGCGGCGGAGACGTAGAGCTTCAGGTGCACGGGAAGACCTGCGCCCATGACGAGTTCGGCAAGCGCGATGGCGTGCGCCGCCCCGCCCATGTCCTTCTTCATGATGCGCATGCCGTCGCCGCCCTTGATGTTCAGGCCGCCGGAATCGAACGTGATGCCCTTGCCGACGAGGGCGACTTTCGGGTCGCCGGGTTTGCCCCATTCCAGTTCGAGGAAGCGCGGCGCTTCGGTGGCAGCGCGGCCGACGGCGTGGACCATCGGATAGTTCGCGGCGAGCAGGGCGTCGCCAACGACGGCGGTGAGCTTGGCGCCGAAGCGCTCCGCCAGGGCGGCCATCTCCGCTCCGAGGCCGGCGGGGGTCATGTCGGCGGCCGGCGTGTTGACCATGTCGCGCAGGTGGACGGCGGCCTCGGCCTCGCGCGACAGGCGCTCGCCGTCCTTGCCGCCGGGAACTTTCAGCCGGGGCGGATTGGTCTTCTCGGACTTGTAGCGTTCGAAACGGTAAGCCCCGTCCGCCCAGGCGGCGGCGATGTGGGCGAAGGGCTGGCCGCTGTTTTCCGCGATCTCGTAGTCGCCTTCCGGCAGCCGGCCGGACAGGGCCGCGACCGCGAGCGCGTCCTTGCCGTTGCCGAGGCCGAACAGGACAGATTGCAGCGCGCCGGTCTCGCCCGGCACCAGAACCGCCTGCCCTGCCCCGCCTTTGAAGCCCTGCGCCGCCGCAATCGCGCGCGCGCCGGGGAACGGGTCGTCCGTCAGCGCCGTGAAAGTCTGGGCTGTGTAGAGGTAAATGCGGGCGGCGTGTTTCGGCTTGGCGGTGAAGCTCTTGTGCATGGCGCGTTCCTGAAGGGTTTCGGGGTTAAGGCCGCGCGCGGCGGCGTTAACCGAACTTTGACCCCGGCGGTTCAATATCCGGGCTTATGCTGCCGATACATACACGGAGCCCGATGATGTCCAGTGCCAAAACGTCTCTGGCTTTGCTAGCCTTTGCACTCTCTGCGTCCACCACCTCGTGCGCCTCGGCGCCGAAAGACGAGGCGGCGCTGGCGATGCAGGAAGCCATGAAGCCAGCCTCCCCCGAGGAGCGCGCGGCGGCCAACCGCGCCGATCCCCTTACGCGCGCCAACTTCTGGGCCAAGGAAAACCTGAAGGACGGCGAAGACCTGACGGTCAGCCTGGAATTTGCCCGCGCGCTGCGCGAAATCGGCAGCCATGAACGCGCCCTCGACGTGCTGTCGCGCGCGTTGATCGTGCACCCAGAAAGCGCCGACGCGCTGATGCTGTTCGGCCGGATCCAGATGGCCCTTGGCGATGTGACGACCGCTGGCCGGGCGTTCCACCGCGCGACCGAAGTGGGCCCGGAACGGGCCGAAACCTGGGCCGCGCTCGGCACCACGTTTGACCGCGAAGGCCAGCACAAGCTGGCACAGACGGCCTATCAGAGAGCGCTGGAACTCGAGCCTCTCCGGACGACCACGCTGACCAATTACGGCCTGTCGCTGGTGCTGACCGGCGACCTGCCGGGTGCCGAAGCGAAGCTGCGCCAGGCAGCAGCAAACGCCGATGCCGGCGCCCGCGTCACCGAGAACCTGGCGCTGGTGTTGGGCCTGCAAGGCAGGTTCGAGGACATGAAGACCGTGAGCGGCGCTGCGGCGCCCGAACAGGTGGTCGACCAGAATGTCGCGCTGCTTCGGGCGCTGATCCAGCCCGCGCGCAGCTGGGACGCGCTGGCGGAGAAACCTGCGCCGGTGCGCGTGGCCGAAGCGGTGACCAAGGCTGAAACGCCGACCTCTGCGCCTGTGACCGGAGACGACGCGGCGGAACCAGAAGCCCCCCAGCGGACACTCCGCCTTCGCAACTAGGTGTCGAAGCGGATACCCTGAGCGAGCGGCAGCGCGCTTGAATAATTGATCGTGTTCGTCGCCCGGCGCATGTAGCCTTTCCAGGCATCGGAGCCCGACTCGCGCCCGCCGCCGGTTTCCTTCTCGCCGCCGAACGCCCCGCCGATCTCTGCGCCGGAGGTGCCGATATTGACGTTGGCAATCCCGCAATCCGACCCTGACGCGGCGAGGAATCGCTCGGCCTCGCGCAGGTCGGTCGTGAAGATGGACGAGGACAGGCCGGCGGAGACCGCGTTGTTGAAGGCGATGGCTTCGCCGAGGTCCGTGTAGCGCATCACATAGAGGATCGGCGCGAAGGTCTCGCGCAAGACCGGGCCGGTTTGCGAAGGCATGACGACAAACGCGGGGCGCCGGTAGGTGCCGCCACCCGTATCCACAGGCTCGCCGCCAAAGACGTCACCGCCGGCGGCTTTTGCTTCGGCCAGCGCCGCTGTCATCGCCTCCCCCGCCGCGGCATCGATCAGCGGACCCACGAGGACGCCAGGCGTCATCGGATTGCCGACTTTCGCCGAAGCCCAGGCGGCCCGCAGCCGCGGGATCAGCGTATCTGCAATCTGTTCGTGCACGAACAGGCGGCGCATCGTGGTGCAGCGCTGACCGGCTGTGCCGAGCGCCGAGAAGGCGATGGCACGCACCGCCAGATCAAGGTCAGCAGACGGACAGACGATGGCGGCATTGTTGCCGCCGAGTTCGAGGATCGTCTTGCCAAAGCGCGCCGCCACGACGGGCGCTACCGCTCGTCCCATCCGCGTCGAGCCGGTGGCCGACACGACGGCGACACGCGGATCGGCAGCAAGCTTTGCGCCGGTTTCTGGTCCGCCGATCAAGCAGGCTGCAAGGCCATCCGGCGCATCGCCGAACTGGCGCGCCGCCCTCTCGAAGACCGCCATCACGGCAAGCGCCGTCAGCGGCGTTTTCTCGGACGGTTTCCAGATCACCGGATTGCCGCAAACGAATGCCAGCGCGGCGTTCCAGGCCCAGACCGCAACCGGGAAATTGAAGGCCGTGATGACGGCTGTGACACCCGCCGGGTGCCAGGTTTCCATCATCCGGTGGCCCGGGCGTTCAGAGGCAATCGTCAGCCCGTGCAGCTGGCGGGAGAGACCGACGGCAAAGTCGCAGATGTCGATCATCTCCTGCACTTCGCCCATCGCTTCTGCTGGGATCTTGCCGGCCTCCAGCGTCACGAGGGTTGCGAGATCATCCTTGGCGCTGCGCAGTTCCTCGCCGAGCAGGCGGACAAGTTCGCCGCGCCTCGGCGCCGGCACGTCGCGCCATTGGACAAAGGCTGTTGCGGCGGCGGCGAGCGCGGCCTCGACAGCCTCGGGCGAATGAACGGGCAGATGGGTGAGCACGTCGCCGGTGAGCGGCGTGCGGCAGGCGAGCGCGCCTTCTGCGCCGGTCTGGAGACCGAAGCGGGCAAGCGTGGCCGAAGCAAGGGGCATGAGACTCATGCGCCGGGTCTAGCGGCACCGGGCGCGCGGGGAAAGCCCCGACCACGCGCCCAGTGAGTGGGCCGCCGTCTCAGGTAGGCGCGACAACTTGCGGGGCAACTTCGTTGTCGCCCTGCATCTTTTCGTACTTGATGTAGGCTGGGCCGAGCACGACGAGGAAGAGCACCGGCAGGAAGAACAGGATCATCGGAACCGTCAGCTGGGCTGGCAGCGCGGCTGCCTTCTTCTCGGCTTCCGACATCCGCATCTCGCGGTTTTCACGCGCCATCAGGCGCAGCGCATCACCAAGCGGCGTGCCGTAACGCTCAGCCTGGCCCAGCGCCATGCAGACGGCTTTGACGCCTTCGTGGCCGGTGCGGATCGCGAGGTTTTCATAAGCCTGCCGGCGGTCCGGCAGATAGGAGAGCTCAGCCACTGTGATGCCGAACTCTTCGGCGAGTTCCGGCGAGGCGGTGCCAATTTCCTGGCTGACCTTGTTGAAGCCCATCTCGATCGACATGCCGGCCTCGACGCAGATCAGCAGCATGTCGAGCGAGTCCGGGAAGGCTCGCATCAAGGACTTCTGGCGTTTCTGGGCGATGTTGGAGATGTAGATGTTGGGCGCATAGAATCCGGCGGCGGCGCCGAAGGCCAGCGAGCCGTATTTCATGACCGTGTTGAGGCCGTGATCATTGACGTAGAAAATGTAGACGAACGCGCCAATCGCGCCGACAAACGGCAATACCATCCGCGCAAAGTAGAAGGCCGAGATCGGCCCGGGGCCGCGCATGCCCGCCTGGTTCATCAGCTTGACGACGTTCGGATCTTCCAGCGCCTTGGCGAGGTTCAGCTTCGACGAAATGTTGCCGACGACGGAATCATCCTTGCGGCGCAGGCCCTTCTTCTCGAGCGCGGCGCGGCTCTGCTTGCGCAAGCGTTCGCGCTGGCTGGCGACGGCTTTAAGGCGCGTCTCGAGCTTGTTGCCCTGCAGGTAGGGCAAGAGGATGGTCATCAGTGTACCGAACACCGCGGCCGCGACGAGGTAGGCCGCCAGCGTTTCGGGCCTGGAGAAAGACAGAATGAAATTATACATCGCTGTCTGCCCCTACATGTCAAAGTTGATCATGTTGCGCATCACGGTGATGCCGAGACCCATCATCGCCGCCGCAATGACAAGAATTACGTGACCGGTTTCGGTCAGGAAGAGTTCCATGATGTAGTCGGGCGTTGTCATGAACACCATCGTACCCACGGCAAACGGCAGGGATCCGATGATCATGCCGGATGCCTTGGCCTCCGAAGACAAGGCGCTGACCTTTTCCCGCATCATCTTGCGTGAGCGGATGACCGTGGAAAGGTTCCCGAGGGCTTCGGAGAGGTTGCCGCCCGCTTTCGACTGGATCATCAGCACGATAGCGAAGAAGTTCACTTCCTGCAGCGGCATGCGCTTGTAGAGTTGGGCGAGGGCGCGGTCGAGGCCGGAGCCCATCGAGAGGTTGTCTGCGAAGGTGAGGAATTCCTTGCGCAGCGGCTCCGGGCTTTCCTTGGCGATGATCCGGATACACTCGTTCAGCGGCAATCCGGTTTTCACGCCGCGCACGATGACATCCAGCGCGTCGGCGAACTGGTTGATCATCTTCTTGTGCCGGCCCTTGATCATCGTGTTCAGAACGAAGTTCGGCAGGCCGAGCGTGCCTGCGAAGAAGGCCGCTCCGCACAGCACCGGCCGGCTCTTGAAGCTGATTCCGCTGATGACGAGGCCATCTGCGCCGGACATCCAGACCGCACCGGCGCAGACGACGCCGGTAATGAGCGAGATGATCCAGAACGCCGGAACTGGCAATTCGAGACCTGCCTGGGTCAGCTTTGAACCGATATCCTGGGACGCAGATTTCTTGCGCGCCTTGTCCTGCTTGCGCAGGTTTTCGAGCATCTCCTGGGTCTTGGCGCGGCGCTTGGCCGTGTCGTCGGTGGCCTTGCTGGCCGCCTTGGACATCTGCGGCGCACGCCCTGCCCCGATCTCGCGCGCCCGTTTCTTGGCGGCGTCGTCCTGACCTGAGGTAAACGTGAAGCCAATGCCGACGATCGCCGCGAAGGCGAGAACGGCCACGAGCGCGATGATCAGTGTGCTGCCCATCAGGCGTTGTTCAGCGAGTCGAGTGCTTCGGCCAATTCCCGCTCCATGTTGTAGTAGGCGGCGCGCTCCCAGAAGCGCGGACGGCCGATCCCCATGCCGCGGTGGCGACCGATGATCTTGCCGTCATCGTCCTCACCTTCGATCTCGTACTTGAGAATATCCTGCAGCACGATGGTATCGCCTTCGAGACCGAGCACTTCCGTGATGCCCATGATGCGGCGCGAGCCATCCCGCAGACGCGAGGCTTGCACGACCACGTCGATCGAGCCGACGATCATTTCACGGATGGTTTTCGCCGGCAGCGCAAACCCGCCCATCGTGATCATGGATTCGACGCGGCTGAGCGCTTCGCGGGCCGAGTTGGCGTGCAGTGTGCCCATCGAGCCATCGTGGCCCGTGTTCATCGCCTGCAGAAGGTCAAACGCTTCCGGTCCGCGCACCTCGCCCACGATGATGCGTTCCGGACGCATACGCAGACAGTTCTTGACGAGGTCGCGCATCGTGATCTCGCCGGAACCTTCGATGTTCGGCGGGCGCGTTTCAAGACGCACGACGTGCGGTTGCTGCAGCTGAAGTTCGGCGGAGTCTTCGCAAGTGATGACGCGCTCGCCGGGTTCGATGAAACCGGTGAGACAGTTGAGCAGTGTCGTCTTGCCCGAGCCGGTACCGCCAGAGATCAGGACGTTGCAGCGGCTGTGGCCGATGATGCGCAGGACTTCGGCGCCGGCTTCGCTGATCGAGCCGAATCGCACGAGGTCGTGCAGCTTCAGCTTGTCCTTCTTGAACTTACGAATGGTGAGCGTGGGGCCATCGATCGCCAGCGGCGGCGCGATGACGTTGACGCGCGAGCCGTCCAAGAGGCGGGCATCGCAGATCGGGGAGCTTTCATCGACGCGGCGGCCGACCTGGGACACGATGCGCTGACAGATGTTCATCAGCTGCGCGTTGTCGCGGAAGCGAATATTGGTGCGCTCGATCTTGCCATTGACCTCGATATAGGTCGTGTCGGCGCCGTTGACCATGATATCGGCAATGTCGTCGCGGGCAAGCAGCGGCTCGAGCGGGCCGTAGCCGAGCACGTCGTTACAGATGTCGTCCAGCAGGTATTCCTGCTCGGAGATCGACATCACGACGTTCTTGATACTGATGATCTCGACGACAATGTCGCGAATTTCCTCGCGCGCGCTTTCCGTGTCCAGCTGGGCAAGCTGGGAAAGGTCGATCGTGTCAATCAGCGCGTTGAAGATCGTGGTTTTGGTCGAATAGTATTGCTCGGAGTGCTGGTTGACCTTGCGGATCGGCTCCGGCTTGATTTCGGGGGTCTTCAGCTTGACGGCTGGCGCAGGCGCCGCGCCGGGGACGGAAGCTGCCGGTTTGGGCTGCGCCGAAGCAGAGGGGGACGGCGCGGGTTTGGGCGCCGCAGGCTTGGGCGCCGACGCGGCCGCCGGCGCCGCGCCGGGAAGCGTGAGAGCTGTTGCGCCAGAGCGTTTTCCGAAGGCCATATTCCTACCTGTCGCGTCGAACCCGGCTTACTTGCCCAGAAGTTTCTTGATGAAAGATTTTTCTTCAACCTGGATGGCCCGGCCCGTCAGCAGGCAGGCAAGCTGGTCGATCGCAATCGAGGATTTTGCGGCCGGCGAGGTTTCGGAAATCATCTGGCCATTGTTGGCCGCCATACCGAAAACTTCCGGCTCGAACGGCACGATGATGTCCGGATCAACACCGATCGCCGCCGCAAAATCCTTCATCGGGATCTCCGGGCGTTTCGGCACGCCGCACATGTTGAGGACAAGGCGCGGCGCGTGGTCGTTGACGCGGTGACCCTTGAGCTGGTCGATCATGTTCTTGCCGTTGCGCAGCGAGGCAAGATCCGGCTGGCACACGATGATCACCTCATCCGAGGCGATCAGCGTGTTGCGGACCCAGTGACTCCAGGTGTGCGGCAGGTCGAGCACCATGTACGGCACATTGCGGCGCACACTCTCGATGACCATCGCATAGGACTCGTCCGGGATGTCGATGATCTGGCTGATGTTGGCCGGTGCCGTGAAGAGCGAGAGGCGCTCGGTCGCCCGCGTCAGCAGGCGCTCGATGACGGCATTGTCAGCGCGCTCAGGCGCCAGCAGCGCGTCCGCGATCGTCTGTGGCGTGTCCTGGTTGAAGTCGAGGGCGGTGGTGCCGAACGACAGGTCGAGATCTACAAGCGTCGTGTTGACGTGGGTGTTCTCCGCGAGCGCCCAGGCGAGGTTGTGGGCGATCGTCGAGGCCCCTACCCCGCCCTTGGCGCCAACCACGGAAATCTGCTTGCCCAGGAAAGGCGCATCCGGGTCTGCAAACAGGGCCGAGATCGAGCGAATGATGCTCAGGGGCTGGAAAGGCGGAACAAGGTATTCGGAGACGCCGCGCGCCACCAGTTGACGGTAAAGCGTGATGTCGTTGACAGCGCCGATGACCAGTACCTTGACGTGGTCATCACAATGCTCCGCCAACGTATCGATCTCGTGCAGAACCTGGCTGGCCTGGGCCGAGGACTCGACCATGAGCAGGTTGGGTGTCGGATTGGCCCGCAGGTCCGCCACCGCGGCCGGAATGCCGCCGGGAATACACTGCACGGTCGCGCGTCCCATGCGCCGGTCGGCGGCGCAGAGCTGCATCAGGGCGCGGGTTTCCTCGCGCTCATAGAAAAGTTTGATCGAGATGGCAGGCAGCATCGCATCGCCGCCCGACTGGTCCATCGGCACGAATGAGAACTGCGCAGGCGCAACAGGCTTCGAGGCGAAATCCGTGACCGGTTGAACAGGTTGCGCCTGCGTCTCCGCAAACGGGTCCTGCTCATCCAGATCGTTCGCGCCAGTCAGCGCGTCTTCATTGAACACGTCTTCGAACTCGGTGCCGAAGTCGTCTTCAAAAAGTGCCGTTTCCTTGCCCATCGTACGCATACTCCTTTTGCCGGGCGAGCCGGCCTTAGTTCACAGCGTCTGAGACGGCGCCCGATTCCTGGTTCGAACGCTCCGCGGCGGTGGATTCGCCGAGCCGGAACTTTTCGAGAATGACTTCGCGGCGCAGCATGTCAGATTGTCCAAGCGGACGATTGCCCAGAAGATCTGCAGGATCAGCGATCATGGCGGCAAGATTGGTGCGGATCGAACAGCCGAGCGTAGGCAGGTTGTTGTTCGACGCCACATCCGCAAAGTCCAGGGTGGCAAGCGAGGCGCATTCCGGCGCAACCGCATCATAAGCCTGGAACGCAAGGATCATCGGCTGCGAGTAAGCTTCCCCCGCGCCGTGCGAGGTGCCGGATATCTCGTCATACTGTATGCCCTTTTCCCACGCGATGGTGCGCGCCTCGGCGAGGGCGGTCACGGCGAGTTGCGGGTTGGCGCTCGCGGCCGGCAACGACAGGACAAGCGGGCCGTGACCCTTCTGGGCATAAGCTTCAATAAAGCGATGGATGCGCGCGCGATCTTCGCTCGACAGCTCGCTGGCTTCCGGATTCATCGCGACTTCGAGGAACTCGGTGCGTTTCGTGACGCCGATCTCGTTCCGCGTAAGGGCTGTCCCCTCGAGATAATCCGAGGTGACGGCTGTGGGCGCACTGCTCGCGCAGGCGCCGAGGGTCATCAGGCCGGCGCCGAGCGCCAGCATTGTGCGATGTGATTTCGAGACGATAGTCATTGTCGGTCCCCTACTCTTCCATGAAGCCCACGGGGGCCCGGTAGTCTTCTGCTTTGACCGGCGCGCCGTCGCGGGCGTAGGTTTCGTTCAGTTTGCCGAAGAAGATGGTCTTGGTGTCTGAGGCGTTCGCAAATCCGTCCGCAGGCGTGCGCAGTTCGGATTTGGCCGCCGGGTTTACAAGATAGGGCGTGACGATGACGACGAGCTCACTCTCCTCGGAGAGAAAGTCGCGCGACTGGAACAGCGCGCCGAGCACCGGCAGTTTCTTCAGACCCGGAACTTGGTCAAGGTTCTGGCGATCTTTTGTCGAAATAAGGCCGGCCATCATCATCGAGCCGCCGGAAGGCAACTCGATCGTCGATTCGGCGCGCCTGACCGTCAGACCAGGCAGCGTCACGCCCTCGATCTGGATCACGTTGCCTTCATCGTCGATAGTGGTGCGGCTTTCACCCTGGAAAGCGCCCTGGGAGGTCAGCTCCGAAACCTCGGTCGAGATCTTGAGGGATATGCGCCCTTCGGACAGAACCACCGGCGTGAACCCAAGGCCAACACCGTAGGGTTTGAATTCCACCGTGATGCGGCCCTGGTTGTCTTGGCCGACCGGCACAGGGAATTCACCGCCTGCAAGGAACTTCGCGCTTTCGCCCGACATCGCCACCATGGTCGGCTCTGCCAGCGTCTTGACGATGCCGATCCGCTCCAGCGCATTGAAGGCAGCGCCGATTCGGGACTGAAGGTCAGTCCCCACATAGTTCGTGTACGTAGCGGTTCCGCCGATCCCGCCCAGAGGACGGCCCTGGATCGGGAAACCGAAATCGCTGCTGAAATCGCCCGAGCCGCTGAACGGCAGGCCCGGAAACAGGCCGGTTGTGCCCGTGTCGACTGGCGGATCGCCGGTGAACAGGCGTTTTTCAACGAGATTGGCGAAGTCGCCCCAATTCGGAACGCCGGACAAGTTGATTCCGAGCTGCTTGACGACATTGCGCTGCATCTCGACGATGCGCACTTCGAGCAAGACCTGGTCGGGCGCCATGACATTCAACATGTTGACGATTTGCGGCCCGTCGTCGCCAGCGGGGAAGTAGGCGGCGACGAGCTGGCGGACGCGGTCGGACTGGGACATGTCGTCCACAGC
Organism: Candidatus Sulfopaludibacter sp. SbA3; assembly: GCA_945888325.1. GTDB lineage: Bacteria > Pseudomonadota > Alphaproteobacteria > Caulobacterales > Hyphomonadaceae > Hyphomonas. The sequence continues at coordinate 71,707 of CAMDAC010000006.1, forward strand.
GCCTGTCATGACAATGCTGCCGTTCATGCTTTCAAGCTTGACGCGCGCATCGGGGACATGGCGGATAATGGTGTCTTCCAATGCGGCCATGTCGGTCTCGACATGCAGCGACAGGTCAAGCAGCGTGCGTCCGGCCCGGTCAAAGATCAACGCGCTGGTCTGGCCATAGGCGACACCACGGAAGATGATCCGTTGCGAGGTCTGGACAACTGCATCGGCAATTGCCGGGTTCGCGATCACCACATCGGCGGCGGGCGCTTCAAGTTCGATGATCACCGACTTGTTGACGCCAACCGTGATGCTGCGCGAATTCGTGCTGTCACCGGCAGCCGTGATCACGGTGCCCATGCCTGAGGGGCCAGACTGGGCCGGCGCCGGCAGTGCGGGGCCGAGGACCAGAACCGCAGATACAGCTATAATCTTCAGGATACGCATGTTCAGTTGCCTCCCACGCCGGCAGGTGAAGGCTGGCCGTTCCGAATGATCGTGATTCCGGATCCGGTCGCGCCATCATCGCCTTCAAGAAGTTCGATTCGGGGGCTCCGGTCCGTGCCGCTGGCCATCTGGTCCAGAGGGCGCAGCGACAGGGACACCTCCCCGCGGCGCATCGACATGGCGAGAAGTTCAGCTTCCTGGGGTGAAACTTCCAGCGTGGCAGTGCTGCCGAGGCGGGCCGTTTCCCCTTCTGCGTTGGTCGCGAAGTTCTGGTCGATCGCCAGCACACGGACGTTCTTCACGATCGTGGTGGCAATCGTGCGCTCGGGGATGGCGCGCGCATCGTCGGCGGCCTGGTCATAAGTCAGGATAAGGTCGACCCTGTCATTGGGCAGGATGAAGCCGCCGGATGCTGATTCGGCTGAAATCTCGACCGACACGGCCCGCATCTCGGGATCCATGATAGAGGCAAGCAGTCCCTGATCCCCCTTGATGACCACTTTTTGTGGCAGGACGGGCTCGCCCTTGTAGAGGGCCGCCTTGACGACGGCGCCGGTCAGCGTCTCGATCGAGGCGGGGACCGTGGTCTGGACATAGTAGCCTTCGACGAGGTTGGCTTTTGGCCAGGGCGCCCATTTCAGGTCTTCCGCCTTGATCGTCTCGCCGATGGCGAAATCGCGAAGGACGGTCAGCACCTCGACTTCGGAGACTTCACGCTCCTCGATCCGGAGCTTTTCCTGCAAAACGGTCTCGGTCACGACTTGCGGCTTGCTCAGCTGCAGAACCAGGAAGGCTGCGCCTCCTGCGGCGGCCAGCGCCAGAAGAAGGATGATGATGCGCATCGGCGACATAATCCGCCACTCCTCTTACTCTAGGTCTTCAGGCCAGCGCAGGACGCGGCAAGCCTTCTCAATCAAGACCAAAGTTGCACGCTGCGCCTAAAGGAGTGTTAACCGGCAAAGCCAAAGGATTCATAAAAGAGGGCGAGCAGCGGAGAGGCTGATCCGGCAATGATCGCCCCGCCGGTAATCGCCACACCGTAGGGTACGCCGGCCTTCGGCTCGAACGGGGCGCGCATGAAGCCCGGAACAGCGGCAGCCGGGAAGCTCCGTTTACCAATCAAAAGAAACAGCGCGCAGGCGCCGCCCACGATGGCCATCCAGTAGACAAAGGGAAAGGCGGCCGCAGGACCCATCCAGAGCACGACGGCGGGAATCATCTTGGCGTCCCCTCCCCCGAAAATGCGGAAGGCAAACAGGCCGACGGCAATGACGAAGGCCAGCCCGCCGGCGAGCAGATGACCGCCCAGTATCTCGATCGGAATGCCCGACACCAGCGCCGCCGGGACAAAAAGACCGGCAATCGTGAGGTTCAGCCAATTCGGAATCGTCAGGCGATTGACGTCATGCAGGGCAGCAAAAATGCACAAGGCCAGGAAAAGGCCCGAGAGAAAGATGAGAATCATGGCGGCAGCTCCGGTTCGGCAAGCCCCGGCAAGCTGCCTCAAAAGCCTGAACGAAGCCTTTCCCCATGCAGGGCGCCCGCAAGCGCGGAATCGAAAGAGCCGCCGGGCAAGCCCGGCGGCTCCATAGTCATCTAGAATAATCGGGGGCGATTAGGCGCCTTCGATTGCGTCCGCAACTTCGTTGAAGGCGGCGCCAGACTGCTCACCGAGAGCGGTCACACCGCCGATGATGGCGACAGCGATCAGAGCGGCGATGAGGCCGTACTCGATAGCGGTTGCGCCCGACTCGTCTTTAAGAAAACGTGCAAACATTGGAAACTCCCATCATTCGTTTTTGACATGTCCCGGCTTGAACTTTTCTTCCTGGAACAAAAACAGGTGTAAACTTGCAGAGTTCAGATCTGATTGAAGAAATCAGAAAAGTCGTGAAGCCGTGTCAGGCTTTCATTTACCGCGCCTGAAGCTTCCATGAAGACGTTGACTGGACGGCATGCGCGTCCCCGTCCCTGCCTATATATAGAGAGCGCATGGCACCGCGTTGCGCAGGCTGCCGGACAGTGATGTGCCGTCTATATGCGATGTGCTTGCGGAAAGTTCCGGTTAGGATTCAGTAAACCATAATCTGGAATATTCTGGTGACCCTGTATGCTGGAGTGTCCGTATAATGACGATCTGCCTGAAAGCTGCCGCGTTCGGCGCCGTCGCTCTCGCTCTCGCGTCGACGGCTTCGGCCGACGAATTGTTTGTAGAAGCCAGCAAGACGGTCCCGCTGACGATCAATGGCGCCGCCTCCAGCATCATCATCGGCAACAAGAACATCGCCGATGTCGCCGTACACAATGAAAACCTGCTGTTCGTGACCGGCAAGAGCTATGGAACGACAAACCTGCTGGTTTTCGACAAGGCCGGCCGCGAGATCTACAGCTCGGATGTCCTGGTCACTACCAATTCCGCCTCGCTGGTCACGATCAACCGGGCCGGCCAGTCCTACACTTATAACTGCTCACCCAATTGCAAGGCGGTGCTCAGCGTCGGTGACCAGGCGGATCATTTCGCCACCCTGATCGACCAGCAGCTCCAGACCCAGGCCCTGACCGAAGGCGAATAGGACAGCGGTTAACGCTGCCTTATCCAGACCGGTAAAATTCGAGCATGCGCCGAAGCCACCTGCAAACCGGCGTGTGATAAGTCGGTTGTCTGTGACTCAACAGGGGATCGGAAAGATGTCCGGCGCTTACGAATTCAGCCTCGCAGCACGCCTCCGGTCGCGCTGGCAGCGCTTCGCTGAAGACCAGCGCGGCGCCGCGGCGGTCGAATTTGCGATGATCGCCGCTCCCTTCTTCTTTCTCATCTTCGGTCTTCTCGAAGTGTGTCTGATCTTCATCATGACCACCATCATGGAGAACGCGGTCTCCGAAGCGGCGCGCCCCCTTCGCACCGGCGAGGCCCAGGGCGCCGGAATGACAGAAATGCAGTTCCGCCAAGCGGTCTGCGCCGAGTTTTTCGAAATCATTGAATGCGACGCACGTCTTTCGATCGACGTCCGCACGGTCTCTGACTTTGCCTCGACCCCTACCGGCTCTGCCCTGGACGCAGACGGCAACCTCGAGAACAACGACTTCATGTTCGAGCCCGGCGGCCCCAACGACATCGTGGCCGTGCGCGTCTTCTCCGAATGGGATCTGATCACGCCGATCTTGTCGCAGCCGCTCGCCAACATGGCAGGCAACAAGCATCTCCTTCAAACCAGCGCCGTTTTCCGCAACGAACCGTTCGGGAGCTGATATCATGACCCTTCGATCCGCTCTCTCCCTGCTCACCCGTCGCACCCGCTGGCGCGGTATCCAGGGCATCTGGTACAACGAGAAAGGCATCTCGGCTGTCGAATTTGCGCTGATCGCACCGCTCATGGTGCTGATCTATTTCGGATGTATCGAACTCAGCCTGCTGATGCGCGTTGACCGGCGCGTGACCACGACGGCTTCGAGCCTCGGAGACCTGACGGCGCGCCTTGTGACCGTCAGTGACGCTGACATGCAGGAACTGTTCAATGCCGCCTCGGTGACGATGCAGCCCTATCCGGCCGAGACCGCCCTCATGCGGATCACGTCGGTGGTCGACAATGGCGACGGTCAGACCCGCGTCGACTGGTCGGACGGCCACAACATCCTTCCGTATACTGAAGGCGCCCTGATCACGGTTCCCGAAGGTCTCGTGCCGAGCCCTGGTTCGGTCATCGTTGCGGAAGTCGAGTTCGAATACGAAAGCACGCTGGGCGTGGTTCTGGACGCCTCGCAAACCCTGAAGGACGTGTTCTACTTGCGTCCCCGCCGGGTTACCCAGATTGCCCGCACAGATGACGCCGACCCCGCAACCGGCTTCGGCCCGGGCAGCTAGCCCCTCGCCTACCGGTTTTCGTCGGCGTGCTTCGGCGCCTGGACTTTCCAAAGCACGATCAGCCCGATCAGGAACATGAACCCGATGCCGCCCATGCCGATGCGCTGGTTGCCGGTCAGCCATGTCAGCAGGCTGACAATTCCGGGGCCCATCCAGACCGTTACCGTGCCGGCAATCGCGTAAAGCCCGAAGAACTCGCCAATCCGCTCGCGCGGCGCGATATGCACCAGCATGTAGCGGCTCGAAGAGATCGACGCGACGACCACGATGGCGGTGGGGATAACGAACAGGAAGTAGACGATGTCTGACAGCGTGTCGAAGAACGGACTGCCCCAGACCGGTTCGCCGCTGGGGATGAGGCCGAACAGGAGCGACTCCGGCGTAATCGACAGCTGCGCGAGCAGCAGGACCACAAGGATCGAGATTTCCCAGATCAGCGCCATCTTCGGACCAAGCCAACGGTCGAGCGCGCCGCCGAGGAACCCGCCGATCGCGCCGAACAGCACGCCCGTGATCCCGAAGAACAGGATCTCGACCCCTGACCAGCCGAGGAAGGTGGCCGCGAATACGGCGCCGAGAGTCAACAGCGCCGACATCGCGTCGGCGTAGATCGTCCGCGCGATCAGGAAACGCATCGTCTGCGGGTGTTCCTTGAACAGGCCGGCGAGGTAGTTCTTGAAGACTGTCACCCGCTCGAAAACCGAGTGGCGTTTCTGCCCGTCCACCGGCTCACCGAGGAAGACGTCCGCCGCTGCGCGTTTCCAGGTCAGGCCGCCCGGCGCGCCGTCCGGCATGAACAGGAAGAACGGGATCACCAGGAGGAGCATCCAGACGGCGACGAACGGACCGGCGAATCGCTGCGGCGCGTTGGTCTCCCGGTCGAGCGCGATCAGTTGTTCATCTGCGGCGAAGGGCAGCCCGGTGCCGGGCAGAAGGAGGCCGAAGAGGAAGAAGAACAGGATACCGACGCTGAGCAGGTTGCCCGTCGACAGGCCCAGTCCGGAAATATAGGGCAAGGCGCTCGGCCTGCCGGCCATCGGCAGCATCGCGTTGTGCAGCACTTCAGAATAGCCGTAGCAGCAATATGCGATCGCCAGCACCGCCATCGTCGGCCACATGGTCAGCGGGCCCTCCGGGCGCGCCCACCAGAGAATGAACGAGCAGAAGGCCAGCAGACCGACGAAGAACACCAGAGGCGGTTTGCGGCGCCCGGCCTTGTCCGCGATCACACCGAGGAAGGGCGCTGTCAGCGCCGTCACGATCCCGGCGATGGTGATCGTCAGACCCGACAGGCTGAGCGCATCGGCGCCGCCACCCGCCAGAACCGAAGCGAAGTAAGGCGCGAAGATATAGATGACGATCAGGTTGTAGTACGGGTTGCGGGCACCTTCGAAGATTGCCCAGGCCAGACCCTTGATACCAAACGGCCCGCCATCAACGGTCGCCCGCGCCGAACCTTCAGGCGCGTCGAGCACCACTTGCGCCATTCGAAATCCTCCCGGCGCAAGTACCTGCGCTCATCGGGGCAAGACTAGCCGTTCGCAGGGAAAGGGGAAGCGGATTTGCTCATGACCGCGCGTCAGGCCCCGGAACGCCGCCGCCTTTCCCTGAAAGCCCGCCTGCGCTAATCCGGCCTCCTGCAACGTCTACGCTGACCTGGGGAGGACCGGGGCATGAAGCTTCCGCCCGGATGGATCACGGTCTGCGCTGTAATGATAACGGCCTGCGCCACCGCGCCGGGCATCGACCGCCCCGTGCCGCTCGATGCCGGATATGCGGCCCGCGAAGTGGCTGCCGGCAAACCGGCTGACCGGTGCGGGCCGGAATTCATCTCGGATCACCTGCCCCAATCCCTTGTCTCGCTGATGGGCCCCCTGATCGACGGCCCGTTCCGGCCCGTCTGCGCGCGTCATGACGCCTGCTACGAACTGCGCGAACAGACTCAGGCCTGGTGCGACGACCGGATGCGCACCGAGATGATCGACATCTGCAACGCAGGCCGGACAGAAACCTCTGCCGCAGCCGCGCTCTGCCGGTTTCGCGCGGGGGTATATGCGGGCCTCGTCGACAATTCCTTCGGCGCCTATTCCTATCACGGCGAACCCGACGGTCGGATCGCGGCGGTCGAACTCGCAGAGGCGCCGGAGGGCAATGTAAAGATCTGCACGACGGTCGAAAATCCGACCCCCCTGCTCCAGGAATATGTCGTTGAGCTGCGCGCCGCCAATGGCAAACGGATCGACAGCGAGCCGGGCTTCGGCGAACGCAGCGTCCGGGCCGGCGGGTCCGCCGTCATCTGCGTCGGAACCAATGGCTCACCGTTCTGGACTCTCGGCCGCATCAAGGGTCCGGTCGAAATTGTTCTGCTGGCGGATGATCCCGATTCGCTCGCGATGAGACATGACCGGGTCGCAGTGGACCGCCGCGTCCTGGACCGCGCGGCGCTGGATGTCCGCTAAAGCCTGCCCGCCAGTTCACCCGCATATTTCGTGATGTCGCCTGCCCCGAGGCACACGATCATGGCGCCCGGGACCGCGAGCGGACGCACCGCGTCGGCAAGACCAGCGAGGCCGGGCAAGGCCGTTGCGCTCTTGTGTCCGTGGCGGCGGATGGAATTGACCAGCGCCTCACTGGTGATGCCCGGGATCGGCGTCTCGCCTGCCTCATAGACCGGCGCGACCAGTACATGATCGGCCGCGTCGAAACAGGTCGAGAACTCCTCGAACAGGTCATTCAGACGCGAATACCGGTGCGGCTGGCAGACGGCGATCAGCGTGCCCTTGCCCTGCATTGCGCGGCCCGCCTTGAGCACGGCGGCGATCTCGACCGGGTGGTGGCCATAATCGTCGATGATCTTCACCGGGGGCTGGCCCGCGACCGGAACCCAGTCGCCGACCGGCGTGAAGCGCCGCTTCACGCCCCCGAACTTCGCCAGCGCGCTGCGCATCTGCACGTCCGTGGCGCCAAGCTCCAGCGCCACGGCGATGGCGGCGAGCGAGTTCTGCACATTGTGCTCCCCCGCCATCGGCAGCGAGAAATCCTTGATCAGGCGCACATCGGCGCCGGGCGCGCGCCGGATCTCGACATCGAAATGCGCGCCGTTCAGGTCAGTGCGCAGGTTGGTCGCCCGCACATCGGCCTGCAGGTTGAAGCCGTAGGTGATGCGGCGCCGGTCGGTGACTCGCGCCGCCAGTGCCTGCACCTCCGGATGGTCCGTGCACAGAACAGCAAAACCATAGAAAGGCAGGTTCTCGACAAAGGTGTCGAAGGCTTCCCGCAACCGGTCCATGGTGCCGTAATGGTCCATGTGCTCGGGGTCGATATTGGTAACAATGGCGCAGGTCGGATGCAGCTTGGCAAAGGTACCGTCACTTTCATCGCTCTCGACGACCATCCAGTCGCTTTCGCCCGCCTTGTAGTTCGAGCCATAGGCATGGATGATCCCGCCATTGATGACGGTCGGGTCAATCCCCGCCCCGTCCAGCAAGCAGGCGACCAGCGAGGTCGTCGTCGTCTTGCCATGCGTGCCCGCGATGCAGACGGTGTATTTCAGCCGCGTGATCTCGGCGAGCATATTGGCGCGCCGCACGACGGGAATGCCCGCGGCGCGGGCAGCGCGCACTTCCGGATTGTCGCGCTTGATCGCGGACGAGATGATCACCGTTCCGGCGCCTGCCACGTTCTCCGGCTGGTGGCCGATAAACACCTTCACGCCGCGTGCGCGCAGGCGCTCGACGTTGGCACTGTCGGCGACGTCCGAACCCTGCACCAGGTAGCCCATCGTCAGCATGACATCCGCAATGCCGGACATGCCGATGCCGCCGATGCCGACAATATGCGCGGGGCCTACAGAGAACGGGGTGGGTGGTGACATGGAGGGAATCTAAGCTCCTAGATGGACCGGCGCGACAGGGACATCATCAGGCCGGCAATGGCCGCCAGGAGCATCCCGCCAATGATCAGGGTCAGCAGGCTCTCGGGCACCGCCCCGCTGGCGTAGGTTTCGGCGGTCCCCTGACTCAGGGTCTCCGTATGCGAGAAGAACGACATCCAGAAAATGCCGACGGTGAAGCCCCAGGCAGCCGAGAGAAGGCGCGACGAGCCCTGGCTCAAGGTGCGCAGCCCGCCCCAGACCAGAGCGCCGGCCGCGATGAAGTCGACAATCCAGAAAGGCCAGGCCTGCCAGTCGCCCCAATTGCGCACGATCTCGGCAATCGCGAGGAACACGCCGAAGCCGAGCGCCAGGAAGGCCGAGTTGCGTGTCATAGCTCGGCAATCCGCTCCGCCATGTCAGCGAGATCCCTGGCCGCGTCCGGCTTGGCCGCAGACTTTGCGGCAGCCGCGCGGGCTTTGAGTTCTACCGGATCAGACAGCCGCGCGGCAATCAGTGCGCCGAGCAGTTTCGGATTGACGTTGGCTTCCAGCAGCATGTCCGCCGCGCCGACATCCGTCAGCGCTTCGGCATTGGCGGCCTGGTGGTCATCCATCGCGATGGCCAGCGGGATCAGGATAGACGGACGGCCGACCGCCGCCAATTCGCTGACGGTCCCAGCCCCGGAGCGTGCGATCACGAGGTGCGCCTCGGCCAGCCGGTCCGGCATGTTGGAAAAGAAAGGCGCCAACTCACACTCGATCTTCGCCACGCGGTAGAGGGAGCGGACGCTTTCGACCTGCTCTTCCCTCACCTGCTGCACCACCTTGATCCGCGCCATCAGGGGCGGGGGCAGCTGCTGGGCAATCGCCAGCGGCACCAGCTCGCCGATTATGCGCGAGCCCTGGCTGCCGCCGGTGATGAAGATGTTGAGTTCGCCGTCCATCGGCGGAAAGGGCCGGGTGGCCGCGGCAAGGATGGGCGCGCGCACGGGATTGCCGACCGCGAGATGCGCGCAACCGGACGGCAGGAAATCCAGCCGCGAGAAGCCGCTGGCCACCAGCTTGGCATGCCTTGCGAACTGCCGGTTCACGCGGCCGAGGACCGCATTCTGTTCGTGAATGATGATCGGTACGCCCTGCCGCCGGGCCGCGGCGAGGGCCGGGAAGGCCGGATAACCGCCGAACCCGGCGACCAGCGCCGGGCGGTGCTGCTTCAGCAGGCGCGAGGCCTTGGCGATCCCGGCATTGATCTTCAGCGCCGCGCCCGGAACCGTCCAGGGTTTGCGGAAGTTCGGGGAGGCGGCCTCGATCTCTTCCTTCCAGTCGGCGGGGAAGTCGGTCGCATAGCGCAGCCCGCGCGAATCCGAGATCAGCGCCGTCTGCCAGCCGCGCGCGCGCAGCTCGTCGGCGAAGGCGCGCGCGGGGAACATGTGGCCACCCGTCCCGCCTGCAGCGATGACGACCAGCTTCTCTCGGGGGGATTTAGCCATACGGCCCGTGGCTCCTCGTGCCTTCTCCGCGCACGAGAGCAAGCGCAAGGCCGAGCGTCAATCCCATGCCGACCATCGCACTGCCGCCATACGAGATGAAAGGCAGTGTCAGGCCGGTCGGCGGGACGACCGCGAGGTTGACGCCGATGTTGATCGCCGCCTGGATCGCGAACAGCGCAAACAGGCCCGCTGCGGCCGTCCGGGCAAATCCGTCCTCGATGCGGGCCGCCGCCCGGAAGCCCCGGATCGCGATCAGCCCATAGATGGCCATCACGGCCACAATCGCCACCAGGCCGAATTCCTCGGCAATCACGGCGAAGATGAAATCGGTATGCGCTTCTGGGATCTGCGTCTTCACCAGCCCCTCGCCAGGCCCGGTCCCGAACAGGCCGCCCCGGCTGATCGCGGCGCCGGCCATGTCGATCTGGAACGTGTCGGCATTGCTGGACGGATTGAAGATCATGTCCACCCGCCGCTTCACGTTCGGCAGCACGTTGTAGAGGAGCACCGCGAGCGCCGCGCCGCCGGCCGCAAATCCGACGATCCAGCGCTTGGGCAGGCCGCTGACAAAAAACGTCACGACGAACGCCGCCGAAATCAGCGCGGCGCCGCCGACATCCGGCTGCAGCAGGAACAGGCCAAGGGTGACGGCAAAGAAGACAAAGGACACGATCGCCCAGGGCACATCCGGATAGCGATCGCGCTGTGACAGCAGCCAGGCGCACAGCACGATCAGACCCGGCTTGACCTGTTCGCTTGGCTGCACCGAGAACGCGCTGAACCGGAACCAGCTCTGCGCGCCGTTCACTTCATGCCCGACGCCGAGAATGGCCGCCATCAGCAGCAGGGAGCCAGCAAAGATCAGCACGCCGAACCGGCGGGCCCATTTGCGCTCCAGCACGCTGACTGCCAGCATCAGGCCGGTGCCGATACAGGCATGCACCGCTTGCCGGTAGAGATAATGATAGGGGTCTTCGTAGCCGATCTTCGCCGCCGCCGTCGGGCCCACGGCCAGCGACATCAGCAGGCCGATTCCGGCGAGCAGCAGGATCCCGGCGACCAGTCCCCAATCCAGCGTCCGGCGCCACTCGGTGAACCAGGAGCTGTCCGACCGGGGCAGCAGCGGTGCAGCGGCGGTATGGGTCACGCAGACTCCTTCAGCGGTGCGGACATCATGGCCTTCACGAGGCTGCGGAAGACCTCCCCGCGATGCTCATAGTCCTTGAACTGATCAAAGCTGGCACACGCAGGTGAAAGAAGGACTACCGGGGACGTCTCGCCCGCCGCCTTGGCATCGCGGAACGCCTGGTCGACGGCGCGGTCGAGCGTGCCGCAGGCCTGCACAGGCACCTTGCCCTGCAGGGTGGCGGTGAAGGCGTCCTCGGCCTGTCCAAACAGGTAGGCCTTCGAGACATGCGAAAACAGCGGCGCCAGCGGCATGATGCCCTCGGCTTTCGCCACCCCGCCGGCGATCCAGTAGATGTTCTTGAACGCGCGCAGCGCCTGTTCGGCGGCCTGCGCATTGGTAGCCTTGGAATCGTTGACGAACCGCACGCCGTCGATGGCGCCGATATTCTCCATGCGATGCGCGAGGCCCGGGAACGACTTGAGCCCCGCCATGATGGTTGCCGGATCGAGACCCAGCGCGCGGCAGGTCGAATAGGCCGCCGCCGCATTCTGGAAATTGTGACGGCCCTGCAGCGCCGGGCAGTCTTCCAGCTTGCCGATGAACTCGGCCTTGCCGTTGAGGTTGTCATACAGCCGGCCTTCGACCGCGCTGACGCCCTTGCCCAGCGTATAGGTCGAGGAAATCTGCGTGACGCGCTGCGGGCCGCTGGCCGACAGGCCGATGGCCATCGACTGGGTATAGATGTCGTCGAACCCGATCACCGCGAGATCCTGCGGCGTCTGGTTCTGGAAGATGCGCATCTTTGCGGCCTGGTAGCCATCCATGCCGCCATGCCGGTCGAGATGGTCTGGCGACAGGTTCAGCATCACAGCGACATTGCAGTGCAGGCTCTTCACCAGGTCGAGCTGGTAGGAGGACAATTCCAGCACATAGATCGCGTTGGAATGCAGCGCGGCGAGATCCAGCACGCCTGTGCCAATGTTGCCGCCGACGCGTACATCGCGTCCGGCTTCCTTGAGGATGTGGCCGATCAGCGTGGTGGTGGTCGACTTGCCGTTGGTGCCCGTGATGCCGACGATTTTCGGACGGCCGCGCTCCGGCAGCGCCTGCACGGCGCGCGCGAACAATTCCATGTCGCCGATCACCGGCACGCCGGTCATCTCCGCCATGCGCACGAGGCGGTGCGGCTGCGGGAACTTGTAGGGAATGCCCGGCGACAGGACGAGCGCGGCAAACGTCTGCCAGTCGCGCTTGTTGATGTCCGACAGGGCGATGCCCGCCGCTTCGGCCTTGGCGCGCGTCTCCTCGTTATCGTCCCACGCATGGACGCGCGCGCCGCCGGCCTTCAGGGCCAGCGCTGCGCTGAGACCTGTGCGGCCCAGGCCGTACACAGCAACGTCTCGTCCAGCGTATTCGGTAATCCGGATCATCGCGCGCGCTTCACCTCAGCTTTAGGGTGGCGAGGCCCGCTAGGGCGAAGAGGACGGAGAGAATCCAGAACCGGACGACGACGCGCGTCTCCGGCCAGTTCTTCTTCTGGAAGTGGTGGTGCAGCGGCGCCATCAGGAAGATGCGTTTGCCCTCCCCGGTCAGGCGCTTGGTGATCTTGAACCAGCCGATCTGGGTCAGCACCGACACCGCCTCGATCACGAACAGGCCGCCGATCACCACCAGCGCGAACTCGTGCTTGGTCGCCACGGCGACCACACCGAGCATGCCGCCGAGGCCCAGCGAGCCGGTATCGCCCATGAACACCTTGGCGGGGTAGGCGTTGTACCAGAGGAAGCCCATGCCGGCGCCGATCATCGCGCCCAGCACGACCGCGAGTTCGCCCGCGCCCGGCGCGAACTGGATGCCGAGATAATCCGCGAACACGAAGTTGCCGGTGAGATAGGCGATCATCGCATAGGCGGCGGCCGCAAAGGTCATCGGCACGATCGCGAGGCCGTCGAGCCCGTCCGTGAAGTTCACGGCATTGGCTGCGCCGACGATCACGATCATGCCAAACAGGATGAAGAAGCCTCCGAGCGGGAGGAAGTAGTTGTTGACGAAGGGCACCGCGACACCGCCGGAGAAGTTCGGGTCAGCTGGCTCGACCGAGGTCTGCGGCGCCAGCGTCGCGATCCATTCGGCGAGCGGATTGAGCGGGCCCCACTGGGCATGGCCCGCCGGCGTGTGCGCGCCGTGCAGTCCCATGATGATGGCGCAGGCGAGGGCGGCGATGCCGAACCCGGCGATCAGGCGCACGCCGGCCGAGACACCGTCGGTCGATTGCTTGGTGACCTTGGCATAGTCATCCATGAAACCGAGAAAGGCGTAAGAGAAGGTGACGAACAACGTGACCCAGACATACGGGTTCTGCAGGTTGCCCCACAGCGCGACACCGACGATCAGGCCGAGCCAGATCAGCAGGCCGCCCATCGTTGGCGTGCCCTTCTTCGACATCTGCGCTTCCAGCGACAGGTCGCGGATCGGCTGACCCTTGCCCTGGCGCGCACGCAGCGTGTTGATCATCCAGTCGCCGAGCAACACGGTGATCAGGAACGCTGTCACCACCGCCGCACCGGTGCGGAAGGTGATGTAGTTCAACAGATTGAAAGCACCGCTTGGCGCGGCAAGCCATTCATACAGCATCAGATTTTCCCCGCGGGCCTTTCTGGCCCGCCATCCATCTTGCCCAATACGGCCTCCGCGCTCCATTGGCGCAAGCGGTCCGCTAACCGTCCCATCCCGGAGGCGTTCGACCCTTTGATCAAGAGCAGATCGCCGTCCTTCAGGGCTTTATGCAGCTGATTCCACAAGTCATCCGCTGACGGAGCAGACGCCTGGGGCAGGCCCGGTGGAAGCGCCTCGGCGAGACGCTGCATTTCAGGACCAGCGAGGAAAATTCCCTCGACACCTGCCTCGACGACCGGGCCGGCGAGGGCGATATGTTCCTCGATCGAGGTAGATCCGATTTCGCGCATGTCGCCGAGGGCGGCGAGACGCCGCCCGCCGGTCCGCTGCGCCAGCGACTGCAGAGCCGCGCGCATGCTGGCCGGGTTGGCGTTGTAGGCGTCGTCGATCAGCGTGAACGATCCGCCCGCCGGCAGGGCAAGCGTCTCCGCTGTGCCGCGGCCCGGAGGCGGCGCGTAGCCCGACAGCGCCTCGGCGCACTCGGCGACCGAGCGTCCGGTCTGGCTGGCCGCGAGCAGGGCGGTGGCGACATTCAGCGCCCAGTGCTCGCCGACCGCATTGATCGACACTGTCGCGCTGCGCCCGACCACGTCCACCGTGATGCGGCTGGTCAGGCCATCGGTCTCATAAGCCGTGATGCGGGCCGTGGCGTCCGCCGAGCGGCCAAAGGTCTCGACATTCCCGGTCGGGCAAAGTTCGCGTGCGCGCGCCGCGAGGAAATCGAGGAAGGCATCTTCCGCCGGCAGGATGATCGTGCCGCCCGCTTCGAGACCGGCGAAGATGTCCGACTTCTCGCGTGCAATCGCCTCGACCGAGCCGAGACCTTCAAGGTGGGCCGCCGCGACACAGGTGATGATCCCGATCTGCGGACGCACCATCTGGCTGCGCGGGGCAATCTCGCCCGGCGTGTTCATGCCGATCTCGAACACCGCGCGCTGCGTTTCTTCCGGCATCCGCGCCAGCGTCAGCGGCACGCCCCAGTGATTGTTGAAACTCTTGGCATTCGAGTGCGCAGGTCCGAACGCGCCATAGATGCGCGCCAGCATTTCCTTGACCGACGTCTTGCCGGCCGAGCCCGTCACCGCGGTGCGGATTGCGCCGCAGCGGATCCGCGCCGCAATGCCCATCGCCGTCAGCGCGTCCAGCACGTCATCGGCCTGTACGGCGGGACCGCCGCTCACCGGCTTCGAGACCAGAGCGCCAGCTGCGCCCGCCTTGAACGCCGCTTCGACAAAATCATGCCCGTCGCGCTGATCCGTCAGCGCCACGAAAAGATCGCCCGGCTGCAGCGACCGCGTGTCGATCGACACTCCGCCGGTCACCGTGAACGGCGCGGTTGCGCTGCCGCCGGTGGCGAGTTCGATATCCTCGGAGGTCCAGAGCGGCACACTCATGCGCGCGCCCCCGTCAGCGCGGCCTGCGCTTCGTCCTGGTCCGAGAATGGCAGCACGGTCCTGCCGACAATCTGCCCGGTCTCGTGGCCCTTGCCCGCGACCACCAGCGTGTCGCCCTTCCTGAGTTCGCCGATCACCGTGCGGATCGCCTCGCCCCGGTCACCGATCTCGCGCGCGCCCTTGGCGCCGGCGAGCACCGCGGCCCGGATGGTCGCTGGATCCTCCGAACGCGGATTATCGTCGGTGACGATCACATCGTCGGCCTGGCGGCTGGCAATCTCGCCCATCAGCGGACGCTTCTTCGCGTCCCGGTCGCCGCCGCAGCCGAAGATCACCTTCAGGCGGCCGGCCGTATGCGGACGCACGGCGCGCAGGAGAACATCGAGCCCGTCCGGTGTGTGGGCATAGTCGACGAACACCGCGGCGCCCGTCTCTGTCTTGCCGACAAATTCGAGCCGGCCCTTGACCGGCTTGAGGTTGGCGAGGCCGTCGGCCACCGCCGGAAACTCCATGCCGAGCGACAGGCAGATCGCCGCCGCGGCGAGGGCGTTGAGCGCCTGGAACTCGCCGATCAGCGGCAGCTCGACCGGCTTTTGTTCGACATCGCGCCAGTAGAGGAACAGCGACTGGCCCGCCTGCTTCGGCATCAGCTCGTCGATCCAGAGATCCTCGCCGCGCCAGCCGAACGAGACAACCTGCAGGCCGGCGCTCTTGGCCGCCGCTTCGAAATCGTCCCGCTGCGGACTATCGGCATTGACGATCGCCGGAATGCCCTTTGGCGCCAGCGACGCGAACAGGCGTAGCTTTGACTTGAGGTATTCCTCCATCGAGCCGTGATAATCGAGATGGTCCTGCGTGAAGTTCAGGAAGCCGACGGCCGAGAGATCGACGCCGTCGAGCCGATGCTGCTCGAGGCCGTGGCTGGAGGCCTCCATCGCGCAATGCGTTACACCCTGCCCGGCCAGCGCCGAAAGCGTCTCGTGGATCGTCACAGGATCCGGCGTCGTATGGCCGACATCGATCTTGCCGCTCGGACCAATCGCGCCGAGCGTGCCCATCGAGGCGGCCTTGAGGCCCGCCCGGCTCCAGATCTGGCGCGCGAAATCGACCGTGGAGGATTTGCCGTTGGTGCCGGTCACGGCCACCACGAATTCCGGCTGCGCGGCATGGAAACGTTTCGCCGCCAGGGCCAGCGCGCGGCGCGGCTCGTCGGCGACAACATGCGGGAGACCACCCGCGTCGGCGCTGCCATCGGAGAGGATCGCCGCGGCGCCCTTCTGGATCGCCATCGTCGCAAACTGGCTGCCGTCCTGCACGCTGCCCTTCAGGGCGGCGAACAGGAATCCGGGCTCGACCTTGCGGCTGTCGGCCGTCATTCCGATGATCTCGGTCTCGCCGTTCTCGGCGAGCGGGAAGAGGTCCTTCAATTTCACAGGGCACTCCTTTCTGGGGTCCGCTGCATGAAGCCTGGCCGGGCGGGGCGGACACCCTCGAAGCGCGGGGTCACGCCCAGAAGCGGCGCCACGCGTTCAATGATCCGGCCCGCCACGGGGGCCGCACTTGCAGACGCCGTTGCACCTCGGCCAGCCTTGGCCTTCGGATTATCCAGCGTCACGATCAGGGCATATTGCGGGCCGTCTTCGGGAAAAACGGCTGCAAAGCTCGAGATATTTGCGTTCTTGTCATAGCCGCCGGCAATCGGCTTTTCGCCAGTGCCGGTCTTGCCCGCGACCCGGTAGCCCGCGACTTCGGCGCTGGCGCCGGATCCGCGGATCACCGACTCGCGCATCATGCGCGTCACGATTTCGGCGGTGATCGCCGACATCAGCCGCACCGGCTCGACCTTGCGTTGCGAGTCGGACACGATAGTCGGCGCCACCATCTCGCCGCCATTCCCCAGCGCCGAGAAGGCTGTCAGGAATGCGAGCGGCGAGACGGAAATCCCGTGCCCGTAGGAGATCGTGGCTGCGGTAACTTCATCCAGCTGCGCAGGCACCAGCGGCGCCTCGCTGCCCGGCAGCTCGATCGCCGCGCGCTGCATCAGGCCGGCCTCCTTCAGGAAGGCGCCCTGCCGGCGCACGCCCAGTTCCCGCGCCACATGCACGGTGCCGATATTGGAGCTCTCGACAATGATCTCGGTCAGGTTTGCAGACGCCGCGAACTTGTGCGTATCCTTCACCTCGAACCGGCCGACCAGAACCGGCGCGCTGACATCGAACTCGTCATTCGGGCGCACGGCGCCCGCTTCCAGCGCGGCCGCGAGCGTCAGCGGCTTGAACACCGAGCCGAGCTCATACACGGCGCCGATGGCGCGGTTGAGGCGCGAGGGGTCTGCCGCCGGAATCTCCGCCGCGCGGTTGGGATCGAACGCCGGCCAACTCGCCATCGCCAGCACTTCGCCGGTGCGCGTCTCCATCAGGATCGCCGCCGCGCCGTCCATGTCAAAGTCCGCCGCCGCCGCCGCCAGCTCGCGCTCCAGCGCCGTCTGCGCCTCGATGTCGAGCGTCAGGCGCACGGGCGCTTTGCCCGCCACGAGCGCTTCGTCAAACGAGCGCTCGATCCCGGCAATCCCCTTGCCGTCCACATTGACCTGGCCGAGCACATGACCCGCGAGTTCGCCGAGCGGATAGGCGCGCCGCGTTTCGGTGCGGAAGCCGAACCCTTCCAGACGAAGGTCCATCACCGCTTCGCGCTGGCGCGGCGTCAGCCCGCGCTTGACCCAGACGAACTGTTTCGACGTGTCCGAAAGCCGTTCCTTGAGATTGCTGCTCGCCAGTTCGGGAAACATCTTCACGAGACCGGCATGCACTTCGTTCGCATCCCAGATCAGGCTCGGATTGACCCAGAGCGACGAGGTCTCGACCGAGGTGGCGAGCAGCTCGCCGTTGCGGTCCAGGATTTCGGCGCGCAGCACTTTCGGCGCGGCCGGGCTTGTCAGGATCTTGGTGCCCTCATCCGGTGCGCCGGACAGCGCCAGGTATCCGCTTCGCCCGGCCATGACGACGAACAATCCGCAGAGCACGAGCCCTGCGAGCCGCGTCCGGTCGCGCGAAGCTTCGCTCATGGCGTGGCCTCCGCAGCCTCGGGCGCCGCCTCTTCCGCCAGCGGATCAACCGCCGGTGCAAGGCCGTCCGTCGGCGGGCCGACGACATCGTCGAGATCGTCCTCGTACGCCATCTGGTCAGCTTTCGGCGGGGCCATGCCCAGCTCCTTGCGGGCGTATTCCTCGATCCAGTCGCGCCGGCTCATGTGCGCCAGCTCGGTTTCGAGCAACGCCTTTTCCTTTTGCGCCTGTTCGATCTGCGCCTCGACGGCCATCAGTTCGGCGGCAGTATCACGCGCGCCATACTTGGCCCGGTAGAGGCTGAAAACGAGAAGGGCGGCGACAAGCAGCCCGAAGAAAAATGCACGCCGGCTCATGGGGAGGCCTCCAGCTCAGTAATCGGCGGCAGGTCTATTCCATCATCCGCCGGACTGGCAAAGGCGGCGGCCTCGGTCCGCACCGCCGCCCGCAGTCGTGCAGACCGTGCCCGTGGATTGGTTTCCACTTCCTTTTCAGAAGGTTGCAGCGCCTTGTTTGTAATCTGCTCGAAGCTCGGCGGGCGCGGCTTGGCAAGCAGGGGCACATGCCGCGATCCGGCTGGTACCCCGCCCGTCCGCTCGCGCAGCCATTGCTTGACCAGTCGGTCCTCCAGCGAGTGGAAGGTGACGACCACCAGACGCCCGCCCGGCTTCAGAACTTCCTCCGCCGCGCGCAGGCCGCGCGCCAGCTCGCCGAGTTCGTCGTTCACGTACATCCGGATCGCCTGGAAGGTATGGGTCGCCGGATGGGTCCTCGCGCCGCGCCGCCCGCCCACGGCCACTTCCACCAGCGCTGCCAGATCCGCTGTCGTTTCAAAGGGTTGGGAGCCCCGCCGCTCGGCGATCGACCGGGCTATCCGGCGCGCATTGCGCTCCTCGCCCAGCCGGAAGATGATGTTGGCGAGGTCGCGCTCGGCCATCCCGTTGACGACATCCGCCGCCGAAGGGCCCGCCGCGCCCATCCGCATGTCCAGCGGGCCGTCCTTCATGAAGGAAAAGCCGCGCTCCGCCTCATCGATCTGGAAGCTCGAGACGCCGATATCCAGCACCACGCCGTCGACCTTCGGATGCCCGGCCTGCGCCAGCAGCGTGTCCATGTCCCCGAACCGTCCAAGCAGAGGCACCAGCCGCGGAAATTCCGCCGCCAGCGCCTCTGCCCGCACGATCGCATCGAGATCACGGTCGATACCGATCACGGAACAGTTTGCGGTCTTGAGGATGGCGCGCGTGTAGCCGCCGCCGCCGAACGTGCCATCCGCAATCACTTCGCCGTCCGCCGGCGCCAGCGTCTGCAGCACCTCGGCCAGCATGACGGGCAGGTGGCCGGGCGCGGCCGGCGATCGGGTTCCGGTGCGGGCGACCATCATCCGGCCTCCCCGCGCGACGACGCCGCGCGCCGGCGGCGCACTTCGCGGTAGGCTTCATGGAAGGCGTCCAGGGTGGCCGGCTGCTGGGCAATGCCATTCTGTTTGGCGCGGTGCGCCTCGAACCGGGCAGGGTCCCAGATCTTGAAACTCTCGATCGCGCCCGTGAACCGGATGCGCCCGGAGATACCGGCGGCTTCGCAGAACTCGTCTGGCAGCTTGATGCGCCCGGTCTCATCGATCTTCAGGTCGGCCGATCCCGCAATCACCGACGTCACGAAGGCTTCGCGGACCGGCGATTGCAGCGGCAGCTCGGCCAGCGTCTCGGCATACAGTTCCATCAACGCTTCGCCGCCGCCTTCCAGAGCCCCGGATCCGTCCGGCGCTATCCAGATGAAAACACGGGAGTTTCCACCCAGCGCGGCGCGATAGGGTGCCGGGATCGAAACCCGCCCTTTTGCGTCAATAGCGCCCTCATAGGTGGAATAAAACACCCGCCCGTCCTGTTCTGGATTTGCCTCAACCCCGCCATGGGTAAACCATGTCTTAACGTGGACTACCATGGGCAGGTATGGGCCTCAATGGGCGGCCGGGCCGAATCGGGATTTCCACACAAGTACAATAAGGGAACAAAGCGCGCTCATTGGCACAACCCGGTGAAGACGGCGCATGGGATCGCGTGGGAGGCGAGAAATTTCCTGCGCGTTTTCCGGGTCTTGGGCTCGTGTGTTGCGATGCCGCATCGGTCACCCCGGAAGCGTTGCATCTACCGGAACGGGCACAGAACCTAACCAGACTGCAATGTCAGATGCTCAATTTCCGGGCCCTGCCGGGCGCGCTCGCCCACCCTCCGGGAACGGATCGTCCGTGACCGGAAATCGCGCCGCTTATGGGTTTCAGGCAATAACCATCCGGCCCCGGAGCGTATGCGCATTCGAAAGGGGGAGGATCGAAGCGGCTCCAGAGCCGGATGGCATCTTGTGAGGGCAAGATACCGCCGGCCGACTGATAAAGAAAATTGATTGTTCCTGAGTTTGGTATAGATAGAACCTATGATCCTTCCGACACTCCGCCAGCTCCAGTTCCTTGTCGCCCTGGGCGAAACCGGCTCGTTTTCCCGCGCCGCCGAAGCCTGCCATGTCACCCAGCCCACGCTTTCGGCGGGCATCAAGGAGCTCGAGGACCTGTTCGGCGTCTCGCTCGCCGAGCGTGAGTCGCGCGGCGCCACCCTCACCCATGCCGGCGAAATCGCCGCCGCCCGCGCCTCGGCCCTGCTCGCCGATGCCCACGCCCTCGTCCAGGCCGTCACCACGGCCGGAGAGGTATTCTCCGGACCGTTCAACCTCGGCGCCATTCCGACGATCGCGCCCTTCGTCCTGCCCCAGACCGTCAGCCTACTGACCAAAAAATACCCGGGCCTGAAGCTCTATCTCAACGAGGACCGCACCAGCCGCCTGATCGACCAGCTCAAGGCCCGCACCCTCGATGCCGCCTTCATTGCCCTTCCCTATGACGCCCCCGGCATCGAGACGATGACGCTGTTCGATGACGAGTTCCTGCTCGCCGCGCCCGCCGGTCATCCCCTCGCCCGCAAGAACGGTCTGTCCCCGGAGGACCTGAAGGATACCGACCTCCTCCTCCTCGAAGACGGCCACTGCCTGCGTGAACACGCGCTGTCGGTCTGCCGGCTGAAAGCCGGGGCGGGGCGCGAGCAGGTCGCTGCCACCTCGCTCGGCACGCTGGTCAACATGGTCGCTGGCGGCCTCGGCGTTTCGCTGATCCCGCGCCTCGCCGCCGACAACGGCCTCGCCCTCGGACCCGACGTGGCCGTGCGCGCCTTCGTCACGCCGATCATCGGCCGCCAGATCGGCATCGCCTGGAAAGCCGGCAGCCCCCGCGCCGCCGAGGCCCGCCAGCTCGGCGAACTGGTGCGCGAACACCTCAAGCCCCGCGCCACGCTTCACGCCTGACACCTGCGCGCGTCCCGGCAGCCACACCCGCGATTTATCTCCGCCGGGGGCTTCCGGCGCCGCCCGGCTCCTGCATAAGAGCAGGAAGACGGGGAACGCTTCGAAGGCAGGATCACAGATGAAGCTCAGCGCCTCCTGGCGAGCGACCCTGGCGGCCAGCTGCGTGCACCTGGTTATGGGCGCGAACTTGCCCTACCTGCCGGTCTGGATGGAAAAGGTCGCCGGCATGTCCGGCGCCGAGATCGCGGGCGCCGCCACCATCGCGATGATCATCCGCATCGTCGCCGGCCCGCTCACCGCCGGCATCGCGCAGGACCGCGGCCTGCGCGCCACCCTCGCCGTCGCCATGGCGGTCAGCTTCGCCGGCTACGCGCTCCTCTTCCCGGCCTCGCCCCGCGCCGCCGATTTCCTGCTCTGCATCCTCATCTACAGCGCCCTCAATGTCGCCGGTCCGCTGTTCGAGGCGATCCTCGTCTACGGAACGCGCGGCGGCAGCCCGGACTACGGGCAGGGCCGCGCCATCGTCTCGCTCGCCTTCGTGATCGCCAATCTTGCGGGCGGCGCCATCCTCGGCGCCTTCGGTCCGGACTGGATCCTCCTCTATCTCGTGATCACCGCCGCGATGGCCACCATCGCCCCGCTCTTCACCCAGCAGGGCGCGCGCCAGGCGATCCCGAAACGCACGATCGTCTCCACGTTCCGCGAAGGCTTCGCGCTGTTCCGCATCGAAGGCGTTTTCATCTTCATCCTCGCCGCCGCCCTCATCCAGGCAACGCACGGCGCCTACTACGCGTTCGCCTCCAACATCTGGATCGCGCAGGGCATCGGCGGCGGCCATATCGGCGCCCTCTGGGCCACCGGCGTCGGCGCCGAAATCCTGCTGTTGCTGTTCTCCGCGCGGCTGCTCGGCGGCCTGACGCCTCAGACCCTGCTCTGGATCGGCGGCATCGGCGCACTGCTGCGCTGGACGTTGGCAGGGTTCGTGTTGCCGGTGGAGGCGGTCTACGCGCAGCAAATCCTGCACGCGCTCTCCTTTGCCGTCACGCATATCGCCACCATGCGCTTCCTGCAGGCCGCCCTTCCGGACGACAAGCTGCCGATGTCCTACGCTGTGAACGGCGCGCTGGTCTTCGGCCCGATCATGGCGGTCACCAGCATCGTCGCCGGCCTCGCCTATGACGCCTTCGCGCCCGGCGGCATCGAAGCCCAGTCCCGCCTCTACTGGATCATGCTGCCGGTCGGGATCGCCGGCCTCGTGCTGACGCACATGGCCAAACCACTGCCCGCCCACGCCGCAGCGCGCGCCTGACACGAGGGGACATGCCGGCCCGCCCCGCCTTGACACCTAATATATATAACATGTTATGTATTAGGCAATCAAAGGAGGGAACGGCATGGCGCGCGATGTTCTGGCGGAGATGGGCTATCTCGCCCTTGGCAGCCGGCTGAAACGCCTGGCCGAGCGCATGCAGGCGGACGCCACCCGGGCGTTTGCAGATCGCGGCATCCCGGTCCAGGCCACGCATTTCCCGCTGCTCGCCGCACTCGCGACGTATGGGCCCATGACCGTCTCGGAGGCGGTCGAAGCGGTCGGCATCAGCCAGCCCGCCGTCACCCGCATCCACAACAGCCTGCAGGCCCTCGGCCTCACCCGCGCCGTCCCCGTCAAGGGCGACAACCGCCAGAAGCAGATCCGCCTCACCGCGAAAGGCGAAGCGCTGATCGACGACATGAAGCACAGCATGTGGCCCCACGTGCGCTGCGCCGCGCAGGCCCTCTGCGATGGTCCGGATACGGACATCCTCTCTCAGATCACGCGCCTGGAAGAAGGCCTCCAGGCTCGCCCGCTACACCTGCGCATCCAGGACGGCATGGCCGCCGCCAGCGGCCTGCCGCCGCTCCGCCTCGTGGAGTATGACGAGCGCCTCGCGCCGGAGTTTGACGCGATCACCCGCGAATGGGTGGAAGACATGTTCACGCTGGAAGCCAACGACCTCAAGATCATCGAGAACCCGAAGGCGATGATCCTCGACCGGGGCGGCGAGATCCTGTTTGTCGAAGCCGGCCCCCTCGGCATCGTCGGCACGTGCGCACTGATGCCGGTCGACGGCGCCAGCTTCGAGCTGACAAAGATGGGTGTGCGTGCCTCCGCCCGCGGCCTGAAGGCCGGCGAGTTCCTGCTTCACCGCGTGCTCGAGCGCGCCCGCCAGATGCCGATCGGCGAACTCTTCCTGCTGACCAACACCAAGTGCGCCGCCGCCGTGCACCTCTACGAAAAGGCCGGCTTCGTCCACGATCCGGACATCATGGAACGCTACGGAAAACGCTACGCCCGCTGCAACGTCGCCATGTCCTACGACCTGGGCAAACCGCCCAGGCTCTAGCCCGCTTCGCGTTCGCAGCGCACGTCGAGATCGTATTCGCGGACCTTGCGGTACAGCGTCGAGCGGCCGATGCCGAGACGGCGCGAGACTTCGCTCATGTGGCCGTCATAGAATTCGATCGCATACTGAAGAAGGTCGCGTTCGATATCCTGCAGGCTGCGCAGCTCGCCGTCCTTGTCCTTGATCGCCACCGGGCTGGACGTATCCAACGGCCCCAGATCATTCGCGGCCACCGGCAATGCGCTGCGCACGTCCGGCACCGAAGGCAGGCTCGTCACGTCCGGCATCTGGCCGGAAATCTGCGGGAAATCCTGCGGACGCAGCAGGTCGCCGTCGCACAGCACCACCGCGCGGAACACCGCGTTCTCGAGCTGGCGCACGTTGCCCGGCCATTCATAGGCGTGCAGCATTTTCATTGTGTCCGGCGCCGCACCGGCCACTTTCGCGCCCTCGCTCGCATTGAAGCGGGCGATGAAATGCTCGACCAGCGCGGGGATATCCTCGCGCCGCTCCTTCAGAGACGGCATGTCCAGCGGGAACACGTTGAGGCGGTAGAACAGGTCCTCGCGGAACGTGCCGGCTTTCACCTGGCCGGCGAGATCGCGGTTGGTTGCCGAGATGATCCGCACGTTGACCTTGGTCGGGCGGCGCGAGCCGACAGCGTCGACCTCGCCTTCCTGCAGCACGCGCAGCAGTTTTACCTGCGCATCAAGCGGCAGCTCGCCAACCTCATCGAGGAACAGCGTGCCGCCATCGGCCTCAACAAACTTGCCGAGCGATTTCGTCACGGCGCCCGTGAACGCGCCTTTCTCGTGACCGAACAGGATCGATTCCACCAGGTTTTCCGGGATCGCGCCGCAGTTCACCGTCACGAACGGCTTGCCCGCGCGCGTCGAGGCGCCCTGGATGCAGCGCGCCATCACCTCTTTACCGACGCCGCTCTCCCCGAGGATCAGCACCGGAATGTCTGAGGTCGCCGCCCGCTCCGCCATGCGCAGCACGCCGCGCATCGAGGGGGCGGAGGCAATCATATCGTCGAACTTCATGCCGCCTTCGGCCTTGCGCGACAGGCGTTTCACTTCGCCGGTCAGGCTCTGCATCTTGAGGGCGTTCCGGATACTGACCACCACCCGCTCGGGGTTCGCCGGCTTGACGATGAAATCCACCGCCCCGCGCCGCATCGATTGCACGATCGTGTCAATCCCGCTCGTCGCCGTCAGCATGATCACCGGCAGGTCGGCCCGGCGCTCTGCCAGCTTGTCCAGCGTCTCCATGCCGGAAAGCCCCGGCATCGTCAGGTCCAGCAGCACCACGTCAATCGCCTCGCGCGCGTCGCACGACATCGCGATCCCGGTCTCACCGTCCGGCGCGGTGCGGCAGGCAAAGCCCGCCTTCTCCACGGCGGCCTGGAGCAGGCGGCGCTGGGTCGGATCATCGTCGATCACGAGGATTGTCTTGGCCATGGTACTCACCCTTCTCGTATTATCCGTGGACGGACGCCGAACGCGCGCCGTGCCACATCGTTACGGCCCGTTCTGACACAGAGGGATGGAGTTACGGTTTGCGGGATCCTTGAAATTTCACCGAATTCCCGCCGCCGGCCGCGTTAACACTCCGGTCTGCTTCCGCCGCGGCCCAGGCTGCCAAGGTGCCATCGACGTAAACTGTAGCATGCACAACAGGTTACGCCCGCCCGCGTGCAACCGCTGCGACTTTTCCTGAACCCTTTATTAAAGTTTGGAGTGCATCAGAGGGTTAACACCCAGATGGACCTCCGAAATGGCCGACGCCGCGCGCCGCCCGCTCCTTTCCCCGCCGGGCCTTGCCCCGGAAAGCGCCGTCAGGCGTCTTGCCGCCGCGCATACACGGGCCCGGGACAACCTGTTTGCCACCCTCGCCGAAGATTGCCTGCCGGCCCTGCGCGCCTATGCCCGCAGTCTCACGGGGGATGCAAACCTAGCCGACGACTGTGTGCAGGACGCCTTCGTGCGGGCGCTGCATGCCTTTGCGAGCTACGATTCCTCCCGCCCGTTCCGGCCGTGGATCTTCCGTATCCTGCGCAATGAATGGCTGCAGCGCCTGCGCCGCGACCGCCGACTGACCGACCTGCCTGACGAGGCGATCAGCGACCTGCTGGTCGACACCCGCACCCCCGAGGACGCCGCCGAAGCCGCCAGCCTCCTCGCCCATATCGCCCGCCTGCCGCCCGACATGGCGGATGCCATCGGCCTGGTGCTCGGCCAGGGCTTTTCCTATGACGAAGCCGCCGCCCTCTGCGACTGCGCCCCCGGCACTATGAAAAGCCGCGTCAACCGCGCCCGCGCGATCCTCATGGAACAACTCGACGAAAACGGCCCGAAAGCCGCCTAGGGCGGGATTTATCCGGTCGCTCTAAAGTAACTCCCGGCTGCCGAACAAAACAAGAATACTCTGGACACCGCCCCCCGCGCCGCCCATATCTTCGGCCCATGGCCCGCCCCTCCAAACCACCTGCCCGCGGCGTCGCCGACGCCTCCGCTGCCTTCAGCTTTGACGGCTTCGCGATGGATGCCGCCGGCGCCCTGCCGTCCGACCAGTGGACGCCCCACCGGCCGGACCGCGCCTGGGTGAAGCTCGAGGGCGGGCGCCGCTTCCGCGTGCAGGCGGACTACCAGCCCGCCGGCGACCAGCGCACCGCCATCCCGGAACTTGTCGAGGGCATCGCCAGCGGCGAGCGTGACCAGGTGCTCCTCGGCGCGACCGGCACTGGCAAGACCTTCACCATGGCCAAGATCATCGAGGCGACCCAGCGCCCCGCCCTGATCCTCGCCCCCAACAAGACCCTCGCGGCGCAGCTCTACGGCGAGTTCAAATCATTCTTCCCGGACAATGCGGTCGAGTATTTCGTCTCGTACTATGACTATTACCAGCCCGAGGCCTATGTTCCGCGTGCAGACCTTTACATCGAGAAGGAAAGCTCGATCAACGAGGCTATCGACCGGATGCGCCACTCCGCCACGCGCGCCATCCTCGAGCGCGACGACGTGATCATCGTCGCCTCCGTCTCCTGCCTCTATGGTATCGGCTCGGTCGAGTCCTACACCTCGATGACCTTCACGCTCAACGCCGGCGACCGGATCGACCCGCGCGCCGTTGCCGAGCGCCTCGTCGCCAATCAGTATACCCGCAACGATGTCGCCTTCGGCCGCGGCACATTCCGCCTTAAGGGCGACGTGCTCGACATCTTCCCCGCCCACTATGAGGACCGCGCCTGGAAGCTCTCCTTCTTCGGCGACGAGCTGGAATCGATCGTCGAGTTCGATCCGCTCACGGGGCGGACGCTGCAGAAGCTGCCCGCCATCAAGATCTACGCGAACAGCCACTATGTGACGCCGCGGCCGACGCTCACGCAGGCGGTGGAATCCATCAAACAGGAACTGAAAGCCACGATCGCCCACTTCGAAAAGCACGGCAAACTAATCGAGGCGCAGCGCATCGCGCAGCGCTGCCAGTATGACATCGAGATGATGGCCGCCACCGGCAGCTGCAACGGCATCGAGAACTATTCGCGCTACCTCACGGGCCGCAAGCCCGGCGAGCCGCCGCCGACGCTGTTCGAATACCTGCCGCAGAACGCCCTCGTCTTCACCGACGAGTCGCACCAGACGATCCCTCAGATCGGCGCGATGTTCAAAGGCGACTTCTCGCGCAAGTCGACGCTCGCCGAATACGGCTTCCGCCTGCCCTCCTGCATCGACAACCGCCCCCTCAAGTTCGAGGAATGGGACGCGATGCGGCCGCAGACCGTCCACGTCTCCGCCACGCCCGGCAAGTGGGAGCTGGAGCGCACGGGCGGCGTGTTCACCGAGCAGGTCATCCGCCCCACCGGCCTGATCGACCCGCCGGTCGAGGTGCGCCCCGTGTCAACGGACGGCGCCAACCAGGTCGATGACGTGATGGCCGAAGTGAAGGCCGTCGCGGCCGCCGGCTTCCGCTCGTTGATCACGACACTGACGAAGAAGATGGCGGAAAACCTGACGGACTTTTTGCACGAGAACGGTGTGCGCGTGCGCTACATGCACTCCGACATCGACACGATCGAGCGCATCGAGATCATCCGCGACCTGCGGCTCGGCGTCTTCGATGTGCTCGTCGGCATCAACCTGCTGCGGGAGGGGCTCGACATTCCGGAATGCGCCTTCGTCGGCATCCTGGACGCCGACAAGGAGGGGTTCCTGCGCTCGGAAACCTCCCTCGTGCAGACCATCGGCCGCGCCGCGCGCAACTCGGAGGCCCGGGTTGTTCTGTATGCGGACCGTATCACCGGCTCGATGGAGCGCGCGATGGAGGAAACCCGCCGCCGCCGCGAGAAGCAGCACGCCTACAACCTGGAACACGGCATCACGCCGACCACCATCATCCGCGACGTCTCCGACATCCTCGGCGAACTCGGCGACAAACCCTCCGCCAGCCGCAGCCGCCGCGCCCGCGAACGCGGCGTGACCGAACCGAAAGCCTTGCCGTTGGCCGGAGAGTCTGGCCACAACCTCAAGGCTGTCATCGCGCAGGTCGAGAAACAGATGCGCGAAGCGGCGGCGAATTTGGAGTTTGAGGATGCGGCAAGGCTCAGGGATGAACTGAAGCGGCTGAGAGAGCAGGATTTGGGGATTTAAAGAAAGCGCAGTTGCTTTGAGCAACCAGTAAGCGCTTCGCGCTCGATGTCGGCATTTTCTTGACGGGCCGCGTCCACCTCACCGCTCTTTAACCCCTCCCTGCTATCCCTAGCGCCAACGCGAAGGAGAGCCCCCAGATGTGGATTCGCCGCAAGGAACACTTCCGCAATGCGAGCGACCGGCCGGAGCGCTCGAAGGTCGCCGCGACGGTCTACTTCCGCCCCGACACAGCCGAGCCCCCGCCGCCGCAGGGCTGGGACGAGCGCTGCCCCCAATGCAGCGCCGCCATCCGCGTCTCGAGGCCCCGGCACGGCGGCACCGCCATCTCGGAAGTCCTCCCCTCCGGCGCCCTCATCCCCCATCCCTGCTTCGACCGGCTGCGCGGGAAGCGGGCGAGCGAAGAGACGATGGATTTGTTTGGCGACTGGAACCCGGCCTGAGTTCCCCTCTCTGCCCGAAGACGGGGAAAGGGGTTCAGATTTTGCTCAGCGCACGGACCATTTCCTGCCGCGCTGCAGCGAATCCGCACCCTGTCTTAAATCTGTGAAATTTATCGCCCGAAACGCGAATCACCCCCTCGACTCACACCAGATTTGGTGAGATCGTTACGTCAAGCCAACGAAATCCCGGCGGGAGACAACCCGCAAAGTGGAGCGAAGGCGAGCCCATCGCCCCCGCGCGGAGGGCCGGGCCAGGAGCAGAGCCGGGAGACCGGGCGCGCGAAAGGCCAGGCAGGACGCACGGGATAAAAACAGGCGATGGCCCATGGCAGCGGGAGCTAGACCCGCGAGATGGGAGCCGTACGCCGTAACCGGGGCGCAAACCCGAACTACGGTGGCCAAGAGCCCGAAAGCTCCATCAGGGAGTACGAAGAAGGACTGTGCCCGCAAGGGCGTGGAACGGACAAGTGCGACCAGCGGTGGAGCGCCAGAGATGGGCGGGAGGGTCGGCCAAAGTCCTTGAACTGCAAGCGGCCCCCCGGCTGCGAGCGAGACAAGGCACCGCAAAAGGAGCGTGCGCCTGCCAGGGCGAACGTCCAGATGCGGAAGGGTGATGGAAGGGCCGCGAAAGTAGGCCGGAAAAAAACCCGGTGTCTCCGAAGAGCGTCTCCGAGTGCTAGCACTAGTAATCGGTAGCCCGATTCGAAACACCTTGGAAGGCGCGGCGCCCCTCAAAAGGCACCGCGCCTTTCTTCGTTGTGGAAAAGAATTCGCAGGACGAATTCCCGGACGCGTGAGGACAAGCGATTGCACGGCAATCGCCCGGGCGAGGGCGCGCGCCGCGAGGCACCAATAAAAAACCCCCGGCGCGGAACGCCGGGGGCTTCGGTCAGCACGGGTCTTCAGGGCGTCAGTAGCTCGCCTTGTCGTCGTTCTTCTTCTTGTCGGCCTTCGCCGCCTTGGCGGCCTTCCAGGCGTCGTGTTCAGCCGCGCTAATATCACCGCTCGCGTCGGTGTCGTATTTCGCGAACTTTTCGGCCGTCATCGCCGGCTTGGTGGCCTGGATTTCGGCCAGCGTGACGCCGCCGCTGGAATCGGTATCGAGATCCGCGAACGTCTTCTTGGCGCCGTGATGGTCGGCCAGCGCTGCCGGGGCGGCGAAGGCGGCAGCGAGAGCTGCGATGGCAATAAGTTTCTTCATGGAAATACTCCTCCGTGTTGTCGAACCGGCCAGCCGCTTATCAGCGTGTGCCGGACCTTTCATTTAGGAAGCAGGCGCCGGTTTGCTTCCAACATGATGAAGTTTTTATGCGGGCGGGCACGACGGGGCCACGCGCAACAAAAAACCGTCCACACGAGAGTGTGGACGGTTTCTGGACTGCCTTGAGGCAGGGAAGGCTTACTACGGCGAGACGGGGGCCGGGGTCACTTCAGCCTCAGGGGCCGTAACCGGGGCGTAGGTTTCAGCCTCGCCGGCGTCGACCACTGCGTCTTCCGGCTGGGGCACCGAGCTCGCCGTGCCGCAGCAGCGCACCTGCATCTCAAGGACGCGGTCGTTGAAGCGGCATTGCTGATCGTTGATCTCACGCAGGATCGACGGGCCGCCGGCGCGGTAGGTGTAGCGCGTCTGGTTGCAGCTGGTCAGCGTGTAGCCTTCGCGGCAGGAGCCAGTGCTGGACTTCTGGACCGTGGTGGTCTCGCAGACCATCGTGTCGGCCAGGGCCTCTTCGGCTTTCGCCATCGCGGCGGCGGCATCGGCCTTGGCGGAGTCGGCGGTCGCCTGGGCGTTGGCCGTCAGCTTGAGGGCGTCGGCCAGGCGCATGTCGGTGGAGGCGAGCGGGGTGGACGTGCCATCGATCTCGACCTTCAGGCGGCAGACATTCTCGTCGGCCTTCTTCGGATTGGCGCAATACTCCGCAACGGTCATGTCGTTCGGAATGTTCATGCACCCGGAAACACTCAACGCGGCAAGCAACAGCCCGCCAGAAAGGATCTTCTTGAAGTTCATGTGGGGTTCTCCATCACCGTGTCCGGGGGTGTATTCACCCTCCGCCCCAGCCGGATGACGCCGAAATGTGGCAAAAAAAATGAGCAGGTCGCCCGGTTGGGGAGATTCTTCCCGGCCTCAGGCCTTCAGCTTGTAGCCGTTCCGGAACATCGCCCAGACGCCGACGGTCGAGGCGAGGGCGAGCAATCCTGTATAGATTACACCGATTTGCAGCGATCCGTTGGCGACGCCGATATGGCCGTAACGGTAGCCGTCGATCATGTAGAAAATCGGATTGAGATGGGCGATCGATTCAAACGGCTCGACCATCACCTTCACGTCGTAGAACGTGCCGGAGAGGAAGGTCAGCGGGACGATGACGAAGTTGGTGACCGCCGCGAGGTGGTCGAACTTGTCGGCCCAGATGCCGCCGGCGATGCCGAGGGCGCCGAGGATGATGGCGCTCGAGAGGGCGAACCAGACGATCGGCCAGAGGTGGCGGATGGGGAGGCTTGCGAGGCCTGACAGATGGATCGCGAGGCCGCAGACCAGCGCGATCAGCAGGGCGCGGGTGACGGCGCCGCCGAGGAAGGCGATGGTCAGCTCGAGCGGCGACAGCGGCGGCATCAGGAAGTCGACATGGGTGGCGTTGAACTTCGCCTGCACGAGGCTGGAGCTGGTATTGGCAAAGGCGTTCTGCAGGATCGCCATCATGATCAGGCCGGGCGCCAGGAAGTCGTTGTAGCGCAGGGCCTCGAAATCCCCCACCAGCTGCCCCCGGTCCCCGAAGGCCAGCTTGAACACCGTCATGAACAGCAGCGTCGTCACCACGGGTGCAAACACCGTCTGCATCCAGACTTTCAGGAACCTCCCCACCTCCCGTTGGTAGAGCGTCCAGAGGCCGAGGCCGTTGAACGCGCCGTACTGGCGCAGGGTGCGGGATTGATCGGCAGCGGGAATCGTATCCATGGCTACTGCACATAAGCGATGCAGCCTGCACTTGCGAGGGGCATCGCGGGGTCAATACGCCTACACAAGATATAGAACCCTGTGGAAAGCGGGGCCTGCATGTTGTGTTTCATTACGCCTCTGATACGACATCTAGGTGTCAGAACAGTTGGCGCGTACAGCCACAACAACATATAGGGGTAAGCGCACCCAGCGACGGGACGCGCCCTGAGATGCGGGAGACTTCCAACATGTCGTGGAACGACGAGCGGGTGAACACCCTCAAGAAACTCTGGGCCGAAGGCCATTCGGCCTCCCAGATCGCCAAGCAACTGGGCGGGGTCACCCGCAATGCGGTGATCGGCAAGGTCCACCGCCTCGGCCTGTCCGGCCGCGCCACCCCGTCCCGCCCGGTCAAGCGCCCGCCGCGCCTGGCGCGGCCGAAGCCCCGTTTCCTGGCGGATGGCACGATCGCCGCGGCCACCGCCGCGCCGGCCGCCCCCGCGCCGAGCCTGCCGGTTCCGACCCTCGCCATCGAGCGCGTCTCGGCAATCAAGCCCCTGCCCCCGCTGCTGGTCGACGGCACGCCGGCGACGATCCTGACGCTGCGCGACACGATGTGCAAATGGCCGATCGGCGACCCGGCCGACCCGAAATTCGCCTTCTGCGGCCGCAAGGCCGATTGCGGCCCCTACTGCACCGAGCATGCCGCCGTCGCCTTCCAGCCGGCCCGCAAGCGCGAAGCCCGCAAATCCGAATACGACTACGTCCGGCGGATTGCCGGCTGATTCAAAGTCGCGGCGCTTGTCCGAAAACCGGTGCCCACTTTTCGGAGCGCCGCTCAGCGCCGCGCTGACATCACCAGATGAAGAAGCCTCCGGTGTAGTAATGCGCCGGGGGTTTTTCGTGGCGCCCGCCGCCGGTTATGCTTGAGAGTTTTCTCCCTTTGGTAGAAAGTTTGGGAGAGAGCCCGTCAGATCACCCCGTCCAGAAACCGGCATGGTCGGGCGAGCCATTGTAGGGTGCATTAAGGCCGCAGGCCGCAATGCACCGTTCGACCGTTGAAGCGGTGCATTGCGCTTCGCTTAATGCACCCTACGGTGTTGCACATGCCGAACTATCGACGAGTTTATGTTCCGGGGGGAACTTACTTTTTCACGGTCGCGCTGCGGGATCGGCGAAGCGGTCTGCTGACGGAAGAAATTGACAAATTTCGCGCGGCCTACGCCCGCGTTTCGAAAGACTGGCCGTTTGAAACCGTGGCCATGTGCGTGTTGCCGGATCATCTGCATTGCGTCTGGACGCTGCCTGAAGGGGACGACGCTTTCTCGACCCACTGGCGGCTAATCAAGCTGAACTTCTCGAAGTCTTTGCCGCGGGCTGCTGATCCCGCAGCGGGCCGCCGCGCGGGCGAGCGTGGCATTTGGCAGCGGCGGTTCTGGGAGCACTTTGTCCGGGATGAGAAGGATCTGGAGGCCTGCATGAACTATGTTCACTGGAATCCGGTGAAGCATGGGCTGGTGGTGAAATTTGAGGAATGGCCGCATTCGACATGGCGGCGGTTTCATTCGAGTGTGTAGGGTGCATCCGGCCGAAGGCCGTAATGCACCGCAGGCGGATTATTCCCGCCCGGTGGGCATCCAGACGCCAAAGGCGGTGCCTTGGCCCATCAGGGTTTCGACGGCGAGGCCGCCGCGGTGGTGGGCCATGATGTGTTTGACGATGGCGAGGCCGAGGCCGGTGCCGGTGATCTTGCCGCCGCGGGACTGGTCGGCGCGGTAGAAGCGTTCACCGAGACGCGGCAGGTGTTCGCGCTCGATGCCGGGGCCCTGGTCCTCGACGCGCAGCCAGACGGCGGCCTCCGGCGCGCTGGTGCGGGCGAGCGCCTGCAGCAGGGTCATCCGTCCACTGAGGGCCCAGCGCTGGGACGCGGTGATGCGCGCCTCGGCGAGCGAGGGCGCCGCGCCGAAGCTGAGCGTGACGGTGCTGCCCGCCTTTGAATACTTGACGGCGTTGGAGACGAGGTTCTCGACCACCTGGACGAGTTCGTCGCGGTGGGCTGTCATTTCCGGCATTTCGGTGGGGGCGGCGTTGACGGTGAGGGTGACCCCCTTCCCGGCCGCGATCGGCTCCAGCGCGGCGAGCGAGGCAGAGACAATCTCGGCGAGGTTTTCCCGCCCGCGCGGCAGGACGTGTTCGGACGATTCAATCCGCGACAGGGAGAGGAGATCGGCGATCAGGCGGCTCATCCGGTCGGACTCGCCGGCCATTATGTCGAGGAAACGGGGCCAGGCGGCGGTGTCATCCTTCGCCGGGCCGCGCATGGTCTCGATGAAACCGGAGATTGCGGTGAGCGGGGTGCGCAGCTCGTGGCTGGCATTGGCGAGGAAGTCCGCCCTCGCGCGGGCGGCGCGCTTCACCGGGGTGAGGTCCTCCATCAGCACCAGCACGTGGCGCCCGGCAGGGATGCGGCTGACATGGGCGCGCCAGGTCTCGTCCGGGCCGGTTTCAAGCTCGGCGGAGACGGGGGCGGCATTGGTGCGTTCCAGCGCCTGGTCGATGGCGGCGAGCAGGACGGGCGAGCGGATCACCGCGCTGGCGCGGGCAAAAGGAAGGTTCGTGAGCTGGAACAGGTCATCGGCGGCGCGGTTGAAGGCCATGATCTTCTGGCCCGGCCCGATTTCGAGCGCGGGCAGCGGCAGGGCGGCGAACAGGCTGGGGCCGGGCTCGGCAGGCTCGGGCGCGGGCTTTTCGGCCCAGGTGTCGGCGACGCCCTGCGGCACCCGGGCGGCGGAGCCGACGAAATAGGCGAGCGCCACGGAGGCGATGACGCCGAGGGCGCTGAGCGCTTCGATCAGGCCAAGGGCGCCGGTGAGGGCGAGCAGAAACAGGACAAGCGCCGTTGTACCGAGCAGCACGGTGAAGTCGCGCGTCCGCCGCGTCATCGACCGCCGGCCTGCATCCTCGCTCAACGTTTCACCTGCAGGATCCATCCTCTGGCGGGGCCTTCGGCAGAGGCCCCGTTCTGGCGCTAACGCGCGCTCCGGCATCTGCCAAGCCCCGGAGTCCGTAACAGGGGCAGCAGGAGCGTCACATGTTCAAGACAAATTATTGAATTTCGATAATTCTATATTGACGCTCGGCAAGTGCGGGCGTATCGGATCACAATCCTCAGACAGGCCAGACTTCAGCGCATGAAAAAATCACTTCTACTGCTTGGTTCTGCGATGTTGTCGGCCTGCGCGGTCGTGCCGGATGGCGCCGAGCGCTATATCGACGACCGCGAGGCGCTGTTCGAGACGGTGCCGGATGCGCCGTCCGAATGGGCCGCGCGCGGCGTGGCCGGGACGGCGCCGACGGGGGACTGGCTGAACCAGTTCAATGATCCGGTGATGACGCAGCTGGTGGGCGAGGCGCTGGCCCGCAACCCGACGCTGGAATCGCGGGCGGCGCTGACGCGGGCGACCGAGGCCCTTTCGCGCGCGGCGCGCGGGCAGCGGCTGCCGAGCCTGTCGGCCTCGCTCTCGGCGGGCGGCACCTCGACCGGCCTCGACGTGGCCGGCACGAACGAGCGCTTCAACGATCCGCTGTACGGCTTCAGCATTGATGCGAGCTGGGAAGCGGATATCTGGGGCCGCTTGTCGAACTCGGTCGCGCAGGCGGATGCGGACTATGCCGCGAGCGCGGCGGACCTGGCCGCGACCGAGTTGTCGATTGCGGCGCAGACGGCGTTTGCCTGGATCGCGCTGAATGAAGCGCTGGCGCAGGAGCGGATTGCGGTCCTGTCTTTCGAGGCGCGCGACCGCGTGCTGACGATCACCGACCGGCGCGTCCGGTCCGGCGTGTCGGACCCGCTGGAGCTGCGCACGGCGCGCTCCTCGCTGGCCAGCGCCGAAGCGACGATTGCGGCCCGGCGCCAGGCTTCGACCGAGGCGGCGCGGCGGCTGGAAGTGCTGCTGGGACGCTATCCCGGCGCCGAGATTACCGCGACCTCGACGATCCCCGAGCTTCAGGAGATGGCGACCGAGGGCAACCCCGCGCTTCTGTTGTCACGCCGGCCGGACATCGCGGGGCTGGAAGCCCGCGTGGTGGCGGCCGGCCTGCGGGCCGAGGAAGCGCGTCTCGCGATGCTGCCGTCGCTGCGGCTGACGGGGTCGGCCTCGACCAGTTCGTCGGAGTTTGAAGATGCCATGGATCCGCAGCTGATTGCGGCGCGGCTGGTGGCCGGGCTGGTGCAGCCGCTGTTTACCGGCGGGCGCCTCAAGGCCCAGCAGGAAGCGGCGATTGCGCAGGCGCAGTCGTCGGTGGCCAACTATGTCGGCGGCGTGCTGACAGCCTGGCGCGAAGTGGAAGACGCGCTGACGGCCGACGTGCTGCTCGCGCGGCAGGAAACGGCGCAGACGACGGCGTTCGAAGAGGCGCGGTATGCCGAGGAACTGGCGGAGCGCCAGTATATCAGCGGCACGATCACCATCTTCAACCTGATCGACGCGCAGACGCGCCGGCTGACCGCTGAAAGCCAGCTGGTCTCGGCGCGGGCAAGCCGTGCTATAAACCGGGTTTCGTACCACCTCGCGCTCGGAGGCGGTGTGCCCACCGCGGCCGCCCTACCCGCCCCTTCAGAAGTCCAGACCCCGCAGTAAGCGGCAGGAGCCATATCCCCATGGGACGCCTAATTGCCATCATCGCCCCCATCGTCATCATCCTCGTCCTGGGGATCGGCGGGTTCATCGCTGTCCAGGCGATGAAGCCGCAAGCCGAGAAGAGCGACGAGCCCCGCGCCGGCCTCAACGTGTTTGCCGAGCCGGTGCAGGAAGTCGCGCTGACGCTGACCGTCGAGGCCCAGGGCGAAGTGCGCCCGAAGACCGAGATCATCGTCGCGCCGCAGACCTCAGGCCGGATCGCGTATGTCTCGCCGGACTTCATCGATGGCGGCTTCATCCGCCGCGGCCAGGTGCTCGTGCGCGTCGATGCGCAGGACTATGAGCTGGGCGTGGTGCGCGCGCGCTCGCTGGTCGCTTCGGCCGAGCAACGCCTCGCCCGCGAAGTGGCCGAGTCCGAACTGGCGCTGCAGGATCTTGAAGACCTCGGCATGACGGATGCCTCGCCGCTCGCCCGGCGCGAGCCGCAGCTGGCCGAAGCGCAGGCCTCGCTGGACGCGGCCAAATCGCAGCTGAAGGACGCAGAACTCGCGCTCGCCCGCACGGCGGTGATCGCACCGTTCGATGGCCGCGTGCGCGAGCGCAGCGTGGACATCGGACAGGTGGTCGCGCCCGGACAATCACTCGGGCGCATCTTCGGCAATGATGCCGTGGAAGTCTCGCTGCCGCTGAAGGATGCCGAACTCGGCCGCCTCGGCTTGCCGATCGCCTTCGAAGACAGCGAAAAAACTCCGGGTCCGGAAGTGATCTTCACCGGAAACGTCGGCGGCGAACCGCGGACCTGGCGCGGCAAGATCGTGCGCACCGGCGCAGCCGTCAATTCGCAGACGCGCCAGATCAACGTGATCGCAGAACTGAAGGACCCGTTCGGCAAGGGCGCGGATAATGGCGCGCCGATGGCGCCCGGATTGTTCGTGCTCGCACAGATCCAGGGCCGCAGCCTTGACCGTGTGATGGTGGCGCCGCGCTCCGCGCTGCGCGGCGATGACCAGCTCTATATCGGCGATCCGAAGACCGGCAAACTGTCGATCCGCACCGTGAACATCGAGCATTCGGACCGCGACGGCGCCTACTTCCATGAAGGCGCGCAAGTCGGCGAGCTGGCCATCACCAGCCCGATCCAGGCCCCTTTTGACGGCATGAGCCTGACGGTGATGCAGCGGATGGAAGACGGCACGGTGAAAGTTCACAATCCGCCGAAGCCGGCCGCTGATGCCGAAAAGGTCGCCAAGGCCGAGACCGGCACCGGCGCCGAAGGAGCTGCCCAATGAGCGGGATCGTCGCCTGGTTTGCGCGTAACTCGGTTGCCGCAAACCTCCTTATGTTCATCTTCTTTGCCGGCGGTGTGTTCGGCTATTCGTCGATGGAACGGGAAATGTTCCCGGTCGTGAAGGTGTCCGGCGCGTCGGTGTCGGTGGCCTGGACCGGCGCAAGCCCGCGCGACATCGAAGACCAGATCGTGACCCGGATCGAAGAAGCGGTGGCCGACATCAACGGCCTCGACCGCGTCACCTCGACCTCCAGCGAAGGCTTCGGCGTGGTCAACATCCGCGGCCGCGACGATATCGACATGGACACCTTCCTCGACGAGGTGAAGCTGCGCGTCGACCAGATCAACAACCTGCCGCAGGCAGCGTTCGAGCCGCAGGTCGAGCGCTGGGAGCAGCGCAACTGGTTCATGGGTCTGGCGGTGCACAGCGACCTCGACGCGCGGACGCTGCGCAAGATCGGCGACAAGGTCCGCGACGAGATTGCGGCCCAGCCTGGCGGCGAGCTCGCGGTGCTGCAAGGCACGCTGAGCGAACAGGTCAGCATCGAAGTTTCCGAGGAGGCGCTGCGCCGCTTCGGCCTCAGCCTGTCCGACGTGGCGAATGCGGTGCGGCAGACCTCGCTGAACTCTTCCGGCGGCCGGATTGAATCGCCGGTCGGCGACGTCCAGCTGACCGCGCGCAACCTTGCCGACACGGCCGAGCAGTTCGGCGAAATCATCATCCGCCAGTCGAGCGAAGAAGGCACCGTCCGCGTGGCGGATGTCGCCACCGTGGTCGACGGCTTTGTCAGCGACAAGCTGCAGGCGAGCTTCAACGGGCGCGCGACGACGTTCGTGATGATCCCTGAACCCGACAACATGGATATCACGCGGTACGCTGAAGGCTTCCGTGACTATATCAAGCGCGCCAACGACCCGGCCAACGGTATCCTTCCGGAAGGCGTGAAGATCGACGTCCTGTGGGACGATTCCAAAACCTTCCAGGACCGGATGGACCTGATCACGGCGTCGGCGCTGTCCGGCGCCATCCTGGTGATGATCGTCCTGCTGCTTTTCCTTCGCCCGATCGTTGCCATCTGGGTCACAGCCGGCATCTTCACGGCGTTTGCCGGCAGCATCATGCTCTTCCCCGTCATGGGCGTGTCCTGGAACATCCTGTCGACCTTCGCCGTGCTGCTGGTGATCGGCGTGATCGTCGACGACGCCATCGTCGTCGGCGAGAACATCCACAAGGAAGTGGAAAGCGGACGGCGCGACGGCATTGATGCCGCCGTCCTCGGCACGCAGCTGGTGATGAAGCCTGTCATCTTCGGCGTTCTGACAACCATCATCGCGTTCCTGCCCTGGGCCTTCGTGACCGGGCCGACGCGCGTGTTCACGCAGCAGATCACCTTCGTGGTGGTCATCTCGCTGACGATCTCCGTGATCGAGTGTCTGCTGATCCTTCCCGCGCACCTTGCGCACATGAAGAAGCAGAAGTTCGAAGGCCCGACCGGCAACCTGATGAAGTTCCAGCGCCGGATCGCCGACAGCCTGTTGTGGTTTGCAAGCAACCTTTACCGCCCGGTTCTCGAACTGGTGATCAAGTTCCGGTACGCCACCCTCGCCTTCTTCTTCTCGATCCTCGCGATTGCGATCTCGCTGCAGTCGAGCGGTATCGTGCCGTTCAAGTTCATGCCGGAAATCGAAGCCGACCTGATCCAGGTCAGCATCGAGATGCCGGACGGCACGCCGTTCGAGCGCGTCGTGCAGGTGCGCGACCAGCTGCAGGCGGGCGTCATTGCGGCGACCGAGATCACCGACAAACAGCACCCCGAGATCGACGGCGGACTGATCCGGGACGCGTCCATCGTGGCAGGCGGCACCAGCGTGCAGGCCTGGATCGGTCTCGTTCCGCCGGAAGAGCGGCCGGAAGGCGTCCGCTCGAAGGATATTGCCGACGAGCTGCGCAAGGCGACCGGCGAAATCCAGGACGCGGAAGAGATCAACTTCGAGTTCACCTTCAACCGACCCGACACGGGCGTGACCTTTGCGCTCAGCCACCCGGACCTTGACCGGCTGCGCGCATCGGCCGACCTCGTGAAGGCGCATCTGGCGACCTATTCGGAAGCCTATGACATCACCGACAACCTCTCCTCTGCGGCGGAGGAAATCCAGATCACGATGAAGCCCGGCGCGGAAACGCTGGGCATCACGCTCGCGGATGTATCGAACCAGCTGCGCCAGGCTTATTTCGGAGAGCTGGCGGACCGGATGGCGCGTGACGGCGAGGACGTGGAAGTGCGCGTTCGCCTGCCCATTGAAGCGCGCAATGATCTCGACAGCCTTGCGGCGATCCGTATACGGACGCTCGACGGGCGCGAAATTCCGGTGACGGAAGTTGCAAACTTCGAATACGCGCCAGGCATCAACCGGATCGTGCGGAGAAACCGAGTGCGTTCGGTGTCGGTCGGCGCCGAGGTTCTCGGCGAGGGCGGCCGCGCGCGCATCATGGAGGCGATGGAGAAGGATTTCTGGCCGCAGTTCAAACAGGAGTTCCCGGACGTCGTGCGCGGCGAAGCGGGCGGCTTTGAGCAGGAACAGGAGTTCTTCGCCGATATTCTCAAGCTGGTCCTGATGGCCATCGGCGCGATGTATATCCTGCTGGCGATCGGCTTCAGGTCCTATACCCAGCCGATCCTGCTGATGATGGCCCTGCCCTTTGCCTATTGCGGCGCAATCCTGGGACTGGCGATCACCGGCACGCCGATGGCGATGTTTGCCTTCTTCGGAATCGCGGCGGCCGCCGGCGTCGTGATTAACGACAACCTGGTGCTGATCGACTATGTCAACAAGCGCCGGGATGAAGGCGCAGGCGCCGTGCAGGCGCTGGTCGATGCGGGGGTCTCGCGCTTCCGTCCGATCCTGCTGACCTCGTTGACGACCTTTGTCGGCCTCGCACCGATGCTGTTCGAAAAGTCCGTACAGGCACAATTCCTCCAGCCGATGGTCGTTTCGCTGGCCTATGCGGTGGCGTTTGCGCTGTTTGTGTCCCTGCTGATGGTGCCGGCGATGTATGCGATCGGTTCGGAAGTGGGCCGGGTGTTTGCCTGGACATGGGGCGGCAAGCCCTACCGCAATATCGGCGAGGGCTACTCGGGCCATGCCACCATCGACGAAGACGAGCTCATCGGCACGAGTGCAGGCCAGGGCCTTGGCCGGCCCTCGCCTGCCGAATAAGTGGAGTAACGCGTTTCTGTTTCTACAATCGCTGCGCCCATGAAGGCGGGGCACCCAGGGAGTATTTCACATGAAGAAACTTTTGCTTGGCGCCGCGTCGCTCGCGCTGATCACCGCCTGTGCGCACCACAAGGACATCGCTGCGCCGGAACCGGCCGAAGCCGCGGCGCTTGCGCCCGCGAAACCTGCCGAGGAGCTGAAGCTGTCGTCGCCGGATGTCTGGGGCGCGTGGGGCCTCAACACGGAGACGCAGGACACCTCCGTGAAACCGGGCGACGATTTCAATGCCTATGTGAACGGCGCCTGGCTTTCGAGCTTCGAGATTCCCGCCGACCGGTCGCGCTATGGCTCGTTCGACCTGCTGCGCGAGAAGTCCGAGCAGCGCGTGCGCTTCATCATCGATGACCTCGCCGCCGCCGCCCCCGCGATCGACACGCCGGAAGGCAAGATTGGCGCGATCTACAACGCCTACATGAATACCGACGCGATCAACGCTGCGGGTCTTGCGCCGGTAGCGCCGTACTTTACCAGAATCGACGCCGTCTCGAACCTCGACGATCTGGCGAAGCTGACCGCCACGGTCGGTTATGCCTCGCCGATCAACGGCTTCGTGTTCGTCGATGACAAGGATCCCGAGACCTACATCTTCCAGATGTCACTCGGCGGCCTCGGCATGCCGGACCGCGATTATTACCTGAAGGATGACGAGAAATCGGTCGAGCTGCGCGCCAAGTATGTGGAGCTGCTGACCTTCGTGCTCGGCAAGGCGGGCTATGCGGACCCGGCCGCGACGGCCGCAGAAGTGATGGCCTTCGAGACGGAGATTGCGAAGCTCGACTGGGACCGCACGGTCTCGCGCAATCCGGAAGTGACGTACAACAAGATGAGCCGCGAGGAATTCCTCGCGCTGTCGAGTGACTTCCCGATCCAGACGGCGCTCGACACGCTGGGCGTTGGCACGCAGACGCACTTCCTGGTGGCGGAAATTCCTCCGACCAAGGAAGAGCTGGCTTCGGCCGGCCTGACGGCAGAAGATGCGGCCAAGCTCGGGGATGGCTTCAACGGCATTTTCGCGCTCACCTCGAAAACGCCGCTGGATACCTGGAAGGCGTACCTGAAAGCGCACTTCCTGATCGACCATGCGGATGTCCTGCCCGAGGAGATCGACAACGCGCAGTTCGCTTTCTACGGCAAGGCCCTGCGCGGCCAGCCGGAGCAGCGCGAGCGCTGGAAGCGCGCGGTGGCGGCGACCGAAGGCGTCGTCGGCGAGGCGATCGGCAAGGTGTTCGTCGAGCGTTACTTCCCGCCGGAGAACAAAGCGGAGATGGACAAGCTGGTGGTCAACCTGCGCAAGGCCATGGACGCCAACATCGCGGAGCTTTCCTGGATGAGCGATGACACGAAAGTCAAAGCCGTCGAGAAGCTGAACACGTTCGATCCGAAGATCGGCTATCCGTCCAAATTCGAGACCTATGACACTCTCGTGGTGGGCTCCAGCGCGCTCGACAATGCGATGGCGGCCGCCCAATGGACCTTCGATGACAACCTGTCCTGGCTCGGCACGACCGTCGACAAGACCAAGTGGTTCATGACGCCGCAGACGGTAAACGCCTACTACAATCCGAGCTTCAACGAGATCGTGTTTCCGGCCGCCATCCTGCAGCCGCCCTTCTTCAACCTGTCGGCCGACCCGGCCATCAACTATGGCGGGATCGGCGGCGTGATCGGTCACGAGATGGGTCACGGCTTTGATGACCAGGGCGCGAAGTTTGACGCGGCCGGTGCCCTGAACAATTGGTGGACCGATACCGACCAGGCGGCGTTCCGCATGCTGACGGACGCGCTGGCGGCCCAGTATGATGCCTATTGCCCGCTCGACGATGGAAAAACCTGCGTTAACGGACGCCTGACCCTCGGCGAGAATATTGGCGATGTCGGCGGTCTCTCGATGGCTTACAGGGCCTACCAGCTGAGCCTCGACACCGACGGCGATGGCACGGTCAGCGAGGCTGAACAGGCGCCGGTGATCGACGGCCTGAGCGGCGACCAGCGCTTCTTCCTCGGCTGGGCCCAGATCTGGCGCGCGAAATACCGGGACGAAGCGAAACGCCAGCAGCTGCTGACCGACCCGCACTCGCCGCCGGAGTACCGCATCAATGGTGTCGTCCGGAATTTCGACGAATGGTACGAAGCGTTTGATGTGGGTCCGGACGATACGCTGTACCTGCCACCGGAAGAGCGTATCCGCATCTGGTAAGGGTTAATCGCGGACTGAATGCGCGGCCGCTAGCCCAAATCCGGCAGGCGGCCGCAATTTCATTTTAACTGGCGCGGAATATGCATCTGCGGTGGTGGAGTTGTTCCATTTTCGCCGCTGGAAGCCTGCCTAAGATGTCCCTGCTGCCCCGCTTTTTCGGTTCCAAGAAGCCTGCGCTGGTCGAATCCGCGCGGGTGGAACACGTTGCATCGGCCGTGCCGGACAGCGCACGTCCCGTGCGGGTACAGGTCTACCGCGAAGCCTATATCACCTATGAATCCGGTTATCGCCGCAAGGGCGTGGTGATGGATTTCACCGACACCGGCCTTCGCATCCGCTTTCCGACCAACGAGCTTTTGCCATCGATCGTCTCGGTCAATGCCCGCTCGGTGGGCATTGAAGGCGAAGCGGATGTGGTCTGGCAGAAGAATACGGAAACCGGACTGCGGCTTCGCAAGTAGACTTACCGTTCGCCTCAGGCGCGATCCGGCTTGCCAAAATTCGTCATCGGCGCACTCTGACCAAGCGTAAAGCGCAGGGAAGGAAACTCCGTATGTCCATCATGAAATCCGAAGAGATCATGGCCGAGTCCCCGAAATCCTTCGAGGATGCCATCCAGGCCGCGATCAGCCGGTTCTCCAAGACCGTCCGCGGCCTTGCCTCGTGTCACATCAATTCGATGTCGACCACGATAAAGGACGGCAAGATCGACATGTACCGAGTCAACATGCAGATGACCTTCCAGGTCGATGCGGCGCCCGAGAAGAACGGGAACGGCAAGAAGAAGAAATAGCGCCGCCGCCCGATCCGCAAATGGAGGGATGACGTCGCAGAAGTTCCGCCTATATCCACGCGGGAAAACGTCGTGGAGCCATTGATGCGTCCTCTCACCGTCCTGCTTGCTGCCGCTGCCCTGCTCTCCGGGTGCGGCGCGCCCGCGCGCAGCGAACCGGCTGCCCCGCCTTCAACTCAGGAGACACCGTCCATGTCCGCCGCGCAGTTTACCTCGATCAACGGCAAGCCCCTCGATCTCACCGCCCTTGGCGCCAAGGCCATCCTGGTGGTGAACACCGCCTCGAAGTGCGGGTTCACCCCGCAATACAAAGGCCTGCAGGCGCTCTACGAGGACAAGAAGGACGAGGGCCTGATCATCGTCGGCGTGCCGTCGAATGATTTCGGCGCGCAGGAGCCGGGCACCGAGGAAGAAGTGAAAACCTTCTGCGAGATCAATTACGGCGTCACCTTCCCGCTGACCAAGAAATACGCCGTGAAAGGCGCCTCGCAGCACCCCTTCTATGCCGGCGCGGTTGCCGCGTTGGGCAGCGAGGCGGAGCCCGCCTGGAACTTCCACAAGATCCTGGTCAAGGGCGACGGCACGCCGATCAAGGCCTACAGTTCCAAGGTCCGCCCCGACGACAAGGCGTTGCTGGCCGACATCGAGGCGGCACTCAA
The DNA here is from genome assembly GCA_945888325.1 of Candidatus Sulfopaludibacter sp. SbA3. Lineage (GTDB taxonomy): Bacteria > Pseudomonadota > Alphaproteobacteria > Caulobacterales > Hyphomonadaceae > Hyphomonas. The sequence goes on from CAMDAC010000006.1 coordinate 116,251, forward strand.
AGGCTGACCCGCGCGTCACCTTGACGAAACTGCCCAGTCAGCGCCTAAGTCTGATAACAGCACCTGCACAAAAACTTCAGGAAGGAATGCCCCATGTCTGAGAAAGATCCGGTTGTCATCGTTGGTATGGCGCGCACGCCGATGGGCGGCCTTCTGGGCGACCTTGCGGGCTTTTCGGCCAACGAACTCGGCGCCATGGCCATCAAGGCCGCCGTCGCCGAAGCCGGATTGAAGCCGGGCGAAGCCAATGAAGTGATCATGGGCAACTGCCTTCCTGCCGGTCAGGGCCAGGCGCCTGCGCGCCAGGCAGGCATCAAGTCCGGCGAAGATAAGGGCCTCGAAGCCACCACCATCAACAAGATGTGCGGCTCCGGCATGCAGGCGGCCGTGATGGGCCGCAACGCGATCCTCGCGGGCGACGCCAATATCGTGATCGTCGGCGGCATGGAATCGATGACCAACGCCCCGCACCTGCTGAACGTGCGCAAGGGCCACAAGTACGGCACGATGGGCGCCGAGGACCACATGGCCCTCGACGGCCTGACCGACGCCTATGCCAAGGGCCCGATGGGCGTGTTCGCCGACAAGATCGCCGGCGAGTATCAGTTCACTCGCGAGCAGCAGGACGCCTACGCCCTCGAGACGCTGACCCGGGCGCAGAACGCCACCAAGAACGGCAAGTTCAAACGCGAGATCACGCCGGTCACCGTCAAGGGCAAGAAGGGCGACACGGTCATCGACACCGACCAGCTGCCGCGCGAGGCGATGCCGGACAAGATCCCGACGCTGAAGCCCGCCTTCTCGAAAGACGGCACGGTCACCGCCGCCAACGCCTCGGCGATTTCGGACGGCGCCGCGGCGCTCGTGCTGATGCGCGAATCCGAAGCCAAGAAGCGCGGCCTGAAACCGCTCGCCCGCATCGTCGCCTCGTCCAGCCACGCGCATGAGCCGGAATACTTCACCACGGCGCCTGTGCCCGCGATGAAGAAGGCGCTGGCAAAAGCCGGCTGGAAAATCGAGGACGTGGACCTCTGGGAGGTCAACGAGGCCTTCGCGGTCGTCCCGATGATCGCCATGAAAGAGCTCGGCATCAGCCATGACCGCGTCAATGTGAATGGCGGCGCCTGCGCGATGGGCCACCCGATCGGCGCCTCCGGCGCCCGCGTGCTGATCACGCTGATCGCGGCGATGGAAGACCGCGGCGCCAAGAAGGGCATGGCCTCGCTGTGCATCGGCGGCGGCGAAGGCATCGCCATGGCGGTCGAGCGCGTGTGAACCTTGCGTCGCCCAAAAAGGCTGAAACCCGGCCCGGACGATGCGACACGGCATCGTCCGGGCTTTTTCTTTCAGGGGTGCGAGACCCATGCCGCTTCAGAACCGGGTTGATCCGTTTGGCGCGTTGCAGGCCGTGCCGGACCGCGGCCTGTTCATGGGCAACCGGGGCGGCTGCTTTCATCGGGACGACCAGACGCTGAAGGACCGGCGCTGGACGAGCAAACGGTGGATCATCTGTGTGCTGAGCTTCAAGGACAGAAAGCGCAAGTTGATGCAGCCCGGGCTTTATACGGAGCTGTTTTTCCTGGATGAGGCGACCGCGCTGGCAGGCGGGCACCGGCCCTGCTTCGAATGCCGCCGCGCCGAGGCGAGCGCCTTCCGCGACGGCCTCATCACTCTCGGACACCTGCAGGCGGGCGAGACAATCGACAAGCTGGACGCGCTTGCCGCAGGCGAGATTCAGACGGTGCTGAGCGGTGCCCGGCCGCGCGAGGCCGTGGCGCCCTCCACCCTGCCCGATGGCGCTATCTATGCGACCGGCAGCGCGGCCTACCTCAAGCTCGACGGCGCGGCGCGGGCCTGGTCGTTCAAGGGGTATGGCGCGCGCCAGCCCCTGCATGCCTCCGGCGAGCGCCTGACACCACACATTACCTGCGAAGCGCTGCGCGCCGGCTACAGACCCATCCTCCATCCCTCGGTGACCGCATGACCCCTCCGCCTACAGAAGAAGAGATTGTCGCGCATTTCCGCGAGCAGGCCGTATTCTGCGGGGGGCTCGGCTCCCCGTTCATGGAGCAGCTCTGCGAGGTGATGGCGGATGACATCGAGGCGGGCGGACCCGTGGCGGCGCTGGTCGCGGGCTGGCCGACCAGTCCGCGGCGGGATGCCTTATCGCTGCGCATTGCGGGCTACCTGCATCACAGCGTGCTGATCGGCGCGGCAAAAGATCTGGCTGCGGCCTATCCGGCGCGGGAAAAGGCGTGGACGATGGCCGGGATCTGGCCGCTGGCGCGGGACTGGCTCGCGGCCACGCAGTCCGAGGCCCGGGCGTTCCTGAAATCTCCTCCGCAGACGAACGAAGTGCGCCGCTCGGTTGCCCTGCTCCCCGGCTTCCTGAAGCTGGCGGCGCGGTTTCCAATGCCGATGCATCTTCTGGAGCTCGGCGCCAGTGCCGGTCTGAACCAGAACTGGGACCGGTTCGGCTATCGCACGGCCACATGGTCTCTTCCGGGCTCGAGCGGGGTGGAGATCGAGACCGATTGGAAAACGCCGCCGCCGGAGCATCTGGAGGCGCGGCCGCAGGTGGCGTCGCGCGCGGCGTGCGACCAGAATCCGATTGACGTGTCGAATCCGGACACCGCGCTGCGCCTCAAATCCTATGTCTGGCCGGACCAGCCCGAACGCCTCGCCCGGATCGACGCGGCGATGGCGCTCGCGATCGAGACCGGCGTGAAGGTCGACAAGGCGGACGCCGCCGACTGGCTGAAGGCAAAACTGGCGGCGCGGCCGGCAAGCGGCCTGACCGTGATCTACCACTCGGTGTTCCTGCAATATCCGCCTGCGGACGTTCGCCGGGCGCTCCTCGACATGACGGAAGCGGCGGGCGCGGAAGCCACGCCAGCGCGGCCGCTGGCCTGGCTGTGTTTCGAACCCGGCGCCTTCTTCCAGGGGCCGGACCAGACCGGCATCAATCCGAATGATTTCATCACCTACCTGAAGGTGTGGCCCGGCGGCGAAGAGCACCGGCTTTTGCGGTCGGACGGGCATGTGACGCGCGTCTCGGCAACCTGATTGCGTTTCGGACGTTAGATTTCTGGTCCCTTCCCGCGCGATTCGGGGTAAGATGACGCCAAGGCAAATCGGGCGGGCACATGACGGACTATTACCAACTTCCGCCACCGGAGAAGAAGAAGCGCAGCCTGGTGTGGCTGTACCTGCTGCTGTTGCTGCTGTTCCTGCTGGGGCTGTGGGTGACCTGGTGGTCGCTGCGCCTCCAGCCCGGCGAAATCGGCGAGGATCCGTTGCTGACCGCCACCGCAATGCCGGCCGCACCCTTGGTGCGGATGGTGCCGCCCGCGCCTGTGCCGGTGCCGGAGCCCGTTATAACTGCGGAAGCTGAGCCTGAGGCGCCGGTTGTTGAACCAACGCCTGAAGACGCAGCCGAACCGGAACCGCCGCCGCCGCTGTTCTCCGATGTCCGCTGGCGCGAGACGGCCCGGTTCACCGGCACGGACGCCGCCGGGCGCAGCGCCGAGTTCACCGCCTACGTGCTCGTCGGTGACGAGACCTGGACCTATTCCCGCGCCGATTCGATCTTTGCGGCAGGCCTCAGCGAGCCGGTCGAAACCGCCTTTGAGAAACTCGAGTTGGGCGCCGGCATCTGCGACCTGACAGGGGTGATCGCGGTGGGCGCGGCCTCGGTCGAGGGCACATCTGTTCAGAACACGTTCCTGTCTTTCACGCGCGGGCACGCCCTGCGCGCAGCCATCGGTGCCAACCTGCCCTGCGAGGCCGGCGCCCTGCCCACCGGCGTGCTGGACCTTGGCTATAGCCGGGCTGATGTCACCTGCCCTGCCGGCAAGGCGATCTGCCCGGAGCTCACCGCGCCGCAGCGGCCCATCGCCATGATACTGGCCGACGCCGAAGATCCGGAGACGGACATCGGGCAGGCCTTGCAGAGCGGTATCGCGGCGCATGAGGCGTCGGGTGCAGACGTGCTGCCAGGCGTGAAGGTCTCGGACTATTCGGCCTTCGACCTGCGCTAAGCGCGAAGCTCAGTCCGCAACCTTGGTCGTCTGGCGCACCAAGCCGAGGGGCAAGGCCGTCGTGCGCTTGGCGACGCGGATGACGATGCGCGACTGGACGTCCGAGACCAGCTTCGAGCCGAGCAGCTTGTCGCGCAGGAAATTGTCATAGGCGTGCATGTCGGTCGTCACGATGTGAAGCATGTAGTCGACCGCGCCGGTCACCGTCATGCATTCGATCACTTCCGGCCACGCCTGGACCATCGTCTCGAAGGATTCGAGATTTTCCCGGCTCGGCAGAGCAAGTTTGGCGCTGGCGATGACTTCAAAGTCGAGGCCGAGGGCGTGGTTGTTGATCAGCGTCACCCGGCCCAGGATGAAGCCGGCCTCTTCCATCCGCTTGATCCGCCGCCAGCAAGGCGAGGAGGACAGGCCCACGCGCTCGGCAATCTCGGCGACGGACAGGCTTGCGTCACGCTGGATCAGGTCCAGGATACGGGCATCAACGCTATCTAATTCTTGGGACAATTTCCCCACATCCCCTTAGTTTTGGAAAATTTATTGCTTAAAGTAGCAAAACTCGCGCAATATAGGCAAGCATTTTCACGCGATTCGGCCAATAATCTACCTAGGCTGGAATCGAGGATGCGCGTTCATGAAACACCGCGAAGTCACGCTGGACGACAAATACGATCTTGTCGAGGGCAAGGCTTACATGACCGGCATCCAGGCGCTGGTGCGCCTGCCGCTGGACCGCAAGCGGATGGACCGCGCCGCCGGACACAATACGGGTGGCTTCATCTCCGGCTATCGCGGCTCGCCACTCGGCGGATATGACCAGCAGTTGCGCGCGGTGCAGAAACGTCTCGACGCGCATGACATCAAGTTCTGGGAAGGCCTGAACGAGGACCTGGGCGCGACCGCCGTCTGGGGCTCGCAGCAGCTCGGCCTGTTTCCCGGCGCGAAGTTCGATGGCCTGTTCGGCATCTGGTATGGCAAGGCGCCCGGCGTCGACCGGACGGGCGACGTGTTCAAGCATGCCAACGCGGCCGGAACGTCCGCCCTCGGAGGGGTTCTCGCCGTGATCGGCGACGACCATAACTGCAAGTCTTCGACCCTGCCCTCGCAGTCCGAATACGCGATGCAGGATGCCGAGATTCCGACGCTCAACCCTGCCTCGATCCAGGATGTCCTCGACTACGGCATCCATGGCTGGGAGATGAGCCGCTTCTCCGGCGCCTGGACGGGCCTCGTCGCGCTCGCCGACACGATGGATTCCGGCGCGGTGGTGAATATCGACCTTGCGCGCTTTGCCATCCAGCGGCCGACTTTCGCTCTGCCGGAAGATGGCGTGCACATGCGGCGGGGCGACGTGCCGCTGAACAAGGAAGCGCGGCTGCGCCAGATCAAGCTGCCCGCCGCGCAAGCCTATGTGCGCGCCAACCGGCTGGACCATGTCATCCTGCCCTCGCCGAAATCGCGCCTTGGCCTGATCGTCACCGGACAGGCCGCGCGCGATGTGTTCGAGGCGCTCGCGGCCCTCGGCCTCAGCCCGCAGGAAGCCGGCGCGCTGGGACTGACGATCTACAAGGTGGCCATGCCCTGGCCGCTCGAGCCGCAAGGCGTGCGCGAATTCTGCGCCGGCCTCGAGCGCGTCATCGTGATCGAGCACAAGCGTCCGCTGATTGAAGCGCAGCTGAAGGCCGCATTGTATGATCTGCCGGATAGCCGCCGTCCGATCATCGAAGGCAAGACGGACGCGAACGGCGCGCCGCTCCTGTCCGACATCGCCTCGCTGACGATTCCGGAAATCGCGAACGCGCTGATGCACGCCCTGCCGTCAGGCTGGGACACCTCGCGCGCCGCGGCCTATTTCGACCGCGTAGGCGGCGCCTCGGAGGCGGCCCGCACAAACGCCTCGCCGACCGTGCGCTCGCCGCACTTCTGTTCCGGCTGTCCGCACAACACCTCGACCGTGGTGCCGGAAGGCAGCCGCGCGCTGGCTGGCATCGGCTGCCATTACATGGCGAACTTCATGCCGGACCGGAAAACCGACATGACGAGCCAGATGGGCGGCGAAGGTATCGGCTGGGTCGGCCAGCATTGGGCGACCGACGAGAACCACGTGTTCGTCAACCTCGGCGACGGCACCTACTCGCACTCGGGCAGCCTCGCGATCCGTGCGGCGGTGACTTCCGGCGCGAACATGACCTACAAGATCCTCTACAATGATGCGGTCGCGATGACCGGCGGGCAGCATGTAGAATCCGGCCAGACGCCCGCGATGATCGCCCAGCAGGTCGAGGCGGAAGGCGTGAAGACCATCCGTATCGTGACGGAAGACCCCACCCGCTATGCCGGCGTGCGCGACCTGCCCCGCAGCGTGACGATCCACCACCGCGACGACCTCGAAGACGTGCAGATGAAACTGCGCGAGACACCCGGCGTGTCGGTGATCATCTATGACCAGATGTGCGCGACTGAGAAACGCCGCCGCTCCAAGCGCGGCATGATCAAGCCGGACCGTGTACGCACGATCATCAATACCGAAGTCTGCGAAGGCTGCGGCGACTGTTCGGTGAAGTCGAACTGCCTCTCGGTCGAGCCGATCGAGACCGAACTTGGCCGGAAGCGGCGCATCAACCAGTCGACTTGCAATACGGATCTGTCTTGCCTCAAGGGCTTCTGTCCGAGCTTCGTGACGATCCAGGACGGCGAGCCGGCTTGGGAAGCGCAGCCGCGCCAGGAGTTCAATGCCGACGGCCTGCCCCTGCCGGAAACCCCAAGCCTCGCGCAGCCCTGGAACATCCTGTTCACGGGCGTCGGCGGCACCGGCGTCACCACGGTCGCCGCGGTGTTGGCCATGGCCGCGCACGTGGACGGCAACGCCGCTTCGTCCCTCGACATGACCGGCCTCGCGCAGAAGGGCGGCCCTGTCCTCTCCCACATCCGCTTTGCGCGTGAGCCCGAACTGATCTCTACCGGCCGCGTGCCGCCTGCCAGCGCGGATTGCGTGATCGCGTGCGATCTCGTGGTAGCGGCGGGCGGCGACGCCTTGAACCTGATGGACGCCGGACGTACGGCGGCCTTTGCCAACTCGGATGTGACGCCGACCTCGGAATTCATCCGTAATCGGTCGAAACGCTTCGAGAGTGATTTTCTGTCGGCGCGCGTGAAGCGGCAGGCGGCCGAGTTCGGCGCGTTCGATGCAGAGGCCCTTGCGGTCGGCTACCTGCATGAGGCGATCTACACCAACATGATCATGGCGGGGTATGCCTGGCAGAAGGGCAAGGTGCCGGTCTCGCTGCGCGGGCTCTACCGCGCCATCCGCCTCAACGGTACCAAGGCCGAAGACAACATGGCGGCGTTCAATATCGGCCGCCTCGCAGCTGCCGCCCCGGAACGCCTTGCCGCGCAGTCTGATCCGCGCGGGCATGTCGAGGAGAAGACGCTTGATGCCTTGATCGAGGACCGCGCCGCGCGCCTCACGGCGTACCAGAACGCCGACTATGCGGCGCGCTATCGCGCCGTGGTCGCGGACGTCCGCGCCGCCGAAGAGAAAGCCGGGCTTGGCGAGAACCTGACCCGGGCGGCGGCAACCTATGCCTTCAAGCTGATGGCTTACAAGGACGAGTATGAAGTCGCCCGTCTCTATACGGACGGAAAGTTTGCTCAGCAGCTGGCCAGCCAGTTCAAGGGCGGCAAGCTGCGCTTCTGGCTCGCGCCGCCGATCATTGCGAAGAAGGATTCGCACGGCCATCTCGAGAAGAAGCATTTCGGGCCGTGGATGATGACCGGCTTCAAGCTGCTGGCGAAGTTCAAGGGCCTGCGCGGAACGCAGCTGGACCTCTTCGGCTATACCGAGGAACGCAAGATGGAGCGCACCTTGCGCGACACCTATCTTGAGAACCTCGGCCGCATCGCGCGCGAACTGACCGCGGGCAACCACGCCCTCGCGGTCGAGATCGCCAAGGTTCCGGACGAAATCCGAGGCTTCGGCCATGTGAAGGAAGCCGCTGTTGAAAAGGCCAGAGCTCACGAGGAAACTCTCTGGGCCGGCTGGCCGACGGGCAAGCTTCCGAAGGCAAAGACTTCGCTGATTTCAGCGTCGCAGTAGAGTAGTCTTCCCCGATCACTGGCCCCGGATGCGCTGATCCGCTTCCGGGGCATTTTCTTTTCGGCGTCAGTCTGCGGGCGAAACTTCGACGTCCACGACCTTGCCGTCCTTGCTCATGTCCTTGATCTCGCGCTCGACATACTTTGCCTTGACTGTGCGTTCCTTGGTGCGCGTGCCCTTGCCCTTCTTGTAGGTCACGGTGACACGGACCATTTCGTCCGGCCCGTCGAGCGCGTCACCCGTGACGCGCACCGCCGTTCCGCCGACATACAGGGCGCCCTTGCCCGCGCCTTCCAGCACATCGCCGGCAAGGCTGACTGGCACCGTGACGATCTTGGTGGCGAGGCAGCCAGACAGTGGCAGCAGAAAAACACAAAGGGAGAGGATGGCGGATCGCATGGGCGTGACTCCGGCTGTCTGCGCAACATTAGTGCGCAATACGCCCCAGCGCATCTTACATTTTGGCGGGCAGTCTCAACGCGCCAGTGCCTCGTCGATCAGCTTGGCGGTGTCGCCCGCGCCGTAGAGCGCCGCGAAGCTGCCGAAACGCGGCCCCTGCTCCTGGCCCAGCAACACTTCGTACAGCGCCTTGAACCAGTCACGCAGATTCTCGAAGCCGTGCGTCTTGCCGACTTCGAAGGTCATCGTCTGCAGGTTCTCGCCCGTCGGCTCGTCCGGGAAGGTGCGCAGGCGGCCGGCAAGGTCGGCCATCGCGGCGCGCTCCTGGTCCGTCGGTGCACGGAAGGTTTTTGCGGGCAGGATGAAATCCCGGTAGTAACGCATGGCGTAACCGGCGAGGTCGTTCAGAAGCGGATGCGTCTGCGGCGAGGTGCCGGGCGCATAGCGCGTGATGTAGGCCCAGAGCTGCGAGACGTCGGTCGGGTTCGCGACCGCCACGAGGTTCATCAGCAGCGCAAAGGAGACCGGGCTCGACCATTGCGGCGGGCGGCCGGAATGGATGTGCCAGACGGGATTTTCCAGCTGCGCCGCCGGCTCTTCCTGAGGGAACTTGTCGAGGAAGGTCAGGTATTCGTCGACGGCTTTCGGGATCACGTCGAAGTGCAGCTTCTTGGCCACGCGCGGCTTCTGGAACTGGTAGAGCGACAGGCTCTCGTCCGGCGCATAGGTCAGCCATTGCTCGACCGAAATGCCATTACCCTTGGTCTTGGAGATCTTCTCGCCTTTCTCGTCCAGGAACAGTTCGTAGACGTACTGTTCCGGCGGTCTATGGCCGAGGATACGGGCGATCTTGGAGTAGACCGGGGCGTTGGCCTGGTGATCCTTGCCGAACATTTCGAAATCGACGCCGAGGGCGGCCCAGCGCATGCCGAAATCCGGCTTCCACTGCATCTTCACGGCGCCGCCGGTGACGGGAAGGGTCACGTCGGTGCCATCTTCATCCGTGAACGTCACTTCGCCTTTGGCGGCGTCCACATGCTTCATCGGCACATAGAGCACGCGGCCAGTGCTCGGGCTGATCGGCAGGAAAGGCGAATAGGTCGCCTGCCGCTCCGGGCCAAGCGTCGGCAGCATCACGCCCATGATGGCGTCATACTTCTCCGCCGCGCGCCGCAGCATCGCGTCGAACCGGCCGGACTTGTAGCATTCCGTCGCCGAGAGGAATTCGTACTTGAAACCGAACTGGTCGAGGAAGGCGCAAAGGCGCGAATTCATGTGCGCGCCATAGGACGCATGTGTGCCGAAGGGATCCGGCACCGTCGTCAGCGGCATCTGCAGATACTGTTCCAACGATTTCGGGTTCGGCACGGTGTCCGGAACCTTCCGCATGCCGTCCATGTCATCCGACACGCAGATCAGGCGCGTGGCATACTTGCCGGCGGTCAGCACTTCAAACGCATGGCGCACCATCGTCGTGCGCACGACTTCGCCGAACGTGCCGATATGCGGCAGGCCCGAAGGGCCATAGCCGGTCTCGAAGATCACCGGCGCATCGGCGGCGCGCTCGCCGGCCTTCACCTGTTCCGCCACGCGCTTTTCCAGCGCGCGCGCCAGCTCGAAGGGCCAGGCCTTGGCGGATTGGGCGAGCAGGGAGAGATCGGTCATCGGAGGTTCTGCCGGGTGGATCAGGGTTAAACCGCGGACCTAGAGGCGGCGCCGGAGGGCGTCAAGCGAAGCGCAGGAATCGGTGTCGAAAATACTTTACATGTCAAATATTTTCGACTAACTGATAATGTACAACATCTTTGACACGTCAGGAGCCTGCTCATGTCCCCCGCCGCCACGTTCCGGAACACCCCCTTCCGCGAAAAAACTGCCTGGGCGATGGCCGCCATCCTGACCGGTGGCGCCGCGTTCTATCTCAACATGGTCATCAGCGCTTCGCGCGCGCTCGGCCAGACCGCACCGCCGATCGTGGGCTTTGTGATCGGCTATGTCGTCGTGATCGTGATCGCGTCCTCGGTCGTCATGGCGGCGCTGGCGCTTGCCACGCCGCGCGAGGCGAACGCGCCCGCCGATGAGCGCGAGAAGATCATCGGCGACAAGGCCGGCAACTGGTCCGGCTATGTGATGGTCATGCCAGCGCTCGGCGCACTCTGGCACTATGCGGTGAACATGGATGGCAACATGCTGTTCCATCTGGTCTTCCTCAGCCTGATGCTGGGCCAGATCGCGGAATACGTTTTCCAGATCGTCCTCTACCGCCGGGGCGGCTGAGCCATGGCGAAACCGCCGCCGATCACCAACCGTATCCGAGAGCTGCGCGAGCAGCATGGCCCCATGAGTCAATCCGCCCTCGCCGAGGCGATCGGCGTGACGCGCCAGACCGTGATCGCCATCGAACTCGGCAAGTACTCCCCTTCCCTCGAAAGCGCCTTCCGGATCGCGCGGGTTTTTGACCTCGGCGTCGAAGACGTTTTCGGCTGGGAGGCCTGAGGCGGCCGTTTTACATGCCGCGCATTTCCGGCGCGTGGAACGGAAAGGCCGAAACCGCCTCGGCCGCAATCCGGGCGGCGGGATCTGCCGCGTAGCGACCGCGTTGCGCATCCGGCAAGCCCGCCGCAACCGAGGCCATCACCGTTTCGCTGAAGGCATCGAGCGCCAGCCGCTTGGCACGTCCGGTTGCGCTGATCATCGGCGGAGAGATGGCCGGATGGAATTGCACGCCCACCGCTTCGCGCGGCTTGGCGAGGAGCGTGACCGAACCGGTGATGCTGACCGGAATGACCGGCGCGCCGCTGTGTAGGGCGAGGAAGGCAAGGCCGGGCCGCGCGGGGCGCAGCAGGGTTGCCCAGTTGCCCCCTTCCGGAAAGATGCCGAGGACGCCGCCCTGTTCAAGCACGCCGAGCGAGGCAGTCAGGGTCGAGCGGCTGAAGCCGCCGCGATATGCGCGAATGAAGCCCCAGGCCTGCGGGATCATCCGGGTCCAGACCGGCGAGTTCGGACGCTCGGCGCCGCCGATGAATTCGACCTGCCGGGGACTCGCATACAGAAGCAGCGGCGCATCCGTGAAAGCGAAGTGATTGGCGGCCAGGATCACCGGTCCGGTCTTCGGCACGTGTTCGAGGCCGGTGATTTCAAGTTCGCCAAAATGGTGGATCAGCCCGCCGGTGAGCCGGCGCAGGCACCATCGGGACGCCTGCCGGCGCGGGTAACGGATCGGATAGGTTCCAGCCATGGGAAACGCTACGCCACCGCACCCGGCTGGCAAGGGGGTTTGCAGCCGGGAAACGTAATTCACGTCTCTGTCAGGGCCGGAAAGAGTGCAGTTGACAATCATTCGCAGACGCTGCAAATGGTTCTCATGATCATTTGCGTGTGCAACCGAATCAACTGCCGCTCCGTCCGCGAAGCCGTGGAATCGGGCGCGCGCAGCCCGAATGCGGTCCAGTCGCACCATGGCTGCAAGTTCAATTGCGGAAAATGCTCCACAATGATCGGCGACATGATCTCCGAGCATATGGACCGCTGCGTTCCCCAAACGCAGATCCTCGCCGCCGAATAACGGGCGAGACGGCCAAAAACGCCTGACATTTCAATCGCTTTGCCGCCTCTGCGGAACGCTGCGTACACGCGTTTGCAAGTGTGTCTCACTATCATACGCAATTGTTTTTATTAGGTTTTTTCATTGCCCGCGCGCAGCAGCTCGCCTATATGGTTAGGTAAATCCCCGTAACCTCCCAGACTCAGGAGCCGCTCATGCAAGGCGACAAGAAAGTCATCGAATACCTCAACCTCGCCCTCAAGAACGAGCTGACGGCCATCAACCAGTACTTCCTGCACTCGCGGATGCTCCGGGAATGGGGCGTCTCGAAGCTCAGCAAGAAGGAGCACGACGAGTCGATCGAGGAAATGCACCATGCCGACTGGCTGATCGAGCGCGTCCTTTTCCTCGGCGGGCTGCCGAACCTTCAGGACCTCGGCAAGCTCCACATCGGCGAAAGCGTCGAGGAAATCCTGAAGTGCGACCTCGCGCTGGAGAACATCGCCATCCCCGTGCTGCGGGACGCCATGGAGCATTGCGAGAAGGTCCGCGACTATGTGAGCCGCGACCTGTTCGGCAAGATCCTCCACAACGAGGAGGAGCATGTCGACTTCCTGGAGAAACAGTTCGCCCTGATCGAGCGGATCGGCATCGAGCTCTATACCCACCTGCAATCGGAAGCCAATTCCTGAGGCCGCCGCGGTCATTGTGCCGACACAATAAGACGTGAATAGTCAAAGGGTTGCCGCATCAACGCGGCAGCCGATTGAACACGTCTTTGTGGGGATACACATGACAAACCGGACTCGCTTCGCCCGTTTCACCAGCGGCCTGATGGCCGCATGCGCCGCCGCCGCTTTCCTGCCCGCCGCCGCGCAGGGCGCGCCAGACTTTCAGGACCAGGCCTTTACCACGCCTTACTGGACCCGCGTTCCGGTGATCGAGGTTCTCGGCCGCGCCGACATGCAGGTCGCGCCGAACCGCGCCAACTTCTCGGTCACCTACCTGGAAACCGACAAGGACTCGAAAAAGGCGATGCAGCTCGCAGTCGAGCGCGGCCGCCTCGCCTACGAGACGATCAAGAAGGCTGCCGGAAAGGACTCCATCATCCAGTCCTCGGTCAACGTCACGGCCCTGTATGAACAGTACAAGGACAAAGACGGCAATCGCATCGACAATGAACGCTCGGACAAGATCCGCGCATATGAAGCGCGCGTGACGCTGAGCGTCACTGTCGAGGATGTCTCCAAAGCCGGCACCGCCCGCGCCGGCGCGCTGGCGCTCGGCCCGGAAAACTCGACCGGACTGTCGACCTATCTCGAGCGGACAACCGAGCTGAACCGTGAAGCCTATGAGGCCGCCGTCAAGGACGCCGCCGCCCGCGCCGAAGCCACCGCCAAGGCGAGCGGATCCAAACTCGGCAAGCTGATGGTCGTTCAGGAAGGCTCGGGCCCCTGCCTCGGCAACTGGTCGTCGATGGCCGGCAGCGACTACGATTATTACGACAAGTCGTATGCCATGGCGGCGCCGCCCCCACCGCCGCCACCGCCAGCTCCGATGGCGTCCGGCATGATCGACGGCCGCCAGGTCACCATCACGCAGGCCGATATCGACGCGCTGAACCTGCCTTCGGACGACAAGTCCCAGCCGGTGTCCGCCAGCGTCTGCATGATCTACCAGATCACGAACTAGGCGGACGTCCGCTCAAACAAAAAAAGCGCCGGAGTGATCCTCCGGCGCTTTTCATTTCGTCTGAGGGCGGATCAAAAACCGTTCAGGCGCGCATAGCGGTCGCGGTGCCAGCTGGCGGAGCCGTAGAGGGCTTCCTGCACGCGGGCCCGCTTCATGTAGAAGCCGGGCTCGGCCGCGTCGGTCATACCGATGCCGCCATGCATCTGGACGCACTCGTTGGAGACGAGGTGCACCAGTTCGCCGGCTTTCGCTTTCGCGAGGCTTGCGAGTTCGGCGACATCCGGCTTGCCGGCATCTACCGCGCCGAGCGCCGCCGCGACGCAGGAGCGCGTCATCTCGAGCTCCACGAACATCTTCGCGGCGCGGTGCTGCAGCGACTGGAACGAGCCGATCAGCTGGCCGAACTGTTTGCGATTGTTGAGATAGTCCAGCGTCATGTCGAACGCCGACTGCGCAGAGCCCAGCATTTCCGCCGACATGCCGATCGCCGCGCGGTCGAGCACAGGGTCGAGAATGTCCGCCCCCTGATCTGCTGGGCCGATCAGCGCCGCGTCCGCGACGTGAACGTCTTCGAAGCTGACATGCGCGGCGCCGTGGCTGTCGACAGTTTTCAAGGCGGTGACCGTTACGCCCTTGGCGCCTTTCGGCACAAGGAACAGGCTGATGCCGTGCCGGTCGCCCGCTTCCCCGAAGGTGCGCGCGGCGACAATGAACACGTCCGCATAATGACCATCGGGCACGTACTTCTTCAGGCCGTTCAGCGTGAAGCCCTGCCCGTCGCGCTCGGCTTCCGTAGCGATCGTGTAGGGCGAGAAGTGCGCTGACTCGTCGAGCGCGAGCGCAAAGGTTGCCTCGCCCGCCGCGATCTTCGGCAGCCATTCCGCCTTCTGCGCCGGCGTGCCGCCGAGCTGCAAGGCGGAGGCGGCGATCAGCGCCGTCTGCAGCAGCGGCGTCGCCGCCAGCGTGCGCCCCTGCGCTTCGAGGATCTGCCCCAGGCCGACAAGGCCGAACGTTTCACCGCCCGGCTCGTCCGGAATGATTACGCCGAAGAAGCCAAGCTCGGCCAGTTTCTTGCGCGTCGCCGCGTCATCGCCGTTCGCGCCCTTGTCGCGCAGGGCGCGCAGGTGCGAAACGGGCAGCTCGCCCTGCACAAACGCCATCGCCGTCTCGCGCAGCATGTCCTGATCTTCAGTGAGAACGAATGACATGACTATTGGTGCTCCTTCAGGCCGAGCACACGCTTGGCAATGACGTTGAGGTTTATCTCCGACGTGCCGCCCTCGATCGAGTTGCCTTTCGAGCGCAGCCACTGGCGCGTGACCTTCTTGGCATTCTTGTCGAAGCCCTCGCCTTCCCAGCCAAGACCCTCAGTGCCGAGCGCCTCGATCAGCAGCTCGTGCCGGTCCTGGTTCATCTTGGCTGCGCCGTATTTCAGGATCGACGCGGTATGGCCGACCGCCTGGCCCGCTTTCGCCTGCTCGGTCTGGCGCTGCACGGTCAGCGAAAAGGCCTTGGCATACATCCGGTGATCGGTGATGCGGCCGCGCAGGTCGCCGTCAAGGATGCGGCCGGCTTCATCCGTGCCGATATGCTGCTTGGCATAGTCTTCCGGGCCCAGGATGCCGGAGCCGCCGGTGCCGCCGAACCCGCCGGCCGAGATCGACGAGCGCTCGAACTGCAACAGGCGCTTGGCAATGTCCCAGCCGCCATTCACGCGGCCGACGAGCTGGTCCTTAGGCACCTTCACGTCGGTGAAGAAAGTTTCGCAGAACGGGCTCTCGCCGGAGATCAGTTGGATAGGGCGTGCTTCCACGCCGGGCGATTTCATGTCGAACAGGATGAAGCTGATGCCTTCATGCTTCGTCGAGGTATCGGTGCGCACGAGGCAGAAGATCCAGTCGGCCTTGTCGGCATAGGAGGTCCACACCTTCTGGCCGTTGATCAGGTAATGGTCGCCCTTGTCTTCGCAGCGCGTCTGCAGGCCGGCGAGGTCAGATCCGGCGCCCGGCTCGGAGTAGCCTTGGCACCAGCGGGTCTTACCTTTGAGGATATCCGGGATGAAGCGCGCTTTTTGCTCGTGGTTGCCGAACTCGAGAAGCGCCGGGCCGAACATCCAGAGGCCGAACGAAAACAGCGGCGGGCGCGCCTTGATGCGGCGCAGCTCCTGCTCCAACACGCGCGCCTCGTCGCGGCTGAGGCCACCGCCGCCATATTCCTTGGGCCACTCCGGCGAGGTCCAGCCCTTCTCGCCCATCCGGTCGAGCCAGAGTTTGGATTCCGGGTTCTTGAAGGTCGCGTTGCGGCCGCCCCAGACCACTTCGTCATCCGGCATCGGCGTGCGCATCGAGGGCGGGCAGTTCTCCTCCAGCCACTTACGCGTCTCGACACGGAATTCTTCGAGCCGCTCGGCATTGTCATAGGCCATCGGAATACTCCCTCGGATGATGCTGTCTTTGGATGCCACCCTAAGCCCGCAGCCTGCGTCCGCCAAGCGGTCACGCAGCGTCAGAAAGACAAAGCAAAGCCGCGAACGGGCACCGACCGTTACGCATCCGGAACGATCTCCCCGGCGTCACGTCCGGTGCCATCAGCCCTCCGGAGCCCAGCAGCGCAAACCCTTGCAGGAACGCGCGGCGCTGGTCTTCACTCAGGGTTTGCGCGGCAGATTTCCCCGGATGGCCGAGCAGCAACCCAAAGGCGGCCGCATGCGCCGCGCGCCGGCTGGGCGCGGGCTCTGCAAGCCCAGGCGCCCCAAGCCTTCCGGCCCGTTCGAAGACGCCTTCCCCATCGGCTGCCATGCCGAGAAACCCACAACTTCCCCACAGGTTTTCCACAAACCTGAGATTGAAGTCATTTCTCTAGCGTAACAATTCCGATCCTAGCAAGTGCCCGCTTGTCCAGGCCGCTTCGACGCGTGCGCCGAGGTGCCAGTCCCCGCAGGTGGCGAGACCCGTCTTCGCGTCCAGCTGGAACGGCGTGCCGAGGGGTTCGGCCACCCGCGCATACCGCCAGCGGTGCGCCTGCGAGAAGACGGGCGCGCCGGCACCCGTCTGTTCACGGAAGGATTCCACCAGGCGCGCCGCCACCTTCTCCGCCGAGGCTTCAAGGTTCGCCGCAGACCATTCGGGCCGCGCGTGCAGCACCCAGGTTTCGGCGTCGGTGCGTCCGAACTTCGACGAGTTGCGCGCGGTCCAGCCGAGCGGGCCATCCGAGGGCTCGAAGCTTAGGCTGACGATACGGGTCGGCTCGTCATAGGCCAGCATCGCGGCCCAGCACGGTTCGGATTTTATCTTCTTTGCGTTCGCCGCCAGCTCCGGAGATGCCGCCGCGAGCAGAACGGCAGCCTGTTCGGCCGGTACGGCGACGATCACCCGCTCGAAATTTCCAGCGGCTGAGCCATCTGCAAACCGCAGGTTCCAGCGGCCGGGTCCGCCTTCGAGCGCGCTGACTTCCGCGCCCCAGGACACGTCCAGCGGCGCCGCCATGGATTTCAGGATGCTGTTCATCCCCGGCGCCCCGACAAAGCGCTCGGAAGCCTTGCCCGACGCGTCCTCGTCATCCCACGGCGCGGCGACACCGGCTGAGAGCCAGCGCGATACCGCCGCCCGGAACCCTTCCGAGCGCGCCGTGAAATACTGTGCGCCGTGATCGAACGTGACGTTTGCGCCGTTGATGCTGGCCCGGCGGGTTGCCATCCGGCCGCCCGCGCCACGGCCCTTGTCAAACAGCCGTACGGATCGGCCTAGTGCCGACAGCGTCTCGGCGGCCGAAAGTCCGGCCATGCCGGCGCCGACAATCGCAATGGTCATGGCGGCCTCCCTCGCCTTTTCGAAGGGAGGTAGGGCGGTAGCCCGGGTAGTCCAGCCTGAGGTTGCCCCTTGAAGCGCCGGAATCTTTGTTCTATGTTTGTTCCATGTCTGGTGTACATGTCGTCTGGTTCAAACGGGACCTTCGGGTCCATGACCACGCCCCGCTGCTGGCAGCTGCGGCGAGCGGCGCCCCCGTGCTCCCGCTCTACATCTTCGAGCCGGGTTACTGGGCCCAGCCGGAACATTCCCGCCGGCAGTTCGATTTCCTGATCGACTCGCTTCGCGAACTCGACGCCGCGCTCGAAGCCCGCGGCAGCCGGCTCGTGGTGCGAACGGGGCACGCGACGGACGTGTTCTCCGCGCTCCACCGCGATTACGGCCTCGAGGCGATCCATGCGCATGAGGAAACCGGCCTGCAATGGACGTATGACCGGGACCGGCAGGTGCACCGCTGGGCGCGCAATGCCGGCATCTCGGTGCGCGAACAGGCCCAGCACGGTGTCGTGCGCGCCCTCAAGTCGCGTGACGGCTGGGCCGCGCACTGGGAGCAGCGGATGTCCGAGCCCCGCGGCAAGGCGCCGGACAGCCTGCGCGCGCCGGCCCTTCCCGCTTCACACTGGCCCATCGCCGAAGATTTCGGGCTCGGCGCGGACGACTGCCCGGCCCGCCAGCCGGGCGGGCGCAGCGCCGGGGTCGAATGCCTGCGCTCCTTCCTGGAGGAGCGCGGGCGCACCTATCGCCGCGACATGTCGAGCCCTCTCAGCGGCGCCGAAGCCTGCTCGCGCCTTTCGCCGCATCTTGCCTTCGGCACCGTGTCGCTGCGCGAAGCCTGGCAGGCCGCGCGCCGTGCCCGCAGCGTGCAGGCCGCCCAGCGCGACGAGACCTTCGCGGCCTCGATCGACAGTTTCATCTCGCGTCTCTACTGGCACTGCCACTTCATCCAGAAGCTGGAAGACCAGACCTCGCTGGAGAGCCGCAACCTGCACCCCGCCTATGACGGCCTGCGCCCACGCCCCGAAGCTTCCGACCCGCGCCTCGAAGCCTGGATCGAAGGCCGCACGGGATTTCCCTTTCTCGACGCCTGCATGCGTTCGCTGAAAGCGACTGGCTGGCTGAACTTCCGGATGCGCGCCATGGCGATGGGCTTCGCCTCGAACCATCTCTGGCTTGACTGGAAAGTGCCGGCCGAACGCCTCGCCGCGCGCTTCACGGATTTCGAGGCCGGGATCCACTATGCGCAGGCGCAGATGCAGTCCGGCACGACCGGCATCAACACGCCGCGCATCTATAATCCGGTCAAACAATCCCGCGATCAGGATCCGCAAGGCGCGTTCATCCGCCAATGGGTGCCAGAACTTGCGGGGCTGACGGACGCGTTCTTGCATGCGCCCTGGGAGGCGCCGCCTGAAATCCTTTCCGCCGCCGGCATCGTATTGGGGCAAACCTATCCGATGCGCATGGTGGACCATATGGCTGCAGCCGAAGAAGCCCGGACCCGGATCGCTGCTGTGCGCCGTGCGCCCGGTCATGCCTCTGCCGCCGATGATATCCAGGCCCGGCATGGCAGCCGCCGCGCCGGATTCGCGGCGACCGGGCAGCGCCGCCGGGCGGCTTCCCGCGGGCCGGAGCGCAAGTCCGCCCCGCCTGCCCAGCTCAGCCTCGATCTCGGCCTGACCCATGCCTCGTAAGCCGGGCCGCGGCAAAGCCGTCGCCAAGCGCGACCTCCCGGTAAAGATCTGCGCCCGCTGCGCCCGGCCGTTCACCTGGCGCAAGAAATGGGAACGGGTCTGGGACGAGGTGCGATTCTGCTCCGACCGGTGCCGGTCCGCGCGCTGAACAATCCATATTGACCTTCGATAAGGATCGGTTTTGACGCCGATGCCCCGTATATATTGTTATTCGATGAATTTATGCCTTTGATTTCCTTGGTTATTATTTTTTTTCGATAATTTAATATTGAAAAACAATAAGTCTTGGTCTATCTATAAATTGTCGGCAGCGGGATGAGCCCGCCAAGGACAAAAACGAACCCACAGACCAGCAACACGGAGAATTGATCATGTCCCCCCGCGCCCGTTTCAGCGACATCGGTGCCGAAGCTTTCGCCCCTGTCGCGGCGCTCGCCCGCCCGACCGGAACCGCCCCTGTCCGGTACCAGCCCGCGAACGATACGGAAGTTGGAGGCCGCATCGATCTCCTCGCCCGCCGCCGCCGCCGCCACAATCGCTTCGCGCAACGCGCCTAGCGACCCCAGCACCGCCGGGACGCCCCTGACCCCGGCGGTGCTGCTCTTTTTCCCCAGCCATAAAAACAATCAAGGAAACGCCCATGTACCGCTCCCTCCTCGCCGCCACCCTGGCCGCCGCAACGCTCGCCGCGCCGGCTGTCGCCGCCACCGAAACCTTCAAGCTCGAAGTCGACTTCTCGCGCGCCAATCTTGTCACCGAAGAAGGCGCCTCGGCCGAATATGCGAAAATCCGCGACCAGGTCGCTGATCGCTGCATCGCCGAGCATGCCGAGATGACCTTCGCGAAAGCCTTCGCCGTCGAAGCCTGCACGAACCGCACCCTCTCAAAGGCGGTGCGTCAGATCGCCGATCCCGTCCTGACTTCGGTACATCTCGAAGCCAAAGGCTGAGCACCCCGACAGCGCTGCCGCGGCCCCCTGCCTCTCACTCACGCGCCAAGCCGCGACAGCGTGACTGCCGCCTTCATCCCCGCCAGGATGGAGGCGGTTTTTTTGCGCCTGCCGCTTAGTCCGCGTCGCCGTCCCGGAATTCCTTCGCCCGAAGGATGTGCGTCAACCGGAACTGCGCGGGCACAAAGGCGCCGTTGTGCTCGGCTTCAAACAGCGCGGCGCAGCTGGTCGGGAATTTCTCGTTGAGGCGCAGCGAGGCCTGATGGTCCGCCGCGCCGCCTTCGCGCAGGATCGCGAGCGCGAAATCATGCAGGCCCGGATTGTGCCCGATCACCATCAGCGTCGATGCCCGGTCGTTCTGGGTCACGGCCTCGTTCAGGCCGCGCACGCCGGTGAGATAAAGCGACTCCATCGGCCGCACCTTCTCGCCGGTCACCACCGAGGCCACCTCCGCGCAGGTCTCGCGTGCCCGGCGCGCGCTGGAGACCAGGATGCGCTCCGGCGCCCATCCGAGGGCCACCAGCTCCTCGGCCATGCGCTTTGCATCCGAGTGGCCTTGCGGGGTCAGCGCGCGGCCAAAGTCGTCGATGCCCTCGGACCAGGGCTCGGTCTTGGCATGGCGCATCAGGATGAGCCGCTTCATGGACGCACCGGACCCCGGCGGCATTGAGGATTTCTCATCGGCGGCTTCAGGTAGCTATGGTTGTTCGGGCCTCGTTAGGCACTAGTTTCGCCCCATAAATCAAGTGACAGGAACCGCGAATGAGCCTTTTGATCGGAGACACCGCGCCGGACTTCGAGGCGGAGACGACCGAAGGCCGCATCCGGTTCCATCAATGGGCCGGCAAGGACTGGGTGATCTTCTTCTCCCACCCCGCCGATTTCACCCCCGTCTGCACCACCGAACTCGGCTACACCGCAAAACTCAAGGGCGAGTTCGAGAAACGCGGCGCCAAGGCGCTGGTCATCTCGGTCGACACGCTGGAACACCACCAGACCTGGAGCGCCGACATCGAAGAGACGCAAGGCACAGCGGTCAACTTCCCGATGATCGCCGATACCAACCGCAAGGTCGCGACCCTCTACAACATGATCCACCCGAACGCCGATCCGAAGGTCACCGTGCGGGCGGTCTATGTCATCGATCCGGACAAGAAGATCCGCGCCTCGATCATCTACCCGCCGAGCGCCGGACGCAACTTCGACGAAGTGCTGCGCCTGCTCGACTCCCTGCAGCTGACCGATGGCTACAAGGTGGCCACACCGGTCAACTGGGTCGACGGCGATGACGTGATCATCGTGCCCTCGCTTCAGGATCCTGCCGAAATAGCGCGGCTCTTCCCGAAGGGCTACAAGACGCTGAAGTCGTACTTGCGCGTCACGCCCCAGCCCAACAAGGCCTGAGTGCCGCCCGTTCGTTCGTGGACGGATAAACCGTGCCGGAAACCGGAAACTGTAACGTCCACGACAGAGCACGGCCTTCACCATACGTTGCCGTGTGCTGAAACTTTGTGCACAGTGTGATTCGGGGACACTGGGGCCGGACTTGAAAGCTTCTGATACGATCCAGCATCAACTGCCTTATCTGCGGCGCTATGCCAGAGCCGTGACGGGAGCCGCCGCCCAGGGCGACCTGGCGGTTGAACAGATGCTCGAAACCCTGCTTGCCGATCTCACAGGGCAGATCACCCGGGTGACCTTGTTCCGCGCCCTCGATATCGCCCCCGGCCCGCCGCGCCCTGCTCCTGACCGCGATGGAAGGCTTCACACAGGCCGACGGGGCCGCCATTCTCGGTGTGCCGGAGACCGAGCTTGCGAGCCTACTCGCGCTGGCAGAGAGCGATCTGGCCGATGCTCCAGCGAGCCGCATCTGCATCATCGAGGACGAGCCGCTGATCGGCGCCAGCCTGTCACAGATCGCCACCTCGCTCGGCCATACCGTCACCGGGGTCTTGTCGACTCACACCGGCGCCGTCGCGCATGCGCTGTCCGAAAAGCCGGACCTTATCCTTGCCGACATCCAACTCGCCGATGGCTCGCAGGGCACCGAAGCTGTTGCCGAAATCCGCCGCACGCTGGCCGTTCCGGCGATCTTCATCACGGCCTTTCCGGAACGCCTGCTTTCGGGGCGCAGCGGAGAGCCGACCTTCCTGATCCCCAAACCTTTCAAGCCCTCGCTTGTGAAGGCGGTCATTACGCAGGCCTTGTTCCTGCACCGCGGCGCGCGTCCTTAGCGCGCGTTCAATCGCCCAGCGTGAAGAACCGCCGCGGCACCGTGGTGCGTTGGCGAAGGCCGTTCTCGTCGAACACGCGCTCGATCTTCAGGTTCGGGATCAGGTTGAACAGCTGCGAACCGAAGCCCTTTCGCTGCGGCTCGCCGGCCTCGCGCCGGCCGGTCTCCACCCAGTCCGACGTGAACACATCGCTGTCGACCGCCCAGCTGACCGACAGGGTTCCTCCGGGTACGGAGAAACACCCGTGCCGCACGGCGTTGGTCACCATCTCGTGCACCAGCAGCGCCGTCCATTTCGTGGCGCGCACCGACAGCTTCAGCTCGGGTCCGCCTACCGTAAGCCGGGGATCATCCAGAGACACGACCTGTGCCAGCTCTGCCTCGACGATGGTGCGGAAGGAGAGGCCCTGCCAGTGCTGGTCGGAGATCATGGCGAGGTTTCGGCCCATCGCTTCCAGCCGATCGGTGAACGACTCCACGAAGTCTTCGACACTCGGCGTATGCTGGCCCGTCAGCATCGCCAGCGAGCCGACCATCGCCAGCGTGTTGCGCAGCCGGTGTTCCAGCTCCGACGCGATCACATCTTTCTGCCGGCGAAGATTCACTTCCTCGGTGACGTCCTCCGTCGATTGAACAAGGTGCGTCACTGTTCCATCGGCGCCGAAGATGGGCGTCTCGACCGAGCGCCAGTAACGCTCCTGCGACCGCCCATCCGGGCCCGGAATATGGTAGGGCTGCACCGCCGATCGCATCGCCTCGCCCGCCATCACCCGGTCAAACCGCGCGCGCACCCCGCCCATCCGTTCCGGGGCATCCGGAAACACATCCGCTACCCGCCGTCCCGCCAGCTCCGCCCAGGTCTTGTGGACCGACCGGCAGAAGGCCTCGTTCGCATAGGCAAACCGGAATTCGCGGTCATAGACCACGATCGGCGCCGCCACACTGTCCAGCACATCGCGAGGGTCTACCGGTTCCGCCTTGTCCTCCACGGGCGCGTCTCCTCATTCCGTCCGATGCCAGTGTGGCGCGGTTCGCCGGCTGCGGGAAGGCGCCCCGGCCGGGCATGCGGCCCCGAAATATTTCCGGACAGCCCTTCCCGATCCCTCCCCGACAGGCCAAATCCCCGCGCAACGGGCCGGCGCCCCTGGAGACTCCGACTTATGACCCTTCTTTTCCTGTTGCTTGGCCTCGTGCTGCTCGTGGTGGGCGGCGAATTGCTGGTGCGCGGCGCGGTGCAGCTCGCCCAGAAGTTCCGCATCTCGCCGCTGCTGATCGGCCTGACGCTGGTCGGCTTTGGCACCTCGACCCCGGAACTCGTGACCAGCCTGCAAGCCGCCTTTGCAGGCTCCCCCGGCATTGCCGTCGGCAACGTGGTCGGCTCCAACGTCGCCAACATCCTGCTGATCCTCGGCATCACCGCGCTGATCTTCCCGGTCGCCGTAGCGAAAGAGACGTTCAAGCGCGACGGGTTGGTGCTCGCCCTGAGCACCGTCATGTGCCTTGGCGCGGTCCTCTACGGCCAGCTCACCCCGCTGCTCGGCGCGGTCTTTGTCGCGTCGCTGGCCGGCTATATCTACTTCGCCTTCCGGCAGGAGCGCCAGTCGAACGCCGCGGCCGACGCCGCCGCCGGTATGACGCAGGCGGACTTTCCCGCGCCCAGCCTGCCCCTGATTGCGCTTGACCTGCTGTTCGTCGTTGCGGGCCTCGCGCTGACCATCTTCGGCGCGCGGTTCCTGGTCTCCAGCGCGATCGAGATCGCCACGGCCTTCAACGTCTCCGAAACCATCATCGGCCTCACCATCGTCGCCGTCGGCACCTCGCTGCCGGAACTGGTGACTTCGGTCATGGCCGCGCTGCGCAAGCACAGCGACATCGCCTTCGGCAACATCGTCGGCTCCAACATCTACAACATCTTCGGCATCCTCGGCGTCACCGCCATCATCAAGCCGATCGACGTACCGCCGCAGATCGCCAGCCTCGACATCTGGGTGATGATCGCCGCCACCGTGCTGCTGTTCATCACGGCCACCTCCCGCTGGCGCATCGGCCGGGTCGAGGGCGGGATCATGCTGGCCGCCTATGTGGGCTATTGCGTCTGGCTGGGGATGAATTCAGCCGCGTGATCGCGTCTTGACGCAGCAGGCGCGCGGCTCCACTCCACCGGGACCATGCGCCTGCCCCACCCGATCCTCCTCGTCTGCTTCGGCGTCATTTTCGGGTGCGGCGTCGACGCCGTGATGAAACACGTGATGCTGGGCGGCACGAGCGTGCTGACGGCCACGGCCTGGCGCTACATCCTCGGCTCGGTGATCATGGTCGCCCTGTTCGCCGCCAGCCGCCGCCCCGTGCCCAGCCTGTCGGCCATCCGTTTCCATGCGCTGCGCTCCCTCGCGCAGGTCATCTCGGCCTTCTGCTTCTTTTATTCGCTGACCCAGATCGCGCTCGCCGAAGCCGTCGTCATGGGCTTCAGCGCCGCGCTGATGATTGCCCCGATCGCCCGCGTTATCCTCGGCGAGAAGATGAGCCGGGTCACGATCTTCGCCACACTGATCGGTTTTGCCGGCGCCGCCGTCGCGGCCACCGCCCAGACCACCGGCGCGCCGGAAGACGGCAACCGCCTCTACGGCACGGTCTCGATCCTTGTCTCAGCAGTGCTCTACGCGCTCAACATCGTGCTCCTCCGCCTGCGGTCGAAGGAGGAAGACAGCCTGACCCTGGTGACGTTCATGAACGTCTTCCCGGCGCTGTTCCTCCTGCCCTTCATGTTTGTGTTCACCAAGTGGACGCCGGAAGCCCATTCCTGGGGCGCGATGATTGGCGTCGCCTTCCTCGGCATCGGCATCTGGTGGCTGATGACGCTCGCCTATGCCAAGGCCAAGGCGCAGACGCTGGCGCCGTTCGAGTATACGGGCCTCATCTGGTCGGCCCTGCTCGGCTACACTTTCTTCCAGGAAATCCCCGGCTGGCGCGTCTATGCAGGCGCCGCGATCATCATCGCCGCCTGCCTCGTCGTCGCGTTCGAGACCCACTTCATCGCGCGCCGCGAAGCAAAATTCCCCGCGAGCGACATTCTGACCTGACGGGAGACTCCAAACTAAAGCGCCAGCTCAAGCTTCCCGTTGCATAGCGCCGAATAGTCGTTCACCAGCGCCTCGGAGATCGCGCCCGGCTTGTAGCGATGCTCGCCGATTTCGCAGACGGGTGTGAGTTCCGCGGCCGAACCGGTGATGAAGCATTCGCTGAACGTCGACAGCTCGCTCGGGAAGATCGCGCGCTCCACCACCTCGATCTGGCGCGCCTTGGCGAGCGCGATTGTCGTCTGGCGGGTGAGGCCATTGAGGAAACAGTCCGGTGTCGGCGTGTGCAGCGCGCCGTCGCGCACGAAGAAGATATTGGCGCCGGTCGCCTCCGCCACCTGGCCGCGATAATCCAGCATCAGCGCGTCCTGGTAGCCGGCCTTCTCGGCGGCATGCTTCGACAGGGTGCAGATCATGTAGAGGCCGGCGGCCTTCGCCTCGCAGGGCGCGGTGTCCGGCGCCGGGCGTTTCCACTGGGCATGCGTGAGGCGGATGCCCTTCATCTTGTCGGCAAAATAGTCACCCCAGTTCCAGACGGCGACCGCCAGGTGGATCGTGTTGTTCTGGGCCGAGACGCCCATCATCTCCGAGCCGCGCCAGGCGATGGCGCGCACATAGGCGCTCTCCAGGCCGGACTTCTCGACCGCTTCCTTCTTGGCGCGCTCGACCTCGTCGACGCTGAACGGGATGTCGAAGCCCATGATCCCGGCTGACCGGTGCAGGCGCTTGGAATGGTCCAGCGAGCGGAAGATCTTGCCGCCATAGGCGCGCTCGCCCTCGAACACGGCCGAGGCATAGTGCAGGGCGTGGGTCAGCACGTGAACCTTGGTGTCGCGCCAGGGTACGAACTGGCCGTCCATCCAGATGTATCCGTCTCGGTCATCATAGGGGATGGCAGCCATGGGAACGCTCCTCGCTTGAACTTTCTGCGTATTCGGGTTCATTTCCGACTTATGTCCCTGCCCGTCAACCTGAACCGGCCATTCGACCCCAGACTGTTCCTGACCGATCAGGAGCTGGACCGGAGCGCAGGACTCCTGATTTCAGGCGCATCCGTGCTCGCCAAGGCGGCCGAGAGCGCCCGCAAGAAGGCCGGTCTGAGCAAGCCAGAGCTGCAGATTCTCATGGCCGCGCGCTATCGGCCGGGCCTGACGGTCAGCGAAATGCGGGGCACGCTCGGCATGACGGTGCCGACCTTTGCCCGGATCATCGGCAAGCTGGACGAGCGCGGCCTGATCGAGCGGGCCCGCGAGACCGGCGACGCGCGCCGCCGCAAGCTGACCCTGTCGGACGCCGGGGTGACCCTGACCACGCCCATCGCCATCGAGGTCCGCGAACGGCTGCGCCTCGCCTTCCGCGCCAGTGGTCCGGAAGCCGTGGCCGGGGCCCGCTTCCTGCTTGAAGCGCTGGTGAAGTAGCCCGCGATGAAGGAACCCGCCCATATTCTGATCGTTGACGACGATGACCGTATCCGCGACCTGACCAAGCGCTTCCTGACGATGAGGGGCTTTCGCGTCAGCGGCGCCGCCGACGCCGCCTCTGCCCGGCGCCTGATGGAGAGCATGGCGTTCGATCTGGCGATCCTCGACATCATGATGCCGGGCGAGGACGGCCTGTCGCTCCTCTCTGGCATCCGCAAGGGCCCTTCCCGCGAGACGCCCGTGATGCTGCTGACCGCGCGCGGCCAGACGAGCGACCGGATCGAGGGCCTGCGCCTCGGGGCCGATGACTATCTCGCCAAGCCTTTCGAGCCGGAGGAGCTGGTCCTGCGCTGCGAGGCGATCCTGCGCCGTTCGCAGAAATCCGCGCCGCCGCCGGACGAGATCGAGATGTCCGGCCTCGTGTTCAACGCGGCGCGCGGCGAACTCAAATCCGGCGACGAGCGCATCCGGCTGACCGACGCCGAGCTGCAACTGCTGACCGTGCTCGCCCGCAATGCCGGCGAACCGGTCAGCCGCGAGGATCTTGCCGTCTTGACCTCGGCGGGCCTCGAACGCTCCGTGGACGTGCAGGTCACCAGGCTAAGACGGAAGATCGAGCCGAATCCAAAGGAGCCGGTGCATATCCAGACGGTGCGCGGCATCGGTTACCGCCTGATGCCGGATTGAGATCGCCATGCTGCGCCTGAGGGACATCACCCCGCGCGGGCTCTATGCCCGCACCCTGCTGCTCCTGCTGGTGCCGGTGCTGCTGATCCTTGGGCTGATGACCTGGTATTATTATTCCAGCCAGGTGGCCGAAGTGAACCGCAAGTTCGCACAGGCGATCACCCGCGATGCCAACCTCATCCGCGCCGCCTGCCTCAACCCGTCCTACACGGCGGACGACCTCGCCCAGATCCAGTTCCAGCTGGAGACCTGGTTTACCTGCAAGCTGCCGGACAATGCGATTCCCGACGAAGACCTGAAGCAGACCTTTCCCTATGGCGGCGTTCTGAGGGCCGAGCTGATGAGCCGCGCCGGCGCGCCCGTCTTTGTCGGACTGGAGCGCGGCGACGCGCGCCTGCACATCCGCTTCCCGACGCCGCAGGGCCGGGGCGAGATCATCATCGACCGCAAGCGTGCGTTCATGATCAACTCGCACATCTTCATCGTCTGGGTCATCGCCTTCTCGCTGCTGATGGTCGCGCTCGCCATCGGCTTTCTCAACCAGCAGGTCCGCTCCATCCTGCGCCTGTCGGAAGCCGCGCGCGCCTTCGGCAGGGGCCGCGACTTGCCGGACTTCCGCCCCTCCGGCGCCACCGAAGTACGCGACGCCGCCCGCGCGCTGATCGACATGAAGGAACGCCTCACCGCGTTCGCGGACCAGCGCACCTCCATGCTTGCCGGCGTCAGCCATGACCTGCGCACGCCGCTGACGCGCCTCAAGCTTGCGCTCGCGATGATGGAGGAGAGCGCCGACATCCGCGCCGCCAAGTCCGATCTCGACGACATGGCGATGATGCTGGACGAATACCTCGCCTTCGCGCGCGGCGAGGAAGGTGACGAGGCGGCGCTGTTCGACATCGCGCAGATGACCCGCGAGGTGACGACCGGTTTTGGCGGGCACGTGCCGGTGCTTGGGCCTTCGAGAATTCTCGTGATGGGCCGCCCGCTGGCGCTGAAGCGCGCGGTGACGAACCTTCTGTCGAACGCGCTGAAATATGCCGCCACGGCGCGTGTGACGCTGGTCGACGGGCCGCACTGGGCGGAGGTGGTGATCGATGATGACGGGCCCGGCATTGCGCCGGAACGCCACGAGGAAGCCTTCCGCCCCTTCTCTCGCCTCGATGATGCGCGCAGCCAGAACGAGTCCGGCACCGGCCTCGGCCTGACGCTGGCACGCGACACTGCGCGCGCCCATGGCGGCGACATCCGCCTCTCCAAGAGCCCGCTTGGCGGCCTGCGCGCTGTCTTGCGTGTGCCGACCGAGCCGCGTTAGGAGGCAGGCATGACGACACAGACTTCCCTAACGGAACGGGTCCGCATCGCCTCGGTCCAGTTCGAGATGCGGCGTATTGCGAGCCTCGAAGAGTTTGAAGAGCGCATTGCCTACTTCACCCGCGTGGCCAGCGAGTATGGCGCGCAGTTCGCTGTGTTTCCCGAACTATACACCCTGCAGACTCTGTCACTGGGGCCGAATCTGCTGGGCGCTGCCGAGGCGATTGACGCGCTGACGGCCTACACCCCGCGCTTCGAGGCTTTGCTGACGGACCTTTCCGTCCGCCACCAGATCAATGTCATCGGCGGCACGCATGTGACGCGCGTCGCCTCCGGCGCGATCCGTAACGTGGCCTATGCCGCGCTTCGCGATGGCACCCTGCACCAGCAGGAAAAGATCCATGCCACGCCTTGCGAGCGCACCTTCTGGGGTGTCACGGGCGGCAGCGAAAACAAGGTGATCGAGACCGATTGCGGGCCGATCGGCATCGTCATCTGCTACGATAGCGAGTTTCCCGAACAGGTGCGCCACCTCGTGGATCAAGGCGCGATGATCCTGTTCGTGCCGTTCTGCACCGATGACCGGAACGGTTATCTCCGTGTACGATATTGCTGCGCGGCGCGCGCCATCGAGAACCAGATCTACGTCGCGATGTCCGGCGTCTGCGGAAACCTGCCGAATGTCGGCAACATGGATGTGCACTATGCGCAAGGCGCGGTACTCACACCGTGCGACCTGCCCTTTGCCTGGAACGGGATACAGGCGGAGGCCGAACCGAACGTGGAGACGATGATCGTCGCGGATGTCTCGCTGGCCAGCCTCGCCGAAGCCCGCCTGCGCGGCACGGTTCAGAACCTCAATGATCGTCGTACGGATTTGTATGGCAGCGGCTGGAAAGGCTAGGCGAGCCTTGCCGCCAGCTGGTCCATGAAGCCGGCGAGCTCGAGGTCTTTCTGCGTGACGCCGTCGGCGTCATGCGTGGTGAGGGTCACCTCGACCTTGTTGTAGACGTTGAACCATTCGGGATGGTGGTCCATCTGCTCGGCCTTCAGCGCGGCGCCCGACATGAAGGCGAAGGCGGTCTTGAAGTCGGTGAACTTGTAGGATTTCTGAATCGCATCGCGTTCACCGTCCAGGGCTTTCCAGCCCTTCAGCGCTTTCAAGGCGGCAGCGGCGCCGATCTTCTTGCTCATGTTCATTCTTCCCCGTCTTGTCCGAGTACGAAGTATATCCAGGTGCCATCTTCCGAAATGGCCGTGCGCATGCCGGGATAGCCTTCGCCGGCGCGGATGCGGGCGATACCGTCCTCGCGGATCAGGTCCTCAAGCCGGCGGCGGTCCTGGAAGGTCAGCTTTTCCGGGATCAGGTCGGCGGCGTCCTTCGCGGCAAGGTCCGGCCAGACATACCAGCGCTGGCCATCGATCTCGCGCAGGCCGGCGGGCTGTTCGAACAGTTCACGAAGTTTCCGGTTGGGATCAACGCCCGTGCGGCGCAACAGGTCCCAGAAACGGTCATGCGACTGGCCGCCGACATTCGACTTGAAGTCCGGATTGCGCGCGGCAATCTCGCCGAGGCCGCGCAGGGAGCCCCGTGTGGCTTCGTGGATCAGCGCATCGCGCGTCTTCGCGGCGGCCTTGCTGACTTCGATGGGCGCGGGCTCCACCGGGACTTCGGTAAAACGCTCGTCGGGCACGGGTGGCAGCGTCACAACGACTTCCGGCTCCGCCTGCGAGCAGGCCGCCAGAAAGACTGCGACGATGAGAGCCCAGGCGCTAGCGAAGCGCATAGCCGGTCACGGCTTCCAGATCGGTGAGGAGCTGTTCCTCGCCGGTGACCTTGATCGTGGCCATGCCCATGTCGCGCGCGGGCTTCAGGTTGATGCCGAGGTCATCGAGATAGACGCAGGCTTTCGGATCGACATCGAGGGCTTCGCACATCAGCGCGTAGATGCGGGGATCGGGCTTGCGGATACCGAGCTTGGAGCTTTCGATCAGGTGGTCAAACTGGTCGAACACGGCGGCGAGTTCCTTCGCCTTGGCGTCGTCACTCGTCATCGAGGCGCCCTTGCCGATGGGGGCGTTGTTGGTGATGCAGCCGACCTTGCCATGGCCCTTGCAGACCTTCAGCGCATGCACGACGCGGGGGCGCAGGCTGCCGGAGAGGAGGCCGAGGATGTCGCGGCCGCGGACATCATGGCCGAGCGCCTTGGCCTCGATCCGGAAGAGTTCGTCGAAACCCTCCGCATCGACTTCCGAACGCTCAAGCTTCGCCCAGGCATTCTCGAGCGGATTGATGGAGTTGACAGTGCGGATGAAATCCACCGGCAGACCGGAGGCGGCTTCGTAGCGGTTGAAGGCTTCGAAGGGCGAGGAGGTGAAAACCCCGCCGAAATCCCAGATGATGGCTTGGAAGGTGCGTGTCATGGCGGCTAGCTAGCCCTTCGGGCGCGGCATTTCAAACCTTGATTTTCGTCCGCCCTGCCCTTGCAGCGCGTCGCGGGGGCGATAGTGTCCCGGCCCGAAACAAAAGCGAGACTACACGGAGAAAAACCATGGGCGTTCTGGACGGAAAAGTGGTGCTGGTCACCGGCGGCGGCAACGGCATCGGCAAGGAATGCGCCCTGCTGGCGGCGCGCGAGGGCGCGAAGGTGGTCGTCAACGACCTCGGCGGCAGCCTGAAGGGCGACGAGGAGGGCTCGGCGGGTCCGGCAGAGGCTGTCGCGGCGGAAATCCGGAAAGCCGGCGGCGAGGCGGTCTCCAACTCCGAGAGCGTGACGGACTATAAGGCCGTCGCCGGCATGGTGACGCAGGCGCTGGACACGTTTGGCCGGCTGGACGCGGTGATCAACCCGGCCGGAATCCTGCGCGACGGCATGTTTCACAAGATGAGCGAGAGCGACTGGAAGGCCGTCATCGACGTCCACCTGCATGGCTCCTTCAACGTCACCCGTGCCACGATCGAGCATTTCCGCGAGAAGGAAGCCGGCTCCTATGTATTGTTCACCTCCACCACCGGCCTGATCGGCAATATCGGCCAGGCCAACTATGGTGCGGCCAAGCTCGGCATTGCCGGCCTCAGCCGCATCATCGCGATGGAAGGCGCCGCCAAGAATGTGCGCTCGAACATCATTGCGCCGTTTGCGTGGACACGGATGATTGCCTCGATCCCGGTGAAGGACGAAGCCGGCGCGCAGCGCGTGCAGCGGATGAAGGACGGCATGCGGGCCGACCAGGTGGCGCAGCTGGGTGTGGCGCTCTGCGCTGACACGGCGGCGCATGTCAGTGGGCAAATCTTCGGCGTGCGCGGCAACGAGGTCATCCTGTTCGACCAGCCCCGCCCGGTGAAATCGCTGGCACGGCTTGAAGGCTGGACGCCGGAAAGCCTTATCGACCATTGCTTCCCGGCGATGAGTGGCAGCTTCTTCGGACTGGGCGCGACGGCGAGCGTGTTCCCGTACGATCCTGTTTGAGGCAGCTCTGAATTGTCTGGCGAACACCCTCACCTCCCACGGCCTCAGGTCTTGGGTGGTGCGGGTTGTTTGTTTGGGAAGTTTTTTGAGATGAGTTCATGCCGGGATTATAACTCCGTGCACTGAGGTGTGGCGGAAGGAAACGCCGTCTAATTTGTAACGGCTTGAGGGAACTGGATTTTATTTTTCGGGAGGGCTGTTTTTTTTGGGCGCAAGTTCGTGTGCCTGCCCTCGCCAAACCTCGCCAAGCTGTTTCACAAGTATGCAGTCAATGCACAGCGAATGACGATTTCCTCTCGTTCATTCTCATTTTTTATCACCCCGTCGCGTTTTTTATCATCCCCTATCGCAACTCGCGCAGCCCGAAAAAGTCTGGGGCCCGGTCTTCAAAGTCTGGGGCCCGGTCTTCGCCTGCGGCGAAACCGGGATGACGACAAACTGTTCGTGCGTATGAGGCGAGGACGGCGGGCCTATTCCGGCGTGAGGACCGTCGGGCCGCCTTCGTCTGCGGGCGGATCGGTGGGGACGGGTTCGGCGGCGGGCTCTTCGGTAGGCAATTCCTCGGCGGGGACTTCGGGGGCCGGTTCCGGGAGGGGTTCGGTGTTGAAGGTTTCGTCGGCCGAATTGAGGATGTCGTTGAGGACATCGTTCTCGTTCAGCGCGGGTTCGGTTTCGGCTGGCGCGCCGATCGCTTCTTCGCCTTCATCGGGCGCGTCCGGCAGGTCTTCGAAGACGGGGTCGGGACGGGGCGCGTCGCCTTTCTCGGGTTTCGGCAGGGTGGAGCGGATATCATCGCCGAGGACGCAGGCCGCGTAGCCTTCATTGGCGACGACGCGCATGCGCGACATGATCGAGCCGGTGCGTTTCCTCACATAGGGGCCGGGCTTGTCAGCGCTCCATTTGTTCGGGGACGGAAGCACGGCGGCGAGGCGCGCGGCCTCCAGCTGCGAGAGATCGGCGGCGGACTTGCCGAAGCGGGCCTGGGCCGCAGCCTCGGCGCCGAAGATGCCGTCGCCCCACTCGGCGACGTTGAGATAGACTTCCATGATGCGGCGCTTGCCCCACACGGTTTCGATGACATAGGTCATCCAGGCTTCGCCGGCCTTGCGGGGCATGCCGCCGCCATTCCAGAAGAAGACGTTCTTGGCCGTCTGCTGGCTGATGGTCGAGCCGCCGCGGCGTTTCTTGCCGTCATGCTTCTTGTTGTATTCGCGGGCCTTCTCGATGGCGTCCCAGTCAATGCCGCCATGTTCGCAGAATTTTGCATCTTCGGAGGCGATGACGGCGAGCACGAGGTTTGGCGAGATCCTGTCGAGGCTCGTCCAGTCGCGCCGGACGTCTTCGCCCTGCATGCCGCGCTGGGTCATCAGGATGGTGCCGGGCGCGGGCAGCACCCTCAGGATCAGGGCGTAGAGATGGAAGAGCAGGAAGATGGCGATGCCGGCCTGCACGAGGCGCACGAGGAGGTGGCGCCAGAGCGGCACATTGCGCTTCTCCTTCTGCGGCGGAAGAGAGGTGTTGGCCGTATCGTCGCTCATGCCCCGAGATCCCATTCTTCGATGACCGTGCTATCATGTTCGCTGGCGCGGCGCTGCGCCTTTTCCCCGGCAAAGCGGGCGGGATCAAGGCGGGCGAGCGCCCAGATGGCCGCGCCGCGCACCAGCGCCGAAGGATCGTCCAGCAGCGGCAGCAGGCTGGCCGTGAGCCGGGCGCTGCCGGAATTGCCGATAGCGACGGCGACATTGCGCACGAAGCGGTCCCTCCCCGAGCGCTTGACCGGGGAGCCCGAGAAGACTTCGCGGAACGCCGCATCATCGAGGGCAGCGAGTTCGTCGAGGCCCGGCGTTTTCAGCTCGGCGCGGGCGAACAGGGCGGCCTCCGAGGCGCTGGCGGCGAACTTGTTCCAGGGACAGGCGGCGAGACAGTCGTCGCAGCCATAGATGCGGTTGCCCATCGCGGCGCGGAATTCGCGCGGGATGGGGCCGGCGTGTTCGATGGTAAGGTAGGAGATGCAGCGGCGGGCATCGAGTTGGTAGGGCGCGGGGAACGCCGCGGTGGGGCAGATGTCGAGGCAGGCGCGGCAGGAGCCGCAATGGTCAGGCTCGGGCGCGTCCGGCGACAGGCTGGCGCTGGTGAGGACCACGCCGAGGAAGAACCAGGAGCCGAGCTCGCGGCTGACGAGGTTGGTGTGCTTGCCCTGCCAGCCGAGGCCGGCCTTCTGGGCGAGCGGCTTTTCCATCAGCGGGGCGGTGTCGACGAAGACTTTCACTTCGGCGCCGGTGAGCTGCGCAACCTCGCCCGCGAGCAGCTTGAGGCGGGACTTGATCAGGTCGTGATAGTCCCTGCCCCGCGCGTAGACGGAGATGTTGCCGGTCTCGCGCTCGGCGAGCGTGTCGAGCGGGTTGTGGTCCGGGCCGTAGTTCATCGCGACGACGAGGGCGGCGCGGGCCTCCGGCCACATGGCGGTGGGGGCGCTGCGGCGGGCGAGGGTGTCCTCCATCCAGCGCATCTCGCCGTGGCGGCCCTCGGCGACGAAGGCGGCGAGGCGAGCACCGGCCTCCCACGCTTCATCGGTGCGGGCGACACCGGCGGCGTCGAAGCCGAGCCGCAGGGCGGCGGCTTTCAGCGTGTCTTCGAGGGAGGCGGGCGCGCCGGTCATGGCATCCTGGGTAGCAGCCTTCGGGGCGGCAGGGAATCGCGCGGCGGCCGCGAGCGTCAGTTCGGGAGCTGGCAGGCGGTTTTGAGGGCGGCGACCGCTTCGGTGTACTGGCGGGCGAGGGCCATGGTGCCGAAGGGGATGGCGTGGTCGCGGATGGGGTCGGCGGCGGTGCTGAGCGCGCCTTTTCGCATGCAGGCCGAGCCATCAAGGCAGGTGAGGCGGACAAGGGCCGTGCCCTCGTCCGTCTCCTCGGCGCCGTGTTCGATCACTTCGGCGAGCGGCATTTCCCAGAGGCCCCAGGCGGCGTTGCGGCCGTGGGTGTGGACGAGGGTGTCACAGTCGCCCCAGACCTGGTGGTAGACGAAGAGGGCCTCGCCCGTGCGGTGCCAGCGGAACGAGGGCGGCGCCTCTGCGGCGGCCGGTTCGGCGGGCGCGGCAGGTGGCGCGGGTGTGGCCGTGCAGGCCGCAGCCAGCGAGAGCAGGAACGCGAGACCGAGGCGCCGCATGGGATCAGCGGCCCATGAACTGGCGGACGGCGTCGGTCGACAGGGCGAACTTGGCGAAGGACCAGGCGCGGTCCTTGCCGAGGGCTGTCAGTGTGCTGATCACCTGTCGACGGCCCTCGCCGCGCGCCTCGAGCCAGGCATCGGCGCCGCCGGAGCGGAGCGCCTCATCGGTGGCGGAGGCCTGCAGGCGGACGAGTTCGGAGATCAGGCGGCGGCCGGCGACGCGGTCCCAGTAGGGCGCCTTGACGAGGCCTTCGCGGGCCGAGGCGCGCAGCCGGTCAAGCCGGAGGGCGTCGCCGATGGCGTAGAAGGCGGCGGCGGTTTCCGGCACCTTCTTTTTTGCCTGCTGCGAGACCGCGACGATGTTGAGGCCCTGCGCAAAATAGCTCATCGCGGCGGCCCAGTGGGCGAGTGCGTCGGGGGCGCCGCGCTTGATGAAGGCGCGGGCATCACGCTCGATGCGCGAGGCGGGGAAATCCGTCTGCACATCGGCGAGCGCCATCTTGAGCTCGTTGAGCGGGGCGTGGGTCTGCTTGACGGCGTCGCCGATGGACTTGCCGGCGGTGGCGCGGATGAACCAGCCGGCGGCTTCGCTGGCGGCGTGGACGGCTTCCTGCTGAAGCTCCGTCTGCAGATCAGCGGCGACGCGCGTGTCGAGGGCGAAGACTTCGCGGCGGAAGCCGGCGAGGTCCAGCACTTCGCGGGCGGCCTCCAGCGCGCGGACGGCTTCCGCGGGGGCGGCGCCGGTAAGTTCGCGCAGGCGCAGGAGGGTGACCGGGCCGCAGAAATCCAACGTGCGGTTGGCGATGACAGTGGCGATGATTTCGCGGCGGAGGCGGTGGCCCTTCATCGCCTTTTCGAAGCCGTCAATGGGCGACGGGAAATAGGCCTTCAGCACCGGCGCGAACCAGGGATCGTCCGGCAGGTCAGAGGCCACGAGATCGTCGAACAGGACGATCTTAGACCAGGCGAGCAGGACGGCGAGTTCGGGCCGGGTGAGTGGCTGCCCGGTTTCCTTGCGGGCCTGCATGCCGGTGGTGGACGGCAGGCCTTCGAGGGCGCGGTTCAGCACGCCGCGCTCCTCAAGATAGAGCATCACGCGCTCGAGGGCGTCATGGTCTTCCACGGCAGTGGAG